>JBLYYE010000037.1:0-5437 GCA_048549915.1 Porticoccaceae bacterium
GCGCAAGCGCATAGGTGCGCTTACGAGCAATCCCTCTCTCACCGCCATTTCAAATAAGCCCAGCGCAAGCTGGGTTTTTTTGTGGGCGGAAGAGTGGGTGTGAAGCCTTGGCAGGTTCGACTGATTGCGTACCAATCAGGCCAAGTCGCGAAGTGACGCAGCCCCGCAGGGGGCGCAAGCGCATAGGTGCGCTTGCGATCAATCCCTCTCTCATCGCAATCTCAAACAAGGCCATCTGTTACAAGGTATTTTGAATACGGCACTGCTTATCCCAATACTCCACCTGTAGCAGCTCTCAAAAACTCGCGCGAGGCTTCATCGTGCGGTGGCAAGAATGGATCTGTGTTGGCATCGCTAGTTAATTCAACACAGCCACGTGGATTAGAGAACTCGCGAAACCCCTCTAATCCGTGATGGCGTCCCATGCCGCTTTTGCCAACTCCACCAAAGCCGAGGTTTTCTTGAGCGCCTTGAAGTGATGCGGCGTTTACGCAGAAACCGCCAGAACTTGTCATGAGCCGGAGCTTTTCTACCAGCTCAGGCTGTTCAGAGAAAATATAAATACCCAGCGGGCGTTCGCCCGCCTGAATATGCGCGATAGCTTCGTCGAAATGGTCGTAGGTAATAATTGACAGTATCGGTCCGAATGCTTCGTTGCGCTCAATCAACGAGCCTGCTGCGGGGTTAATAACTAAGGTCAGCGGCATGGTGCAGCTGTCACCGGCGGCGCTGGCTGGCGAGCCAAGTTCGATGACACGGCTGCTATCAATGGTTTTAGCTTCATCGACATAGCGTTGCAAGCGGTCAAACTGACGCTTGTTTATGACAGCACAGTTAAAGTCGCTGCTGGTGTAATCGCCGAGCTTGGCCTCTACATACTCCCTTACCAGTGCAACAAACTGATCCAGTGACTGGCTGGGTACCAGGCAGTGGTCGACGGTAATACACAGTTGGCCATTTTTTGTCAGCTTAGCGCCCATCATCTGGTTGATGGTTTTGGCATTGATCGCCTCTGGTGTGAATACGGTGGGGTTCTTACCCCCCAGTTCTAGCGTAACCGGCACAAGGTTCTCTGCCGCTTTTAGCATTACTTCGCGTCCTATAGCGGTATTGCCTGTGTAGAGAAGATGATCCCACTGCAAGCTGCTGAAATGGCGAGCTAAATCAACACCGCCATTCTCAATGCTGACGCGATCGCGGTCGAAAGTAGCGGCGACCATCTCGGCCAACACTTCGCCTACAGCCGGGGTCTGCTCGGAGGGTTTAATGATGACGCGGTTGCCTGCTGCGAGCATCTCACAGAGAGGGCCGATTGAAAGGTCTACCGGAAAGTTCCACGCCGGCATATTGCCGATGACACCTTTAGGTTGGTTCTCAATATAGGCTTTAGAGCTGCCATAGAGCGAGGGTTCTAAAGGGCGATAGTCGCGAGCCATCCACTCCTTGAGTGAGCTGGCGGCAAACTGTGCGCGCCCAGCGACATTGGCCACATCAAACATGTAGGTGGTTAGCTCTGGGTGGTAGCCGTAGTCGCTGTTCATCGCTTGTGCTATTCGTTTGGCGTTGCTCATCAGCATGGCCGGTATGCGCATGAGTAGCTCTTCGCGTTCTTTTAGACTGGGGCAGGGCGCTTTGAGATAAGCGGCTTTTTGCAGTGCAAAGGTCTCTTCAAGGTGAGCGATAGCTTGTTGGTCTTGTGCTGAAATCATAGTTTTACCCTCTCTAATATTTTTCTAGTTGGTAATTTAGTGGTTCGGATTATTTCGGACCTTGGTAGATTTTTTTAAGTTTGCTGTCTAGCGCCCAGCGCATTAGACCGGGCAGGGTACGATTGAGCCACTCCAGCAGGCGTGGAATGCGCCCGGGGACAATCAAGTAGGGACCGCGCTGAATACCGGCAAATACCTCGTCGGCTACACGGTCTAGTGTCATTGGCGGGATGGTCTGAGTGATGGCGATATTCTCGGCGCTTCGCTGTCCTTCTAGTGCTTGAGTCATCGGTGTTTCAAACTCTCCAGGACAGACGAGTTGCACTGTTATATTGCGCGGTTTCAGTTCCAGCCGCAGGGTATCGCTGAGCCCGACCATGGCGTACTTAGAACCGCAATAAGCGGCATAACCGAAGCCGCCAAATTTACCTGCCAGCGAAGCAATATTAATAATGCAGCCTCCGCCGTTGAGGTCGAAGTAGGGCAGAGCGGCGTGGATCACATTAATGGCACCGAAGTAGTTGACCTCCATGGTGTAGCGGAAGTCGTCCAAACTGAGATGATCAAAATAGCCCTCGTTGAGCACACCGGCGGAGTTAATCAGCAGTGTCGGTGCGCCGAGTGTTTGCTCGATAGCGGCGAAGGTTGCGGCGCAGGCGTCAACATCGGCAACGTCACACGAGAAACCTTCGAGTTTTTGTTGGCCTTGCAGTTGTGTCGCAAGCCGCGCTTTAACGGTATTGAGCTTGCCGGCGTTGCGGGCGATCAACGCGACATCTGCCCCGTTGGCAATAAAACGCTCGGCCAGAGCTTTGCCCAAACCACTGGAACCCCCGGTGATCACCACTACTGCTTTGTTGTTCATCATTATCTATCGGCTAGAGTCAGTGCTGCGCCATCTTTTTGGCGGCAGCGGCGGCCATACTGTCGATATTCTTGTCCATCAACCCAGGTATCCAGCGGAATAACCGACTGACTAGGCGCGGTTTGAAACCGGGAATGATTTCGAACTGACGCTTGGCGATACCTGCGAGCATCTGTTCACAAGCAGGCTCAACCTGCAGTTGACCGGCAAAAGCCCGCAGTGCCTCGCTGATGGGGTGAATCGTCTCGCGCTCTTTGGCGACCATCGGCGTCTCTACCTCGCCCGGGCAACAGATGCTGACATCAATTCCTTGCAGTTTTAGCTCTATCCGCAATACTTTAGCCAAGCCAATGACTCCGTGTTTAGAAGCGCAGTAAGCGGCGTAACCGTAGTTGCCGACCAACCCCGCTAGCGAGGCCACCAGCACCAGCTGACTGCCGCTGTGCAGGTGCGGCATTAGCGCAGCGGCAAAATTACGGGTGCCGATAAGATTCACTTGGATGACCTGATCAAAGTCAGCAGCCGTAGCGATTTCGAAGGCCCCAGCTAGCTGAATACCAGCCGAGTTAATGGCTAAATCGGGTTTGCCCACCTCTACCACCGCTTTGTCGATGGCGGTTTGCAGGCCGGCCATATCGGAGACATCGGCACTGTAATCCTGAAAGCGTTGAGTACTATTGGCTGCCTGTTGCCGCAGTTTATCGACCACCTGAGGCGAGAGTTTGCGGTTAAAGATGGCGACATTGGCACCTTGCTGGGCCATACGCACAGCGAACTGCTCGCCAATGCCGCTGCCACCGCCGCTGATAAAAACCGTGTTGGGTATACCGTTACGCCAATGAATCGCCATTGCTAATCCTCTTTTCTTTATTGTCTAGGAAACTGAGTGTAGGCCGTGCTCAACATCGAATATTGTCTTTTTACGCCAATCTGGCTAGTGTGTGGCTATGTTATTACCTACCAATATAGCCGTTAACCAACGTCCATCGGGTCAGGTGCGCGCACGCAGTTTGTCTGGCTTTGCTGAATTAGTGACTGAGCTTGGCGGCAGCAGTGAAACGCTGCTGGAGCGAGTGGGTTTATCTGCGGCAGTAGTGATTGAGCCCGATGCCAGTTTTGAACATATTAAGTTAATGCAACTGCTTGAACTGGCCGCCAAGGAACTCGATAGGGCGGACTTTGGCCTTCGGCTGGCTAGGCGCCAAGGAATTGAAGTGCTTGGTCCGGTGGCCCTGATTGCCCAGCACGAGCCGACAGTGGGGCGGGCACTGGCCGCCATCAGCCGCAATATGCTATACCATAGCCCAAGTGCGCGGGTGCAGCTGCACACGGGTGGTTGGCCTACTCAGCTGGCTTTACCGCAGGGCGAACCGCTGGCTTGTCTTAGTTACCGCGTCGGCAGCAGTGGAGGAGCCTACTACCGCCACAATACAGAGTTGGCTTACGCAATTGCCGCCAATTTTTTGCGGCTTATTAGCCAGCAGCCCAGTCATTACTGGCAGGTCTGCTTTACGCATTCAGCGGCTCTGCAGTTGCCTGTCTATAACGACTACTTGGGTTGCCAGCCTACTTTTGAACAGCCTTTTGAAGGGCTTTTCTTTCCTGCGGCCTTGCTCGACCAGCCAATTGATAGCGACGGCTTGGGTGACGCAAATTTAGCCGCTACTGCGGCGCGTTTTGTCGCCCACACAGTGCGCTGCCATCCTCTGGATATTGTTTTACAGGTAGTGGCCCTGGTAGAGCAGCAGCTGGCAAGTGGCCGTGTCACACTACCGTTTCTGGCGGCGCAATTGTCGTTATCCGCACGCAGCTTACAACGGCGTTTGGCCGAGCAAGGGGTAACTTTTGGCGCTCTGGTAGATGCTGTGCGGCGGCGCACAACTGAGGAATTATTGCTGCAGGAGCAACTTTCATTACTAGAGGTTGGCGCCGCACTAGGCTACACCGAGGCGAGCAGTTTTAACCGGGCCTGTCGACGCTGGTTTGGCGCTACTCCACTGCATTATCGACGCAGAGTTCAATGCGCTCAGTTTAATGCCTAGCTAATACCGACTGCCAAGCTAACGGCAAAGCTGATAAAGGCGATGCCAACCAACCCGGTGGCACTGCTAGCTAGAACAATGTTTTGACCAAACAGCGCGGCCAGTCGCACCCCAGAAAAGATCAGTGCGGCGAGGTAGAGCATGCTGATAATTTGTAAAATAATCGCCAGTAGTAAAAAACTCATCAGTGGTGCGGGGGCATCGGGCGAGACGAACTGCACAAAAAACGAGACAAAAAACAGAATCGCTTTTGGATTGAGCAGGCTAATGATAAGTGCTTGGCGAAACGGCTTGTGCTTATTGGGCTTGGGGTTGTCGTCCTGCAATGGGTCGTTGTCGTCGCGGCTATTGCCTCGCCAAATAGCCAAGGCATGTTTGAACAATCCGTAACCTAAATAGAGCAGGTAAGCGGCGCCCAGCATCTGAAGTGCGTAAAGCGCATTGGGGGTGCTCTTTAATAGCGATGCGGCACCGAGTACCGCCATCAGCATTAGCACGCTGTCGCCGCAAAATACACCTGCCGCAGCCTTGGCGGCTTGCCGCCAACCAATTCTTGAGGCCGTACTCATTACGTAAAGTGAGTTAGGTCCCGGCAGAAGAACAACAAAAATCGTGCCTAGTATATAGGTGGCAAGACCTGTAATTCCGGTGAAGGCTTCCACGCTGCTCACTCCAATGATTAAAGCGGGTGAGTCTAAAGTGTTATGAGTTGCACGAGTAGTATTAATACTTGAGTTGTTGTAACTCTGTGGTGCTGTCGGCGACGTTTGGAGCTATTAAGTTGAACCCAGTGATTTTTATACTTACACAAATAAAAAGCC
>JBLYYE010000038.1:0-4448 GCA_048549915.1 Porticoccaceae bacterium
ATGGTGATCAACAGCGGAAAGTTCCATGGGCAGATGCCGGCGACGACGCCGAGCGGACGGCGCAGCACTTCCAGGCGCTGGTTGTCATCTTCGCTGAGCACTTCAGGCTCGACAGTTTGTTCGGCAAAGAAGTTGGCAAAGTATTGGGCAAACATCACCTCATCGCGGGCTGCAGCCAACGGCTTGCCCTGTTCTTGAGTCAACAGCTGGGCGAACTCTTCAGCGTTGTCGGCAATGGCGCCGCACAACTGTTTGATCAGTGCCCCGCGCTCAGCGTAGCTCTTGGCTGCCCAACTGGGGAAGGCCGCATTGGCGGCAGCTACTGTTTCGTCTAGCTGCGCTTGCGAAGCGACTGGGCACTGCGCTATCACCTCTTCGTTGGCAGGGTTGATGACCTCGATAGACGATGCCCCGGGGACCATTTGGCCGTTAATTAACATATTGAACTGACTCATTACACTACCCTCTTATTATCAATTTATGGCGCTTAAAGCGGTTTTACTTATCTTAAAGACCTAACTCTTCAATCATCTGTTCACGCATGATGAATTTCTGAATTTTTCCGGTCACGGTCATCGGGTACTCTGTGACAAAGCGGATAATCTTTGGCACTTTGAAGTGGGTGATTTTATCGCTGCAGTAAGCTTGCAACTGCTCAGCGTCGAGCGCTTCGCCTTCTTTCAACTGCACCCAAGCGCAGACCTGCTCGCCGTACTTGGTATCGGGCACGCCGAACACCTGCACCTCTTGAATGGCCGGATGGGTGTAGAGAAACTCTTCAACCTCGCGTGGGTAGATGTTCTCGCCACCGCGAATAATCATATCTTTGATGCGGCCGACCACTTGCACGTAATCAAGTTCGTCCATAACACCCAAATCGCCAGAGTGCAGCCAGCCTTCGCTGTCGATTGTCTCCGCGGTTTTATCGGCATCGCCCCAGTAACCCTGCATCACTGAGTAACCGCGACAGCAGATCTCACCCTTGGTGTTGCGCGGAACTAAATTGCCGTGCTCATCGACCAGTTTGATTTCCAAGTGTGGGCCAGGGCGCCCTACCGTGCTGGTGCGTTTGTCGAAGGGGTCGTCGGCCACTGTCATATGGTTGACGGGGCTGGTTTCAGTCTGGCCGTAGGCGATTAATACTTCGCTCATATGCATCTGGCCATTAACCTTTTTCATCACCTCTACCGGGCAGGTGGCGCCGGCCATAATGCCGGTGCGCAGTGAGCTGAGATCAAAGCTGGCAAAGTCTGGGCTATCCAATTCTGCAATAAACATCGTCGGCACACCGTGCAGCGCAGTGCAGCGCTCGGCTTCAACAGTGGCCAGGGTGGTTTTCGGGTCGAACCCTTCGTCGGGGTAGATAGCGGCAGTGCCGTGCGTGATACAAGCCAAGTTGCCCATCACCATGCCAAAGCAGTGGTAGAGCGGCACCGGTATACAAAGCCGGTCTTGCTCGGTCAGTTTCATGCCATCGCCGACCACCTTGCCGTTGTTGAGAATATTCAGGTGGGTCAGCGTCGCCCCTTTCGGCGAGCCGGTGGTGCCGCTGGTAAACTGAATATTGATCGCATCGGTAGGGCTGAGGCTGGCGCGGCGTTCGGCGTATTGGGCATCTAATTGCGCATCGGCCTCTTTGAGAACGGTGTCAAAATTGAGCATGCCTGGGGTTGACTCTCCACCCATGCGCACCAGGTAGTCTACGCTTGGCAGCTTTGCGAGCTGCAGTGGTGCCGCGCTGTTGGCCGGCAGATTAGCCAGCTCGGGCGCCAGCTCATTGAGCATTGCCAAGTAGTTGCTGGTTTTAAACTGTGCGGCGGTAATCACCATGCGGCAGCCGACTTTGTTGAGCGCGTATTCCAACTCGTAAAGACGGTAGGCGGGGTTGATACAGACCATAATGGCGCCAATTTTGGCGGTGGCAAACTGGGTCAATGCCCACTCGTAGCGGTTGGGGGCCCAAATGCCAACGCGGTCGCCCTTTTCAATACCCAACGCCAACAGGCCGCGTGCCAGGCGGTCGACCTGCTGTTGATACTGCCGGTAGCTCCAGCGAATGTTCTGGTGGCAAGCGACCAAGCCGGGCGCATCGGGAAATTGCTCAACCGTCTGGTCGAAGCAGTCGCCAATGGTCTGGTTAAGTAGCGGTATAGCGGTCGGTCCAGCACCGTAACTGAGCTCACTGTTTACTTCTGTCATCTGTTGTTCCCACTCTCTTGATTTATAAATTTATAGCGCAGGCTCTACTGGGCCCACTCTTTTTCACGCAGTTCTACACGGCGAATCTTGCCACTGACTGTTTTTGGCAGTAGATCGACAAATTCGATTTTACGCGGGTATTTATAGGGGGCCGTCACCGCTTTTACATGCGCTTGCAGCTCAGCGATGAGCGCATCGCTGGCAGTGTGGCCTGCAGCCAAGACAATAAAGGCTTTGACTACCTCGCCGCGGTCGGGATCGGGGCTGGCGACCACCGCAGACTCGGCCACTGCAGCGTGCTCTAGCAGCGCGCTCTCTACCTCAAAGGGGCCAATGCGGTAACCGCTGGAGAGAATGACATCGTCGCTGCGGCCGACAAACCAGAAGTACCCGTCGCTATCTACAATGGCGCGGTCGCCGGTTAGGTACCAGTCGCCCCGAAAGCACTTGGCAGTTTTTTCTGGCTCGCCGCGGTACTCTTTGAATAACCCTATCGGCCGCTGTGGCGCCACTGCGACGGCAATGTCGCCCTCTTGGTCGACCAGCCGATTGCCGTGTTCGTCTATCACCGCCAGATCGATACCGGGCATCGGTTTGCCCATCGAACCAAACTTGGGCTCTATTGAGGGCATATTGCCGCATAAAATGACTGATTCAGTCTGGCCGTAGCCATCGCGTATAACCAGCTCGGTCGCCTTTTGCCAGACCGAGATGACCTCTGGGTTGAGCGGTTCGCCGGCACCCACACAGTGGCGCAGTGAGCCAAAGTCGAGCGACTGCAAATTTTGTAAAACGAACATGCGGTAAATAGTCGGGGCGCCACAGAAGGTGGTAATGGGGTAGCGCGCAAACATCTCCAAGCTCTGTGCTGGGTCAAAGCCGCGGGCGTGGTGGACAAATATCGCCGCGCCGCAGAGCCACGGGCCAAAGTAACTGCTCCAAGCCGCCTTGGCCCAACCTGTGTCACTTAAGTTCCAGTGCAGGTCGTCTGCGGTTAAATCCAGCCAGTATTTGCCGGTAGTAATGTGGCCAGTGCCGTAGAGATGGTTGTGAATACACATCTTCGGGTAGCCTGTGGTGCCGGAGGTAAAATAGCAGAGCGCATCGTCATCGCTGGCGGTATCGACGCAGACAAACTGTGCACTGGCGGCGGCAGTTTCATGCTCGTAGTGGTGCCAGCCCTCGGTGAGCGGCGCAGCGGCTTGCTCTGGCTCGTTGCTGTTGGCCACGGCAATTTTAGTGCGCAGGGTTGGGCACTGTTCGGCGATACTGTCGATGCGCTCACACAGCGCGCGGTCGGCTAACACGCAGGTCGCCTTGGCGGCATTAATGCGGTAGCTAATGTCTTTGGCAGAGAGCTGGGTAGTGCCGGGTGAGACCACCGCGCCCATGCGCAAGCCGGCGGTAGTCGCTTCCCACCAGGCCAGCTGGCGGCCCATTAGCAACAGAATGGTCTCACCGCGCGCAACGCCCAGCGAGGTTAATAAATTGGCTACCTGACGCGATCGCTCGGCCACTTGGGCAAAGGTGACCCGCTCTTGGTTGCCATTGTCGTCTACCCAGTGGATGGCCAGGTGATCGGGGTTTTGCTCGGCCCAGTTGTCGATGATATCGCGGGCAAAATTAAATTGTTGTGGCCGCTGCCAGCTAAAGCTGTCGCGCAGTTGTTGGTATGGTGAACTCATGGCCACTCCTAATCTTTGGGTTATCACTCGCGCAGAGTGAGTTTGCAGAGACAAAAAAGGTGCGAGGGCAGAACCCCCGCACCCCCTTTTTGCTATTAACTAAGAGCTAGCAAGCCCCTTAGTGCAGGCTTAGTTGCCCCAGTTGTACTTGAACGAAACGCCCCACCACTGAGGGCGGCCGTAGTACTGTTCAGTCAGACCAAAAACATCGGTACTGGACAGGTCGAAGGTCTGTACCTTGTACTCTTCGTCGGTGACGTTCTCGACAAACGCCGACACCTGCCACTGATCGCCCGGCGCACTGTAAGTGAGCGAGACATTGCTGATGGCGTAGCCGTCCTCTTCTACCGTCTCGGCACCAGTCATGGCAAAGATATGCTCAGAGCGGTACATACTGTCGGCTTGCAGGGCAACCCGGCCACCTTGAGCGATCTCCCACTCGTAGCGGACCATGGCGTTAAAGTTCCACTCCGGCGACTGAATCGGGCGCGAAGTGCGGCCATCGGGGAGATCTACGTCGACATCGTTGTAGGCGGCACCCAACAAAATATCCCAACCTTCAGC
>JBLYYE010000039.1:0-5319 GCA_048549915.1 Porticoccaceae bacterium
CCTCACCCGAGGCATACATGATTGCCAAGTTGTACTGTGAACCGACATGTTCCTGCTCAGCGGCTGCTTTGTACCACCTTATCGCCTCCAGCTTGTTCTCTGGTAGGAAAGCACCAGTATCATAATATAAAGCTAGTTATGATTGAGCTTCCGCATCACCAGATTCAGCTCTCGTCATCAAACTATCTATGTATACATCGGCATTTACTGTCTGAAATGCCAAAGAGGCAATTAGTGCTATTAGAAATCTCATAAGTCCGTCCATAGATTGTATTAAGCGACTTGTTGATTATCGTACAGTGCTATAGCGCTAGCAAATGCCTTCCTTTCTGAAATTAGCTTCTGATGAATTTGGACAGGTACATCTACATGTTTAAGAACTCAACAGCCCCCCCCGCCCCATTACGGAGTAGAGTTCAAATATTGAGGATAACCGCGTACACACAAACGTACGCACATCTTCTATTTGGAATTGATTGACTAGCAAGATATTAAAGCCAATAATTACAACGTGTACGGGCAGTATGGCTATCCGAAAGCGCTTGCAGAGTTCGAATCTCTCCGGGTGCGCCAAATAAAAACCTCAGCTTGCTGAGGTTTTTTTGGCAGTCGGAGAATGAGAACTCCCCCAGTTCGACTGAATGCACAGTATTCAGAACAAGGAACGCAGCGACGAAGCCCGCAGGGCCCTAACTGTAGTGGTCTACTAAAGCTGGACACTCAACTAAGTGGTAATCTACCACTCGAAAGGAGTGTTCACTATGAGAAAAAGACGCACGTACATTCGTGAGTTCAAGCGCGAAGCGCGCCACCATGGTCCTAGATCAAGGCCATCCCTCGGCGCACATCAGTTTACAGCTTGATGTTAGCGAGAATAGTTTACGGCGCTGGGTTCAACAAGTTCAGTTTGGGCGTAATGGGGGCGTTCCCGAGACCAAGGCTCTCACCGATGAACAACGAGAGATCCAAAAGCTCAAGGCGCGTATTAACGATCTGGAGCGAGACAAATCCATAAAAAAAGGCTACAGCGCTCTTGGTATCGGAAGAGATCAATCGATAAAATTGATTGATCGACTGAGAGCGCATGAGACCGTTGAACGACTCTGCCGCCTCTTGGGTGTCTGTCGATCTAGTTACTATGCCGCGAAGAACCGCCGCCAGGTGATCAACGTCCAGCGGCATTGTCAGCGTGCGAAGTTACAAGAACTCTTTGAGGACTCTCGTCGGTCAGCCGGCAGCCGTACGCTTGTGCTGCAGATGAAAGACGCGGGCTTTCCTATCGGGCGCGTCAAAGTACGCAGCTTGATGAGAGAGTCTAGCTTGGCCTCTCGGCAGCCCGGACATAGGTATAAGCGAACCGGGCAAGCGCGTGTCGATATCCCTAATCTTCTGGACCGACAGTTTGATGTAACCACGCCAAACAAGGTGTGGTGCGGCGACATCACCTACGTGTGGACTGGCGAGCAGTGGAGCTATTTGGCGGTTGTTATTGATCTGTGCGCTTGCAGGGTCGTCGGATGGGTCTTGTCAGAGAAACCCGACGCCAAACTCGTTATTGAGGCGCTGAACCGCGCTGTTGAGTTCAGAGGGGTAACCCCCGGGCTCATGTTCCATTCAGATCAGGGAAGCCAGTATGCTTCTCGGAATTTTCAACAGATGCTTTGGCGCCATCGAATCAAACAGAGCATGAGTCGACGAGGCAATTGTTGGGATAACGCGCCAATGGAGCGCCTGTTCCGCAGTTTGAAGACGGAATGGATACCGCCTTTGGGCTATCGATCTGTCAACGCAGCGAGAGAGGATCTAAGTCGCTATTTGGAAGGCTACTACAATTGGCAAAGACCACATACCGCAAATGACGGATTGCCGCCCGCGGTGGCGGAAGGAAAACCTAATTTACTGTCCAGTTTTGGTTGACCACTACAGATCAAGCAGGGCATAGTTAGGATTGAATGAGACTAGATCATTTTCACTAAAGATCATCTCTTTACTGCTTAAGTCAGCCGTTGGCCGCGCAAAAATCAAATCCCGCACGAATAAGGTTATTGGTGGCCGCGGCGCTAGAACTGGCGGGCACTGAGCGTTAGTATGGCTAAAGGATTTTTGTTGGCTCCGTGCAGTGCCCGATCCTAACAGGTACAGCCCGCTTATGGTAAAACCGCTGGAACGCAATCAAGTTAAGACCTCTATTGCCAGCTGGTCATTTGCACTGGCAGCGGCGCTGCGCGACTATGGGCACGACGCCGATCGGGTTTTTGCCGATGCTGGGATCAATTTATCAGCAGTGAGATCGCCGGCTGAGCGGTTAGCGGTCAATCAAGTGCAGCAGGTGTGGCGCTTTGCCGCGCTGCACTGCGACGACGAGTTTGGCTTTGCAGTAGCGCGCCATTTAAACGTCACCTCTTTTCACGCACTAGGCGCGGCGCTCTACTACAGCGATTCGATCCTCTCACTGCTGCAACGGTTAGTCCGCTATCGCTGTGTGATTAGCCACAGTTTTCTCGCCGACCTGATTGAGCATCGCGAGCAATTTACCCTGGTAGTTGTTGATCAGCGCAGCATTCAAAGTGACATCACCCATGAGGCGCTATTGGCTACGGTTGCGACCATGGTCAACACCCTGCAGCCAGACAGCAGCACACTTTGCGCCGTGCAGTTAAAAAGCCACGCCGGCGCCCGCCGCGATCAGATCGAGGCATTTTTCCGCTGCCCAGTGCAGTTCGACACCCACCAAAGCTCGATTAGCTTTAACAGGGCGTGCGCTCAGTCAACCCTGCGAAATGGTAACAGCGAGCTAGCTGCTGCTCAGGACCAGTTGGTTGAGCATTACATCGCGTCCAACGGGTTGATTAGTGAGTATATGTTGCGGGTGAAAGATGCCATCCACCAGCAGCTGTCGAGCGGCAATATAGACATAGAGCGTGTCGCCGTGCGGCTCCACGTAACGGTACGCACCCTACAGCGTCGGCTTGCAGCCGAAAACAGCTCTTATCATGCCTTGGTCGACCAGGTGCGGGCCAAAAACGCCTTGGTGCTGGCGCAACAACCCCAGCTCAACACGCTGGAACTGGCCCTGCAGTTGGGGTTTCAAGACGCCGGCAGCTTTCGGCGCAACTTTAAGCGGTGGACTGGTACCACCGTAACCGGCTACCGCCAACAACTGAGGAACGGAAGTTGACCACAGCGCAGCAACCCGCTATTCAACGAAGGGCGATTTAATCTCAGACTCCGGCGCCCACTGCTCACCCCACTTCTGTTTAAACAGCCCGGGGCGAATCACCGAACCTTTGGCGACACCGCCACGCCACAAATCGTAGGCGGGGTCGGAGTAAACCGCAAAAAAGTGCTCGAGCTTGCTGCGCAAGGCATCTATCTGCGCTTGGTATTGGGGCTGGCTGGCGAGATTGTTGCGCTGCTCGGGGTCGCGCTGCATATCATAGAGCTCCGGTTCGCCGAGCCCCTCGAGACGCTGCCAGTAAGCAAACTCAGGGGTGCGCACTCCGCGGGTCTCCTCCATTTCGTAATACACTTCGTTGTGCCACGCACCGTCAGCACCCTTGAGCAGTGCCGAGAAGCTACGACCGGGGCTACTCTCCAGCTCAACATCGCCAAAACCTAAGTAGTCCAACAGTGTCACTGGCAGATCGTACTGACCGACCAGCTCGTCGCGGCGGCTGCCGGCACCGCGACCGTCGGGCTGACGAATAATCAACGGGATACGCATAGCCGCTTCATAGAGGTTAGTAGGGCGCGTCACCACGGTGTGTTCCCAGAGCCCATATTGGCCGTAAAAGTTGCCTTGATCGGTAGAGAAAACCACCAGAGTATTCTCTGCAAGGCCGTTGGCTTCAAGCGCTTTTAAGACGATACCGACACCATCGTCGACAATGGTGTTTTGCGAGGCGACATTAGCCATGGTGGCGCGATCGTTGTGCATCTGCAGCCCTAAGATCAGCATCCGGTGGAGAAACTCCGGCGTTTCTGGGTCGAGTATTTGATCGACAAGATTTTTACTGTAAGCGTTGCGCGGAAACGACAGGAATGGCGAGTCCAGATAGCTTTGGTAGTGGCGATTGCGGGCCGGGCCAAAGTTGGTCGGCGGGTTGAGATAGGGGCCATCAAAATTTAACTGTAGATAAAAGGGCTGACTCTTGTCGACATGGTTTAAATAGTCTACAGCGCGCTCGGCAAAGAAATCGACAATGTGTCGGTCTTTAACCACGTACTGCTCGCCGTTGTCGATGACGTGGTTGTCCCAAAAGTCGACGGTGTGGCCATCGGCAAAGGTTACCCAGTGCTGGTAACCGAGCGAAGGCTGCCACGGCTGACCCAGATGCCACTTACCGATCATTGCGGTTTGGTAGCCGCGGTTGGCTAAAGTCAACGGCAGGGTGCGAAACTCAGCCACCGCAGACCAGTCGCTCGGCCAGGTGTGCAGCATCTCATCATCGAGCCAGTCGTGCAGGCCATGTTGCGATGGCATCAAGCCAGTCATCAGCGTGGCGCGGGCCGGCGAACACATACCGTTGACCGCAAACGCCTGAGTAAAGAGTGTGCCCTGCTCGGCGAGGCGGTCAATATTGGGAGTGCGTACCTCGGGGTTACCGTAGGCGCCCAGAAGTGAAGCAGGCTGGTTGTCGGTAAGAATAAAGAGAAGATTGAGCGGTTCAGCCGGTGCGCTGTTGCTCTCAACCGCCAACAACAGACTCACCGTAACAACCAGCCACCGAACCACTGCATTTTTCAACGTTTAATTCCTGTTAAAAGTTATATTTAGCTTGTAGACCGAGCGAACGCGGCGGGTCTATCGAGGCAAAGTATGCTTCCAGAGCTGCTGCGTTGAACACCGGGTGATCGTTGACCCAGGTGGTGGTCTCTTTGTCGGTGAGGTTTTTACCCACCAGCGCCAGGCTCCAGTTATCACTACTGGCCAGCTCAATACGGGCATTGAGCTTGGCGAACGCCGCCTGCTCTGAGACCGGGTCGAGATCGGCTGCCGTGTAGTAAGCGTCGGTGAAGTCTATCCCCAGAGCCGCCGACAGCTCAAGGGCGCCAATAAAAGTGACATACTCTATATTCAATGAACCGGAGTAATCGGGCGCAAACTGCAGCGGGTCGCCAGTCTGGTCATAACTCAAGGAGGCACTGCATACACCGTTGCGCGCGCCCCAACCGCTGCAATAGCCGTCGCGGAATTCATCGAACTTAGCGTCCAGCAGCGCCATTGAGCCGCTGAGGTTAACCGCGGCTGAGAGCTGCCAACGGAAATCCACTTCAAGG
The DNA here is from genome assembly GCA_048549915.1 of Porticoccaceae bacterium. Classification (GTDB taxonomy): domain Bacteria; phylum Pseudomonadota; class Gammaproteobacteria; order Pseudomonadales; family Porticoccaceae; genus LSUCC0057. Next base: position 5,281 of record JBLYYE010000039.1, read on the forward strand.
CCTTGGGTTAATGATTTCCCTGCGTTGCCGGTTTCAAAG
>JBLYYE010000040.1:0-29993 GCA_048549915.1 Porticoccaceae bacterium
TACACAAGACAAGCTCAGCCTACTGAGGCTTGTTGTAACGCCAAGAGTATGGCAGCCGGAGAATGAGAACTCCCCCAGTTCGACTGAATGCACCGCACTCAGAACAAGGAGCGCAGCGGCTCAGGCATAGAAATAAAAATACAAACTTTGACAAACTTTGTATCCTTGCCTAGCATGACCTGTGTAAACATTTACCGTTGGAGCTCATCATGCATGTATCCCTGACTGTCGAGCTGGAATCTCGTATTAAAGCCAAAGTGGAAAGCGGCCTTTATAACAATGCCAGCGAGGTGATCCGTGAAGCGCTGCGCTTTATGGAGACGCACGAAGACTGGATCCGCGAAGTTAAATTGGCTCGCTTACGTGAACAAATAAAGTTTGGTACTGATCAACTAGATCGTGGTGAAGGCATCGTCATCGAATCAAAACCAGCTTTAAATTCACTATTCGACGACATTAAAGCTTGAGCCGAATGGCTGTAGATCAACTTGTTATAGCCCCGGCCGCCAAAGTGGATCTTAAAGAAATCTATCAGTATGGGCTTCGGCAATGGGGGCAGACACAATCCGACAGTTACCTACAAAATCTGCAAGACCATTTCTGGTCGCTTAAGGAACATCCACTAAAGGGTGTCCGCCGTCCCAAGCTTCTACCCGACATCAGAAGTTTGCCAATTGAAAGTCATGTGCTTTATTACAGAGCCACTACAGATAAAATAGAAATCATCCGCGTTCTACACGCTCGCCAGGACCCGTGGGGACACCTCAAATAGCTAAATAGCCGTCACAGTGACAAGGATTTATCCAGCTCAGGCAGGTTGTGCCTACTCTTAACAAACACTTTATGCGCACACTACTCACTTTAAGCTCGCTACTATTTTCTACCGCCTTACTACTTATTGGCCACGGTATTCAAGTGACTTTGCTGCCCCTGCGCGGTTCCGCTATTGGCTTGGGCGACACAGTTATTGGGCTGATCGGCTCGGCATACTTTGCAGGTTTTATTGTCGGCTGCTTCACACTGCCCAAGCTCATTGCGCGTGTGGGTCATATTCGCGGCTTTTCGGCATTTACTGCATTAGCGATCAGCGCACTGCTATCGCTGGCTTTTACTGACTGGTGGCCAGCTTGGCTATTGGTACGCTTTACCTTCGGCGCAATGATGTGCGGGCTCTACACCATTATAGAAAGCTGGCTCAATGACCAGTCGACCAGCCAAAGCCGGGGCAGAGTGCTGGGTGCATATACCTTTATTACCCTATCAGGCATGGCAGTTGGACAGTTGATCATAGGCGAACTAGTGGTTGGTTCATCGACACCGCTAATGCTTGCGGCCATTTTTTTAGCCCTCTCGATTATCCCAGTCAGCATGACTCGCAAGCTTGCCCCTGCACCCATGGTTTCCACTCAGATCAGTTTTAGTCTGCTTTATAGCCGTTCAAAAACAGCTTTCGTTGCCGCTCTACTGTCTGGGCTCATTACTGGCAGTTTTTGGTCTTTGGGCGCGATTTTTGCGCAACAATCACTCGGTTCTATTTCTTCGGCATCCGCTTTTGTCGGCGTCGCGATTATCGGCGGCGCGGTTATGCAGTACCCAATTGGGATACTCTCAGATCGTATAGGGCGCCAACGCGTACTCACCATAATCTGTTTGCTGAGTACGCTTGTCTGTGGGTTTGTCGCCAGTGTCGAAAGTCGTTATCTGTTGTTAGTCAGCGGCTTTTTATTTGGAGCTCTCTCCATGCCGCTCTATGCACTGGCATTAGCCACCGCAATAGATCGCGCTGAACCCGGGGAATTTATATTAGTGGGCTCATCTGTTCTGTTACTCAATGCCAGCGGCGCTGTTATTGCTCCGCCTATTTTAGGTGCGGCTATGGGCCAACTCGGCTCAGCAGCACTGTGGTTGGGAATGGCGACGATGAGCTTCTTGGGTGCACTCTACTTTTTAACGCAGCGCTTTGAATCTACCTCGAGCGGCGAACAAGAACACAGTGAATTTGCAGTAGCGGCAGCTGAGATGGCACCCACGAGTTTTGATATGGACCCCCGCGGTCCTGTAGAGAGCGAAGCGACAATCGATGGTCTCGAGGAAGCGCCCGCTCTGGCCACTCAACCATCCTCTGGCAGCAACCAATCCAGCACACCCAATAGTTAACAGGAAAAAACATGCCCCTGCGCCCAACTCTAGTTGTACCGCTGTTAGCTCTGCTCTGTTTCTTTTTGCTGACCACACTAGGCTTAGCCTACCCGCCCGCCATCACCACCGCTATTGCGGTATTGACTGTCGGCTGGTGGATTACTGAGGCACTGCCCATACCCGCTACTTCGCTTATCCCGTTTGCAGCTCTGCCCTTAGCCGGGGTTATTGATCATAAAATAGCTGCACAGGCCTTGGGCAGCCATGTCATTCTGCTCTTGATGGCAGCGTTTATGCTCTCCAAGGCGCTGGAAAAAAGCCTGGTTCACGAGCGCCTCGCCGTTCAGCTACTGAACTTAATTGGTGCGCACAGCGGTCGGCTGCTTTTACTCGGCTTTATGATGACTGCAGCACTGCTCTCAATGTGGATATCCAATACCGCCACCGCGCTGATTATGATGCCTATGGCATTGGCGATTAGCAGCGCTGCCAACAACCGCAAGCTCACTGTGGCGCTTATTTTAGGTATCGCCTACGCGGCCAGTGTGGGCGGCATGGGTACGCTGATTGGCACACCGCCCAATGTGATTTTTGCCGGTATTTATGAAGCGCAAACGGGGCGCGAAGTGGGCTTTATCGACTGGATGGCTATCGGCCTACCTGTAGTGGTTATCGCAATACCGCTAATGGCTCTGTGGTTGGGTAGGCATATCGATACAGCGACAAATTTCACCCTGCCCGAAAGTGGCCCTTGGCGCAGTGAAGAGCGGCGCGTTTTAGTTGTATTTGCACTAACAGTACTGGCGTGGATCACACGCAGCCAACCCTTTGGCGGTTGGACAGGTGCGTTAGGATTAGATGGAATAGGTGACAGCACCATTGCCTTAACCGCAGTTGTCATTATGTTTGTTATACCCAACGGCCGGCCCGGCCAACGGCTGTTAGATTGGGAGAGTGCCGTAACTATACCGTGGGGAATGTTACTGCTCTTTGCAGGCGGCATCTGCTTGGCCAAAGGGTTTGATGCTTCGGGTTTGAGCACTATGTTGGGCGATGGCTTGCGCGGGCTGAGCAACTTGCCGATTTGGCTCATGTTGCTGGTTCTCTGCTTGACGGTCACTTACTTGACCGAGGTCACTAGCAACACCGCCACAGCTACCCTGCTGATGCCTATTTTGGCTGCGACTGCCGTGGCGATTGGCCTAGACCCAAAAGCCTTAATGATACCGGCTGCGCTAGCGGCTAGCAGTGCCTTCATGTTGCCTGTAGCTACGGCACCCAATGCCATTGCCTACAGCACTGGGCAATTTTCTATCTCTGAAATGGCCAGAGAAGGCGCCCTGCTTAGCGCGACCGTCTCAACCATCATTACCTTAGTGTGCTACTGGCTGCTGGTTTAGCTAATGGTGTAGCTTTCAGAGTACGACTAAATTATCGCGGTGAATAAGTTCTAGATCATCGCAAAAACCCAGCACTGAGGCTATCTCTTCACTCGGCAGCCCTTTGATCAGGTTCGCCTCACTGGCACTGTAATTTATCAAACCGCGGGCGATTTCACGCCCGTCGGCGGCGAGACAACTGACTAAGTCACCCCGTTTAAAATCACCGGAAACTGCAGTCACTCCCACTGGCAATAGACTTTTGCCACTGTTGCAGAGCACCTTCACTGCGCCCTCATCCAGCACCAACTGGCCGCGCAGCTGCAACTGGCCGGCCAGCCACTGTTTGCGCGCAGCCAAAGGTTTTTGGCCGGCCTCTAGCAGTGTGCCCAAGGCTTCACCGGCGGCGATACGGGTCAAAACATTGTTAAGCCGGCCACCCACAATACGGGTATCGCAACCCGAGCGCGCAGCCAGACGCGCTGCTTGCAGTTTGGTACTCATGCCGCCGCGACCCAGGCCACTGTTGCTACCGCCCGCTATTGCATCTAACGCACGATCAGTGGCCTTGGCTGAACTTATTAACGTGGCACTAGCATCGCTATCAGGGTTGGCCGAATAGAGACCATCTTTATCGGTCAAAATCAGCAGCAGATCGGCATCGATCAAATTAGCCACTAAAGCCGCCAAACTGTCGTTGTCGCCAAAGCGGATTTCGTCAGTCACTACCGTATCGTTTTCGTTAACTACCGGCACTGCACCGAGCTCTAGTAGTGTTGAGATAGTACTGCGCGCATTGAGATAACGCTGGCGGTTAGCAAGGTCGTCATGGTCTAAAAGAATTTGTGCTGTATGGCGCTTATAGCGCTGAAAGCTGGCTTCATACGCTTGTACCAAGCCCATTTGGCCTACCGCCGCAGCCGCTTGCAGCTGATGGAGTGCTTCGGGGCGCTTACTCCAACCGAGACGGACAATACCTTCGGCGACAGCCCCTGAGGAGACCAGTACAATCTCAATACCTTGATCGAGTAGCCCAGCCAATTGTTCAACCCAACTATCAATAGCCGTGCGAGCCAAACCCCGGCCATCATCGGTCAAAAGTGCGCTACCTATCTTTACTACCCAGCGCCGGCTCTGTTCGGAACTCACTGTCATTAAATTATTCCATCATGCTATGACTATTGTGCGTACTCAATTTCGACTTCGTGATCATCGTCGTCATCGTCAAAATCTTCTTCAAGCGGGTCAATTGCTGCGCCCGCCTTGCGGTTTTGGCGACGCCATTCAGCCAACTCTTCGATACGTTCGCGTGCCTCAGCCTGCACTTGCAAGCGCCGCTGCTCGGCCTGCTCTACCACCTCGGGATCAGCGAGTTCGCGTTCGCGCAGCTCATCGATGTAAGCCATGATCGCAGTACACAACGCTTTAGTGCCGACACCATTAATCGCTGAAATATTAAATACCGGCCCCTGCCAGTTGAGCGCCTCGACCACTTCGCGGCAGCGCGCCTCAACCTCATCTTCGGGCAGTAGATCGGTTTTGTTCAAGACCAACCAGCGGTCACCTGCCGCCAGCGTAGGGCTAAACTTTTCGAGCTCATTTTCGATATCAGCGGCGTGTTCTGCAGGGCTTTTTTCGTCGTAGGGGAGCATATCCACCAGATGCAACAGCAGACGCGTCCGAGTGAGATGCTTGAGGAAGCGTATCCCCAAACCGGCACCCTCAGAGGCACCTTCAATCAGCCCTGGAATATCGGCAATGACAAAACTTTGGTCAGCACTCATACCCACGACACCTAAATTGGGTACCAAGGTAGTAAACGGGTAGTTGGCCACCTTTGGGCGCGCGGCAGAGACGGCGCGGATAAATGTCGACTTGCCCGCATTAGGTAGGCCCAGCAGACCCACATCGGCGAGTACTTTCAGTTCTAGCTTGAGTTCCCGCAGCTCACCCTCAGAGCCGTTGCTGGTCTGGCGAGGTGCGCGGTTGGTACTAGATTTGTAGCGAGTGTTGCCCAAGCCGTGCCAACCCCCTTGAGCGATTTTTAAGCGCTGGCCAATTTCAGTCAGATCGCCTAAAAGTTCGTCACTTTCAAGGTCGATGACGGTGGTGCCGACCGGCACTTTCAGGACCAAGTCTTCGCCCTTTGCGCCGGTACAATTGGCGCCGCTGCCCTGCTCGCCGTTCTCTGCTTTAAAACGGCGCGTGTAGCGAAAATCAATTAACGTATTGAGGCCTTCATCCGCCTCTAAAAATACGCTGCCGCCATCACCGCCGTCACCGCCGTCGGGGCCGCCTTTGGGAATATATTTCTCGCGACGAAAACTCATGCAGCCATTGCCGCCCTTGCCCGCTTGAACTGTAATTGTCGCTTCATCAACAAATTTCATAATCGTCTCTCTCTGGCCGCCCCCAGTATAAACCAGAGCGCGCTACAGAATTTTTTACAGGCACAAAAAAAGGCCCGCAGGCCTTTTTTATTCGCAGTGTGTCAATTAAGCGGTGACAACATCAACGAACTTGCGGCTGTGTGGGCCGCGCTGAACGAATGTTACAACACCGTCAGCTTTGGCGAACAAAGTGTGGTCTTTACCGCAACCAACATTGTCACCAGCGTGGAACTTGGTGCCGCGCTGACGAACAATGATGCCGCCTGCAGCAATAGTTTGACCACCAAACACTTTTACACCCAGTCGCTTACTCTCTGAGTCGCGACCGTTACGAGTACTACCACCAGCTTTCTTGTGAGCCATGAGTTATCTCCTCTCAATATTAGCCAGCGTTAATGCCGGTAATTTTAACTTCGGTAAACCACTGTCGGTGACCCTGCTGCTTGCGAGAGTGCTTGCGACGGCGGAACTTGATAATACTGACTTTGTCGGCACGGCCGTGAGCGATGACTTCTGCAGTCACTTTACCGCCATCAACCAAAGGGGCACCGATTTTAACGTCTGCGCCTTCGCCTACCATCAAAACTTGATCGAAATCGATGGTTTCCCCAGTGGCCGCGTCGAGCTTCTCAAGCTTAAGGGTCTCCCCTTCCACGACTCGGTGCTGCTTGCCACCACTTTTAATAACTGCGTACATTGTCTACTCCGTCTATGGGAGGCCGGATTGTTCGGCCTGTCTCTTTCGAACCCAGCGTATTCAACAGCTCGGCGAGAGGGCGGCAATTCTAATGCAGGGCAACCCCTGAGGCAATAGCTAGCAGGCGAAAAAACACTCTTTTACAGCAACAATTATCGCCTTTTCCGAATAATGACGGTTACTCGATCCAGATTAGCGCAGCGTGGCGGCCTGTGGTGCCGTCACGACGGTAAGAAAAACACCGCTCCGGCTCTGCCAGTGTATTGATATCACCACCGAAACAGGCCACGCGCCCACGTTTTTGCAACTTTAACTGGACCAGTTTAGCTAAGTTCATCAAGTACTTGCCGTTATTGCGCGGCACAAACGCCGTCTCTAAAGAGCTATCGGCTGGGTAACTGGCAACGCTGGCGAGTACCTGCTCGCGCACTTCACTGCCCACCTCAAAATCGGCTGCGCCTATTGCTGGCCCCAGATAAGCCAACAGAGGTTGCTGGTCAAAATGCAGAAGAGCGGCCTCAATCACTCCGCCGACCAAACCGCGCCAGCCAACATGTACCGCAGCCACTTGCTCGCCGCTGGCATCGCAAAGCAATAGCGGCAGGCAATCTGCACCCATGGCGACACAGACCGCACCCGCTGTTTTGCTATAACAGCCGTCAGCTTCAATATTGGGTTGCCAAGCGCTGCTATCGATTACTTTTGAGCTGTGTATCTGACTCAGCCACAGGGGGCTGCTGGGCAACTTGAGCTGATGATTTAAGGCGCTGCGGTTTGCCGCCACAGCTTGTTCGCTGTCACCTACGTGATCTCCCATATTGGCCGAAGTAAAAGCCCCACTGCTGCTGCCACCACGGCGCAGCGATATCGCCGCGCGCACACCAACCGGCAGGGACCACTGCATGGGTAACAGCTCGATAGCCATCCCCTAAACACCAGCCTTAAACGCATCAAGCAGTTGCTGCAAATCCTTTGGCCGGTCTACCTGCCAGTGCATCAGCTGCTGGGTAACTGGATGGAGTAGAGCCAGCTCGCGAGCGTGCAGAGCCTGGCGAGGAAAACTGGCTATAGCCTCTGCCAATACTGGCGGACAGCCTTTAAAGGGACGCGCGCGGCCACCATAAGTAGCATCGCCAACCAAAGGCCAGCGATTGTGGGCCATATGCACTCTTATCTGATGGGTGCGGCCGGTCTCTAACTTGACCGCCAGATGGGTATAGCCGGGGAAACGCTGCAGTATTGAAAAGTGAGAGATAGCCGGCTTGCCGTTTGCAACTACCGCCATCAGCTTGCGCTGCTTGAGATGGCGACCAATAGGCTCATCAATGCTACCGCCGGCAGTCGGCTCTCCCACCACCACTGCCTCGTATTGGCGTGAGACCGTGCGCGCCTGCAGTTGTCCGACCAGCGACGCCTGTGCGGTTAAGGTGCGAGCAACTACCATTAGACCTGTCGTGTCTTTATCCAGACGATGCACGATACCAGCTCGGGGCACCTGAACCAGCTCGGGGTAACGAAATAACAATCCGTTCAGCAGTGTGCCGCTGCGGTTGCCCACGGCAGGGTGCACGACCAGTCCCGCGGGTTTGTTAATCACTATCAAGCTGTCATCTTCATAGACAACCTCTAGATCCATCTGCTCTGCTTGCCAGTCGCCCTGCTCTTCCAATTGCGCTGCTAGACTGAGCATCTCACCGCCGCGAAGTTTTTGTTTGGCCTGCCCGGGCTCGCCGTTTACCCGCAATTCACCTGTTTTAATCCAGCTTTGCAGGCGCCCGCGCGAATAGTCGGGGAACAATTGTGCAGCTGCAGCGTCCAAGCGCTGTCCGAGTGCCTCAAGTGGCACCTCTGCACTCAGCTCAATGGACTGTTCTGTAGAGCCGAGTAAAATTGGTTGTTGCTCTAGGTCACTCAATTGCTGTTGGCCCATCCTATGTGGTTAAATGTTGCCGCAAAGATAACTGTGTTAGCCCTTCTTTTGTGAGGCGCCATCACCCTGCTCAAACTCCAGAGAATATACCATGAAAACAACGGCAAAATCGGCTCTACTTGTGTTCACGATGGCAGTTGCCACACTACCTATGAGCGGTTGCAGCTGGCTTGGCGGTGAGGATTCCGAGCCGCGAGAAGACGCGGCAGGCATGACTGAGCAAGAATTCTTTGAGCGCATCGAAGCCAGCTTGGACAGCAAAAACTGGCGTATGGCGATTGAAAATCTGCGCTTACTAGAGTCGCAATTTCCGTTTGGCAAATATGCAGAGCAGGCTCAACTGGAATTGATTTTTGCCCTCTACCGAACCGGCGATTACGAAGAGGCGATAGCCGCAGCAGAACGCTTTGTGCGCCTGCACCCGCAGCACGCTAGTGTCGACTACGCATTTTATCTTAAAGGGCTTTCAGAGCTCTCACAGACCCAGGGCTTTTTCGATAGCTTTTTGCCGACCGACCCATCGCTGCGCGACCCAGGCAGTGCGCGCGATGCCTTTGCCACTCTCACTGAGATGCTAAACAGATTTCCCAATAGCCGCTACGCTGCAGATGCTCGCAAACGTCTGATCAACTTACGCAACACGCTGGCCCGGTCAGAAATTAATGTCGCCAACTACTACTTTAAGCGCGGCGCCTATCTTGCTGCAGTCAATCGCGGACGCTTCGTGGTTGAAAATTTCCAAACCACACCCGCTGTCCCCGATGGTCTGGCGGTAATGGCTCAAGGTTACTACCGTTTGGAGATGTTTGAACTGGCCGACAACTCTGTGCGCACCCTGGCAGCCAACTACCCGGACTACCCTGCACTGAACAGCGCTGGCGAGTTTGATTACAAAATAGCACTGGCCAAAGACGACCGCGCTTTTCTAGACCGCATCACCTTTGGCGTGTTCAGTGGCGAGCGACCACCCGCCTACGATACGCGCAAGCAGTACAATATCACCTACCGCGAAGCCGAGAAAATTGACCCAAATGATGCCACCAAGACACCGCGCTCATTTTGGAATCGGATCAGTTTTGGGCTGCTAGATAACGACTAATTCAAACTAGGGAGTAGAGTTGCCGTGAGCTTGCGAGATACCATTATTGCTGAGATGAAGGTTCTTCCCCAGATAGACGCAGCAGCAGAGATCGCCCGCAGAGTCGAGTTTATACAGCGTCAACTGCAGGCCGCCCAGGCCACTTCTCTGGTGCTGGGCATCAGCGGCGGTGTTGACTCATCCACCTGTGGCCGTTTAGCTCAGTTGGCAGTTGATGGGCTCAATGCGTCTGGGAACGAAAAAACCTATCAGTTTATCGCTGTGCGCCTGCCCTATGGAGTGCAAGCCGACGAACACGACGCACAGTGCGCATTAGCTTTTATCCGCCCCAGCCAGCAACTCACCGTTAACATCAAATTTGGCGCAGACGGCATCCACGAGGAGGCTATCGGCATGCTGGTAGAACACGGTGTTGTCAGCGATCTGGATCACGCTAAGGCTGACTTCACCAAAGGCAATACTAAAGCCCGCACACGCATGGCAGTGCAGTACCAAATTGCTGGCATGCTCAACGGCTTGGTACTGGGGACCGACCACTCGGCTGAAAACATAACCGGGTTTTACACTAAGTTTGGCGATGGCGCCTGCGATTTGGCGCCGCTGTTTGGTCTCAGTAAACGGCAAGTTCGCCAACTAGCAGAGAGCATGGGCGCACCGGCCGAGTTGGTTCACAAAACTCCGACTGCCGATCTCGAATGTTTGGACCCTCAAAAAGCCGACGAGCAAGTGTTGGGAATCAGTTACGATGAGATCGATGATTTTCTCGAAGGTAAAACTGTCTCAACTGAAGTGGCCGAAAAACTCATTGCCATCTATCTACGTACCCAGCACAAGCGCCTACCCATACCAACCGTTTACGACTAAAACGCTAGTGCTATTCGCGGCCGCGGTTGCTGCGCCACCACAACTTTTTGCGTGTTGCCAACGGCTTGCTGGTGGCCTGCTCGGCATGCACGCCAAACATCACCCCGCTCACGGTTTTATCCCCTAGCACCACAGTAAAACCGACCGGTGGCGGCAGTAATCCACCGCCAGGAACACTGCTCCAATTGCGCTGTGCATTGCTTTGGCCCTCTAGGGTGAAGGGGTCAAACAGATAGACCCGCGCCTCGCCCAGTGCATTGCAGCTATCGGTACTGCTAGGTAGGTTAGTGGCGAAGGTGCTCAATCCATTGGACGTTAACACTCGGCTGACGGTTTTCTCGCCGGGCTCAAGCATAAAACGCCAACCACGCGCATAGCGGACGGCGTCAGCCGTGGTTAACTCACTGGGCACGGTGAGTATTTGCGAGCCGTCGCTGTTGGTTGCAAGAGTCAGTAAGTCACTGGGCGTCAGTGCCGCTGCGTTCGCATCTATAGTGCCAAGCTGGCGGTAATCCCGCACCAGATAGAGCGCATCTTGATTGCCGCTGTCGAGTGGGTCTTCGCGATCGCCACTACCGATAAGCAGTGCATCGTAAGCCCCATCGGGCCCAATCGAGACATCGGGGGCAAAGAGAAATTTGCTCTCTCTACCGACATCCAGCATAACTGTTGCGCGCCACTCTGAACGCAATGCGTTACCAATATCGACACGCCACAACTGGCCGCCGGTATCGCCAAAATAGATTCTGTCTGCGGTGCCGTCACTGTTTCTATCAATTACCGCCAACTCGCTGGGCACACTGTACTGCAAGCGGCTGTCAATAAAACTCACCGGCGCATCACCGGCGTGATTCGACGCCTGCCATAGGGTCTCGCCAGTGATTGCGTCGAGCGCAATGATGCCGCGCCCCATCGTGTGAGTCGCCGTTGTATCACGCTGGTCGTCGACTGCGGGGTCATAGCCTAAACCCATAAACAACACTGGCTGTGTCTGCCCTGCGGCATCGACAATAACGGGCTTAGACCAGCTCTGCCCCAGCTCACTGAGACCATCGCTGGCGCTGCGGCGCCACATTAGTGCCGGTTCTAACGGATCGGTGACATCGATTGCGTAAATGTAACGACCTCCGCGTCGAGCAGTGAGGTAGATATACGCTTTGACCAGCTGTTGCTGTCCATTTTCGTCAGCAGCATATTCGACGTAACGCCCTACACCACCATCAAAGAAAAAAGCTTTCGGCGCGAAGCCCTGGGCATCCACTGCTGCATTGTTCGCATACAGTTTGCCGAGCGCGTCAAATTGCTCCGGGGCTACAAAGCTCCACACTTCCCAACCGTTATCGCTGCCGACACCTTCGTCGCTGCCACCGCGCACTGCACGGAACAGCCCATCGTTGGCTCCGTAAAAGAGATAAATGCCCTTGTCGCCGTAGTTAATTGCCACCGGCTGGCTGTGCACCACATCGCCGTGCAAATAGGGTCGACGGCTTGAGCGATTGTGCAGATCTTCAGTATCTTGGCCCGACAGCCACTCGAGCAGTTGATCGCGCTGAGTGGTATCTGAAAGATTGAGCTGCTGCTGTGAAACTGCAGTTGTGTCCAAAGGCACCAGCCCATTGCAGCTGCTGTTGCACGTTAACTGTCTACGTGTCGGCTGAAACTCGCGCAGCGCTTGGGCGACCCCACCTCGCTCGACCTCGCGGCCATCTGGGCTCTCGCTCTCTTGATAATCGCCCTCGCTAGTTTCGGGTAATTCGCGCCAATAATTAAAAGAGGTATTGCGCGTCCAAAAGCTGCGCGCTTGAGGGTAGACAAAACCGCTGATGAGATCTTCCGCCACATTGCCATCGGCATCCTCCAAACGCGGGCGATTATCGCCACTCAAACCAATCTGGTAGAGCTTTAGATTACCGCGCCAACGCTGTTGATTATCTGGGCGGAACAACCCCATGTAGACTTGGTTTTCGTTGGTACCGCGGGCATTGACAGAAATGGGCAAGGCCAAGCCGGCAAATACTGAGTTGCGCTCAAGTACCGCAGTTAGGCTGGCCGAGAGTTGCTCTAACAGCCCCTCAACACTGCCCACTGGCCAGTACCCCCCAGTGCCGCGTCTACCGGCACTGTAGAGAAGCTGACGAACACCTGCCTCACTGCGACTGAGGCCGCTATAGTCACGATAATCTAGGCTGGCATTACCCGGATCGTAAAGCTCACCCCGATCGTTGCGTTTATCAAACAAATCGATAACTCGAGTGGCGATATTTTGTCGGCCAGCCTGGTCGGCATCGAAATCTCGGTTGGCCAAAAAATGAGCATATTCATCTAACCAGTTGGCTTGAGAGCTGTTTATCGGTAGCTGAAAAGGATAACTTGGGTTGCGCCTGCCAGACTCTGATAACAGTAGCTGCTCTGCGCTATTGTTCTCTGCAACGCCCGGTGCACCGCTGTTGATCAATGTGACTAAATGCAGTGGACAGCTGCCGTCACCGCTGGGCTTGCGGTACTGTGCACCGACAAAGGCATCGCCCGCATAACCCTCGGCGCGGCTGCCATCAAATTGAGCATTAAGCTGGCCGGCGCGAGCGCTATCGCCCTGAAACCAGAGGTTGGCCTCATGCAGTGCTAAGGTCGTCGGTGTGATGGCTGCCGCCGGCAAGCTCATAGAGCGCTGAAACAGCGTTAGGTCAAAGTCTGCTTGTGTCTCGTTGCCGCTAACTGGGTCTATAAAGTAAACCGTTGCTCGGTCACTGTCATTTGGCCAAGGGAGAAGCAGTTGCGCATCGCATTGGGCTTTTTCGCGCGGCGATAACTCTCCGCTCAAACAAAACAACCGCTGCTTTAGCGCAGCCACAGCCGCTGCGCGCTCAGCGCTGTTGGAGAGCGGCATAAAACTCAGCCACGGCTCACCACCCGCAGTGCGCCCAACATCGCTTAAACCCATCACTCCAATCTCAAGTGATGGATTACCGCTGCCTGACAAACGACTCTCCAGCGAATCAAAAAACTTATACAGCCCCTCATGCACAATCGCACGCTGGCTAGTACCGTTAAGCTCAGCCTCCCAGTTTGTGGAGTTGTCGATTAGCAGAAGTAGCTTGATGGCTTTTTCTTGATCAGAGCTAACACGAAATATATCTAAATCAGATGCGGCAACTGATTCGACGCACGATATCAAAAGGGCTGCTATTAAAATCTTATTCATCCTTCGCACCCCGGCAAACCGCTGCGATGAAAAAAACTTATACCCTGGCGCGCCGCAATTCCGGCGCGGCTGAAGTCATTACTGCTGTCGCGACGCCGATCTAACACCGCGACTTGTACATCCCAAAGGTAACTGGCATGGCAAGGTGCGGTGGAGTCCATATTAATGCTGCAACCCAAACCGGACTGTTTGCCCACATAGCGGATGTGGCACTGCAGCGCAGCATCCATTGTCTCTGCCTGCGCATCCATTTCTCCGCAGCTGATATCGGCCTGCTGACAAATTAAAAAATGTCCGGGGTTACTGATTACTGATTCTACTGTGCGTTCAACCAAACTCTGCAACTCCAGGCTGCGTTGCTGATTGGCCAGCAATAAAGTCTGCACTGAGTGGCTGCGCACTGCAGCGGTGACAGTCAATGCCAGCAGCAATAACAGTATAAGGGTGACAGCCAGTACTGCGCCCTGACTGTGATAGCGGTTGCCGCTATTCATGGCGCGCTTCTGCGCATTGCCGGGCTCGCTAAGCGCACCGAACCTGAGAACAGCCGCCTCAGCAAACCGTCATCTGTCGTTGTCAATTGCTTGCCTGCGTAACTAAAAGTTTTGACCGGTTGTGTCTTTAGAGTGATATCGCCAACCAACAATAGGTGGAAGTTAATCATAACCACACTCGCCCACTGCTCTGGCGTGCTGGGCTCAGCCAACCAAAGGTTTGGGCTGCCATCGCGGCTGGTATCGATCCCGTACTCAATCTGGAAGTCTTCTACCCCTTCGGCAATAGTGCGGGCATTTTTATAACGGCCCTCATCTAAGTAGATCCGTCTAAACTCACCCGCCTCAGTGATATAAAAAATATCTTCTAGATAACGCCACACTGCTCCACCCATCAGTGCACGGTTACTGCCATCACCTTTGACAAATTTAACCAGGCTAACGCTAGCAGCGTTAGATACCAAGTAGTGCTGACAACTAGACAATGACCGATTAATAGTTCGTGCGCCGGTGGCTTCTGAGAGGGCCGGCGTAAAACCGACACGGCGCAATACCAGTAGATCAGTCCCCACAGCTGGGACGATATTGAGGCTGGTTTGGGCATCACAACTAGCACTCTCTTTAGAGCTAATTGAACTGCGTTGATCGCTGCAAACCAATGAGCCGCTGCTGTTGTTGATACCGGCAGCCGGAAAGCTCAGCTGTTCATTTGCAACCGCAAAATCAAAAAATTGACAGAGGTCAGCAGGCCCATCATTGGGCTCAGTAACAGCAGCACTGTATCCGTAAAATCCAGCACTATTAATTTCTCGACGCAGCAGCTCAGAGAGATATCGGCCTGTTTCATTAAGTTGTTGGTTACGCAGCAGAGCCGCCTGAGCGCGCGAGCTAGTCAAGTAAACATCTAGCACCAACCAAGAGAGTGCGATACCGAGCGCCATCGCCACGAGCAGCTCAACCATTGAAAAACCTTGCTGACGGTAGCTAGATCGTCTCATTGGCTTAATTGCGCAAATTCAATAACAGTTTGCTCACTGAGGTAACCGCGCTCACTAGCAATCACAGGGCTACAGTGGCTTGGCGCTGCACCACCCTCAGTAGCTGCCCAGACCACGGTTATTCGGTAGCTGCGGTTAGGTTCTAACTCTGTGATACAACCTGCCACACCGGGCAAAATGGGTATACGTTGCTCGTCTACTTTTTCTTGTTCACCCGCCAGCAACAAAGCCCAAGCGGTTATATCCTGTTCGGCTACTTGCTGGCTCGCCAGAGTGCCGAAGGCTTGGCAGTCGAGCGATTGATCTGTTGCTGCAACGCCAATATTACTGGCCATAGCTGGGTAACAACCCAAGGCAGCCTCATTCGCCTTCAACCTCTCAGATATAAATTGAACGGTTTGCTGAGCGTGGCTGCGCTGCTGTTGCGACCATTGTGAGAGCATCAGACGGTTGTTGAGAGAAGCATAGCCAATGATGGCAACGCTGAAAATTAACAGCGCCACCAATAACTCAATCATAGTGAATCCGCTCTGCCGGCTTTTGTCTACAGCTACTCGCACGGCCTCTCTCCCTCGGCCACTGCCAACAACTGTGGAACCCCGGTACTGCGCAATAGTAACGACAACGCCAGCTCTGGCCGCTGGCTGTCTATCAGAGAGAAACACACCGGCGCAGTAGAGTCCTCTTTACTGCGCCCGTCGCGATTGTAAAAGAGGGCCGCGCCGGGAAGATCCTCACGCGTAACAGCTATCTTTTGCGTGGCGCGCCAGCGCAGGCAGCGCAATGCGTCACTACACCCTGAGCTACCTTCCATTACCCACTCAGCACTCATCTCGCCGCTCTCAGCTAACAGCAGCGCGACATCGTAACCACTATTGATCGCCTCGCTGCGCACTAAGCTCAGCGCCTCTGTTAAGGCCAACCCCGTATTGTAAAGACGTTTTTTAGCCACCCAGTTGTTAAATGAGGGCAATGCTGTAGTGATTAAAACTGTAGCCACAGCCAAGGTTATCAACAGTTCAAGTAAGGTAAACCCCTGAAAACGGCGCACTACCATAGCTCCACTGGCAGACGATTGCCTTGCTCATCAATTTGTAGCGTCGCCTCCCCACTCATCCTGCCATCACCGACAGGAGTCGCCGTCGCACTGAACTGCTGGGCGACACCACCGCGATGAGTTACTGCCAAGGTATAGTTTGCTGTGACTTTATTCGGCAGCCCAATCGACAGTTCACTGATCACCGCCGTATTGTCCTCCAGCTCTAAATAGCTACCGTGCTCAAGCAAGCGCAGCTGCTGCTGTATGGCAATATCTAGAAGTACTTGCTGTGTTTGTGCGCGTATAACTCGTTGTTGATACCCCTTGTATGAGGGGTAGGCGGTAGCGGCCAATAGAGTCAGCACTGTTATAACAATAAGCAGCTCAATTAATGTAAAGCCGCGTTGCGCTGATGCTGGAATACGATTTTGCTCAACAGAGAAAGACATGATTATTGCTCTAAGAATCCTCAGCCATTCTATCGACTCTTCCCGCTCAGGAGAAATATGGGTTAATCCACACCGCAAAGCAATGACGTACCGTTGCGATCTTCTCTACCGTTGTTATTGGCATCCTCAGATAACCGAATGCTACCAGATTGAAATAAGATAACTCGCACACCATGAATCAGCTTAGGATGGCAGAGCAAAATACTACCAGAATCGATGCTGCGTTGACTGTTTGAGAACCGCAGCCCACTGCGCCCAGAGGCAAATAGCTGTTGGTCTGTATAGCGCAACTGCCATTGCTGAAATATTTTTTCGTCAGGTTGACGCTTGCCATCATCATTTTTATCGTCAAAAACTATCCACATATTCCCCTTACCGGCTTGGCTTGTGCAGCTGAGCTGCTCCGTCGTTGCCGATCTACTCATACAAAGTACCCAATTGCCGGGTGAGCTGAGCGATAATTGACGGCTGAAGTAGGCAGAATCTAAAACGCTCTGTTGATCTGAGGCCAACTGATATCGATTTATTAGTTGAGCAAGCTGAACAATACCGAGCATTAATAAAGTGACTATGATCGGCAAGACCAACAGCAGCTCGATAAGGCTGAAGCCTGTTAGCTTGTGCCTGGCTTTACTGAAACTCAATTGCCTAGCCCTCTTATTGATAATCGGCCTGTTTAGAAAAGGCGTTCTTCCTAGCATTGCAGGGGCCAACAAAAACCGCCTTTACCGATTCCGGTTAATGCGTTTATATTGTCTAGCCCAAAAAAATAGATAACTTATGATTGCAATCGAGTCTTCAATAAATAGGGGTCGTCAATGAAAACCACACCGATCGTAATGCGCACAGTGCATCGAAGTAGCGCTGTTAACCCGGAAAATAGTTGGCTGCTCGCTCCCAATAGCCTTGTAGAATTGAGCGCAAAAAAACAGCCTATGGTTGAGCTAGACCCTCTTAGTGAGACGGTGAATTTAGAATTAATAAAACAGCAGCAAACGCTGCAAATTTGGATTGATGGCGAACAGTTAGCCTCAATTACTGATTTTTTTAATGATCAAGACGCCACTGAGGGACCTGAGTTCTTCTTCACCGACTCTGTGCATGGCCGGCTCTCTGTTGATGCCAATGCCCCTCTCGCCAGTAGTGCCGTACTCTGGCCTATGCAAAACACACAAGAGGATTCAGCAGTGCTGCCGCTGTGGTTGTGCGGTGTTGCCTTGATCGGCGCCAGTAGCGGCTTGGCCAGCAGTGATGATCGTGGGGAAGTTGACCGCACCCCACCGGTTGCAGCCCGATTATTTCTGAGTGAAGACAGCGGAATTTCCGCAGTAGATTTCGTTACTAACAGTGGCCTTATCGAGGTTTCATTAGCTGCCGACGCGACGGGCTGGCAATACAGTTTAGACAGTGGCAATAGTTGGCTAGATGGGCGCGGCAACACTTTTGAGCTGACTGAGAACCAGCGCTATGAAGTAGGCGATATTGTCATTCGTCAATATGATGCTGCCGGCAATCTCTCGCAACCCAATAGCAACCCAATGGTAATTTTAATTGATACCCTTGCTCCAATAGCACCGCCTCTTGGGCTAGCGGCAGATACCGGGAGTTCTAATAGCGATAGAGTCACCAGCGATACTACACTGAACATCACTCTCAGCAGCGACAGCGCCAGCTGGGAGTACCAGCTAAAAGATAGCGGTTGGCTAGCCGGTAGTGGCAGCAGCCTTGAGCTGGCCGCGAATCAGACTTACGCAGTTGATGAGATAGAGGTACGCCAGACCGATCTGGCCGGCAATCTCTCACCAATTAACAGTAACTCTGCAGTGATTATCACCGACACCTTAGCCGCCGCCGCTCCTACAATTAGCCTCGTCAGTGACACCGGCAGTTCAGACAGCGACGGCATAACCCAAAACCGCACACTCAATATTGCACTGGCCAGCGATACCGCCAGCTGGGAGTACCAACTTAAAGAGAGCGGCTGGCTAATAGGTACAGACACCCATTTAGAGTTGGCCGATAACACCCAGTATAGTATCGGAGAAATCACCGTCAGGCAGTACGACACAGCTGGTAACCTTTCTGCTGTTGGAGGCAATAGTAGTACCATCACCATTGATAATATTGCCCCCAGCGCTGCCACAGTAGAATCCGTGGCTCTCTATAGCGCTGTGCCCGCAATTGATGTTGCCGACCAGTTTGTCCGCGGCACGGCTGCCTTGGCCAGTGGCGAACAACTCAACGTGGTGATTGGTAGTGACAGTTTTAATAACGTCACAGTCACCGATGGCGTCTGGCAGATTAATCGCGACCAGTTGGGAGAACTTACTAACGGCTCAACCATCAGTGTGAGCGCAACAATTACTGACTTGGCGGGCAATCAAACCGCCGATACCAGTAGCGATGAGATCACTGTCCAACGCACCGATATCGTCATTTTTGATCTCATATCAGGCACTTCTAGCTTTCACGGCGTAAATCGTGAATTTAGCGATAGTATCGACTACAACATTTTCATCATTGTCGATAGCGACGGCACTGATATGACACTGGCCAGTGAACTACAGTGGCATGGCTGGCAAAACCTAGGTAGTGGTGACACCATCTGGCTAGTTGGCGATGAACAAGATGCGGATGTAATGGCCTACAGCAGTGGCAGCGTAACCGCTAGCAGCGTGACTTCAAACCAATTAGTCTGGGCCTCTCAAACACCTATATCTGTGAGCTCTTACTGGGCTTTCGCCATCAGTAGTGCTGGACAATTATCCCGCGCGGCAAGCAGCGCCAGCGCCACGGCTCTATTATTTACTCCCAGCAATAGTGCAGAACGTTTGTCTGTCTCAGGTGCTATCGGGCAAGGTTACTTGGCCACCATCAATGCCGGAGCGTGGAGCAATATACTGTTTACCCAGGGGCTGAGTTAACTACTCTCGGTGAGAAGCTACAACGCAAGCCGCTTGATCGTAAATGCCAGAGAGCAAGCGCAGTACCTTAGCGACTTGTTCCATTCTATCTTCACTTTTGGCTAAGGCCTGAGTCATCGGGATAAGAAGCTCACGCCTGAATTGTGCGTAGCGTTCAGTAGCTATCTCTCCAAGATCAGTGACTCGATATGTGACACCTTTCTTTTGTCCTTCACTGCCCACTTTTTCTACTAATCCGGCTTTTATCAGCTTTCTGAGCGTGTACTGCATATTCGAGAGATCATCTCGATTCAACAGGCGAGCAATATCTGACAACGCTTTAGGCCTGTCGTGCATGCGTATTACGTTGAGAACAGCAAAATCGATGCCGTTGCAATTTGAATCTCCATCAACACTGCACAGTGCCAGGTCATCCATCCAGCGACTGAACGCAGAAAATGTCCGAAACAGAGCAAATTCTATTTCTGTCAACGAAATCTCATGCTCTGTAGCCGAGAGGTGCCAGTGCTTATCCAGCCCGACTGATCCTAATTTATTTACTAGCGTTGAGGGCAACTCAGTCTCCTAAAAAATCATCAAAAATTCACAGCCTGCTTAACATTATGTGCGAGCAACTGTCTGAAAAAAAAGGGTTGCATGTGGACATATTTTATGAATAAACTATTTTTGATCGACAGTAACCTTTAAATTACATAATAAAATTATAGGGGAGAAAGTAAGTGAATAATACCGGTTATTTATTCAATGCCAACAAACTCAAACTGGGTATCTTCTCAGCTAACTGCTCCAGCGGAATGGCTGTCACCAAGGTAGCCGAACGCTGGGAAAATACCTGGGAAAATAATCTCAAGATCACACAAATGTGCGATCAAGCCGGGATAGAGTTCATGCTTCCAATTGCTCGTTGGATTGGATACGGCGGAGAGACAGATTTCCACGGAGGAGTTCTTGAAACAATAACATGGGCAACCGGACTCGCTGCTCGCACTTCAAATATTCAAATTTTTGCTACGGTGCATACGGCTTTCAATCATCCTGGCGTTGTTGCCAAGCAAATAGCCACGATGGATCACATAGCTGGAGGCAGAATTGGCCTCAATGTTGTCGCCGGATGGAATCAGCCTGAGTACGCAGCCTTTGGGTTAGATCTTCCACAGTCGCATCCAGAGCGCTACGCGCGCGCCCAAGAGTGGTACAGCCTAGTACAAAAATTGTGGACAGAAACTGCCCCTTTCGATTGGCAGGGTAAATATTTTCAATGTGAGAATATCTATGGTAATCCACACCCCGTTCAAGCACATGTTCCAATTATTAATGCAGCAGCCTCACCCGAGGGACGCGAGTTTGCACTTCGCAATGCCGATTTTCTTTTCACCCCAGTTTTCGATTTCGAACAAGCTGCGGCGACGACTAGCCAAATCAGTCAGGCCTCGAAAAGCAATGGGAGAGATGTCGGAGTGTTCACTTTTTCCACGGTAGTCTGCCGTCCAACGCGAGCTGAAGCCGAAGAGTACTTACACTACTACGCCAATGAAAACGCCGACTGGGAAGCCGTCGATTATTTAATGGCTCTTCAAGGCATGCATGCACAATCATTTACACCAGAGGCTCTGGCAAGTTTCCGCGATCGTTTTGCTGCCGGCCACGGAGGATATCCACTGATCGGGACACCCGACCATATTGCAGATCAACTAGAACAAATGCACAACGCAGGCATCGCCGGCACCACACTTGCATTTGTAGATTACGCAGCCGAATTCCCTTATTTCAGGGATGAAGTCATTCCTCGCCTTGAGGCCAAGGGGCTCCGTCAGCCATATCAACACGCTTCAGGCTGATCCTACCCATTACATTTTAAATACACTCGAACAAGAACAAGGATGTCTTAAAACCATAAAATAAATAACAGGTAGAGGGTTAAATCATGAAAAAAAAGTTCATTTGTTGCTCCATCGCTGCAGCCCTACTCGCTCCGGCAAGCTATTCTGCCATGCTCGAGGAGGTGGTCGTCACCGCCCAAAAGCGTGAACAAAATTTACAAGATGTGGGTATTGCCGTCAGCGCCTTCACCGGCGATCAGATGGCTGCGATGGGGGTAACTCAGAGCGTCGATATTGCTGCGTTCACTCCCGGAGTCCATATCAGTGGTAATTTGGCTGGCCAGAATACGCAGTTCTCTATACGTGGCGTTACTCAAAACGACTTCAATGATGTCATCGAGGCTCCCAACGCTGTCTATCTCGATGAGGGCTATTTAGCTATTGCTCAAGCACAAACCTTCGCTGTCTTCGACATAGAACGTGTAGAAATCCTCAAAGGACCTCAAGGCACTCTGTTTGGTAGGAACGCAACGGGTGGTTTAGTTCACTATGTCTCTAACAAACCCACATTCGAAACTGAAGGGTACATTGATATCGGTTTTGGTCGCTACGACACTAAGGCCAACGCCAACGAATACACAGTAGAAGCAGCGCTAGGTGGCGCTCTCAGCGAGACAGTCGCTGGCCGTGTTGCTGTCCGCCACAACCAACGCGACGGCTATTTGAAAAATCTCTACCCCGAAAGTGCATTCTTGCCAGCACCGGGCGCCGACGCTGGCGCGGATTTAGGTGACGACGACACTCAAGCAGCACGCTTGTCTTTGCTGTTTACACCATCAGATAAACTCAATATCAGTTTTTCTGCAAACTACGCAAGCTCTGAAGTAGCAACTGGTCCCTATCAATCTAAATCGACCATCGGCATCGTCGATGAAAACGGCGAACTGATAAACGTCATTGACACCCCCGCCGATGAAACTCGCCTCACCATTCAAGGTGATGCAGACGGTGGTGCCGACGCTATCGACGGCGACCAGTTTCTTGATGGAGCAGGTATCGGGCTACCCGGCCGAAGTGTTGCCGGCGGTGATTTTTTTGGCTATCTCGACCCCGACGGTGATGACATGACCTTCTCAAGTGACTTCGCTTTTGACGATCAAGGGTCGACGGATACTACGGGATTGAATCTTAAATTTGACTATGAGCTGAGTAACGGAATGGAGTTTGTCTCTATCACCGACTATAAAGATTATGAAAAACTACTCTTTATCGATGTGGATGCCGCTCCCGCTAATCAACTGGCTAATTACGCAGGGGTAGACGCGACTAGCTTATCGCAAGAATTTAGACTCTCAGGAGAAAGCGAGGATAGTCGTTGGGTTACTGGCTTTTTCTATCTAAATATCGATAACGTTTCAGATAATGGTTTAAAGGCATCAAATAATAGTATTGCTGGCAGCGATCCCTTTGCACCTGTTGATATTGGTGTAGTGGCCGAACTCGAAACCAACTCCTACAGTTTGTTTGGCCAGTATGAACACGACTTCAGCGATAAAATCACTGTGACAGCCGGCTTGCGAGTTATACGTGAAGAGAAAGACTTTAATATAGGAATAGGCATCTTCCCTTCTTTTGGTAACTATTCTGTAAATCAGGGCGACTTTATACCAAACGCTTTCGGGGCTGGGTCTCCTTATTTACATGCAGAAGATACCAGCGACACACTATGGACGGGCAAGGCACAAATTGATTATCGTCCCAATGAAGATCTACTAATTTATGCAGGGATCAATCGCGGAGTCAAAGCGGGTAGCTTTAATGCACCCCTACTGGGCGCTTATCTTGGTGGAGGTGGAACACCATCAATTCTTCCTTATGATGAAGAAATACTCCTCTCTTACGAAGCTGGCTTCAAGCGTTCATTTGGCGATGGCAGCACGCGCCTTAACGGCAGCCTGTTTTATTACGACTACAGTGATTATCAGGCCTTCCTGTTTGTCGGTGTAGGCGGCTTGGTCGTGAATGCCGATGCAGAAAACTACGGTTTTGAATTGGAGCTGCAAACCTCACCAATGCAAGGTTTGGATGCCATGCTCAGTCTCTCATGGTTTGACGCCACCGTTGAAGACGTTTTGTTGCGCAGCGGTTCACCACTGCCCCCACGAGATGTTGATCCTACCTACGCGCCAGAGCTCCAAGCAACTGGCTTGGTCCGCTACGAGTGGCCTGTCATGGGTGGCATGATGTCAATTCAGGGTGATGTGAGTTACTCCGATGAGTTCTACTATAACTTGCGCAACTTTGATGCTGATAAATTTGACAGCTATGTCATCAGCAATGCGCAGTTGGGCTGGGTAGATTCTACCGCCAACTGGCAGGTCAGCTTTGCTGTGCGCAATATCACGGACGAGCGCGCCGGGGTCCAAGGCTTCGATCTGGCCACGCTGTGTGGATGTAACGAGGTGGCTTATCGCGATCCGCGCTCATTCTCATTGAGCATCAAGCGTGAGTTTTAATTTGTAACAAAGCGCTGCAACCTACAGAGGCGGGCGGGTTAAAAACCCTGCCCGCCTCTGCACTTGCCTTTGGGATACAGACTATGCCGTTAAATCGAAGAGATTTTATAACCCGCACTGCTACGGCAGCAATGGTAGCTAATCCACTCTCACAGGTGGCTGAGGCGGCTGCCACTAAGCCAAATACTCTTCTATCCACTCGAGAATGGCAGTTAATAACGCATCTTGGCGAAGCCATTGTGCCTGGGTCTGAGGCAGCTGGGCTCACCGAGTTTATTAGCCGGCAGCTCAGTAAACCGGCTCATCAAGCGCTGCTTATGGTGCGCTATCTAGGCCTTCCGCTAAGTCCTCAGCAGCTATATCAGCAGCTCGCAGAGCAGCTAAAAAATTATTCAGACAACCACTCCCTAGCCACCGACCTATCCGATAAAGAGCAGGCAAAACAACTCGCCGAAGCTATGGCAGACGACAGTGTTGCCAACTGGCAAGGGCTACCCGCTTCTCTTTACCACTTCATATTGCGTTCAGATGGTTGCGATGTTGTCTACGGCACACCTGCTGGCAGCCGTCTTCTCGAGCTCGATTATATGCCCCACATCACACCACCCGAGTTTTTATGAATGATTATTCAAACAATTTGAAGCCTCATGAAATTTTTGATGTGCTCATTATCGGCTCAGGTCCTGCTGCATCCCTGTATGCCAGCCGCTGTGCAGAAGCTGGCCGATCAGTATTGATATTGGAGGCTGGCCCCGAGCGTCGTCTGGAGCAACTCTACAGCTCCCAAATATGGGCGCGCATGCTCAAATGGGGAGGAACTTCAGTAGAGGAGCACGGCAACCATAAAATTGGACATGCTTTCAACAGCGGATGGGGCAGCGGTGGTGGCGGTCTACATCACTATGCGGTTTATCCACGCCTACACCCCAGCGACTTTTCTGTATATACGGACCACGGTCATGGGCTTGACTGGCCAATTAACTACCGGCAACTTCAACCCTCTTACGATCGCGTACAAGCTGAAATCGGCCTCAGTGGAGATACAAAACAGGAGTATTGGCGACCACCTGGTAGTGATTATCCGATGCCTTCGCTACCTATTTTTGCGCAAAGTAGAATCATAGCCGAGGGCTTTAAAAAAAACGGGATGTCGACTGCACCGATCCCATTAGCTATCAATAGCCAACCATACAAGGGAAGACCTTCATGCCAATACGATGGTTGGTGTGATGCAGGATGTCCAATCGGAGCTTTAGCTAACCCGCTAGTGACATATTTAGCATCCGCCATACAGGCTGGTGCGCAATTGCGATGTGAAAGTGTTGTCACTACTCTTCACAATAACCGCGCTACAAAGAAAATTGAGGGTGTCAGTTATCGCGACCAACAAGGTAAATCACACAAAGTACTCGCAGAAAAAGTTGTGCTTGCAGCAGGCACCGTAGAAAACTCTCGTCTACTATTAGCCAACCACATAATTAGCCCCAGCGGTAACCTTGGGCGCTATCTGATGAGCCACCCAGCTCGTTCGATATATGCACTTTTTGATCAACCTACGGAGCCCTCTTTAGGTGTCTCGGGTGGACAATTAATGAGCCATGATCGCTACCACCCAAAACGTCAATCACCAACAAGCTATGGCAGCTATCAATGGTTAATCGGTAATGCACTAAAACCCAATGACCTTCTTGGCATAGCTAACACAAGGCCAGACATCAGTGGTTCAGCGTTAGACCCATTTATGCGCGACTCAGCTAAGCACATGGGCAATATGGTATTTGTTGCCGAAGATATAGCTCGCCGTGAAAATCGCGTTGAACTGACTCAAACAACAGATAGTTTTGGCGTACCAATAGCTCGTGCCATTCATAACCTCACAGAACAGACTCAATCTTTAGTAGACTCTGCCACTAAAGAAGGTCTTCAGATCATGAATGCGGCACAGGCTCGTGAGTCCTGGCACGGTCCGCTCATAGGTATGCATATTATGGGTGGCACCGCCATGGGAAATGACCCTAATAAAGCTGTTACTGATCAATATGGTCGCTTTTATGGATTAGATAATTTGTGGATTGGTGGTGCCAGTTTGTTCCCTTCATCTGGAGCAGTGAATCCCACGTTTAGTCTTTTAGCTCTGGCGGATAGAGGCTCAGAATCTCTCTTAAAGTAACAAAAAAGCGCCCCTAGGGGCGCTAAAGTCTCGCGGAGAAGTTCAGTTAAAAACGGTCGAGATTCATCACTTTGTGCCAAGCTTGGGTAAAGTCCTCGACGAATTTCTCTTCACCACCGTTGGCGGCATAGACTTCTGCAACGGCTCGCAGCTCTGAGCTTGAACCAAACATCAGATCGACGGGGCTAGCACTCCAACGCGGCTCACCGCTGGCGCGGTCGATACCGACATAGTGCCCTGGCTGGTCAGACTTGCGCCACTGGGTAGCCATATCAAGCAAGTTGACAAAAAAGTCGTTGCTTAGCTGACCAGGACGCTGAGTGAACACCCCGTTGTTACTGCCATCGCTGTTACCGCCGAGAACACGCAGACCACCGACCAATGCGGTCATCTCTGGGACACTCAGATTGAGCAGCGCAGCGCGATCAATCATTGCCGCTGTTGGGTTGTAGATAGAGCTATCGCTGTAGTAATTGCGGAAACCGTCGGCAGCGGGCTCTAGCACAGCAAACGACTCGACATCCGTTTGCGCTTGGCTAGCATCGCCGCGACCTGGATTGAAGGCCATCTCTATATCGAAGCCAGCTGCCGCAGCAGCATCGGCCACAGCGGTGTTGCCAGCCAAGACGATCAAGTCGGCCATAGAGATCCGCTTTCCACCGCGAGCGCGCTCATTAAACTCAGCTTGAATTTTTCCGAGCTTGGCCAACACCGTTTGTAGCTCTGAGGGGTTGTTTACCGCCCAGCTATTTTGCGGCGCTAAGCGTACACGCGCACCATTGGCGCCGCCACGCATATCTGTGCCGCGGAAAGAGGCTGCTGAAGCCCAAGCGGTACGCACCAACTCACCAGTCGTTAAACCGGCATTGCGAATGGCTTTTTGCAATTTAGCTACATCGCGCTTGCTCACCAGTTTGTGCTCGACAGCGGGCACAGGGTCCTGCCAGCTAAGTATCTCAGCCGGAGCATCAGCACCAACATAGCGAGCGCGCGGGCCCATATCGCGATGAGTCAGCTTAAACCACGCGTTAGCGAAGGCTTGTTCAAATTCAGATGGATTTTGTTGGAAACGCAAAGCGATTTCGCGATACGCCGGATCAAACTTAAGCGACAGATCGGTGGTGAACATAATGGGTGCATGGCGTTTACCGGCGACATGTGCATCGGGCACTAATTGATCGGCTGCGCCACCTTTAGGAATCCATTGAATAGCACCGGCGGGACTGCGAGTTTGCTCCCACTCAAAACCAAACAGGTTGTCCAAGTACTGGCTTGTCCAAGCAATAGGATTGGCTGACCAAGCACCCTCTAAGCCACTGGTAATTGTATCTTCAGCATTGCCTTTGCCGCACTTATTGGTCCAACCAAAACCCTGCTCTTCCAGCGCAGCTGCTGCTGGCTCTGGGCCTGTGCACTCTTCGGGGCTGGCGGCACCGTGCGCCTTACCGAAGGTGTGGCCGCCGGCGATCAGGGCGACGGTCTCTTCATCATTCATAGCCATACGGCCGAAGGTTTCGCGAATATCGTGTGCAGCTAACAGCGGGTCGGGCACGCCATTTGGTCCCTCAGGGTTAACGTAAATAAGACCCATCTGCACCGCAGCTAACGGGTTATCTAATTGGCGCTCACCCTCGTAGCGCTCAGCCTTGAGAAACTCGCTCTCTGGGCCCCAGTAAACGAGATCGGGCTCCCAATCATCAATGCGCCCACCAGCAAAACCGAAGGTTTTAAAGCCCATTGATTCCAGTGACACATTACCCGCCAAGACCATTAAGTCTGCCCAAGAGAGGCTGCTGCCGTACTTTTGTTTAACTGGCCACAGCAGGCGGCGGGCTTTGTCTAAGTTGCCGTTGTCTGGCCAACTATTGAGCGGTTCAAAGCGCTGCTGCCCGCCACCGGCGCCGCCGCGGCCATCTGCCACGCGATAGGTACCGGCACTGTGCCAAGCCATTCGTATAAAGAAGGGGCCGTAATGGCCGTAATCTGCAGGCCACCAGGGTTGCGAGCTGGTCAGCAGGGCATTGATATCGGCTTTGACGGCATCCAAGTCTAACTGCGCAAATGCTGCCGCGTAGTCAAACTGCTCACCCAAGGGGTTGGACTCTGGTGAGTGCTGACGAAGCGGTTGCAAATTGATCTGTTCTGGCCACCAAAAGCGGGGGTTCGTATTGTCCATCGCCTGCACCGAAGCGACAGGCAGTAGAGCAACAGATACTGCCAGCGCCAAGGCTTTAGCTTTCACAAAGCGTGGGTGTTTTGATGCACTGTGTGTGATTATTTTTTTCATGGTCTCACTCCTTCATGGAACAAATTATCTTGAAAACAGAAATACAAACTAAAACTGCCCATTAACATTATGAGATTGGTTGGCTTTGCGATAATTAATTGCCCATATGTTTGCGATTGATAATAGCAATCAAACAGCCCTCCCCCTGACATGCCATGCCATCCCTCAAGATTGTTGCTTCCAGACAGTAAGCCTCTTATGCTGCCCCACCCTCATTGGTCGCAAAATGCATTATGGAATACACCGCTCTGATCGCCTTCACCATAACCACCTTTGGCACCCCGGGGCCCAATAACACCATGTTGATGAGCTCGGGGCTGAATTACGGTGTGCGCCATTCACTGCCGCATTTTCTCGGAATTGCTCTCGGCTTCCCGGCAATGGCACTAGCGGTAGGTTTAGGCTTTGCTGGGCTCTTTGAACAGCTTCCGTGGCTGCATTTTGTGCTCAAAATTGTTGGGGTTAGCTATCTCGCTTACTTGGCTTTTCGTATAGCTTTCACACCGGTCACAGCGCAAGGTACCGCCGCGGGAAAACCGCTAACTCTTATGCAATCGTGCGCTTTCCAGTGGGTTAACCCAAAGGCATGGGTAATGGCCATTGGCGCTATCGTTACCTTTACTAGCACAACAGGAAGTTACTTCTACCAGATACTCACTATCTGCCTGTTCTTTATTCTGTTTGGTGCACCGTGTAATTTTGCTTGGTTGTGGCTTGGTCGCAGCTTACAAAAATGGGTACAACAACCGCAGCGGCTAAAGCAGTTTAATTGGGTGATGGGCGCACTTTTAATCAGCTCTCTGATGCCTGTAGCTGCAGAAATTTGGCGCGAATTGGGGCAATAAAAAAGCCGCCCTAAGGCGGCTTACCCGATTATTGGTACCAGCAGACTTACTGTTCGCAACGCTCAGCTAATTGTTGATCAATACTGCCACTGCCAGCACCACGCACTGCCAAGGCGATGCTCATACTCAATAACGCTAAGCTAAATTCATAACCACCGCTGCGTGCAAAAAAACCGTTATCCAAATGCACCACAACAATAGCGACCACCATAGTAAAGGCGCATGCCAATGCTGCCGGGCGCGTTAGTAAACCCACTAGAAGCAACACACCACCAAAAAACTCAGCCCCACCCGCCAACAGCGCCATCAAATAACCGGGCTCCAAGCCGATGGATGCCATCCACTGACCCGTACCCTCAAGACCACCGCCACCAAACCAACCAAACAACTTTTGTGCGCCATGAGCAATGAATATCGCCCCCGCCACTAATCGCAAAGCCAATGCATCCCAGCCAGGTGCTGTGGCAAAAATACCTTTACATGAAAACGAGCTCATTGTGTTCTCTCCCTCAAAGTTGTGCGCAAAATGTTAACTTCCTAACTGAAGATAACCCCGAGCGCAGAGAATAACAAACAGATGATTTGTAGGGTTTTATTTCTTGGTGACGAACACGACGACCGAGTGGACTGATCGCCATCGCACCTATGCGCTGGCGACCCTGCGGGCTTGCGGCGCTTTGCGCCTCGTCTTCAATGCTACGCATTGGGTCGAACACACCTTCGGTGGTTCTCGTCTTTCTGGTCGCCCACA
>JBLYYE010000041.1:0-63732 GCA_048549915.1 Porticoccaceae bacterium
GGCAGAGCCACTTAACAGACGCATTGAGGTGGTTTTGCGATGAGTGGTGTAGGGCTGGTGGCGCTAGCTAAAAAAGCGACCAATAGTATATTAAAGGTCTTGTTATGGGGCGACGGTAAGTTCGCCGCTGCACTATTGTTGGGTTACTTTGCTTACGATTTTGCCATGAACGCACCGTTTGAGGACTCGCTCGGTGGTGTATCTGATGAGGCCCACGAAGTGGCGGGGCGCGAGCGCCAGAGTAGCCCGGTGACTATTGTCGAAATTGACGAAAAAAGCCTAAAAGAGATTGGCCAGTGGCCGTGGCCGCGCAATAAAACCGCCATGCTTATCAGCGAGATTGGCAGTTACGGGCCTGCGGCCATCGCGCTGGATTTTTATATGCCCGAGGCCGACCAAACCTCTCCCGATAAAGTGGCCGACAACTTGCCTGCCGGCAATGAGGCCCTGGCCGAGCAGTTGCGCCAGTTGCGCAGCCACGATCAGATTCTGGCTGATGCCCTTTATGAGACACCTTCTATTTTAGGTGCGGCAGGCTTTAACTTTGAGACGTTGACTACAAGCAGTGGTATGCGTGTCAACCCGATCAATGTCACTGGCGGCGATGCTGTAGAGCATGTGCGCAATTTCCCCTTTGTCTTAGCGAGCCTGCCCGAGTTACAAATGGCCGCATACAGCCAATGTGTGCTCTCAGTAGATGCCGATGCCGACAGCGGCTTAGTGCGCCATATACCACTGGTATCTGCCATTAATGGCGATCTGTTGGTCCCCTCCATGCCGCTGGAGGCGCTGCGTGTTGGCTTTGGTGTCGAGGCTATTAACATCAATGTTAATAAGTGGGGTGTGGAGTCTTACGATATTGGCGATATGAATCTGCCAGTACAGTCGGATGGGCAGATGTGGCTGCATTTTGCGGAGGCAGATACCCGCCGCTATTTATCAGCCAGCGATATCTTGCGCGGCGAAGTCGATCCAGAGATGCTCACCAATAAAATTGTGTTACTTAGCCTCTCCGGTGCGGGTCTGACGGATTATCGCGGTACACCGCTGGGTGAATATGTTCCCGGTATTGAGATCCAAGCACAGGTGATTGAAAGCTTGTTTGATGGCGACTATGTATTGGCGCCGTTTTGGATGAAATGGGCTGAATTACTGTTGATGGTGCTGGGTGGTCTCTTCATTATTTGGGCAGTACCGCAGATGAATGAAGCCGCGGCACTCGGTGTCACCTTAGTGTTAGATTTTGTCTTTGTTCAGGCAGGGGTGTGGATGTTCCACAACTTCTCCATTCTGTTTGATTCGGGCACTTTGGGCGACAACTGGATTTTAACGTTTACGCTCTTAGAAGTGTGCATGCTATTAAGTGAGAAATATTTTGGTGAAGATGAGCCGGAGGTGCCAGGTGTCGCTGTAGAGGGTGCCAGGGCATGAAAGCCTTTTTAGACAGCCCCAAAGTCACCTGGTTTATTACCGCGCTAATTGTCTATTCGGTGTTTTGTTTCTCCCTAGAGACATTGCCTGATCTCTCTGCGCCTGTGCGCAGGTTTTTAGAGATTTCAGAGATTGTGGTTATCGCTATTTTTACCGCCGAGTATCTGGCGCGTTTAGCCGTGGCAGACAAGCCCATTAAGCACTTTTTTAGTTTTTACGCGATGATCGACCTGTTGGCGATATTGCCGTTCTATCTGGCGTTTGCTGTCGACCTGCGCTCGTTGCGTATTTTGCGGCTGTTGCGTCTGCTGCGGCTGCTTAAGCTAGCCCGTTACAACGGTGCGATAGTTCGCTTTAGCCGGGCGATGATGGAGGCGCGCGAAGAACTTATTCTATTTGGTGGCGCCAGTATGGGCATGATTTATATCTCGGCTGTCGGTATTTATCACTTTGAGCACCAAGCGCAACCCGAGGCCTATGGCTCAATTTTTGATTGCTTGTGGTGGGCGGTGATTACCCTGACCACCGTCGGTTACGGTGATATCTACCCAGTCACCATTGGCGGGCGTTTTTTCACTTTTCTGATTCTTATGATTGGGTTGGGCCTGATCGCTGTGCCCACCGGCATTATCACTTCTTCACTGTCAGCGGTTCGACGCGAGCAAGAGCGTGAAGATCGAGCCGAAGAGAACACTGAAAATCAACAACCAACGAGCAATGTTTAAACCACAACAGCTCATTGATTCAAAGCATTTAGGCATAAGACTATGACAGCTTATAAATTAGTTACTACTACAGCCGATGGTGATCAGACCACTCAAGTTATCGATCCCCGTTACTTGCTGGTTGTCTCCGCGTCCCCTGGAGTTGACTACCGTCTGGTTGCTGTAGAAACAGATGCTGAACCTGAAAATCAACGCCTGCACCGCCGTGAAGGTGATCTGCTAATCGAAGGTGATGGCGAGGCTTTAGTCAGAATCATCGACTTTTTTGATGCCGATTTGTCGGTTAGCTACACCGCTTCTGAGAGTGCAGTGATAACCGGTGATCTTGTTGCAAGCGAAGCGTCGGCTGATGGGGTGGTCTGGAGTGCCGTAGAGGGCGGCGGAGGTGTTTGTCTTTTTGCTGCTGCAGTAGTTGCCGCAGGTGCTGCTGCCAGCAGCTCAAGTAGTGCAGGTGCCGGCGCTGGTGGCGGTGGAGCAGGTGCGGGCGCAGGTGCGGCGGGTGCCGGTGCCGCGGGCGCTTCAGGTGGCATGATGGCGAGTGTCGCCTCTGCGGTAGCCAGCAATGTGGCAGTCGCAGCCGCCGCTGCGGCTGCTGCTGCGGCGGCTACAGCAGCCGCAATTGCAGAAGATGACCCCGATCTAGGTGTGTTAAATATAGTCCCAGTGGCAGGCCCGTTTACAGGTTTCGCTAATATAGCCCTTTATGCAGAGGACGGTGAGCTGCTCTCAGAATTGGTAGAGCACAATTTTGGTGAGGAGGCTTTTAAATTTACTTTACCTGAAGGCTACCGCGGGCCCGTCCTAGTCGTGATCTCTGAAGCCAACGATTACGAGCCTGATTTTGTCGATGAAGCTACCGGCGAAGCGCGCAACATGGGTGGTGATTTGCGGGCCATTCTCGACATTACCGATGCCTCAGTGCGCGAAGTGAGCATTACACCTCTTACCGAACTGGCGGTGCGTCTAGCCGATATCGAAGAGGGCGCACCTCTTAGCGCTGACGATCTACTCGCCAATACCCGAATTGGTGAGATCTTTGGCGTCGAAGATATTACCGCAGCAGTCACCGATATTTTTAACGAGAGCTACAACGAAGCGGATGGCCTAACGCAGGCGGAGCAATACGGTCAACTGCTGGCGGCCATCTCTGGTGTCGCCACGGGGAGTGACCTCAACTACGCCATCGACCAAATGCAGAGTTACCTGGAGGGCTCGGCCGAGGATTTAGAAGTAGACCAAGAGCTGTTTGTAGTACTGCGTGAAGCCGCAGAATTTTTTGAGTCAGGTGTCAATGCTGAATTAGCCGCAATCGCTGCGGTCACCTCGCCGGTGGCCCCGCGTTTAGCGCCAGCACAATTACCACAATTGGCCAATAGCAGTGTTGTTAACCGCGCCTTTTTAGATGAAGGCGTGACCATTGAAATCGATTTAAGCAGCGAAGCTATAGCGGGTTCTGAAGTGGCGCTCTACTGGGGTGAACAGAGGCTCGATTACACGCTAACCAGTGCGGATATTGCTGCCGCTACGATTAGCCTGGTTGTTGAGGGCTCTTTAATCGAACTGCAGGGTAACGGCGCCATTGAAGTGGCCGTTGCATTTGATGGTGTACTGCGTCCGCTGACTACGGTGATTGAAGTTGATGTAGAGGAGCCTGTATTAGTCCCTCTAGAAGCGAGTTACCCAGAATTGCGCACTGCTGAGAGTACGCTGGGTATGGTCTCCCAGCAAAGTGGCTCAGTGCAGACAATACTTAGCTGGGTATTTGTCGACAGTGACGAGGCGGTGAGCGCCGATGGCTTGATGCAGATAAATTCTAATGGCCAGCTCTTGTTAACTTCTGCGGGGCTAGCCTCTGCAGCTAATGATTATGAAACCACACCGAGCAGTTATAGCTACCAAGTTAAAGCCCAAGATGCCAATGCCAACTGGTCTGCTCCTGTACAGGTGAGTTTTTCTGTTACCGATGTCAACGAAGCGCCGACCGGCGTCGCGTTGACCTCTGCAGTGGCCAGCCTGGCCGAAGATGCCGACACCAGCTTACGCATCAAGATCGCCGACATTGCGATTACTGACGATGCGTTGGGCACCAACACGATCAGCTTGACCGGCTATGATGCAGCGCTCTTTGAGGTGGATGGCACTGAGCTGTTCTTGAAGGCCGGTACCTCGCTCGATTATGAGACTACCAGCAGTTTGGCGGTCACCGTGTCGGTGATCGACAACACCCTTACGGGTTCCACGGCCGTGACCGTGGATCACACATTGAGCATTACCGATGTCAACGAGGCACCGACCGGCGTCGCGTTGATCTCTGCTGTGACCAGCCTGGCCGAAGATGCCGACACCAGCTCACGCACCAAGATCGCCGACATTGCGATCACTGACGATGCGCTGGGCACCAACACGATATCTTTGACGGGCGCTGATGCGACGCTCTTTGAGGTAGTGGGTACCGAGCTGTTCTTGAAGGCCGGCACCTCGCTGGATTATGAGACTACCAGCAGCTTGGCGGTCACTGTATCGGTGATCGATACCAGCATCACAGGTTCCACTGCCGTGATCGTGGATCACACCTTGAGTATTACCGATGTCAACGAGGCGCCAACGGGAGTTGGCTTAGATAATACCGTCAGCAGTGTACCGCTTAATCTTGATAACTCAGTGCGCACAAAGTTGGCAGACATAGTGATTACTGATGATGCATTGGGATTGAACAGTGTTGAACTCGGTGGTTCAGATGCGGATCTTTTCGAAGTTGAGGGCAGCGCGCTCTATCTCTCTGCTGGTGTGGTTTTCGATATTGATACAAAGCCGCAATATAACCTGACAGTGACTGTGCAAGATGAAGATTTTTCCTCAGCGGTGAGCACCGATTTCACACTTTCAGTGGCCCCTCCAGAGGTCTTTTTTAACCTTAGTGCGAGTAGCTATCCGTTTGCAGGCGGATCTGTGGCAAGTGGCCAGTCGACCAGTTATGGGGACAGCCGGACCTTTGACGCGGACTTAACCTACGATATTTTCATTGTCATTGATGGTAGTAGTAGAAATTTAGCCGCTTTACCTTCAAACCATATGTGGAGTGGTGCCGATAATTTAGGCAGCGATGATCAGATTACACTTATCTCCAAAGATGGCACCGGCATATCGGTTACGGCGGGCAGAAATGATTTTGCCAACGGTTTAGATGCGCGTCCCAACGGCAATGCATTGACGCTTACCCGTCAGACTGACATCTACGACCCATTCATCATTATTTTTCAACAGCTGCGTTCAAGCTACACCCAAAATATTCGCCTAGAGAGTGACGGCCAATTCTATATGTACGCCCGCCACTGGGATGGCGATGTCGATTACCACTCGCGCGGTGGTGGTGGATATGCACCGGCACAGTACCCGGTTGATTTGTGGGCCGGAAACTTTAGCATGGGCTCTGCGCCCGGTTTCTCCCTCAGTGCCAGAGCGCTGTGGAGCGACTTTGTATTAGTGGGTTAACTCGCAGTGACTGTACGAGATAGCTCGTCGAGAAGGCTATCTACAGATATGACGGTTTATCCGTGTTCAATATAGGCCGTCAGAGACTGGCCATAAACAATAATAATTGGTTGGGTGAGCAACTTGCAAAAAGCGTTTAAATTAAAATTATTATTTCCTGCCTGGCAATGTACTGCTTGGTTGGCTTTAGCTTGGTTACTGGGCGGTAGTGCGGGCTTTATCGCTCTTTTGTGCTTCTTTTTGCTGGCCCTGTTGGGCGCTAAAGATGACCCCGAGCAACACGGAATATCGGCACAAACTGCCAGCCGTATGGGTGGCGCTATTATCGCGGTGTTTCTGCTGTTCAGCTTAATAGCTTTGGCACCAACAGAGCCAAAACTTTTGCCCAATATCTACCCATTGGGGTTAATAGTTGTGCTGAGTTTTTATCTGCTGGGTGTGCTTGAGGACTTTATTGGTGGAATTGCCCCGTTATGGCGCCTTTTGCTGATGCTGTTTGTGGCTGGCAGTTTTGTCATAGTTGCTCTGGGGCTAGTAACTAATAATGACGAGTTCATACAACATCACAGTTGGGTAGTGGACTGCGGTGGCTTATCGCTCCTAGTAGGCACCCTGTGGGTGGCCGGATTGCCAAATGCGTTTAATATTGCCGATGGTGCCAATGGCTTAGTGGCCGGCCTCTCTTGCTTTATTTTGCTGGCCCTTATTGAGGTTGGTAAAGAGCTTGGGCTGGGTGTGGCTGTGTGGGAGATATTGTTAATCGGCACTCTACTATTTTTGCTGCCCAATGTAATTACAGGCAAACTATTTTTGGGTGATGGCGGCGCTTATCTGTTAGGTTCTTGTTTGGCTATATCGATTCTCTCAATAGTAAGTGTAGCGCCCGATCAGTCGCTCTACTTTTTAGCGCTGATGTTTTACCCGTTGGCCGACTTGGGTTGGGCCGTGATGCGACGTCTTTTTTACCGGCGCTCACCTTTTAATGCCGATGAGCGGCATCTGCACAACTATATTTATTCTCGTTTGAGGAGGCGCACTGAGCCGTTATTAGCCAACAGTGTCACGGGTCTGTCGATAGTCGCGTTATTTACTGGCGTGCCTTTTTTGCTCGGCCAGTGGCTAATAATTTCGCCTTGGAATTGGCTTTGGGTTTTGGCCTTGCAGCTCTTGAGTTATCTTCTATTATGGCAGTGGCTCAATAAAAAAGATGCAAAATAAACAACAGTGGTTGCCTGTTGTAAAAGTATTTTTAATTTCGCTAGAAGGTTACAGTTGGTTATGGACGATAAAAAAAGGTTTCTGAATCTTATTGCTGCAGCACTCTGCAGTACTGGCTTACTGCTGGCTGGCACCGTTTCTGCGCAAATGCCTACCTCGGCTCAATTGCAGCAGCTCCAACAGCTTTCGGCAGGCGAACAACAGCGCTTCGCCCGCCAGCTAGGCATAAATTTGCCAACCTCTAAGCAACCGGCAGCGCCGAGGCTTGCAGAGCCTGTGGAGCAGGCCGCTCCGGTCGTCTTGGCCGTAGAGGCCCCGGCAGTGGTTGAGAAAAAGAGATCGCAACGCTTTGGCCACAGTCTCTTTAACCGCAATATCAGTACCTTTGCGGCCACTGATAATAACAATGTGCCCGATAGCTATCGTCTGGGTGTGGGCGACGAGTTGGTGGTACAGCTCTACGGTAAAGAGAGCGAGACAGTCACGGTACAAGTGGGACGTGATGGCCAGGTGGTTATCCCGCGTTTGGGCCCTATGGTGCTGGCTGGCCTTTCATTTGAGGCGGCCCGCGATCTGCTTCTGCAGCGGGTAAGCGAACAGCTCATTGGTGTCGATGCAGTGGTCTCTATGGGCAGGCTGCGCGCGATTAATATCTTTATGGCTGGCGAAGTGGCCGTGCCTGGGGCTTTCTCAGTCTCGGCGTTAACTACAGTCACCCAGGCGTTGTTTCAAGCGGGTGGCATCAGCGATATTGGCTCTTTGCGCCACATTGAGGTTAAGCGCGGTGGTGAAAAATTGGGCAGTTTTGATCTCTACGATCTGCTGCTGCGCGGCGATGCCAGCGGCGATTTGCGTTTGCGTTCGGGCGACGTGGTGTTTGTGCCACCCTACCAAGCCCTGGCAGAGATCACCGGTGCGGTTAAGCGGCCGATGTTTTATGAGCTAAAAGGTTATGAGACCGTCGACGATCTAGTCGCTATGGCGGGCGGGCTAACTCGCGAAGCATTCATCGGTGTGGCAGCTCTGAGTCGCATTGATAACGCAACCGGCTTGCCGACAATAGAGACTGTTTCGGTGGGTGATATTGAGGTGCGGCGCACGGCAGTGCGCAACGGCGATAAGCTGCGTATCTTTGAGTCCGGCAGCGAGCTGGCTAATGTAGTGACCATTGAAGGGGCCGCCTATCGCAGTGGCGATTTTGGTTGGCGCCCCGGTTTGCGCTTCTCTGATCTGATCAGCGACGCGCAGCGCGATCTACTGCCAACGGCAGATCTTTACTACGCGTTAATTGCATCGGAGGTGGGTGAAGATGCTCAAATAGAGCTGACTCAATTTTCTATTGCCAACGCATTAGCCGATGTTGGCGGCGCCGCTGACCCAGCTTTGAAGGCGCGAGATACGCTTTATATTTTTGCCCAGCCGCAACTAACAGAGCTGGATAGCCGATTAGAAAGCGGTGAAGAAGCTAAAGAGATCCAAAAGCAGAATCAGTACAGCCGCCAGCAACTGTTGCAGCCGGTGTTAGAAAAGCTGCGCCGCCAGGCGCGTTTTGGTGAGCCAGTGCAAACGGTATCGGTTTCCGGTGCGGTGCGCGCAGCAGGGACGTATCCTTACGTTGAGGGCGCGACGGTTGCCGATCTCATTTTTGCCGCAGGCGGTTTGACTCAATCAGCCTTTACCCAGTCGGCAGAGTTGCGTCGTCTAGAGAGTAATGGGCAAGGCGAGGTAGAGGCCGATTACCGCGAAATAGACCTCTCCCAAGCATTGGTTGATCAGGCAGTGACTTTGCAGTCGCGCGACCACCTCAATGTACGAGATATCCCCGACTGGAGTCCGACCGACTCGGTGCGCATTGAGGGCGAAGTGCGCTTTCCTGGTACTTATCTGATCGATAAAGGGGAGACCCTCGCCGAGCTGATCAGCCGTGCTGGTGGCGCCACCGACGAGGCCTTTTTTGCCGGCGCAGTGTTCACCCGTGAAGAAATTGCCCGCAAAGAGCGTGAGCAAGCTCAACAACTTGCCCGCTCAATTGAGAAGACCTACGCCACCTCGATGCTCACAGAAGAGCAGAAAGATGAGTCGCTTGCCGACATCCAAGCGATCGCTGAACAACTCCAAAAATTTGAAGGGCAGGGGCGTTTGCTGATTGATCTGCAAGCCATTATGGCGGGAGAGTTAGAACGCGATGTTGAACTCACAGACGGTGATATGTTGGTTATACCTAAAGCTATTTCTACCGTCACCGTCGTCGGTGAGGTGCAGCAACCCAGCTCTCACTTGTTTGATCCCAAGGCCAAAATTAAAGATTATCTGACGCTCTCGGCAGGTCTTACTAAACGGGCCGATGGCCGCGCTATTTACGTGATAAAAGCCAACGGTATGGTCCGCCCCTACCAGCGCGGTCTTTTTTCTGGTCGTAAAAACAATTTAGAGCCGGGCGATACTATTGTGATCCCGGTCGATTCTGCTTACAAAGAGAGCCTAGTTGCGTGGAAAGAGATTACCCAAATCTTCTACCAGAGTGCAGTCTCACTAGCCGCCGTATTAGCGCTCTAATGCGCCCTTTAATGGAGTTAACCGTATGAGCAGCGAGCGCATAGCCGAGCAGGATATTAATTTGGCCAGTGAATACCGCCAGATGGCCTTATTGCAGGACGATGAGATCGACTTGCGTGAGCTATTTGCGGTGCTCTGGGCGGGGCGTTTGCAGATAGTGGCTATCACCGCTGTGGCGGCGTTGCTGAGTGTTGTGGTGGCGCTCAGTCTGCCCAACATCTACCGCGCGGAAGCTTTGTTGATATCCAGCGACAGCGATAGCAGTGGTAGCTTGGGCGCTTTGGCCGGCCAGTTGGGCGGCCTAGCCAGCCTTGCTGGTGTCAACCTGGGCGGCGCTGACAGCGACCGCGCGCAAGTGGGTATGGAGGTGCTTAAGTCGCGCCAATTCTTTGCTCAGTTTATGGCCAAGCGCGATGTGCTGGTGCCGCTGATGGCTACCGATTACTGGGATGCAGCCACGGGAGCGTTGGCCATTGATGAAGACCACTACGATGTGGCCAGCCAGCGTTGGGTGCGCGATGTTGAGCCCCCCCAGCAAGTGCAGCCCTCTGTCCAAGAGGCGCACAAAGAGTTTTTAGAGCTTTTCAGTGTCAGCCAAGATAAAAAAACTGGCTTGGTTACTATTGCTGCCGAACACCTTTCGCCAGTGGTAGCACAACAGTGGGTGAGTTGGCTGGTTGAGGACATTAATGCAGCTATGCGCGAGCAAGATATTGCCGAGGCGCAACGTTCTATTACTTACTTAGAAGAGCAGATTAACCAAACCAGTCTGGCCGATCTGCAAACGGTATTTTTTGGCTTGATTCAAAAACAGACCGAGCGAGTGAT
The DNA here is from genome assembly GCA_048549915.1 of Porticoccaceae bacterium. Lineage (GTDB taxonomy): Bacteria > Pseudomonadota > Gammaproteobacteria > Pseudomonadales > Porticoccaceae > LSUCC0057. Next base: position 10,251 of record JBLYYE010000041.1, read on the forward strand.
GCTGGCTAAAGTGCGCAGTGAGTACCTGTTTAAAACTATCGATCCGGCTGTAGTGCCCGAGCTTAAAAGTAAGCCAAAGCGGGCGCTGATCTGCGTGCTGGGCACGCTGTTGGGTGGGCTCTGCGCACTCTTGATTGTGTTGGTACGTCATTATTGGCAAGGCGACCAAGACACTGGAGTAGGGCGACAAAGTTTCTAAGGCGACCAAACGGTTAGCGCGATAACTGTTTGGGTATAGCCGGCGGGTGGTTAATAAGATGCTGTTCAATAATATTGACACTGTTAAACAGTGAGTTGAGCAGGTGTGGAGTCAGCTTGCCTAGCCCCAGTTTGCCCTTGGCGATTTCTAGCTGTTTTTCTACAGTGCGGTGGCTGAGCTTAAATTGCGCCGCACTCTCTTTGGCGGTTAGACCTAGGTAACGCAAACGCAGCATCTGTTGTTCGCGTTGGGTCAACCATAGCCTATCGGTATCTAACGGTGAATCTTGATCATCACTGTGTATCAATTTTAGCTTGGGGTCTACGCCGCTTGTGGCTAGCTTGTCTATTAATCGTTGTACCCAGGTGGCGTGAGACTTGAGCGGCGGCACTACACCACTATCTATGATGATATAGGCAGAGTTAGCCGCTCTCTTATTTTTAGAGTGACATTGTTGCGCACCTATAATGAGCCGGTATTCCGAGGTAGTGACAATCCTGGCCGATTTGGTAATGGCAAGTTTGAAGATCAATGTGCGCGAGCTTGCTGCGCGGCGATCGTGAAAATCTTCTGTACTTTCAGTGCGATGCGGCATAGATATTCCTTATCTTATGGCCGTTTATTTTTTTGTTATGCTCTTGGCCAGCGCCTATGTATTCTAAAGCAAGCCTTGCCTATTTAAATAAGTACAAATACGTAGACTCTTTTGGGGTAACCACTCTGTTTTTTGGGCTAACCTCTCCATTATCTTCCTTAAATCGTCACGGTTTTATTGGCGATTAGTCTTATAGCTCTAATCTGTGCGAAGGGTTAACTTTATCCGTTAATAAAGAGTTAGCTAACCGTGGGAAAGCGCTTTTTTCCCCATAGCAATACCGTGAGGATGAGATGCAGAGACTACCTGAAAGTACGTTGCCAGCCAGCCAGCAACAGCTGTGGCGCGAGGCTGCCGAGGATATCCACTGGTATAAATCACCGAGCCAACTACTCGATGATAGCCAGCCGCCTTTTTATCGTTGGTTTGCAGATGGTATGACCAATGCCTGTTTCAACGCTGTCGACCTGCAGGTAGAACAGGGCCGCGGCGATCAAGCGGCGATCATTTACGATAGCCCGGTAGCGGCTGTTAAACGCCAAATCACCTATAACCAATTGCTCGAGCAGGTCAGTCGCTTTGCTGGCTTACTGCGTCAGCAAGGGGTAGAGGAGGGTGATAGGGTGCTAATTTATATGCCGATGATTCCTGAAGCCGCAGTGGCGATGCTCGCCTGTGCCCGCATTGGTGCTGTTCACTCGGTGGTGTTCGGCGGCTTTGCCAGCAATGAATTAGCAGTGCGGATAGACGATGCAACACCCAAAGTGGTGGTCACGGCGACTTGCGGAATCGAGCCAAACCGCGTGGTGGAGTACCAACCGCTCCTCAACAGAGCGGTAGAGATGGCCGAGCACAAGCCCGCGGCTTGTATTGTGCTAGAGCGCGAACAGTGTGCGCTAGAGCTGGGGCCGCGCGATATCGATTGGGCCAGTGCGGTCGCCGCTGCACCGCACACTGAGTGCGTGGCGCTGCCCGCCAACCATCCGCTGTATATTTTGTACACCTCAGGGACAACTGGCCAACCCAAAGGGGTGGTGCGCGATACCGCCGGCAGTATTGTCGCGCTGAAGTGGAGTATGGCCAATATTTACAATGTTAAACCTGGCGATGTCTACTGGGCAGCCTCCGATGTAGGCTGGGTAGTAGGGCACTCTTATATCGTTTACGGGCCACTGTTTAATGGCAACACTACGGTTATTTATGAAGGAAAGCCGGTGGGTACGCCCGATGCGGGGGCATTTTGGCGGGTGATTGAAGAGTACCAAGTGAAGGTGCTGTTTACAGCACCAACAGCTTTCAGGGCGATCCGCAAGGAGGACCCCAATGCCGAGCTGATGCATCACTACGACTTGAGCTCGCTGCAGGCACTCTTTTTAGCCGGTGAACGCTGCGACCCCGATACACTCAACTGGGCCTTGGAGATGCTCGACCGACCGGTGATAGACCACTGGTGGCAGACGGAGACCGGTTGGTCTATCTGTGCCAACTGCTTGGGTCGCGAGCAGCTGCCTATTGTCGCCGGCTCTCCAGCGCGCGCAGTGCCCGGTTACGACGTTCAAGTTCTAGACGAACAAGGCAATCCTGTCGAAGCCGGCACTATTGGCGCGTTGGTAGTAAAAAACCCGCTGCCGCCGGGAACATTCACGACACTTTGGCAAGCGCCAGAGCGCTATCAGAGCGCGTACTTTGATAAGTTCCCTGGTTACTACGAGACTGGCGACGCCGGTTATATCGACGAAAACGGTTACGTCTTTGTTATGGCGCGCACCGACGATGTTATCAATGTCGCTGGCCACAGGCTCTCCACAGGAGCCATAGAAGAGGTACTGGCAGGCCACCCTGCAGTGGCCGAATGTGCTGTCATTGGCATTACCTGCCCGATGAAGGGGCAGTTGCCGATGGGCATGCTGGTGCTCAATGCGGGTGTTACCCAAACAGAGGAGCAGGTGGTGGCGGAGGCGATTGCCAAGGTGCGCGCCGAGATCGGCCCGGTCGCAGCCTTTAAGTTATGTGCTGTGGTGGCGCGGTTGCCCAAGACCCGCTCGGGCAAAATTTTGCGCGCGACTATGCGCAGTATTGCCGATGGCACTGAATGGAAAATGCCGGCGACTATCGACGATCCTGCGATCTTAGACGAAATTACCGCAGTTCTGGCCACATTAGGCTACCCAGCGGCCAGTTGATGCGGTTATTCCTATAGCTTATAAAGTAGTTTGTGGGATCTATTTTTGTTGCGAGTTGTCTCAACGGCTGAGAATTACGCAGTGAGCTTTGTTCGCTGATGACTACAATAGTAGACTTGGTAATCTCACAATGCTTATGAATGTTATCTGATCACTATTAGAACGCGGAGAAGTTCCCTTGCAACCGACAGACATCGCCAATCCCGAGCACTTCCACAAAGTGGTCGACTGTCAGTACGCCTGCCCGGCGCATACCCCGGTACCACAATATATTCGTCTGATCGCGCAGCAGCGCTATAGCGAGGCGTATTTGCTCAACTGGGAGTCCAATGTGTTTCCCGGGGTGTTGGGCCGCACTTGTGATCGCCCCTGCGAGCCAGCCTGCCGGCGTGGTCGGGTCGAAGAAGAGCCAGTCGCTATCTGTCGCTTAAAGCGTGTCGCAGCGGATTTTAAAGAAGATATTAAAGCGCAGCTGCCCACTATCCCTGAGCAGAAGAACGGTAAAAAAGTTGCACTGATCGGTGCCGGCCCGGCAGCACTGACAGTGGCGCGCGACTTGGCGCCTCTGGGTTATGAGCTGGCTATTTACGATGCACAGCCCAAAGCGGGTGGTTTTATGCGCAGCCAGATACCTTCTTTCCGGCTCCCTGAGGCAGTTTTGGATGAAGAGGTCGGTTACATCCTCGATATGGGTCCGGTCACGCACTTTAACCACTATGTAGAGAGCCTTAAGGCTCTTTTAGACAAAGACTACGACGCGGTATTCGTGGGCAGCGGTGCGCCGCGCGGACGCGATCTGCCCAACTTGCCGGGCCGCAGTGAAGCGGGCAGCGATATCCATATTGGTATCGACTGGTTGGCCAATGTGGCCTTTGAGCACACTCAATCGATTGGTGAAAAGGTGATTGTGTTGGGCGGCGGCAATACCGCTATGGACTGCTGTCGCACCGCGCGACGCCTCGGCGGCAAAGATGTCAAAGTGATTGTGCGCAGCCCGTTTGACGAGATGAAAGCCTCGGCTTGGGAGAAAGAGGACGCTCTCCACGAGGATATCCCAATTATCGATAACCATGTGCCGAGCGAGTTTGTTCTTGAGAGCGGAAAACTGGTCGGTATGCGCTTTGACAAAGTTGAAGCGCAGTACGATGAAAGTGGCAAGCGCTCACTGGTACCCACAGGCGAGCAAGTGTTCTATCCGTGTGACCAAGTGCTCGTGGCTATTGGCCAAGAAAACGCCTTCCCGTGGATTGAGCGCGATCTCGGTATTGAGTTCGACCAGTGGGAGACACCTGTGGTCGATGCGACCAGTTTCCAGTCGACACTACCCAAGGTGTTTTTTGGTGGCGACGCCGCTTTTGGCCCTAAAAATGTCATTACCGCTGTCGCTCATGGCCACCAGGCGGCTATTTCGATCGATCTGTTCTGTCAGGGCGAGTCGGTACTACAACGACCCGCGCCGCGTACCAACTTGATCAGTCAAAAGATGAATATCCACGATTGGACCTACGACAACGGGGTCGCCTCTGATCTGCGCTTTGTTGTACCCCTGGCCGACAAAGAACAGGCGTTGCAGGATCGCCGTTTGGAGGTTGAGCTGGGCTTTGATCTGGCTACCGCATATCAAGAGGCGGAGCGCTGCCTCAACTGTGACGTACAGACCGTCTTCGATGCGGCCAACTGTATTGAGTGTGACGCCTGTGCCGATGTCTGCCCAACGAGTTGTATTAACTTTACTGCGGATGGTGAAGAGGATGATCTGCGCAGCCGGCTCAATGTGCCCTCTACAGATAGAGACCAAGTGCTCTATGTGGCCGACGGGCTTAAAACAGGCCGCATCATGGCCAAAGACGAAAATGTCTGCCTGCACTGTGGTTTGTGTGCCGAGCGCTGCCCAACTGGCGCTTGGGATATGCAGCAATTTAATTACCAAGTGACCAAAAGTGCCGAGGTGCTTGCGGTGCCTCTGGTGCAGATACAAGAGCGAGTGGGATAGTCCGATGAGTGCAATAGCAGCTGTAAATGATCTGGTTATCCGCTTTGCCAATGTCAATGGTACCGGCTCGGCCAGTGCCAACGGTCTATTTGCCAAGGCCTGTTTTCGCATGGGTATACCGGTAACGCCAAAGAATGTCTTCCCCTCCAATATTCAGGGCTTGCCTACCTGGTATGAGGTGCGTGTCAGCGAAAAAGGCTATCTCGGTCGCCGTGAAGGAATCGATTTTATCGTCTGCATGAACGGCCAGAGCTTAGCCGATGATATTGCCAGCGTGCGCAGTGGCGGTTATGTGCTCTATGACAATAGCAAACCGCTCGATTTGCGATTAGAGCGCAGCGATGTCAACTTTTTAGGTATTCCATTGGCCGCTATCTGCCGCGATGAGTACCCTGATCTGCGCCGTCGCCAGCTGATGAAAAATGTTATCTATATTGGTGCCCTTGCGGCGCTGTTGGATATTGAGTTCGAGGTATTAAAAGATCTCATTGGCGATCAGTTTCGCGGCAAAGACAAACTGATTGCGCCCAATATTCACGCTTTAGAGATTGGTTACCGCTATGCCACAGAGCACTTTAGCTGCCCACTCGCCCTGCGTCTGGAGCGCCGCGATTTGGTCGGTGACAAAATTATGCTCGAGGGTAACGCGGCTCTAGGTATTGGCTCTGTCTACGCAGGTGCTACAGTCGTTGGTTGGTACCCAATTACTCCCTCTACCTCGGTGGTGGATGCATTTGAAAAGTACGCCAACCGCCTGCGCATTGATGCCGGCAGCGGCGAGAAGAAATTTGCCATCGCCCAAGCGGAAGATGAGCTGGCCGCAATGGGCATTGTGATTGGCGCCAGTTGGAACGGTGCGCGCGCCTTTACCGCTACTTCTGGCCCCGGTGTTTCACTCATGAGCGAGTTCTTGGGGCTGGCCTATTTCGCTGAAGTGCCGGTGGTGTTGTTTAATATTCAGCGCGCAGGGCCCTCTACTGGCATGCCTACCCGCACTCAGCAGTCAGATATTTTCTCGTGCGCTTATGCCTCTCACGGCGATACCAAGCAGGTCTTGCTGTTCCCAGAAGATCCGCGCGAGTGCTTTGACATGGCCGCAGAGAGCTTTGACCTGGCCGAGCGGCTGCAAACCCCGGTGATTGTGATGAGTGATCTCGACTTGGGGATGAACGAATTTTTATGCGAGCCACTGGTGTGGGATGACGAGCGTCAGTACGACCGCGGCAAAGTCTTTAACCAGCAACAGCTCGAAGAGATGAGCGAAAAATTTGGTCGCTACAAAGATATTGATGGTGACGGTATCCCTTACCGCACTTACCCGGGCACTCACCCTGACAAAGGGGCGTTCTTTACCCGCGGTACCTCGCGCGACCCGTATGCAGCCTATACAGAAAAGAGCGAAGTGTATATCGACAATATGGAGCGCCTGCTACATAAGTGGGAGACCGCCAAACAATTGGTGCCCGAGCCGCAGCTCTATCAAGAAAAAAACACCAGTAAAAATGGCCTGCTGTTTTTTGGTACATCGACCGCTAGCTGTATTGAGGCGCGCGATTTACTGGCAGAAGAGGGCACCGCCATCGACTGTTTGCGCGTCTGCGCGTTCCCGTTTAACCGCACTATTGAGCAGTTCATTGCCGAGCATGATCAGGTCTTTGTGGTCGAGCAAAATCGCGACGGCCAATTGCGCAAGTTGCTGGTTGGCGAGTGCGACATTGATCCTAAAAAACTGGTCAGTGTGCCACTCTACGATGGTATGCCGATCACGGCACGCCAGGTGATCGACCACGTCAATGCCAAAACCCGCACTGCAGTGGTTACACCATTGCACAAGCAGCCAGCCTGAGCCGGAGAGAGTGTTATGAGTTACGCAAAATCCACCTTCCGTCACCCCGCATTACAACCCAATGAGCTCGGTTACGATAAACGTGCCTATGAGGGTGGGCTCTCTACTCTGTGTGCGGGCTGTGGCCATGACTCGGTGGGGGCGGCGATCGTCCAAGCCTGCTTTGAAGCCAATATTGAGCCACACAAAGTGGCTAAAATTTCTGGCATCGGCTGCTCGTCAAAGACGCCAGCCTATTTTTTAGGTAAGTCGCACGGCTTTAATTCAGTCCACGGGCGCATGCCCTCAGTGGCTACCGGCGCCAATATGGCCAATCGCGATATGATCTATCTGGGTGTCTCCGGCGATGGTGACTCGGCCTCCATTGGCTTTGGCCAATTTGCCCACGTCAACCGCCGCAACCTCAATATGCTCTACCTGGTTGAGAACAACGGCTGCTACGGCCTCACCAAGGGGCAGGACTCGGCGACCACCGATGTCGGTTCGGCCAGTAAAAAAGGGGTAGCCAATCCGTTTGGCGCAATTGACTTGTGCGCCACAGCACTGGAGATGGGGGCCACCTTCGTGGCGCGCAGTTTCTCCGGTGATAAAGAGCAGCTAGTGCCGTTGATCAAGGCAGCTTTGCGCCACCCCGGTTTTGCCTTTATCGACGTGCTCAGCCCTTGCGTTACCTTTAATAACACCGGTACCTCAACTAAGAGCTACGACTACGTGCGCGATCATGTCGCCACCACCGGTGCCATTGATGTGATCCCCATGAAAGAGGAGATCACCACCGACTATCAACCGGGCAATAGCCACGAGGTCACTCTACACGACGGCTCTGTGGTGCATCTTTACAAAGGTGATGTCGAGTTAGATGTCACCAACAAAGAGTCGGCCCAGGCGGCTATACGCCGCCATCAAGACCAAGGCTCAGTACTGACCGGCCTTCTCTATATGGACCCCCAGAGCCAAGACTTCCACCAGATGATTAATTCGGTGAAAGGGCCTCTGCGCGACCTGGACGAAACAGCACTCTGCCCCGGGCAGAAAGCGTTAGACGCGATAAACGCCAGTTTTCGCTGAGTCGAGAGAGGGTTAAGCAGGCCAGACTGTGGTGCGCAATAGCAGTCGGTCATACCCTTCGTAACCGCCGGTAGCGCAGTGCAGCACCGAGCGGTTGTCCCAAATGACCAACATATTGGGCTGCCACTGGTGGCGGTAGATATGCTCTTCGCGGGTCTGCCACGCCTGTAACTCGGTGAGCAGTTCAAGTGCTTGCTGGTCACTGTAGCCGGTTATACCAATTATGTAGCCAAGCGTGCCGTAAATCGCTTTGTGGCCGTTTTCTGGGTGGGTCATCACCAGTGGGTGAGTGCGCCGCTCGCGGGCTTTGTCGGAGATCACCGGTTGCATCGCGCGGCCGCTATCGGCTGGCTCTTGCCCATAAATACCTTCTGGCGAGTAGGCCATCACTGCCGAATGGACAGCCTCCAACTGATCAACGGTGTTGCGCAGCTCGCTCGGTAGCGCTTGATAGGCGGCGTGCTGGTTGGCAAACAGTGTATCGCCACCGTGTGGGGGGATGGTGACGCCATACAGGCAGGTGCCCACGGGTGGGCGCTGCTCAAATGTCCAATCGGCGTGCCATGCCTCGGCAAAGATAGAGGTGGTCTCGGTGGCGCTGCGAGCCACTTTGGCGGTGTAACGCTGCCCCTCAATCGGGGTGAAAAAGGGCTCTTCGGCAAGCCTGCCGAGCTGTGCGGTAAAAGCCTCTAGTTGATCGGCAGTGAGCTGTTGATCTGGCAGTGATAACACATGGTGTGCCATCCAAGCGCTGCGCAACTGGCCGAGTTGGTCGCTATCCAACGGCTTGGAAAGATCTATGCCAGTAATGCTAGCGCCGCAACTGGCACCGCTGGGAGTAATAGTTAGGCTCACGTCGTTCCCCTTTTTATTGGTTATTGTTCAAGCATAGTGGCAGGGGGTCGGTTAGTTTGTCTAGTAATGGACAATAAAGTGGATACATAGCTTTGTTTAAAGGGGCGCCGCAATCGCGAAAATTGGGTAGAATTACACCCTTTAAAAATTCCTACGAGGAGAGACCGATGGGCAGGGCCTACCAAAACCGCAAAGAGTCGATGGCAAAGACTTCTGACATGAAGGCGCGTATCTACAGCCGCTATGGCCGCGACATTTATATGAGTGCGAAATCGGGCGGTACTGATCCCGATGGCAACTTGAGTTTGCGCAGCCTGATAGAGCGCGCCAAGCGCGACCAGGTCCCCACCCATGTGATTGAAAAAGCCATCGCCAAAGCCAATGGGCCGGATGGGGAAGATTTTGCCGCCGCCCGTTACGAAGGTTTTGGTCCCGGCAACTGCATGGTGATTGTTGATTGCCTTACCGATAACCCCAACCGCACCTATGCGGATGTCCGCCAGGCCTTTATCAAAACCAAATCCAAAATTGGCACGCCCGGTGTTGTCGCGCACATGTTCGACCACGCCGCAGTGATGGTTTTCCCCGGCCACGACGAAGAAGCAGTGCTTGAGGCGTTAATGGATGCCGATGTTGACGTTATGGAGATCGAGACCGACGACAACGAGATGGTCTCAGTGCTGGCCCCGGCCAGCGAGCACCACAAGGCTTTGAACGCACTCAACGAAGCCTTTGGCGAGATTAAGTACGAAGTCGAAGAGGTGCAGTTTGTGCCCAAAGGCGAAACGGCGATTGGCGCTGATGATCGAGAAATGTTTGATAAGTTTATGCAGATGCTTAACGAGTTAGATGATGTGCAAAATATCTACACCGATGCACAGCTGCCAGAATCAGACTAAGAGCTACTGCGTTAACTCAATCAGCAAGGTGTTGGGGTCGCTGCGCAGCGGTTGGCCAATCATCTCATCGTAGGGGCTGTTTTGGCGCAAATAGAGTTGATGAATGTTCAGAGGTGCCAATAGCTCGCGTATTTCCTCTAGGTTTTTGCAGCGCACACGCTTGTTTTGATCCATCCAAAGTGGCTGCTCTCGGCCGCCAAGGGCAACCACGGCAGCCTGATAAATGGAGCCATCGAATGAGTCGATGATCACTTTGGGCAGGCTGACATTGCCCAGCTGCGCTAGAGTAAGTTTTTCGGCCATGAGTCACCTCAACTATCGTAGTTGCAACAAGTTTGTGTATTAATAATATAAAGTGAGTTTTACATACTTAATACAGAGACGACAAGGGACAGAGTTTTGGAATTTATTGACAGCTTGCGAGATCTGGTCGACAACCAGCAATTTGATCAACTCCAGCAAGCGGCACAGCATTACTACGATGAGTCATTAGATGTCGACGCCGTTCCACTGTTGGCGATGGCCGCTGCCCAGCTGGGCGACCGGCAAACGGCAATGCAAGAGCTACGTCGCGCCACTGCGCAACTGCCTGAGCTCTCTTTAGAGGGGCGAGTTGATTTAGCCGGTGCCCACTGCTTTCTGTTTCATATTGATGCAGCTCATGAACTGCTGCAAGCCGCGCTGACCGAACAGCCCGCGCAGCCACTGGCGCAGGCGCGCATGGCTTGGGTGCAGCTACAAATCGGTGAGCTGGATAAAGCAGAAGAGCTCTATCGGCAATCAGCGGCTGCTGCCGATCATCGTTTGCCAGTGTGGTTGGCACTGTCGCGATTGAGTTTACAAAAAAATGAAATCACTGCGGCGAGTGATGCGTTGCACAAAGCCTTGGCGATCCTGGCCGAGCGCAAAGAGCAGATCAGAGAGGAAGTGGCCGGCTTTTTCCAAGTGCAGCTCGAGCAATTACAGCTGGAGATTTGGATCGCCGCCGAGCAGTTTTCAGAAGCGGAATTGTGGCTCGATGATGAGCAAGTGGTCCGCGATGAAGAGGCGTGGTGCGCTCTGGTGATGGGCTACGCTACTGCTCTGGCTGCGCAAGATCACCACGCTGCTGCCGATGAAGCGCTGCGCAGTGCCCTTAAACACTACGCAAAAAATGTACCACTGCACAGCCAGTTGGCAGAGCTCGCACAGCTGCAAGGCCGGCAAATGCAAGCGGTCCAGCTGCTGCGACGAGCAGTCAAACTCAGTGAAGAGCAACAGCTGCCGACGGTGCCACTCTGGGTGCGTCTAGCTGGCGCTCAGATGCACGGCAATATCGAGCAAGCGCGCAAGGCGGCAGACAAAGCTATTGAACTGGCTGAGGCGCTCGAGGAGAGCGAAACGCTGACAGAATTGCAAATTAAGCAGCAGCGCATGCAGGCTAAAAATGTGCTCGCCCAAGTAGAGAGCCAAGAGCAAAACTACGATCAGGCTGAGACTTTGTTCAAACAGTTGATCGAAGAGAACCCCTATTTTTTGCCGGCTTTAAGCGGCTACGGCCAACAGCAGATGCAGCGCGGTAAGATCGACGAGGCGATTGAACTGTTTGAAGGTGTCAAAGCGATCGATCCGGCCAAAGGCTACAGCGCACTGATCAATGCGCGCCAGTACCCCGAGGATGATGAGACCCTCAGCCGCCTTGAGCAAGTGGCTAACCAACCTTCACTGGAGGGCAGTGAACGCGCCAGTATGCTGTTCCAACTCGCCTCTGTTTGGGAGAAGCGCAAAGATTACGACAAAGCGATTGAACTGGCTAACAGTGCCAACCGTGCCAGCCGCAAATTCCTCAAGTACGATCCCAAAGCGCATCGCCAGCGCAGTGCACGGATCCGCTATGCCTTTGGCAGCGAGCTGTATAAACACCGCAGTGAATGCGGGTTGCGCGACAGCGACGATGCGCGAGTGCCAGTTTATGTTGTGGGAATGCCGCGCTCTGGCACCACATTGGTAGAGCAGATTCTCGCCGGCCACAGCGAAATCTTCGGCGCCGGTGAGCTGGGTGTCATTCCGCAGCGCATACAAGGTTTGGAGCGCTGGGAGCGCCATGTCGGAAGCGGGCGCGGCTACCCGGACTGTGTCGATGACCTGAGCCCCTATGTCACCAACGGCATCGCCGAGGGCGTGGTTAAAGAGCTGCGCGAACTCGCCGAAACCGATAAGCCCAATGCCCGCTTTGTGGTCGATAAATTGCCACACAATTTTGAAAACGTAGGTTTTATTAAGTTTTTGTTTCCGCAGGCAAAAATTATTTCGGTGCGACGAGACCCGCGCGATATCGCGCTCTCTAACTACTTTACCGACTACCAGGCCAAACATGGCGGTATGGGCTTTGCGTATGACTTGGAGTGGATTGGTGAACAGTTGGCCGACCACAACCTGTATATGCACGAGTGGCAGCAGCGCTTCCCCGGAGAGATATTAGAGATCAACTACGAGGATGTAGTGGCCGATACAGAGGGTATGGCGCGCAAAATGCTCGACTATATTGGCGTGGAGTGGGAGCCGGGCGTGCTCGCTTTCAATGAGCTCGATCGCCCGGTAAAAACTGCATCGGTGTGGCAGGTGCGCCAGCCCATCTATAAAACTAGCACCGAGAAATGGCGCCGCTATCAACAGCACTTGGCACCGCTTATCGCCGGTACTAATAAAAAAATTGAGTGGGAAGCGATCGATATGATCTCGCTGCCCGAGCCAGGCCTACTCAACGAAGGTGTTGCGCTCTATAAAGAGGGTAAGTTGGATGAGGCAGAGCGCTGCTTTAAGAAGCTACTCCACCTTATCCCCGATCACGCTGCGGCTAACTTTATGACGGGTATTGTCTATGCCGACAAAGGGCATATTAAAGAGGGCTGCGAGCTGTTAGAAAAAGCCATGGAAAAATGCCCATGGAACCGTCGTTGGCGCAAAGACCTGATAGTTATGTGCGAGGCGGCAGGCCTGGATGAGCGCGCGCAAGAGCTCAAACGCGAACGTAGTCGCCGTCGTCGCGGCCGATCTCAGGTAGCCGCTGAACAAGACAGTGCCAATCTTGAAGATGAATCTGATCTGGATGATGAGATCGACGCTGAACAGACATCGGCTGCCTTTACCTCCTCTAGTTTGCCGCTCAACCAATAACAGGATCCGTTAATAGGGGTTGCTATCAATGCATATACTACGCTTTAAGTATTCATGTTGGTTGCTGTTGCTGCTATTGCAGGTCGGGGCTGTCCATGCAGCCGCTACCTATGACAGCGTAATTCTCAATGGGCGTGTGATCGACCCAGAGAGCGGCTTGGATGCGGTGCGCAATATCGGCATACGCGGCGGCAAAATTGCGGCTGTCACCGAGCAGTTAATCAGCGCAGAGCAGCGTATCGACGCCGCTGGCCAAGTTGTGGCGCCGGGCTTTATCGACTTGCACACCCATACCCCCACCCAGTTTGGCCAGTGGCTCAATCTGCAGGATGGTATTACCACACAGCTGGATCTTGAGGCGGGAGTCTTCCCGGTCGGCGCCTATGGTGAGCATTTTGCTGGTGGCGCACGTTTGCACTACGGCGCCTCTGTCGGCCATGCCTTTATTCGTCAAAAAGTCATAGAGGGTGAGGGTTCGCCGTATATTTTTGTCGGCCGCAAGCCTGGGAATATGGGTGGCCGCGCCTGGCTAGATGAGGCGACGCCGGATCAGATCAAAAAAATTGCCCAACTGCTCGAGCAGGGTATTGATGAGGGTGGCTTGGGAATTGGTCTGCTGCTCGACTATATGACGCAAGCGATCTCGCCCGCCGAGCTGGCTATGGTATTTGATGTTGCGGCCAAACGCGGCGTGCCGATTTTTGTCCATGTGCGCCGCGCCAGCCGTGGCGATCCGGCGGGTTTATACGAGGTATTGGCAGAGGCCGAGCGCAGTGGTGCGCCGCTCTATATCTGCCACATTACGCACAACGCCATGGGTCGTGTTGATGAGTGGTTGGCGGCAATCGATGCAGCGCGAGCGCGCGGCGCAACTGTTGCCACAGAAACGCTTACTTATGCCGCTGGCGGCACGTCGATCTCTGCCGATGTTTTCCGTTACCGCGACTGGCGCGAGATGTTTGATATCGATTACGGTGACGTACAGTGGGTAGCAACCGGTGAGTGGCTTACCGAGGATAGTTGGCAGCGCTACCAGCGCGAACAGCCGCACGGTATGGTTAACCACCACTATGTCAAAGAGGCGTGGATTGAGCAGGCGCTGGCATGGCCCGAGATGATGGTCTCTACCGATGCATTGCCGGCAATGGACCGCGATGTTTTAACTAACCCCAATATTGCCGGCAGTTATGCGCGCTTTCTAGGCCACTACGTGCGCCAGCGCGGAATTTTAAGCTTGCCAGAGGCCATCGCTCGCACCAGTTACCTTCAGGCGCAATGGATGCAAAAGGTCTCTAGCCATTTTGCCAGCAAAGGGCGCATACAGGTGGGGGCGGATGCGGACATCGTAGTTTTTAACCCCGCTACCATCGGCGCCCGTGCCGATTACGGCATCCCCTACCGGCCCTCGGTAGGGATTAGCGCGGTACTTGTGGCTGGGCGCCGCCTGCTCGACGAGCAGGGGGTGATCGAGGGGCGCTATCCAGGCCAGCACTTGCTCGGTGATACCAGCGCTAAATAGCGACGTTGAGAGTCTCTTTAGTGACCTCCATCACAACAATACTGGTGGAAGCTTGTACGCCGGGTATTGCCAGTAGTGTCTCTTCTAAAAACTTGCGATAAGTGCCCATGTCGGCCATGCGGGCCTTAATAAGGTAGTCAAAACTCCCCGAAACCAGGTGACAATCCTGTACCTCGGGGAGGTCGGCGACCGCCTGTTTAAATTCGGAAAACGTCTGCGCGGAGGTTCGGTCTAAGCGGATTTGCACAAAAACAATTAACCCGGCACCGAGTTTGTTGGGGTCTACAATGGCAGAGTATTTTTTTATGATTCCGCTCTTCTCCAACTTTTTAACCCTTTCAATGCAGGGTGTAGTCGACAGCCCAACGCGGCGGGCGAGCTCGGCGTAAGAGATGCGCGCATCCTCTTGAAGGATGGCTAAAATATTGCGATCGATGCGGTTGAGGCTGGCGGAAACTTCTTTTGGCATAGTTGATTCCTATTTTTATTGGTATATTTAGAGTTTATTCACCTAAAAATAACACAAAATAATAAAAATAAACTTACAAAATTGGAATAACGTGGCGGTATCAACTGATAGGAGATTCCCACGTGTTAGTCGGCGTGACCAAAGAGATAAAAAACCACGAGTACCGAGTGGGTCTAACCCCACAAGCGGTTGCAGAACTGATCGCCTCCGGCCACCGTGTCTTGGTCGAGCACAATGCAGGTGCCGCGGTCGGATTTGACGATGCACAATACACTGCGGCTGGGGGTGAAATTGTCGCTAACGCCGCGGAGATATTTGCCACTGCAGAGATGATCGTCAAGGTCAAAGAGCCTCAGCCCGATGAATGCCGCCAACTGCGCCCCGGCCAACTGCTGTTTACCTACCTGCATTTGGCCCCAGACCCGTTGCAAACTGAGCTGCTAGTTAACTCTGGGGCGACTTGTGTCGCCTACGAAACAGTCACCGACAGCCGCGGAGCCTTGCCGCTGCTGGCTCCTATGAGCGAGGTGGCTGGCCGCCTAGCCGTGCAGGCGGGTGCTCACCACTTAGAGAAAGCCCAAGGCGGCCGCGGCGTACTGTTAGGCGGTGTGCCTGGTGTACCGCCGGCAAAAGTGGTCATTATTGGCGGCGGTGTCGTGGGTACCCAAGCGGCCACTATGGCGCTGGGTATGGGGGCAGATGTCACCGTATTAGACCGTTCGCTGCCGCGCCTGCGCGAACTCGACAGCGAGTTTGGCGGTCGGCTGACGACACTCTATTCCTCTACTGCGACGCTCACCGAGCAGGTGCTGGCGGCCGACTTAGTCATCGGTGCAGTACTGATCCCAGGTGCGGCAGCCCCCAAACTACTCAACCGCGAGCACATAGCGCAGATGCGCGAAGGCAGTGTTGTGGTGGATGTGGCGATAGATCAGGGTGGCTGCTTTGAAACCTCTAAAGCGACCACCCATGCCGAGCCTACCTATGTAGTTGATGGCGTTGTCCACTACTGCGTCGCCAATATGCCCGGTGCGGTGGCGCGCACCTCTACCCAAGCATTAAATAACGCCACAATGCCTTATACCCTGGCACTGGCTAACCGCGGTTTAGCCGCTCTGCAAAGCGATGCGGGTCTGTTAAATGGTTTAAATGTCCACGCCGGCAAGATTACCCAGCAGGCGGTAGCTGATCTTTTGGGCTACACCTATGCCGAGCCGTTACAAGTACTGGCTGAGTAACTGTTGTCGCTAACAGCTAAATAACAGCCAAAAAAAACGGGAGCCGAGGCTCCCGTTTTTTTGTTGTACCGATTAACTTCTCAATTAGAAGTTGTAGGTACCTTTGAGGTAGTAGAAACCACCGTTGATGCCGAACGGAGAGGTTTCGTAGTAAACACCACCTAAGATCGTTTGATCGGAAGGCTGCAATTTAGCTGCATCGCGATCAAAGATATTTTGAGCACCGGCAGTAACGGTGAACATGTCATTGATCATGTAAGAGGCTTCTGCATCAATGGTATAGTCACTACCGACTGTTTTAGCCCAATCACCAGCATCTGCGTGAACTGCGAAGTATTCGCCATAGTAGTTGCCGCGAACAAATGCAGAGACTTTATCCCAGTTCTGTGACATTGTGAAAGTGGCACGATGTTCTGGTAGTCCCTCCTCAAGTCGACGCACTTTGAAGGCAAATCTGTCATTATCAGCTTCAGCTCGGACACGAGTTACTTCTGTTTTATTCCAGTTATAAGCAAAACTGAACTCAGTGCTACCACCCAACAAATTGGCACCTGTTGTGGCTACAATATCTAGTCCTCGTGTTTCAGTGTCAAAGTCGTTGGAGAAAAAGCTTACTTCATCACCTGCTGCAACACTCATAATGCCAAATGCCTCGAGAGATTCGAGCTGTTCAGAAGAAACGACATCAGATGGGCTAATAGCAATGCGGTCATCCACGTCGATTTGATATGCATCGACTGTCAGATCAAACAACTCGCCGGTGAAGACTAGGCCTATGGCCCAGTTGGTAGACTCTTCTGGCTGGAGCTCTGCCTCGCCTAAACCCTCACCAGGAACAGTTTGTACTTGGATTAAGTTTGCATTTAAGTCAAAGGTAGTTTGAGTGTTGATAACGTTGGCTTGGCCAATCGTCGGTGCCCTGAAACCGGTGCTATGTGATGCACGTAAAGCCAACTGATCATCAATAGTGTAATGGGCCGTTAGCTTATAGTTGGTTGTGCTGCCGAACGAAGAGAAATCTTCGTAACGCAGAGCGCCGCCAAGTAGTAAATCTGCATTTACTTGGTTCTCAACATCCACATAGACGGCATAGTTGTCGCGATCAAAGCTACCTGCAGCGGTATCTGAGAAACCAGGGAAGCCGTGCGAGCCATAAATAAAGGCAGGAGTTTGATCTGCCAGTGGACCACGGATATAAGAAGCTTCTTCACCGGCCGTAATCTCAAATGTCTCATCGCGCCATTCAAAACCACCGGCAACGCTGGTGTCACCAAATTGCTTTTGCAGATCCAAGTTGAAGCTCATTTCTTCCTGTTTGTAGCCACCAGTTTCAAAGTCTCTTGGTGAGTCGGGGCCGAGTGAAGGGTTGAGCGTATTGTTCAAACCAAACTCAGATTCGCTGCTACCGTAAGAGAAGCTAACATCGTAGTTGATGTCGTTCATCTCGCCGCGCAGACCGCCGGTGATAGAGGTATCGACGATATTGCCGGTAAAGCGAGGTGTGTAACCGCCGGGGTACATCTCATTGGCTACCCAGCAGTTGGCATCCAATCCATCGAGATCGCTGCCATCAGCTAAGGGGACGAGATCTGTTGGGCAGTCTTCACCGGCAGTGTCTAGTTGGCCGACAAGACGTGCTGTGAAATCGTCATCTGTATTGTCTGGAGTACCATTATCGTTGGTGTAGGTAAAAACACCGTCGCGATCATTCGGGTTGCGGTAGTAAAAACCGCCGTCGATATCGCGCTCTGAGTAGTTACCAAAGGCGTACGCTTCTGCGCCGTTGCTCAGCTCGAGACCCGTATTAACAAAAATTGTGAGGTCGTCATCAACCTTTGGCATACCCCAGATTTGTGCGGGGGTAGCAACAAATTCGTTATCGGCATCGATTAATGCCTGCGCATCGCCGCGCTGTACACTACGCGAGGTGTCGTCTTGGTTTTTCAACTGGAAGCTGAGGTTAACAAAGCCTTTGTCAGTCAAAGGTAGGCCGATGTTGCCATCATAAATAGTGGCAGCGCCGTCACCTTCGTAGAATTCGCCGGTTTTAACAGAGAAGCTGCCGCCATCGGCATCATCTTTAAGGACAAAGTTCATCACGCCAGCAATCGCGTCTGAGCCGTATTGTGCCGCTGCACCATCGCGCAAGATTTCAACTTGCTTGAGAGCAACGCCAGGGATAACAGAAATATCGGGGCCTTGAGCACCATCGTTGATACCACCGCCTTGGAAGGCGATAACCGATGAGCGGTGACGGCGTTTGCCGTTAACCAGAATCAGAGTGCTGTCAGCAGAGAGGCCGCGCAGGTTAGCAGGGCGAATCATAGAGGCCGCATCGCTAATGGGGTTATCGTGTACGTTAAACGCAGGCACGGTACCTTTGAGTAGCTCGAGCATGTCGTTGCTGCCGGTTTTTGACATGTCGGCGGCACTGATTACATCGACAGGTACCGGTGAATCCGAGACGGTGCGCGGTGCGCCACGTGAGCCGAGTACAGTCACTTCTTCAATGGCTTCTGCGCCGAAGCTGACAGGTGCCACAGTGGTGGCTGCAATGATGGCCGAAGCCAGTGCAGTTAGCTTGATAGTTTTCATAGTGTATCCCCCAGGATAACAGTGATTGATAAACAGCCCTCAGCCAAAAATGTGATTGCGACAGGGGGCCGGTTTATAGCCGGCTTGAACAGAAAATATCTGTACTAAGCCGATCTCTATTATCCCACGAAAATGCAGCCAAAAGGCACCCCATAAGGGGTATAAGTAGTTAATTGAGGCGGTCTGCAGGCTCGAGCCTGTTCAGGTTTATACGGCGAGCCTAAAGGCGTTGTATTTATCTCTTTTAACTTAATTTTTATGGCTGATTGCGCCACTTTATTTTTAAATTGACAGGTGTTGACCTTCTCGGGTTCAAGCGTAAACTGCCAGCCGGTTTACTTAACTCAAACAAGGCTATTACAGTGGAAAGTGCACTTATCTGGACAATCTACTTCAAAGGTATGGTGACCACTGCCGGCCTAATTATTGCCATCGGTGCACAGAATGCCTTTTTGCTGGGCCAAGCGCTGCGCCGCCAGTACCACTGGCCAATAGCGCTGTTGTGCTGTTTTTTTGATGTCGCACTAATATCGCTGGGCGTAGCGGGTATGGGCCTTCTTATCACTAACTCGCCGGCGATGCTGATGGTGGCCAGTTGGGGCGGCATACTGTTTTTGAGTTGGTATGGGGCGGTGGCATTGCGTGCAGCCTTTCACCCCGGTGTGCTGCGCGCCAGCGACAGCGGCCCGCAATCGCTCAAGGCGGCACTGTTAACGACGGTTGCAGTGACGCTGCTCAATCCGCACGCTTGGCTCGATACAGTGGTATTGCTGGGAAGTATGGGTGGCCGCTACCCGGTGGACGAGCGGTATATTTTTGTTGCCGGTTGTGTCTCAGCCTCGGTGTTGTGGTTTTGCGGTTTGGCCGCTGGCGCCAAATGGTTGGTGCCGCTGTTTAAAAAGCCGATGGCTTGGCGGGTGTTAGATCTGCTGATCGCCGCGATGATGTGGACCATTGCTGGCCTGCTGCTTGTGGACACCGTCGGCTAGAGCAAGCCTCTCTTGGTAGTAGATTAGAGTTCTATCTGGTTCTATCCGCTCAGGTGCTGTTGGTCATACAGTAGTTCTCAAATTAATAGGTGCATTTATTTGTGCGGCACCCTGTATCGAGAGCAGACCATGACAAGCCACGCCCATCCCAGCAATAGCGACATTATCTCTACCGACAAAGAAAGTGTTTGGCACCACCTTATGCAGCACAAGGTACTTGAATCTGGCGATCCGCTGGTGATCGTTAAAGGTGAAGGGATGCGCGTTACCGATGCCCACGGTAAAGAATATCTGGATGCGACATCGGGCGGCGTCTGGTGTGTCAATGTCGGCTACGGGCGCGAGCGTATTGCCAACGCCATTCGCGATCAGTTGGTGGAGATGTGCTACTTCGCCAATACCGGCGGCAATGTGCCGGGTGCACAGTTCGCCGACCGTCTGCTAGAAAAAATGCCCGGCATGGGGCGGGTCTACTACTCTAACTCGGGTTCTGAGGCGAACGAGAAAGCCTACAAAATGGTCCGTCAGTTGGCCCACATCCACGGCGATGGCCGCAAGCACAAAATAATCTACCGCCACCGCGATTACCACGGCACCACCATTGCCACTCTGAGCTCGACCGGGCAAGAGCAGCGCAAGGCGCAGTACGGCCCCTATGTGCCGGGTTTCTCAGAGTTTGCTAACTGCCTCTGCTACCGCTGCCCCTTTGGCAAAACTTACGGCAGTTGTAACATCGAATGTGCTCGCGATTTGGAGACAGCAATCTTGCGCGAGGGTGCCGATGAGGTAGGCGCCGTGGTGTTGGAGCCGATTACTGCCGGTGGCGGTGTTATCCCGCCGCCGCCCGAATACTTCCCGATCATTGAAGAGATCTGCAAAAAATACGGTGTCTTGCTGCATATCGACGAAGTCGTTTGCGGGTTGGGCCGCACCGGTGAATGGTTTGGCTACCAGCACTACGGGGTTAAACCCGACATGGTCACCATGGCGAAAGGGGTGGCCAGTGCTTACGCAGCGATCTCTTGCACGGTGACTACGGAAGACCTGTTTAACCAGTTTAAAAGCAAGCCCGAAGATTCTCTGAGTTACTTCCGCGATATCAGCACTTTTGGTGGTTGTACCGCTGGCCCAGTCGCCGGCTTAGAGACCTTGGCTATTATCGAGGAAGAGGGGCTGCTGCAAAACGTCAGAGAGCAGGGCGCGCATCTGATGGAGCGCTTGGAAGAGCTTAAAGAGAAGCATACTCTGGTGGGTGATGTGCGCGGCAAGGGGTTGTTTGCCGGCATTGAATTGGTCTCCGATCGCGCCACCAAAGCCCCCGTAGATGAGAGTGTCGCCATGCGCATTGCGGCACATACGCTGAGCAACGGCGTGATGATTGGCCGCACCAACCGCAGCTTTACCACGCATAACAATACCCTCTGTTTGAGCCCGGCGCTGATTGCCACGCGCCGCGACATCGATGATATTGTCGATGCTATCGATCTGGCTTTAACGGCAGTCGTGGCATGATGGCAGTTAACCTGAGGGCGAGCTTTAACCGCTACCAACAAGGAGTTATCGCGGCACTGATTGTCGCGATGGCGGCACTGTTTCTCTCTGCCACCTACCATGCTCCAGTGATGCTATTTGCGCTGTTGCTGGGTATGAGTGCTAATTTCCTCTATGACCAAGAGCGCTGCCAAGCGGGTATCGATTTCTGCTCGGCGAGCTTATTGCGCCTTGGCGTTGCGCTGCTGGGGGTTAATATCTTTCTTGAAGATGTGCAGTCGATTGGCTGGCAGAGTTTGCTGTTAGTTGTAGGATCGCTGTTTGCGACCATTCTGTTCGGTGGCGTGTTGTCGCGCTGGCTGGGCTTAGACCGCCGTTTGGGTTTTTTGTCTGGCGGTGCGGTGGCGATTTGCGGTATCTCGGCAGCGCTGACACTCTCCTCGGTAATGCGCAAAGATCGCGAGCTAGAAAAATTCACCACACTGGTGGTCGGTTTAGTGGCAACCTTTGGCGCTATAGCCATGGTCGCTTATCCGGTGCTAGTTGGCTGGTTAGAGCTCTCTACCGAGGCCGCTGGTGTATTTTTAGGCGGTGCGATTCACGATGTCTCCCACGTGGTGGGTGCCGGCTTTGCTATATCAGAACCGGTGGGTGTGGCCGCAATGACGGTCAAAATGGTTAGGGTCGCGATGTTGGTGCCGGTGGCTTGGCTTTTTTTGTGGTTGTTTAATCGCGCTGGCGCACCGGCAGAGTCGGGCAAGCCAGTTAACTCTGCGCGAGTACCGTTTTTCTTGTGGGCTTTTGTCGGCTTGGCACTACTCAACAACCTGATTGCCATACCGGCGCCAATCAGTGAAACATTGAGCACCGTATCGCGTTACTGCTTTGTTCTGGCAATTGTCGCGCTGGGCATAAAAACCTCATTTCGCAGTCTGCTCGATATTGGCTGGCGACCGATTGTGCTGGTGTTGGCAGAGAGCTTGTTTATCGGTGCGCTGGTGTTGATGTGGGTGCTATTTTGATGGTTGTAAAACCCGTTAGTCTGTACGGTTTTGCTATCGCGGGAGGAGTGGGGTAAATTCACTGCCCTGCGAAAGACAATAAATAAAATCAAAGGGCTAAGCATGGGTAACAATATAAGAGCGCAATATGGTCTAGATAGAGTGCGCCAAATTTTGACAGTGTTGACGGTTTTCTTCAGTAGTAGCAGCTTCGCCGGTGGCGGTATTGATGAGTGGATTAATCAAACGGTACAGCCCGCTACCGATCTAATTTCTTCAGTGGTTTTTTTCTCTCTGCCGGTTTTTGGCGTCCAAGTGCCGCTGGTGGTGGCATGGTTAGTCGCCGCCGCGATCTTTTTTACCCTCTACTTAAACTTTCTCAATATTCGCGGCTTCCGCCATGCCTTTAGGCTGGTGCGCGGAGATTTCTCCAAGGCCGGAGCCCCCGGTGAGGTGACCCACTTTCAAGCCCTGGCCACCGCTGTGTCGGGAACCGTCGGTATCGGTAATATCGGCGGTGTCGCAGTGGCGATAAGTGCCGGTGGCCCCGGCGCTACTTTTTGGATGATCATTGCCGGTCTTTTGGCAATGTCCACCAAGTTTGTTGAGTGTGCACTGGGCACCATGTATCGGCGTGAAAACCCGGACGGCTCGGTCTCGGGTGGGCCCATGTACTATCTCGAGCGCGGTCTTTCCGACCGCGGCAGACCCGGCTTAGGCCGTGCGGTAGGGCGTTTTTATGCGCTGGGGATTGTGGTCGGTTGCTTGGGTATCGGCAACATGTTCCAGTCTAACCAGGCCTATTTGCAGTTTGTCACGGTCAGCGGCGGCAGTGAGAGCTTCTTTGCCGACAAAGGCTGGTTGTTTGGTCTGCTGATGGGGGCGGTAGTCGGCCTAGTGATTATTGGCGGTATTAAAAGTATTGCCCGCGTCACCTCCAAGGTAGTGCCCTTTATGGCACTGCTGTACAGCGTTGGTGCGGTGGTGATTATCGCTATGAACTATGAGGCGCTACCCTATGCCTTTGCAGCAATTTGGGAGGGTGCATTTAGCCCCGACGGCATCGCCGGCGGCGCTATTGGGGTCATGATCATTGGCTTCCAGCGTGCGGTTTTCTCCAATGAAGCGGGCATTGGCTCTGCGCCGATCGCCCACTCCGCGGTTAAGACCCACGAGCCCATTACCGAGGGTTATGTCTCGTTGCTTGAGCCGTTTATCGATACCGTGGTGATCTGCACCCTGAGTGCTCTAGTCATTATCACCACTTTTTACTATGACCCCAATTTCAACCAAGGGCTCGATGGCGTGGCGATGACTTCTGCAGCCTTTGAGCGCAACATTAGTTGGTCTCCTTATGTAGTGGCTTTTGCGGGTATGTTGTTCGCATTTTCTACCATGATCGCCTGGGCTTACTACGGGTTAAAAGGGTGGACTTATTTGATGGGCGAGAACCCGTTGGCAGCCAATGCCTTCAAGCTGTTCTTCTGCCTGGTGGTTGCCGTGGGATCCAGTATACAGTTGGGTGCGGTGCTAGATTTCTCTGATGCACTGGTATTCTTAATCTGTGTGCCGAATATTTTTGGCCTCTACCTGATGGCACCCATAGTCCGCAGTGAACTGCGCCGCTACAACAAAAGGGTTAAAAACGGGATCAGCTGATGGCAGTTGAGCTGCTTATAAATTTGGAGCACGGCGGCGAGCGCACTCTCCAAAAACAGATTGTCGATCAATTGGCCTACGCCATTATTAATGGTGCTGTGGCGCTCGAGCAGCCGCTGCCCTCTAGCCGTGTGCTCTCGGCGCAGCTGGGTGTTGGCCGCAACACCGTGATACTCGCCTACCAGAGTCTGCTCGATGACGGTTATCTTATCTCGCGTGAGCGCAGTGGCTATTTTGTCAATCCGGAACTGCTGCGCGGAGTGCGACCGCAACCGCTCGCCCCCCAGACAGAGCCGAGCCAGCCTGTCGATTGGTCTGCGCGCTGGCAGAGTGCGCCGAGCGATTTACCGCGTTTGCAAAAGCCCAGTAATTGGCAGCACTACCCCTACCCATTTATTTACGGGCAAATCAGCTCTAATCTTTTTCCGGTCAACCACTGGCGTGAGTGTAGCCGCGATGCGGTGAGCGTAGGGGCCATCCGGCACTGGTCAGCCGAGCGGCTCGGCTATGACGATCCGCTGTTAGTAGCCCAGGTGCGCAGCCGGTTGTTGCCGCGCCGTGGGGTTATCGCCGAGCCAGAGAATATTCTTATCACGGTTGGCACTCAGCAGGGCTTGGCGTTAATCGCCCAGCTGTTATGGAATCGCAGTGGTATCAAGGTGGGCGTCGAAAACCCGGGCTATGTCGACCTGCACAATTTGGTAAAGCTCTCCAGTGCAGAGCCGGTGCCGCTGCCTATCGATGATTGTGGGGTGATTGTCGGCGAGCAACTCAAACAGTGCGACTATCTCTGTGTGACCCCTAGCCACCAGTCGCCAACCACGGTAACGATGCCTCTAGAACGACGCAAGGCGCTGTTGGCTGCCGCCGCGGCCAACAATACAGTCATTATTGAGGACGATTACGAAGGTGAGTTTAATTACCTATCGCGGCCTCTGCCGGCGCTAAAAAGTATGGATGTCGATGGGCGGGTAATTTATCTGGGCAGCCTCTCAAAAACCCTCTCTCCCGGTATTCGGCTCGGCTACATGGTAGCCTCTAAAGAGGTTATCGAAGAGTTGCGCGCGCTGCGCCGCCTGATGGTGCGCCACCCGGCCGCCAACAACCAACACACCTTGGCGCTGTTTCTAGAGCGCGGTTACTACGACTCACTCATTGGCAAACTTTACTCCACCTATGCGGAGCGCTACGCGGTAATGAAGCGAGCGCTGGCAGAGCATCTGCCACAACTGCAAGTCTCCCCCAGTTCAGGCGGCTCCTCATTCTGGTTGCAGGCTCCACAAGCTATAGATACTGCGCAACTGGCAGAAAAAGCCGCCGCTCAGGGTATTATTATCGAGCCGGGACAACTGCACTTTCTCTCTGAATCGCCGCCGAAAAATACCTTTAGAATGGGCTTTTCTGCCGTGCCTGCCGAACAGATAGAGACCGGCATACGCCTGTTGAGTGAGATCTTGGCCGCCCAGTGAGGGCGCCATAAAATACTGGCACAAGCGATGGCTAGCAACTGGTTCTATCCGCAATGGGTGGGAACCACTACTCTGATCGACTAATGCTTTGCTCTGCCAAAGTTGTCTGCTACTTATATTGATAGGATTACTGCTATGCCACGTATGACCCCCAGTGAAGCTTTTGTCGAAACGCTTGTCGCCAATGGCGTCACCAAAATCTTTGGCATCATGGGCTCGGCCTTTATGGATGCAATGGATATCTTTGCGCCCGCCGGCATTGAGCTAATTCCGGTTGTCCACGAGCAGGGCGCAGGCCATATGGCTGACGGCTATGCGCGCGCCTCAGGTGAGCACGGTGTGGTCATTGGCCAAAACGGCCCCGGTATCTCTAACTGTGTTACCGCCATTGCGGCAGCCTACTGGGCGCACTCGCCAGTGGTTATGATCACTCCGGAAGCGGGCACGATGACGATTGGCCACGGTGGTTTCCAAGAGACCCATCAACTGCCGATGTTCCAAGAATTCACCAAGTACCAGGGTCACGTTAATAATCCCAAGCGTATGGCTGAGTTCACTGCGCGCTGTTTTGATCGCGCCATGTCAGAAATTGGCCCAACCCAGTTGAATATTCCACGCGACTTTTTCTACGGCGATATCAACGTAGAGATTCCTCAACCAATGCGTATCGACCGCGGTCCTGGCGGCGACAAAAGCCTTTCCGAAGCGGTAGAGCTGCTCTGCCAAGCTGAGTTCCCAGTGATGGTTTCTGGCGGCGGTGTAGTGATGGCCGATGGCGTTGAAGAGGTAAAAGCGCTGGCTGAGTTAATTGGTGCGCCGGTGGTTAACAGCTACCAGCACAATGACTCTTTCCCTGCCAGCCACCCACTCTGGTGTGGTCCACTCGGCTATCAAGGTTCAAAAGCAGGTATGAACTTGATCAAAAAAGCTGATGTAGTCTTGGTGGTCGGCTCGCGCCTTGGGCCGTTCGGTACACTGCCGCAGTACGGTATGGAGTACTGGCCTGAGAACGCAAAAATTATCCAGATTGATGCCGACCACAAAATGCTCGGCCTGGTGAAGAAAATCTCTGTCGGCATCTGTGGCGACGCCAAAGCAGCCTCTGTTGAGATTGCCGCCCGCTTGCAAGATAAAGTCATGGCGTGCCACAAAAACCGCGACGCGCGCCTGGCCGAAGTGGCGGCACAAAAAGCCGCCTGGGAAGCTGAGCTGGATGAGTGGACTCATGAGCGCGACCCCTACAGTCTGGATATGATCGAAGAGGCAAAAGGCGAAGAGGGCAACTGGCTGCATCCGCGTCAAGTGCTGCGCGAGTTGGAAAAAGCTATGCCAGAGAATGTGATGGTCTCTACCGATATCGGTAACATCAACTCGGTTGCGCACAGTTACCTGCGTTTTGAAAAGCCGCGCAGCTTCTTTGCGCCGATGAGCTTCGGTAACTGCGGCTATGCACTGCCTACTATTATCGGTGCCAAAGCAGCGAGCCCAGATCGCCCAGCTATCAGCTACGCCGGTGACGGTGCCTGGGGTATGAGCATGAGCGAAATCATGACTGCTGTACGCCACGATATTCCTGTCACTGCCGTGGTCTTCCACAACCGCGACTGGGGTGCAGAGAAGAAAAACCAGGTCGAGTTCTACGACCGCCGCTTTGTTGCCGCCGAGCTAGAAAGCGAATCCTGGGCAGGTATTGCTCAAGCGATGGGTGCAGAAGGGATTGTAGTCGATCAACTTGATCAAGTCGGTCCTGCACTGAAAAAAGCAGTGGACATGCAGATGAACGAAGGTAAGACTTGTGTCATAGAAATTATGTGTACCCGCGAGCTCGGCGACCCCTTCCGTCGCGATGCCCTCTCTAAGCCGGTGCGTTTCTTGGACAAATACAAGGATTACCAGTAATCGACGCGTTAACCTCCATTGCACAACAAGCCCGGCGCCTTCAGCGCCGGGTTTTGTTTGCAGAGCCAGCAGATATGCGCATGCAGCAAGCCATAGCTGCGGTAATTGAGCAGCAGTTGGCAATACCTGTAGTGATTGAGGATTATCCCGGGCGCCCGGTCAGTTGCGAACTGCTCTGTTCGCGAGCTGATTGGGCAGAGCTTATGCACCAGGCAGCACTGCAGTTGCAAAGACTCAACCCAGTAAAAAAATGGAGTGTAGAACAAGCGTCTCAAATGGCCGAAGAGCCCCTATTGTTGGGTGCGCTATTAACCTCACTAGGCGTTGTCGATGGCGCCGTGGCTGGTGCGGTAGCGACTACCCCCGATGTGATTCGCGCCGGCTTGCGCGGAGTTGGGCTGGCTGCCAATAGTGGTCTGGTATCCAGTAGCTTCTTAATGCAGCACCCCAATTGGGTGATGAGCTTTGGCGATTGCGGGGTCAACCCAGACCCTAACAGCGACCAATTAGCGCAAATTGCCATCGATACTGCCCGCTCTCATCAACTGTTAACCGGCCAGACTCCCAAGATTGCGTTGTTGTCGTTTTCTACCTTGGGCTCTGCCAGCCACCCCAGTGTCGACAAAGTGCGCGAAGCGACTGCACTGGTTAAAACCATGGCCGCGGCGATTGACCCCGCCTGGCAAGTTAGCGGAGAAGTGCAGGCTGATGTCGCGTTAGTCGCCACTGTAGCCGCCCTAAAGGCACCCAATGAAGCGATAGCTGGGGATGCTAATGTGCTGATTTTTCCAGACTTAAGCGCGGGTAATATTGGCTACAAGTTGGTCGAGCGCCTCGCCGGTGCCACCGCAGTGGGGCCATTGTTACAGGGTTTTGCCTCACCTTGGTTAGATCTCTCACGCGGTTGTTGCAGTGATGATATTGTCGCTGCGGCAACGATAGCTGCGGTGTTTGCCAACCAGTAATTCACACTGTGACAGTTGCCATCACACTGCCATGCTGTATTCTGGCGTGCTTTCTCTAACAGCTCGACGGTTTTTATGGCTCACATAGATAGTGCGTTAGTTCGCCAGCAAACATTCGCTTGGTTAAACAGTGTGGTGGTCGGCCTCAACCTCTGTCCGTTTGCCAGACCGGTAATCACCAGCGAGACATTGTGCGTTGAGGTCGTTGATGGCTCTGATTACGACTCATTGGCCCGTAGCTTCTTAGCCGAGTTAGACCGCCTGCAGCAGAGTGATGAGAGTGAAATAGCGACGACGCTGCTGGTGGTACCCACGGGTTTAGAGTCGTTCGAGGATTACCTAGATTTTGTCGATCTAGCCAACCAGTTGATCGAGCAGGTGGGTTTGCTCGGCACTTTACAGCTGGCCACCTTTCATCCCGATTATTTATTTGATGGTGAGCCAGAAATGGCTGTCAGCCACTTTACCAACCGTTCCCCACACCCAATGTTGCATCTATTGCGCGAGGAGATGGTAGAGGCAGCCGTCGCCAGCCACCCAGACCCCGATGCTATCCCCAACAACAATATTGCACGGCTTGAGCAGCTTGGCCGCGAGCAAGTCGCTGCCCTGTTACAGCGCACTCTGCACAGCGGCAGTGAGAACGGATAGATGGCTGCGATTAATCGCTTTGATGTGATTATTATCGGTGCCGGCGCCTCGGGGCTGTTCTGCGCTATGACTGCAGCACAGCGGGGGCGCTCAGTGTTGGTGGTTGACTCGGCCAACAAAGTAGGTAAAAAAATTCTGATGTCGGGCGGCGGCCGCTGTAACTTTACCAACCTAGATATCACCCCAGAAAACTTTCTTTGCAGCAATCCTCACTTTGTTAAATCAGCACTCAAACGCTACACGCAGTGGGATTTTATCGAACTGGTGAGTCGCCATGCTATCAGCTACCACGAGCGCAATAACGGTGAGTTATTTTGCGACGGGTCGGCCAAGCAAATTTTAGCGATGTTGCTGGAGGAGTGTGAGCTGGCCGGCGCACGGGTGCGCAGCAGCTGCACTGTGGACAATGTAGCGGCCACTAACGCGGGTTACAGTCTGTCCATCAATGGTGTCAGCCATCAGGGTGAGTCACTGGTAGTTGCCACCGGTGGGCTCTCAATTCCCACCCTGGGTGGCTCTGGTTTTGGCTACCAGCTAGCCGAGCAGTTTGGGTTGAGCTTGCTGCCGCGCCGGGCCGGTTTGGTGCCATTCACTTTTAGCGACGCCCTCAAACAGCTCTGTATCGATAACAGCGGCACGGCTATCTCGGTGGTGATGAGCGTGCCCGGAGCCAGTTGGCACGACAACTTACTGTTTACTCACCGCGGTCTCAGCGGCCCAGCGGCACTGCAAATTTCTAACTACTGGCAAGCTGGCGAGACGATCACAATTAATCTGTTGCCAGAGCACCATGTGGCCGACTGGCTGCTCGAGCAGAAGCAGCAGCAGCCAAAAAGTCTGTTGCGAACCCTATTGGCGCCATTGTTGACCAAATCGCTCGCGGCGTCGCTAGAGCAGCAGCTATGGCCTGAGCTGGCACAGCGGCCAATAGGTGAGCTGGCCAGCGACACGCTGCGCCAGTTAGGTGAGCAGTTAAATGGCTGGCAGATTAAGCCCGCCGGTACCGAGGGCTACCGCACCGCGGAGGTGACTCTGTGCGGTGTTGATACCGATCAGCTCTCCTCTAAAACGATGGAGAGTAAACAGCACCGCGGGCTCTATTTTATAGGCGAAGTGGTGGATGTGACCGGCCATTTGGGGGGCTACAACTTCCAGTGGGCGTGGTCGTCAGGCTATGCGGCTGGGGTGGTCGTATAGATTAGCGGCGGTTGGCGCGAGTGCGGCGGCGTTTTTCTGCTTTGCGCTCTTCGCGCTCTTTCTCTTTGGCCAGTTTCTCTTCTTTGAATCGCTCGACATCGACCAAATCGGCGGCAACCATCTGGGGTGTCTCAAAACTAATTTGGCCAATTTGGCCGGCGCGCAATTCGTTGATAAAAATGGCCGAGACTCGCTCTAAGTCGACGCGCCCACCGGCGCGCAGGCAGCCGCGCTGAGCACCTATGGTCTCCAATAACTCGATGGCAGTTGGCGGTAAGTTCTCTAGTTCAAAACGCTGGCGCAACTGCTCGGGATAGCACTCGAGTAGGTACTCGGCGGCGAAGAAAGCAACATCGTCATAGCTCATGGCGGTATCTTTTATCGCACCACTACTGGCTAAACGGTAGCTCCAATCGGGGTGGTCAATCTTTGGCCACAAAATACCGGGTGTATCTAGCAGCATGATACCGTTGCGCAGATTGATGCGTTGCTGTCCCTTGGTGACCGCGGGTTCATTGCCGGTTTTAGCCACCTGGCGGCCGGCCAACGAGTTGATCAGCGTCGATTTTCCAACATTGGGAATACCGCTGACCAATACCAGAGTATTGCGCCCCTCGCGCTGAGGGTAGAGTGTATTGATAAGGTCTATGAGTGCCGCGCCCGGCTCTTCGGTTTTTAAATTAAGAGCCATAGTCATGGCGCCGCGATCTTGATCAAACCAGCGCTGCCAAAGCTCGGTCGTTGCAGGGTCGGCAAGATCGGCTTTGGTCAATATTTTGATATTGGGTTTATCGGCGGCCAACTGAGCGATCATCGGGTTAGAGCTGCTGTAGGGCAGGCGCGCATCAATCACCTCGACCACCACGTTAATGAGCGGCAGCAGCTCGTTCATCTCTTTGCTGGCCTTGAACATGTGGCCGGGGTACCAGTGGATTGCCATAAACAGACTCTAACGCGTTAATTCCTTGAGTGTGCGATGATAGCGCAGATTGGTGCTCACAGGCGGATTGTGTGCCCTACAAGTTAAATGGAGAACCACTGTGAGCGCGCAACGCAATATTAACCTGCTGGTTGCTATGCAGGCCTTGGCCGGAGCGACTGGCCCTATAATCATTTCACTGGCCGGTCTGGTCGGTTTGCAGTTAGCTAAAGATCCTGCTTTGGCGACACTGCCAGTGACCAGCTACAACGTCGGTGTAGCCGTGGCTATGTTGCCGGTGGCATGGCTTTTAGCGCGCACCGGCCGGCGCGCTACTTATCTGGTTGGGGCTGTAGTCTGTGCTTTGGCCGGATTGCTGGCGGCATTTTCTATCATAACGCAGCAATTTTGGTTTTTTGCCATCGCAACAGCGTTTGCCGGCTTGTATACCGCTTGTGCGCAAAATTTCCGTTTTGCCGCGGCCGATTTGGCCGAGCAAGGCCACCAGCCGCGGGCTATCTCCAGAGTGTTGTTAGGTGGCCTAGCCGCTGCGGTCATCGGCCCGCAGGTGGTGATCTATAGCCAAGGTGCAGTGGTTAGCGCGCAGTATGCCGGCAGTTTCTTTTGTCTGAGTCTATTGGCCCTGCTGGCCTTGCCGATTATCGTCCAATTGCGCGTACCGCAAGCATTGGCTACAGACAGTAGCGAGCCGGGCAGGGCGCTACTAGAGATCGCGCGCACGCCACCGTTCGCGGTGGGTGCGCTGTGCGGTGTTGCTTCCTATGGGCTAATGGCCTTTGTCATGACCGCAGCACCGCTGGCCATGGTTGGCCACGGCCACGCGGTCAACGATGCCACACTCGGTATTCAGTGGCATGTATTGGCGATGTTTGCACCCAGTTTTTTCACAGGCGGTTGGATCGAGCGCTACGGCAAAGTGGCGATGACGGCGTTTGGTTTTGTGTTGCTGGCCGCTGCCGGCTTTGCGGCGCTGTCGGGTGTGCAGGTTGTCCACTTCTGGGGTTCTCTGATTCTGCTAGGGCTGGGTTGGAACCTTTCTTTTGTTGGCGCTACGGCCATTATTGCCGGCAGCTACCGCCCGGCAGAGCGGGCCAAAGTGCAAGCAGCCAACGACTTTTTAGTCTTCACTACGGTCGCTTTGGCCAGCCTGAGTGCTGGCTATCTACTGGCCATGACAAGTTGGGAAGTGCTCAACCAGGTCACACTCCCCGTGGTGGGTGGGGTGCTGTTAGTGTTGTTTATCTGGCGCAATCGAGTTGTAGATTAATCGGCCGGCTGTGCGGTGTCGGGCTGTTCAACCAATATCAGCTCCTGAGTGGCAAAACCGAGCTGTGCCGCGCGCTGAGTAAAATGTTCAATCAGCTGCGGGCTGACGGTCGGGGTCCGCGCCAATAGCCACAGGTAGTCGCGGTTGTAACTGGTAACAAAGGTATATTGGTACTCTTCATCTAATTCAAAGACTACGTAGGAGCCGTAAAAGGGGCCAAAAAAAGAGACTTTTAAGTGGCCAATGTTTTGCTCACCGACAAAATAGGCGCGCCCCTCGGCTGC
This sequence comes from Porticoccaceae bacterium, assembly GCA_048549915.1. Lineage (GTDB taxonomy): Bacteria > Pseudomonadota > Gammaproteobacteria > Pseudomonadales > Porticoccaceae > LSUCC0057. Next base: position 42,678 of record JBLYYE010000041.1, read on the forward strand.
ACTGAGTTCTCCCTGTTCATCTATGCCGCTATTAATCACTCGTATGCCGCCATCTTCGCGCCGTGAGTACTCAGCAGTAACTGCAGTCAAGCCGCGCTCAAAGGAGTGATCGAGACGGGCAATCTCATACCATTTGCCCAGATAGCGGTCGCTATCAAACGGAGTGACTGCGCTAATTCCCGGTGCAACAGCTGTACAGCCGGTTACTACTGTCACGGCGAGAGCCCCCAAAAGTAAACTTTTTATGAGGATATATGGCGATTTGGGTAGGGTCATAGAGTCTCTCCGTTGATAGCCTTCAGCATAACGGTTGGCATCGATGACAACAATGTAGTCTGACCTTTCGGATTACATCAATAGATTTAGCAGAACGGCTATGGAACCTATTGCTAAGAGTAGTTGTCTTACATTGCCAATAAGCGGCATAATAGGAAAAATTTCAATAATGGCAGTAGCCTAAGGCAATTTTTTAGCTGCGCTTAGCGTGTAAAAAACCAAATAAATAGTGAAAGGTCAAACAAAAATGGGCAGGAACCACGGCGACAATAAAAAACGGCTCTATCGTCAGGTAGTTGATGGTGTGGTAGCGCTTATCGATAGCGGCGAATACCCAGTGGGCTCGAGATTGCCCGCAGAGCGTGAGATGTCTGAGCGATTCGGGGTGAGTCGCCCAACCATACGAGAAGCAGTGATTGCTCTGGAGGCAATGGGCCGTGTTGCTGTTGGCAAAGGTTCAGGGGTTCATGTCGTAGAGTGGCGCGGTGTAAAGGGCGTAGAGTCAACAGTTAGCCCGTTTGAATTGCTTGAAACCCGCGTCTTGGTAGAGGGTGAATCAGCCGCCTTGGCCGCCTCAATGATTACTCCAGATCAGCTAGAAGCGCTCGCTGAGGCGCTTAAAGAGATGGAGCAAGAAAACTTGACGGGCAAAACCGATTCAAACATGGCCGACCGCAAGTTTCATTCCATTATCGCCGAAGCGACTAACAACCGTGTGCTAACAACGATGATTGAAAACCTCTGGGAGACTCAGGATGGTCTGCGTCATATCAAAATGGCGCATCAGGCAGTCTGCACATCTGAGCCCGGTGTCCGTCTCAAGGAGCACCAGGCAATTTATGAGGCACTCGCCAGCGGTGATTCTCAGGCAGCGCGCTTTGCTATGCGCAAACACTTTGCTCGTGGGATTGACGCGCTACACCGTTCAACTGAGGAAGAGGCGGTTGAGGCAGTTCGAAGAAAACTGACCGAAACTCGAGAGCGGTTCTCTATGAACCGTCTCAATGAGACAGTATCCGCTAAGTAATCTCTTCTTTTGGGTAGATATTATTACCTGCACTAAAATCTGCACAGACTTCTAATGTAGCCTGTCTGTTACTTGGCCTCTCCCAGAGAGGGGCACAAGCAGATAGTGCACGCCTTGTATTACAGAATCATACCCAATGTATCTTACAATTTATCTTGACAATACCGTCAGTTGATTGCACTCTTTGCCAACAAAATAATTGTGGTCTGCCTGACGTCAAACCTAGAGTGACAGTCAGAATAAAAACTGGATCTATCTGAAAAGATTTGGGCAACCAGTGAGTGATACAGGGGTAATCAATGCGCGGCTTGGTTCAAAATAAGTCTTTTATTGCGATGTGGCTTTTAGTGCTAGGTGCACTGGCTGGATGCAGCGGTGATGTTTCGAAAGGCACCTTGGTGTCAACTCAGCAAGAATACGCGCAGGCTGCTGAAGTCCTAAAGCCCGGTGACACCATCGTATTAGCCAGTGGCAACTGGCAAGATTTTGAGATTTTGTTTGAAGGTGTCGGTAGCGCTGAGCAGCCGATAACCTTGACCGCCCAAGAGCCCGGCAAGACCATCATTACCGGTAAATCTAACCTCCGTTTGGCTGGCGAGCATCTGCTGGTCTCCGGTTTGGTTTTTAAGCACGGCTATACGCCAACTGATTCTGTGATTTCATTTCGCAAAAATAGTAAAGAACTGGCCAACCACAGCCGGGTAACTGAAGTAGTCATAGACAGTTTTAACAACCCTGAACGCTTTGAGCCTGACTACTGGGTGGCGATGTACGGTAAACACAATCGATTTGACCACAACCACCTTGAGGGTAAACGCAATAAGGGTGTGACTATGGCCGTGCGTCTTAACGACGAGGCGAGCCGTGAGAATTTCCACCGTATTGATCACAACTACTTTGGGCCTCGCCCGATTTTGGGCTCCAATGGTGGTGAGACACTGCGTATTGGCACCAGTCACTACTCGCGTTCAAACTCCAATACCTTGGTAGAGAACAATTATTTCGATCGCTGTGATGGTGAGCTCGAAATCATCTCCAATAAGTCGGGTTCGAATATTTTCCGTGGCAATGTTTTCTACCATTCGCGCGGTACTCTCACTTTGCGGCACGGTCACGACAACCTGCTCGAAAATAACATCTTTTTTGGCAATAACGCCGATCACACCGGTGGTTTGCGTGTTATCAATAAGCGCCAAACTATTCGTAATAATTATATGGAAGCGCTTAAAGGCTACCGGTTTGGCGGCGCTCTGGTGGTAATGAATGGTGTGCCCAACGGGCCGATTAACCGCTATGACCCAGTCGAAGATGCGTTGATAGAAAATAACACGCTAGTTGAAAGTGACCATATTCAGTTGGGTGCGGGTAGCGATAGCGAGCGCAGCGCGCCACCGGTGCGCACACGCTTTGCTAACAACTTAATCGTTAATAGCGATAAGCGCGACACATTTACCCTCTATGACGACATGAGTGGAATAAAATTTATTGGCAACCTGCTCAACGAAGTGGCAAACCCGGCTATAGAGCGCGGTTTTACCAGCCACACGATTGAGCTGAAGCGCGCAGATAACGGTTTGCTTTACCCAGTTGATGCGGCCTTTGAAGGCGCCGGCGTCAGCCGTGATTTGACGGTAATTGATAAATCGGACACCGGTGTCGCGTGGTACCCAAAGGCGACTGCTGCTGTCGAGTTTGGCTCTGGCAATCAGATGCCGGTAAGCCCTGAATACGGTGCCTTAGCTGCGGCAGCAGCAGCAGCTAAACCGGGCGATACTTTGCAGTTGGCGGCTGGCCATTATCAGGTGGCGTCAATTATTGAGTTAGATAAACCCCTAACTGTTCGCGCGGAAGGTGATGCGCATATTGAGTTTGAACGGCAAGCGCTGTTTGAAATTACAGAGGGTGGCAGTATTGAATTGATTGGGCTGAATATCTCTGGCGCAAGTTCACCTGACTACGTTGGCAACTCGGTGATTCGCACTAGCCGCTACTCAATGCTGCGCAATTACAGAGTGCGTGTTGAAAATTGCCGTGTGACAGACCTGCAAGTTAACCGCGGCTTTAACTTCATGTCAGTAGCCAAAAGTACTATGGCCGACAATATAGAAATCCTTAACTCTCAATTCTCCGACATCTCTGGCGACTTGTTAAAGCTTAATGCAGAGACAGACAACTACGGCATCTACAACGCCGAGTACGTCACCATTAGTAACTCGAGCTTTAATAATATTCAGGGCAGCCTGGTCAATTATTACCGAGGCGGTACCGATGAAAGCACCTTTGGCCCGCACTTTACGCTGGTTGATTCAGAGCTTAGCAACGTTGGCCTAGGCTCCAAGAATACGGCTAAGGCCGCAGTTTATCTGCACGGAGTACAAGTTGCTCAGATCAGCGGTAACCAGATCAAAAGTAGTGCGCCGATTAGTGTTGAACATACCGTAGGCGAGCCCGTAACTCGCATAACCGATAATCTTTTTAACAACACGCAGTTGCCTAATGTTACAGAGTTGTTCTATTTGAGCGATCAGCACACTGCGATTATTTCAGGCAACCAGCAGACTAACTCTGATGTTCAGGAGGGGGATGAGTGAAGAAAGAATCGGCAGTTTTTTTAAGTGGGGCACAACTCCCAGTCGAGGACCTCGGCGGAGGTATTAGCCGTCAAATGCTAGGGTTTAACGACAATATAATGATGGTAAAGGTGATTTTTTCTACCGGCAGCGAGGGTTACTTGCACCACCATATTCACTCACAGGTGACCTATGTGGAAAGTGGTGAGTTCGAAGTTACTGTGGGTGATGAGACACGCACAATGGTTGCGGGTGACAGTTATTACATGGCGCCAAATGTTGAGCACGGTGCTGTGTGTAAGAAAGCTGGAGTCTTACTCGATGTCTTCAGCCCGCTAAGGGAAGATTTTCTTGAGGGTGGTAATTAATAATGAAACTAAAAAACTTACGTTGGTGGATACTCAGCTTGGTCGCTATCGCGACGGTGATCAATTACATTGATCGCAACGCCTTGGCGGTAATGTGGCCTGGTATCTCAGAAGAACTGGGGCTAACTAAAGATGATTATGCGCTCATCTTAAGCTCATTCATGATCGCTTATGCGATTGGTCAATCGGCATTTGGTAAAATATTTGATGCCCTCGGCACTCGCTACAGTTTTTTACTGGCCATTGGTGTTTGGTCAGCCGCGGTTGCTATGCACGCAGTTGCCCGAACGGCAATGGGTTTTGCGGTGGTCCGCTTCATCATGGGCTTTGGCGAAGCAGGCAATTGGCCTGGTGCAACTAAAGCTAATGCCGAATGGTTTCCGATTAACGAGCGTGCATTAGCGCAGGGTATTTTCAATACTGGTGCCGCTCTTGGTGCAGTGGTCTCAGCACCCTTAATTGCAATTTTTTACCTCTGGCTAGGCTGGAAAGTCACTTTTGTAGTCATTGCCGCGCTAGGTCTACTGTGGGCAATCCCTTGGTATATTCTTTACAAGTCTGGCCCCGATACTCACCCGTGGCTAACGGAAGAGGAGCGCCAGTATATTCTCATTGGCCAAAAGCCACAGCCGACAGAGGATGCTGAAGAGACTGAGTTGCTAGCGCCGGGCTGGTTGGAAATGCTCAAGTACAAAGAGAGCTGGGCGGTCATTCTGTCACGCTTCTTCCTAGATCCAGTATGGTGGTTGTTCCTCTCTTGGTTACCCATTTACCTGGCCGATCAATTTGGCTTTGATGTAAAGCAAATTGGTCTCTACGCTTGGGTGCCTTATGTTGGTGCTGCCATTGGTGGTTTGATGGGTGGCTGGTTGTCTGGCCGCTTAATTAAGCACGGTTGGAGTGTTAACAAAGCGCGTAAAACGGTCATTAGCGCCGGTGGATTGTTTATGTTCCCTGCATTGATTGCTACGGCGTTTGCCGCCACGCCATTGATTGCTGTATTACTGATGGCCGTTATCCTGTTCGGCTTCCAGTTGGCAATTGGCAACATTCAAACACTACCAAGCGATTACTTCTCAGGCAAGTCGGTGGGTTCGCTGGCAGGCGTCAGCGGCTCAGCTGCTGTTGTCGGCGTATTGATTACTATTTGGCTGGTACCGATTATCACTGTCGAGTCCTACGTACCGTTCTTTATGATGGGTGCGCTGTTGGTACCACTGGCCATTGGTGCAATTTGGGTTTTGGGTGGCAATATCGGTCCAGTCAAAAACAAAGTTTAAAGCGCTCTAGCGCAGGATATATTAAATACGTACTAATAATTTAACTTGGAGTAGTTATGAAACTTAACAATAAAGTTGCAGTTATCACCGGCGGCGTTCGCGATATTGGCGGTCGTATCTCAGTTAAACTAGCCTCAGAGGGCGCCAAAGTAGTTATTAACTATTTTGGTTCTGTCGATCTGGCCGAAAAAACCCTCAGCGAAGTACAAAAAGTAGGTGGTGAAGGTATTTTGGTTCAAGGTGATATGACCAAAGAAGCTGATGTTGCCCGCTTAATCAGCGAGACTCAGGCAGCTTTTGGCCAGTCTATCGATATCCTAGTTAACGTGGCTGGTGGTATTGTTGCGCGCAAAACTCTGGAAGAGATGGATTTAGATTTCTTCAATCAAGTGATGAGCCTCAATCTCACCTCGACCTTCTTGCTCACTAAAGCCGTTGTACCGTTTATGCCTGCTGGCGGCTCTATCATCAACTTGGCTTCGCAAGCTGGCCGAGATGGCGGCGGCCCTGGAGCATCTGCCTACGCTACCTCTAAAGGTGCGGTTGTGACCTTTACGCGCGCCATGGCCAAGGAGCTTGGCCCGCAAAATATTCGTGTTAATTCGGTCTGCCCCGGCATGATCAGTACCACCTTCCACGACACCTTTACCAAAGATGCAGTGCGCACCAATGTTGCGGCTGCGACCCCGCTGCGCCGCGAGGGTGCCGCCAGCGAAGTGGCCGATGTGGTTTCATACCTCGCCTCCGCTGAGTCAAGCTTTGTTACCGGTGTTAACTTGGATGTAAACGGAGGCCTGCTGTTCTCTTAAGCAGCGGTCTTCGGAGCTAATATGAAAACATCAGCAAAGGTCGCCGTTATTGGCGAGTGTATGCTCGAACTGAGCCAGGCAACTGGCTCAAGTTCTGTTAGCGGCAACCAATTATCACTCTCTTACGGGGGGGATACTCTCAATACGGCAGTTTATCTTAGCCGTTTGGGAATTGCGGCTGACTATGTCACAGCGCTTGGCGATGACAACATGAGCGACTGGATGACTGAACAGTGGCGTGCCGAGGGGGTCGGTTGCGATCTAGTAGTACGTGCGCCTAACAGTGTTCCGGGTATGTATATGATACAAACCGATATCCAAGGCGAGCGCTCTTTTCTCTACTGGCGCGACAGTGCACCTGCTCGCCATCTTTTTGATGATTCCGATCAAGCAGACCGGCTGTTCGCTGCGATGAGTGCTTCACCATGGATTTATCTCTCCGGGATTACACTGGCGCTCTACAGTGATGTAACACGACAACGTTTTATTCAGATGTTGACAACTTACCGTAAACAAGGCGGAAAAATTGCTTTTGATGGCAACTATCGACCACGTCTTTGGGCTGCACCGGCATCGGCACAAGCCGCTTTTCAAGCACTCTATGAGCTCTCTGATTTAGCACTGCCCACCTTAGAAGATGAGCTTATGCTTTATGGTGACAGCGACCACCTTGCTGTCGTTGAGCGCCTGCAAGGCTGGGGTGTCAGTGAAATTGGCCTAAAAATGGGCGGCGAAGGTTGCTTGGTAGCAGCTGCTACCGAGACGCGCACAGTGGTGTCGCATAGTGTCGAACTTGTCGACACAACGGCTGCAGGTGATTCGTTTAATGCAGGTTACTTAGCCGCGCGAATCAATGGCAAAGATCCTTTTGCTGCCGCAGCAGCGGGTCACGATTTGGCTTCTGTGGTTATTCAGCATCGCGGTGCAATTATCCCCCCCTCTGCGATGCCCACTGTAAATTGAAAACTGAAAGTTACTGAGAATTTATTCAGAGACATTGCTATGAAAAATACACTGTTCAAGCTCTTGGTTGCTGTCGCTGTTTTGGCTTCAGCCTCCTGCGCCAAGAGTGCCGGAGACCACCCCAGCTTAATCCTCACAAAGAGCGGTGTAGAGCAGATCAGACAGCAGCTTGGCAGTGTGCCACTGCTGGATGAAACGGTAGCGGCTACTGCAGCGTTAGTTGATGCTGAGATTGCTCTGGGTATTGATACTCCCGTACCTGTGCACTTTTCCGGTGGCTATACGCACAAACGCCACAAGCAGAATTTCTTGGTGGCAGAAAAAGCCGGCATGTTGTTCCAAATTTTGGGTGACGAAAAATACGCTCAATATGTGCGCGATATGCTTATGCAGTATGAGGCACTCTATAAAACTCTGCCTGTGCACCCGCAAAAGCGCTCTTATGCGCCAGGCAAGTTATTTTGGCAGTGCCTCAATGATAGTAACTGGCTGGTTTATATGAGCCAAGCCTACGATGCCATCTACGATTGGCTGCCAGCTAATGAGCGAGAGCTACTAGAGAACAATCTATTTCGTCCATTTGCCGATTATATTTCGGTAGGCAATCCTCAGTTTTATAATCGTATTCATAACCACAGTACCTGGGGCAACGCTGCTGTGGGTATGATTGGTTTGGTCATGAACGATAAAGAGCTGATCGATAGGGCACTTTACGGTCTCAGTGACGATGGCTTAGCTTTCGGTATGAAAGACGACGATGGTGGTTTAATCAAAGTAGAGGGACAAAAAGCTGGTTTTTTAGCCAATTTAGAAGAGCCATTCTCTCCTAGTGGATACTACACCGAGGGGCCTTACTACCAGCGCTACGCGATGTATCCCTTCTTGATTTTTGCTTTGGCCATGCACAATGCCCAGCCTGAGATGGGTGTCCTTGAGCACAGTGATGGCGTGCTGTTGAAAGCGATTGACGCACTGCTCAACTTGTCTGATGCCGATGGTGATTTTTTTGCACTTAATGACGCGCAGAAGGGTATGTCTTATTACACCCGCGAGCTGGTCTCGGCTGTTAATATTAGTTACCACTACGGCGATAGAAATCCTGGCCTGTTGAGTATTGCACAGCAGCAGGGGCAGGTGCTGCTCGGTGATGCTGGTCTGACTGTGGCCGAGGATATCGCCGCTGGCATGGCAGAGCCATTTACTAAGCGTTCGGTTAACTTAACGGATGGCGCCAACGGCGATCAAGGTGGTGTTGCAGTACTTCGTGCGCGCGGTGAAGCGCTGGCGTCAGTATTTAAATACACTGCACAGGGGCTCAGCCACGGCCATTACGACAAACTCTCTTTTTCACTGTTCGAAGAGGGCGATGAAGTTTTGCAAGATTACGGTCTAGTGCGCTTTGTCAATATCGAGCAAAAGGGCGGTGGTAATTACTTGCCAGAGAACGGCAGCTGGGCTAAGCAGACCATCGCTCACAACACTATTACCCAAAACCAAATCTCACATTTTGGTGGAGATTACGCCACTGGCAGCCAGCACCACTCTGAGCTCCATCTCTACGATGCCAGCCGCGCAGATGTACAAGTAGTTAGTGCCAAAGAGAGCAACGCTTATCCCGGTACTCTACTGCACCGTACGCAAGTGATGGTTGCGATCGAAACTTTAGAAAAACCCTTGTTGCTGGACATTTTCAAAATCACCAGTAAACAGCAGAACCAGTACGACTTACCGTTTTATTTTAATGGCCAGCTGCTGGAGACCAACTTTGCTCATCAGCAACCTGCGCAGTTAGAGCCGCTGGGTGACAGCCATGGATATCAGCACCTCTACACCGAGGGCGAGGGTGCACCTGCTGGCGATAACATTGCGATTACTTGGTTGAATGAGGGTAAATTTTATACTTTAACCGCAGCGGCCAAGGCAGATGATGAGTTGCTGTTTACCCGCATCGGTGCCAACGATCCCAACTTTAATTTGCGTCGAGATGCTGCTTTCATGCAGCGGCGATCTAATGCACAAAATACGCTGTTTGCTACGGTGATCGAGCCTCACGGCAACTACAGCCCTGTGACAGAAAAATCACACAACCCTCGTGGTCGCGTGAGCAATGTTGAGGTGATTAGCGATGACGAAGATTATACCGCAGTCGCTTTCGATATAGCTGACAGTGGGCAACACCTGTTTATTTTAGCTAACCAAAATACGCAGCTGTCTGACCAGCACAGCCTTGAAATTGACGGTCAAATTTATCAGTGGCAGGGAGGCTACTCTTTCGATCTGCGCTGAGCTTAGGCTTTTCTTTTAGAAGCGCTGCTCTCACACTAGATGAGGCAGCGTTTTTTTAGCGGGCGCAATGTAATAAAATTACATTTTATTGGTCTTTTCAGGCCATAATGACGCCATTACTGGCAATTAATGTAGGAAAGTTACTTATGAGTAGTGATCAGTACGACACTCTGCGCGGCAACGTCAGCGCTATGGGACGGATGTTAGGCGAAATTATTAGTGAAGCAGAAGGTGTTGAGTTTCTCGACAAAATTGAACAAATACGGCTGCTCTCGAAGTCGGCGCGCTCTGGCGATATAGAAGACCGCCAACAACTGACGGAGCTACTCTGTAATCTGGGTAGAGATCAGTTAGTGCCGGTTGCCCGCGCTTTTAGTCAGTTTCTCAATTTGGCCAATTTAGCGGATCAGCACTACACGATAGCGCGTGAGACCGATGAGTTATTCTCCGCGACTGAAACACTCAACACCGCCTATGCACAGCTCAGTGAGCGCGGTGCTACACGGCAGCAGCTGTTTGAGGTGACTCGCGACCTTAATATCGAACTGGTACTCACTGCTCACCCCACTGAAATTACCCGCCGCTCGTTGATAGACAAGTACACCGAAATAGATGCATGTCTAGCTCAATTAGAGCTGACTGGCACCACGACTAGAGAGCAGCAAAAAACCAGCCAGCGGCTGCGTGAGCTAATCACACAAATGTGGTTTACCTACGACTTTCGTGTCGAGCGACCCACGCCTATCGACGAGGCCAAGTGGGGTTTTGCTGTCGTTGAAAAATCCCTTTGGAAAGCGCTACCCGACTATATGCGCCGCTTAGACGATGCATTTTGTAAAGTGACTGGTGCGCAACTGCCGCTCGATGCAGCGCCGATTAAATTTGCCTCATGGATGGGTGGCGATCGCGATGGCAACCCCAATGTCACAGCCACAGTTACCCGCGAGGTATTGCTGTTAAGCCGCTGGAAAGCTTTGGATCTCTACATCAGCGATGTGCAAAAGTTGATAGAAGAGCTCTCCATGTCTAGCTGTAATGCCACACTGCGCGCCCAAGTGGGCCCCAGCCACGAGCCGTACCGCGAGTTGCTACGACCTTTGCGTCAAAAGCTGCGCAATAGCCGCGACAACATTAACCGGCTGCTCGACGGCGAAAAACCGCTATTGGTCGACACCATCGAGAGTGAGCAGCAATTACTTGAGCCGCTGACACTTTGCTACCAATCGCTCACCGACTCTGGCATGGAGTTAATTGCCAACTCAGAGCTGCTAGACGTATTGCGCCGCGTGCGCTGTTTTGGCCTGCACCTGGTGCGCCACGATATTCGTCAAGAATCTAACCGCCACGCCGAAGTCTTTGCCGAGTTAGTTAGCTACCTGGAGTTGGGTGACTACAACGCTTGGAGTGAACAACAAAAACAAGATTTTCTACTGGCCGAATTAAACAATAAACGCCCGCTGCTGCCGCGGCACTGGAGCCCCAGCGCTGCCGTTCAAGAGGTATTAGATACCTTTGCTGTGATTGCTGAGCAGCCCGCCAATGCCCTGCGCTGCTACATCATCTCTATGGCGCGCCAGCCATCCGATGTGCTGGCGGTGAAGTTACTGCTGCGCGCGACCGGATGTCAATTTGAGTTGCCAGTAGCACCACTTTTCGAAACGCTTGATGATCTCAACCGCTCGGCGCAAGTAGTCTCCACACTGTTGAACGTACCCGGTTACAGTGAACAAATTGACCATCAGCTTATGGTGATGATCGGTTATTCAGATTCAGCCAAAGATGCCGGAGTAATGGCAGCGGCTTGGGCACAATACCGTGCGCAGGAAGAATTGTTGGCTGTTTGTGCTGAACATAATGTAGAACTCACACTCTTTCACGGCCGCGGTGGCACCATTGGCCGCGGTGGCGCCCCTGCGCGCGATGCACTGTTATCACAGCCTCCCGGCTCGCTAAAAAATGGCCTGCGGGTGACCGAGCAGGGCGAGATGATTCGGGCTAAATTAGGTTTGAGCCCGATCGCAATCAAAACGCTGGCGCTCTACACCAGTGCTATTTTTGAGGCCAACTTAATGGCGCCACCCAAGCCCAAGCAGGCTTGGCGCGATGCGATGCAGAATATCGCTGAGCTCTCTTGCGAGGATTATCGCGCTGTTGTGCGTTACGACGAAGAGTTTGTTCCCTATTTTAGATTGGCGACGCCAGAGCAAGAGCTGGCTAAGTTGCCGCTGGGCTCGCGCCCTGCACGGCGCGCTGGCAGTGGTGGTATAGAGTCGCTGCGCGCTATCCCTTGGATTTTTGCCTGGTCGCAAAATCGCCTGATGTTGCCCGCTTGGTTAGGAGCGGCTTCGGCTATGCAGCGTCTACTCGATCAAGGCCGTGCCGACGATCTGGCCGATATGGCCGCTCATTGGCCGTTCTTTGAAACGCGTTTATCCATGTTGGAGATGGTATTTGCCAAAGCCGATGCAGGCTTGTCAGCATTTTATGATGAGCGGCTGGTGCCAGAAGAGTTACACCCTATCGGCCAGCGCTTGCGTCAGCAGCTGGCCGCTGATGCAAAGACTATCTTGCAGCTCACCGGTGCCGAGCAGCTGATCGATGATCATCCGTGGTCGCGTGAGTCTATTGCGCTGCGAAATATCTACACCGATCCGCTCAATGTGTTGCAAGCAGAGCTGCTGCGCCGCAACCGCGAGCAAAACGATCCGCTCATCGAGCAGGCGATTATGGTGACTATTGCTGGAATTGCAGCGGGGATGCGCAATACAGGGTAGTAGCCCAAATGCCTCATAGAGGAGTGCCCAGAAGGCACTCCTTTTTTTTTGCCAGAGATTTTGACAGACTTTTTTGTATTTTAAGGCAGTAATAGTCAGGTTAAGGTTTCAAAATAGGCGCGCCATTTGTCTTACAAATTGACTTTTCTTGTTGGATTTTTCTTGGAGTTCTTTTTGTTAAACCCATGTTTTATATGATAATTTAAAATATTTTTAGGTTCGATAGCTGTTCATTATGCAATTAAAGGGCGATTGTCTCACCACTTCAATTAGCGGCCGCATACCAAAATGTGAATAAAGAGTGTGTTTATGTATAACAAATTTGTATTGCCAATATGTCAAACCTGATATATCGTGGTTCGCGTTGTTGATGTTAATCGAGCAACGCCATCGGTTCTTAAACCAAAAACAAGCTATAGGGTGAATAAGATGAAGGCAATTAATCAAAGGGCAACCCGACAGCCGCGCAAGCCGGCTGGCAACAAAATGATTCTCAGCGCGCTGGCGCTAGCAATCTCTGCATTCTCTACTGGCGCCATTGCGCAAGAAGCGCCAGAGAGCGCAGTAGAAGAGGTTGTAGTCACAGGCATTCGCGCCTCGCTGGCCAGTGCACTCAACGAAAAACGCTATGCAGATAACCTGGTTGAAGTCATCCAGTCGGAAGATATCGGTAAACTCCCCGATCAAAACCTCGCTGAGGTACTGGAAAATGTTCCAGGCATTCAAATTACGCGCACCGCCGGTGTCGGCACTGGCGTGCAAATACGTGGTACCAATGCCAACCGCACCGAGATCAATGGTGTCTCAACTGTTGGTTCTGGCTCTGGCCGGAGCGGCATAAACTTTGAAGATGTCTCAGCCGGTATTATTGCCGCGGTAGAAGTGACCAAAGCCCCGGATGCCAAAACCATTGAAGGCTCAGTGGGTGGTACTATCAATCTGCGCACAATCCGCCCTCTCGATCTTGAGGAGCAACTGGCCACCGTGCGCGTGCAAATGGAAGAGAGTAGTCTCTCTACCGACAGCGCCACACCGCGTTTCTCAGGCACCTTCGGCAACAACTGGTCGTCCGATATGGGTGAGTTCGGCTTTGTCGGCAGCTACTCCTACACTGAATCTGACGTGACCGCTTTCCGTCCTAGAACTGACCGCGATAATCTAGTTGCCTCGGATAGTGGTTTAGGTAGTGCTCAAGAATTCGATTTTTTGCCTATTCAATTTTTGATTCAGGATTACGATAACTACGAATACGAAACTGAAAACTTCGCCGGCTCATTTGAATGGGCGCCCAATGAAGATATGAAATTCTTCTTTGATGTAGTGCTTAACGACCAGACACGCCAGCAAGAAAGTTCGCGTATCCAAGCCTCGGGCATCTCTGGCAACATGGGTCTCTATGTTCCCGATGCATTTGAAACTGTTAATTTGGGTTCTGCAGCTGGGTCATCTGGCAGTCAAAACCTCGGCTCTATCCAAGCCGCAGTACAGGGTGTTATTCCAATCGATACGGATGGCAGTGACGGTAACCTGCGTTTCTCTGGTGATACCAATTCGCGCCTAACCGAGAGCGAAATTTTTAGCGCCGGTTTTGACTGGCAGGTGAACGATCGTCTATCTGCGCGTTTTGAAGTCTCTACCTCAAACTCCGACTCCAGCACGCCGAGTTTTAATACTACCTTGAACTTTATTAACCCGAACTCGCCGTTAGATGCCGAGGCACTGCTGGCTAATCATGCTGCTAACGAGCTGGCGGGCAATGAGGGTCTGTATGATTCCAACGAAAACGGTACCCCCTTCGTCTATGATCTCACCGGTGGTTCACTCACTTGGGGTGTGGCGCTTGGTGAAGCTAACGCGCCAACGGTAGAGCAGTTGCTAGACCCGGCTAATGTGGTGCTGCGCGATGTCCAGCAATCTCAAAGTATTGCTGAAAACAGCGAAGATGCCTTCCGTATGGACTTTAGCTACATGGTCGACTGGAAAGCAATTAACTCTGTCGACTTTGGTTATCGATACAGTGAAACCACCAGCTTGCGTGATAATATAACCTCAAACGTGGGTTTGCGTGAAATGGCAGATAGCCCAACCGGTGATCTGTTTGCAGAGCTGCTGGTGGCTGGCCCCAATAACTTTAATGATGCAGATGGCCGTGCACTCTATGTTCGCGACTTCTTGACCATTGATCCAGAGCGTGTAGCCTCTAACCCTGCTGGTGCATTAGCCATTTTAAATGCTGCCATTGAGGCAAATAATGCGATTACCGGTTCTACGCGTGGGCCGATTAGCTCACCGACCTCAAGTACTTCATCATTCTTCGATATCAGTGAAGAGACCAGTGCCTTATATGCTCAAGCAAACTTTCAGGCAGGTATTTTCCGCGGTAACTTTGGTCTGCGCTATGTGGAGACGGATGTCACATCGGATGCTTTTTCTGAGCTAGATGGCGTTGTAACGCCGAACTCCGAAAGCAGCAGTTACGATTTTGTCTTGCCACGCATTAATGTTGTAGCTGATCTACGTGAAGATGTTATTGTCCGTGCGGGATGGGGTAAAGATATCCGTCGTCCCGACTTTGATGACCTCTCTTCAGCCTTCCAGTTCAGCACTAGCCCAAACAACAGTGTCAATCTTGGTAACCCTGCATTGAAGCCTGAAGAAGTTGAGTCTTTCGACATCACAGCTGAGTGGTACTTTGCCCCATCTAGTGTTGTCAGCATTGGTTACTTCAACAAAAAACGTACTGGTCTGTTTGTAACTCAGAGTGAGAGCCCCTACGAAGCTCCCGAGACGGGATACCGTGATCTCACGGCTCCCTGTGAGCAAGGCGGTATCTTCAACCCAATCGCTGATATCAATGTCTTTGGTCCTGATACCGGTGTAGGTGTTTGTGTGCCATCTTCACAGGTGATTAATGGTGAAGGTGAAACTACTCAGAAGGGTATCGAACTGGCTGTTCAATACGACCTTTCAGGTTTTGAAGAGCAGTTGGGCTGGGCCTCTGGTTTTGGTTTCTTAGCTAACTACACCAAGCAAGAGTTCAGTGGCAGCGACTCATACTGGAGCGCTACAAGCCGAGCATCGTCTGTGTTTGCTGCTAATGGCGCCACCGATGTGGATATGGAGGCTACTCTGCTAGATCTATCAGAAAATGCCTATAACTTCACGGTTTACTACGAGAAGTACGGTATTTCAGCGCGTGCCCGCTACACCTGGCGTGAAGCGTATCGCTCTGATGACTTCGGTAGTACCTCTAGCTACCCTTGGGGCTTCCCAGTGGTGCAAGAGGATCGCGGGCAGCTTAACGCCAGCATTAACTACGATATTACCGAGCAGCTCAGCGTAGGTCTTGAGGCTGTTAACATTACAGAGGAAGAGGTTGAGCAATCTTGTGTCAACGAAGGAGCGCTACTCTGCTTCCAAGGTTTGACGGATCGTCGTATCACCGTCGGTGCAACTTATCGCTTCTAAGTGATAACGTAAAACCTATCTGGTGGCGCTATCTCTGCGTCGCTACACAAAAAAGCCCCAGCTATTGCTGGGGCTTTTTTGTTGCGGTAAGCCGCGCCAAAAAGTTGAAATAACGCCTAATTGTAACGATTACTGATGAGCAATTGCCTACTTATCGTCACAACAATTAATCGGGCCCTTGAATAGTGCAGACAAGTCTTGTCTCCTTTAAAAAGTACCGTGCCATACCGCCGGGAAGTTTTTAGGGATTTAGTGCGATCATTTGAAATAGGGCATAGCCTAGCTTGGTAGTTGAGTAACCCGAAATACAATACAGGCAGCTAGGCTTACTGCAGCTCTGTGGGCGAATCTAACCAATAGCAGATTGAGCGTACGTAACGTTGTTTGCTGCATCCGTTGAATTGCCGGTAGGAAGCTTGTGCGAGCACTAACGGATTACATTAGCTGCCACAAGCTGCGCATACCCACGGCGGATGTAAACAGAGCAAAAAGTAAAATAGCACTCAAGGCGATATTGGTACCCCAGCCTGCGGTGTATTTGCCCATCAGGGCTTTGCGGTTACTCAGATAAAAAATGCAGGCTACTGTGACCGGTAAAATAAAGGTATTAAATACTTGTGAGGCGATCATGACTGCGACAGGGCGAGCGTCAAACAGCGGTACCACCAAGCCAAGCAGCGAGATACAAAATACCATCACTCGATATTTGGGCAGAGTCATATCGCGTGGGCTGTTATTAAAGTCGCAGAGCAGCCAAGGCAGCATCAGGATATTGGGAAACTGCGAAGAGACACCTGCAGCCACCAAGCCAACCGCAAAAATAGAAGCCGCAAGAGGACCGGCAAGGGGTTCTAACAGCTGG
This sequence comes from Porticoccaceae bacterium, assembly GCA_048549915.1. Taxonomy (GTDB): domain Bacteria; phylum Pseudomonadota; class Gammaproteobacteria; order Pseudomonadales; family Porticoccaceae; genus LSUCC0057. Next base: position 59,361 of record JBLYYE010000041.1, read on the forward strand.
ATCATTTGTGATGCTTTTGAAAGGCTAATGCCCTCTACGTAGAGAGAACCTGCCGCCGCCGCCATAATAGAGGCGCTGATAACAAACATTAAACTCACCGCAAAAAGGGCGTCATTGCGCTGTTTTTTTATGTCGGCAATACCCCAGCCCGCCTCTTTTACTAGTGTAGTACGGATGATGAATAGGCCCGAAAATACGGTGGTGCCAATCATCGAGGTCATCACCAGCAGTGAGCTAGTATCGCTGTCAGCGCGCTGCGCTGGGAGGCTTGGAATAAGCCCCGCTGCAATATCATTGACCGGTGGCATCATGATAAAAAAGTTGGCTAAAAAGCACGCAGACATAACGGCAACTATAACGGCTAAGCTGCGCTCAAAAAATTCGGTTTTACCATTCCAAAAGATGTAATACACCAAACTGACAAAAAAGCCGGCAAAATAAATGGGTTTAATACCACCTTCAACCAACCCCTTAGACCACTCGTAACAGATATCGGCAACAATACCCATTACGCCCATAACGCTGGCGCAAACCCCAGCAGCCAGTGCAACAATAAAAAATACCCCTACTGCTGGGTGCAGGTGCTTGCGAAATGCCTGTAGTGCGGTCTCACCAGTGACCAGTGTGTAGCGGCCATAGAGGTTGATCATAAAAAAGGTGCATAGGCAGGATGCGAGAATGGTCCACAGTAAGGACATACCGTGCTCTGCGCCGGCTTTGGCCATAGAAGTGACGCTGCCAGTGCCAATATTAAAGCCGAGCAAGAAAATACCGGGTAATACTAAAGCTAAAAGACGACTAAACTTCTCGCGCAATGAGTTAACTGGAGTCGCTGTGCTCTTGTCGTTCATGCTGTCACCTATTCATGTTTAGTGGGATAGTGTATGGATAACTCCGCGCACCTCTGCCAGCCCTTTTAGGCGGCCGATACCGGAGTAGCCTGGGTTAATGGTTTTGTTGATGTCATCCATCATTTGGTGGCCGTGGTCAGGGCGGAAGAAAATAGGCCCCCCAGCATCTTTGCGACTCTTTTCTTCATCCAGTAGGGCACGGATTATCGCAATCATGTCGACATCGCTATCCAAATGGCTGGCCTCGTAAAAGGAGCGCTGGTCGGAAGCATCGCGACTAACTCCACGCAGGTGAGAGAAGTGTATGCGTGGGCCAAACTGCTTGGCCATGGCCGGTAGATCGTTATCTGGGCGACTGCTGAAGGTGCCTACGCAGAGAGTCATTCCATTGGCGGGGCTAGGGAGCTTGGCAAATAGTTGTTCTAAGTCGGCAGCTGTACAGATAATGCGCGGCAAACCGAGCATATCTCGCGGTGGGTCGTCTGGGTGTATGGCCAATTTGACGCCCAGTGCTTCAGCGCGCGGCAGCACTTGCGCCAAAAACGCCAACAAGTTGTCGCGTAAGCTATCGTGGCTCATGCCCTGGTAGTTGGCGAGCATAGCGCGGAAGTCTTCAAGTCCGTAAGCGGCAGTCATCTTGCCGGGCAAGCCGGCGATGATGTTATTGGTCAGGGTCGTGCGTTGGTCTTCAGACAGCGCCGCAAAAACTGCTTGGGCCTCGTCAATTTCTGCTTCACTGTAGTCGTCCATAGCGTCTTCACGCTGTAGAATAAAGAGATCAAAGGCGGCAAACTTTGGCTGATCAAAACGCAGCGCATAGGCGCCGCTAGGTAATCGATAGTTTAGATCGGTGCGCGTCCAGTCAATGACCGGCATAAAGTTGTAGCAGATGGTTTTAATGCCGCAAGCGGCCAAGTTCTCCATTGAGGTAATCCAGCTATCGATATAACGCTGGCAGCCGGCGCGTGCTAACTTGATGTCCTCATGCACTGGAATACTCTCTACCACACTCCAGCGCAGCGGCGCGAGGCCCTCCTCACACGGCTCAATCAATGCCTGGTGAGCCTGTATGGCCTTTTTAGTCCAGACCTCGCCGGTCGGCACCTGGTGCAGAGCAGTAACAATATCAGTGACACCGGTCTGACGAATATCGTCAATTGTCACTGGGTCGTTGGGGCCAAACCACCTCCATGATTCGCGCATTGCCACTCCTTGAAGTAATAAATGTAAGAATGCAATCCTACAATTATTTTACTTTGAGTGCTGACAAAAATGTTCCAAGATGGGGGTCTAAATCGAGATTTTTTCTACTGCGATAGTGCTGCAGGATAAGTCTAAATTTAGTGCATAGTCAGTCTGCTTTCATAGAGGCAGCACAGCTGGGCAGAACAGTTGAATCGCAGCAGAGAACTGTTTAAGTTATCTGACTGTTTGATCGCCATAGCCACCAATAACCAAGGACTAATCCATGTTGACCTCTTCTGCAGAACAAATTGCCACACACGAAAAAAGTGGACTTTGGGAAGGGGTGGTCCTGCATCAGTTGCTCGACGATTGCGTCGCTCAGGTGCCCAAGCAAATGGCTTTGGCTGACCAACCCAACCGTGCCCAGTTAGTTGGTTCACAACCTCATCGGCTTTCCTTTGAACAGCTTCAGTGGGCGTCACAAAACCTTGCTGTCTTATTGCTCGAGCAGGGAGTAGGAGTCGATGATCGAGTGATTGTACAGTTGCCAAATATTGTCGAACTAGTTGTCTGCTATTTAGCCATTAGTCAGATAGGTGCAATTATTTCGCCGGTGCCTATTCAATACGGCCAACATGAGCTCACTGACCTGGTGGCTTCGTTAGAGGCAACTGCTTTCATTTCACTTGATCAATTTAAAGGTGAAGATTTTGGCCAATCACAGGCAGCGAGCCTATCAGAAAACCTATTAGTGCTGTTGTTTGGCGACAGTTTGGCTTTGAACCTTCAACCACCACAACCGATTCATCTCAAACGGCTCGACGGAATAAGCGAACAGATGAGCGATGCCAACCGCATTATTACTATCTGTTGGACGTCGGGCACAACCGGCCTACCCAAGGGTGTGCCGCGCTCACACAATATGTGGGTAACGGTTGCGCGTAACTGTGTGGAGGCGGGTGATTACCAGATAGGTGATAAGCTGCTAAATGCATTTCCACTGGTCAACATGGCTTCAGTGAGTACTTTTCTCTACGGCTGGCTGATGGTGCGCGGTAGCTTGGTATTGCACCACCCCTTCGAGCCGGCAGTATTTCTCAGTCAAATCGCTGAAGAGTCAGTTAACTTCACCATCATTCCGCCGCCGGTGCTCAATCAGCTAGCTAAAAACGAGACGTTGTGGAATCAGTTTGATTTTTCTGCACTGCGCAGTATCGGCTCTGGCTCAGCGCCGCTTGCGCCTTGGATGATGGAAAAGTTTGAAAATGAGTATGGCAAAACTGTAATTAATCTTTATGGCTCCAATGAAGGGATCAATCTTTTCTCCAAGCCGTGTGATGTCGCTGACCCCGCTGAGCGCGCAGTCATGTTTCCGCGTTTTGGTGTTGAGGGGTTGCAATGGCCCTCTGCGGCGAGCCATACCATTCTCACCAAACTGATCGATACCCAGAGTGGTTCTGAGATCAATCAACCCGGTATTGCCGGTGAGCTAGCCGTCAAAGGTCCGACAGTGTTTGACGGCTACTGGGGCACAAAAAATGAGCAGGTATTTACTGACGACGGTTATTTTTTGACAGGCGATTTGGTCGAAATATGCGGAGAGATGCAGCAGTTTTATCGTATCGTAGGTCGCTGTAAGGATATTATTAACCGGGGTGGCATGAAGATTTCACCCCAAGAGATAGATGTATTGCTCGAGGGGTTCTCTGGCGCAGTTGAAGCTGCGGTATGCGCCTATCCCGATGAGACCTTTGGTGAGCGGGTCTGCGCCTGTATCGTAGCGGTGGACGCAGCAAACCCGCCTGCGCTAGACGAGATATGCAATTACCTGCTAACAAAAGGTATCGCTAAAAATAAGCTGCCCGAGCGCATTGAAATTATGCAGTCGCTGCCGCGCAATCCACTGGGGAAAGTACAGCGTTTTGTGTTGCAGGAGTGGGTAGCGGTTTGAATTTTGAGTTCAACTAATGCACCGAAATATTGCCTAATATTAAGCGAGAGTAGTAATTTGCTGTCGGGGTGTTGTCTGCAAAAAAATAGACAGGCACCCAAAAATCAATCTCGCAGGGCGCATTGGATTTATGAATAACTCTTAGAGGAGGATTAGGACGTTTTATCGAGCTCATGTGTGCTTCTTCTCTTGTCCTTCTACTCTAGGCTGTCTAATAACAGTAAGCGCAGTGTATCGAGCATCAATAAACGAAAAAGCCCCTGTACACGTACAGGGGCTTTAACGATATATTTGGCTCCGCCTGCTGGGCTCGAACCAGCGACCCAATGATTAACAGTCATTTGCTCTACCAACTGAGCTAAGGCGGAATACTGTCGTTTCAGAC
>JBLYYE010000042.1:0-49042 GCA_048549915.1 Porticoccaceae bacterium
AACGCTGGCGGCTGTGAATACATCGACGATGCCAGCCACTTTGACAGCGCCCTGTTTAAACGGGTTATCGACACCAATCTAAACGGGACTGCCTACTGCCTCGAAGCGCTGTTACCGCAACTGCGCAGCGGCAGTCGGGTCGCCTTGATGAGCAGCACTTCCACCCTGCTGCCGTTCAGCCGTGCCGAGGCCTACGGCGCCAGCAAAGCCGCCATTGACTATCTGGCCAAATCACTGCGCATCGATTTGCGCCGACACGGCATTCGCGTGTCGCTGATTCGACCCTGCTTTGTCGATACCCCTCTTACCGCACGCAATACCTTTAGTATGCCGGGGATCATCACTGTCGAGCGCGCCAGCACAATTATCCGCCAACAGCTAGATCGCGGCCGCGACGAAATTAATTTTACCCGCGGTTTTGTAGCGCTACTGCGTTTATTTAGCTGGCTGCCCAAAGCACTCAACAACCGCCTACAAGGTGGCCCTGAAAAGTTATGAGGGCCAAAGTAGTTGCACTGCTGCGCCACTACCCTGTTCAGCAAGCTGCGGGGTTTCAGCTGCTCTGGTTGGCGGCAGTAATCGGCCGCAACAGTTGGCTGTGGCTACCGGTATTGCTCATATGCTGCCACCTCTATGTACACCTTCAACAGTGGCGAGCAGAGCTGAGCATCCTGCCAGTCGCCCTACTTGGGTTAGCTGTCGATGGCGGACTGACGCTGGTGGGCATCTACCAGTTTAATCATCTGCCGGTGTGGCTGCTGGCACTCTGGGCCGGTTTTGTTTTAACGCTAAATGCCAGTATGGTGTGGCTGCGCAACTTACCCAACACGCTGCTAGCTGTTATCGGTGCCGTCAGCGGCACCGGCTCATACTTGGCTGGCGAGCGCCTCGGCGCTGTAGTCATTGCCACCCCGACAGTTAACTCGGCGGTCATAATCGCTGGCTGTTGGGCTCTACTGCTTCCGCTGCTGGTTCGCGCTGAGCAGCGCTGGCGCCATGTGCCGCCGATAGAAACCTGGGAGAGCGAATTTTGACTCAGCTCGCCAATAAGGCGCACACACCATTAGTTTGGTTGCTACTGTTTGCTGCTTTACTCGGTCACAATACCGTTGGCTTCGGTGCCGTACCCGAGCCACTGCAAGCAGTTGGCAGCGGCAAAGCGCGCTGGTTTACCTTTACCCTCTACCAGGCAGAGCTATTTTCATCCAGCGGTAGTTTCCAGACCCTGCAAACTGCCAGCTACCCACTGGCGTTAAGCATCACCTATCAGCGCACCATTGCCGGGCAGACTCTTGTCGATGCGACCGAGAGTGAGTGGCAGCGCCTGCAACTCACTCATCGCCAAGAGTGGGTCACGCAGCTGGGCAAACTGTGGCCCGATGTCAGCGATGGTGACAACCTTACCTTTGTTGCGCACACCGCCGACAGCGGCGAATTCTTTTTTAACCAGCGCTCATTAGGGCGCATTGAAGGGGCGACATTTGCCGAGACATTCCTCGCCATCTGGCTATCACCCGACACCCGCGATCCGCGTCTGCGCGCGGCACTTATTGGAGCTAGCTCATAATGAAAACACTCAATATCGCACTCTTAGCACTGCTCACTTCGCTACTTCTCAGCGCCTGCACACCGGCTACCGAGAGTTACCGCAACGCCACCCCAGAATTCGCATTGGAGGAGTTTTTTCACGGGCCACTGGTCGCCTATGGAATGATTCAAGATCGCTCTGGCACCGTTTTGCGTCGTTTTGAAGCGACCCTAGAGGGAACTTGGGAGGGCAACCAAGGGGTTCTGGCAGAGTGGTTCGTCTATGACGACGGCGAACGCCAAGAGCGCACCTGGTACTTAACCAAACACAGCGACGGTAGCTATTCAGGCACAGCCAGTGATGTTGTCGGCGAGGCGCGCGGCACTCCGCAGGGTTTCGCGCTGAACTGGCGCTACACCCTGCAAGTGCCGATGGACGATGATATCTGGGAGTTCCAGCTCGATGATTGGATGTACCTGATTAATGAACGCGGGTTGATTAACCGCACAGCGATGAAAAAATTCGGTATCCGCGTCGCCGACCTGACCCTGTGGATAGAGAAAAAACCTACCGAGTAGGCTGCTAGTCGCGCAGTCTAAACGGTGTAAAGTCGGTGTCGCGATCGTAGACATCCACCTGTTCGCGCTCCTTTAAGAACGCTACAGCGTGGTAGGTAAACGGTGTCATGACGATTTCGACGCCCACTTTAAAGACAAAGTTAAACGCCACTACCATCAACAAGCTCTCAGTAGACCAGATGCCGGCAAACGCAATCGGGTAGAAAATCAGGCTGTCCACCCCCTGCCCCGCAATGGTGGAACCAATGGTGCGCATCCACAGGTGTCGGCCCTGTGTCCACACCTTCATTTTCGCCATCACAAATGAGTTGACGAAATCTCCTGCCCAATAAGCGACCATCGACCCCAGTACTATTCTGTAGGTGTTGCCAAACACCAACTCGAGCGCAGGCTGCAGAGCCATGTTAAACGGCTCGTTGGGGTCGACCGGCAGTGCAATCACCACCGCCGACATGATGGTGGCAAATATCAGCCCAAACAAACCCGCCCAGATGACCCGGCGAGCGCGCGCGTAACCGTATACCTCGGTGAGAATATCGCCAAAGATATAGCCAATCGGAAAGAACAAATTACCGGCACCAAAGCTAAACAAAGTGTCTGTCCCTGGCAGTGACAGCTGAGCCACTTTGGCCGGGCCAATCAAATTAGAGCAGATCAGCACTACCACAAAACCGACCATGATTAGGTCGTAGTACTGGTAGCGCCTACCTTGCTGTGGCGCGCTGGCCAGCTCAGTCACCTGGGTAATCCTCAGCATTGAGGCCAATGTGCTGAACCGTTTCACCACCATCGACAAACAACTGCTGCCCAGTGACATATTCGTTGTCGAGCAGATAGAGCAGAGCTTTGCCAAGCTCCTCTGCCTCTCCTTTGCGCGCCAGCGGAATACCCTGGTTGCGCCACTCTATATAAGCATCGGAGCGAGTCACTCCCGGCATAATCACACCGGGACAGATACCATTGACCCGAATCCGCGGCGCAAACTCCATGGCTGCCATTTTAGTGAGTTCGCCCAGGGCTTTTTTGGCCGACAAGTAGGCGCCGTACTGGTACTGCTGAAACTGAATTTTGTTGTCGAGAATGTTAATAATGTTGCCGCTCTCGACACGATTGGCGAACGCGCCACAAAGCATAAAGGGAGCAAAGAAGTTTACTTGGAACTCTTGCTGCAACATCTCTAATGAGGTCTCGGCAATCGGCGCAGCATTGTAAATAGAGGCGCAGTTAATCAAGACACTGAGCGAGGGAAAACGCTCTACCACCGCCTCAACCAGCGGCGAAGGATCGCCACCGTGAAGAAAATCGCATTGGAAAATCTCACACTCAACGCCCAACTCGCGAATCTCTGCCGCAGTCTGCTCAGCCGCTTGAACCGAACTGCTGTAGTGAATAGCGATGTCATAACCGGCTTTAGCCAGCGTTAAAGCAAAATGACGGCCCACTCGAATGGCGCTACCGGTAACCAATGCTGCTTGTCGCATAAAGATCGCTCCTCAATAATTGTGCGCCTAGCATAGGTAGTTGCCGATATAGGATCAACCGAAAAAAGACGTGGTTTAACCGCAGGCTATGACGCGGGATTACGCAGATTTAATTTAACCCTGGCGATAACTCTCTACAGTCTGCGCTACTCTATTTTTAGGCACTGACTGAACCGCAGCCAATAGCGCTGTAGGAGCGCAGGCAAGCTGATAATCTGCACACAACTGCCGCTGCAGAGCGATCGTCAAATGGGCGGTACAGCGCGCATCGGCCAATGCGCGGTGAAACTGCCCGGCCTGTGGCAGCTGTAATACGCCCGCCAACTCTGAGAGCCGATAACTTGCCAAACCAGGTAACAGACGGCGAGCCAACTTCAAACTACAGAGCAGTTCAACCTGCGAAGATAGCCCTAATTCATCGAGCTCAGCCTGCCAAAATTTATAGTCAAACGAAGCGTTGTGCGCCACCAACGGCAGACCCGCTACGCGCGCTACCACCTCGCGCATCACCTTAGACGCACTGGGCGCTGCGCGCACCATAGCATCGCTAATACCCGTTAACCGCTGTATATCGTAAGGAATAGCCTGCTGCGGGTTAACCAAACTCTGGTAGCTATCGACAATAGCGCCATTGTCGACAATACAGAGCCCGACTTCAGTGATCCGCGCACCTAATGCGGGCGACATCCCGGTAGTTTCAAAATCGATAACAGCGTAACTCAATGGCTTTTCCCTGCGCACTATTGCGACATTTTTGGGCTACCATTGTAGGGTTATTGTGACTTGTGGGCAGTATTTATCTGAATACTTAATACTTGCACTCAACCAACCACAGGCAGATCACTCAGGCGGGTGGTATAGGCCGGCGACTTGAGACGGCGCTGCATCTGCCAGCTGGGATTGACACCGCTGCTGGCAAAAAATAGCTGAGGCCCGTTGCTGTTGAGCTTGTCTACCAGCGCCATCAATTTAGCCGATTTTTCACTCTGGTAACTGTCAAAAAAATTCAATTGTCCAGCAGCTTCATCGACCAATTCAATAAGCCCCACCCCCGCTTTGGCGTAAGCAAAGCCAGGCTTGTACAGCTGTGCTACCAAGCGCTTGGCTGCCGATATAATTTGCCCGCTATCGTTGCTGGCAAACGGCAACTGACAGGTCGCGCTGTTGTAGTAGCTATCGGCATCAAACCGCGAACTTTGAATAAAGACTAACAGCGTTTTGACCAAGCTCTGCTGCTTGCGCAGCTTAACTGCTGCACGGCTGGCATAGAGACTGACTGCCTGCTCTAGCCCTTGCTGACTCTCTACACGCTGGCCGAACGAGCGAGTAGCGTAAATCTGTTTTTTGTTTTGCGGCTGGCTGTCTAAGTTCATGCAGCGCACCCCATTCAGCTCCGCTACTGTGCGCTCCAAGTTGACGCCAAAGTGACGGCGGATACGTTTGGCATCGGCGCTCTGTAGGTCATAGACAGAGTGTATTCCCAGCTCTGCGAGGCGGCGCGACAAACGCGAACCAACCCCCCAGACTTTATTCACCGGTAACTTTTCAAATACCGTCCGCCACCGTTCGAGCTTATCTAAAACACAGACACCTTGGAGTTTTTGGGATTTTTTGGCGATATGGTTGGCCAATTTAGCCAGCGTTTTAGTCTCTGCAAAACCGACACAGACTGGCATGCGCACATCGCGCCAGAGGGTCTCTTTGATTTCGCGACCGTACTCAGGCCAATTAAACTGGCAGCCATCTAACAGCAAAAAGCTCTCATCAATTGAGTAGACCTCAAGCGCTGGTGCATATTCGCGCAGCACCGTCACAACCCTGCGTGAAATATCCCCATAGAGCTCATAGTTACTGCTGAATACCTTGACTTTGTGCCGCTCCAGTAGCGACTTCACCTTAAAGTATGGCTGTAGATCAGGAATATCTAACGCTTTGGCCTCTTTGCTGCGCGCGACAATACAACCGTCGTTATTGCTCAATACAACCACCGGTTGGTGGCGCAGCTCGGGGCGAAATATCTGCTCACAACTGGCGAAAAAGCTGTTGCAGTCAACCAGCGCGTACATCTAGATACCTCAGCGAGTGGGTCACCACCCCTTCAATATTGCAGTCGATATCTTCTAATATTTCCAGCTCTGGATAGCGGCTGTTGGCCGACCGCAGTGAGCGGCGCTCTTTGTCGAGCACTTTGCAGACCAACTCACCGTTCATCACGGCGATGACTACTGAACCTGTGACCGGCGTTCTTGAGCGGTCTACCACCAGTAGATCGCCGTTGAAAATCCCTACTCCCACCATAGAGTCACCATTGGCACGGGCAAAATAGGTCGCCGCGGGGCGCTTAATAATGTGCTTATTGAGATCGATAGTCTCCTCAATGTAGTCATCGGCAGGGCTTGGAAAACCGGCCGCCACACGTGAAAGATAGACTGGAATAGCCAACGGCTGCAGAGCCAGCTCGCCATCAATTTTTGTTACGCGCATACCATCAAAACCTTAACTGTATATATATACAGTATTCAGGTTTTGGCGCTAGATGACAAGAGCTATTCGTGACAACGACACTATTTAAGCGCCAATCAAATGCTGCGCTAGAATTTGTAAGCTTAGCCGCTCTCGCACATCCTTGTGCTGCGCGGCATGCCAACGTCCTGTTGGCAATCGAAGCCGCTTGCAGCGGTTCTCTGCTCACTGAATGCGCACAAACAAAAAACCCCCACGCTTGCGCGTGAGGGTTGTTTGTTTGGTGGAGCTAAGCGGGATCGAACCGCTGACCTCAACACTGCCAGTGTTGCGCTCTCCCAGCTGAGCTATAGCCCCAAAAAAGGAGTCGGCATATTAGGCGCGAGGGGGCGGGGTGTCAAGCCTCACCGCCCTCTTCTTTTCCACTATCTGCGCCTAGCCCATCAAAACGCTTCTGTAATTTTTTGAGTTTTTTATTGCCCAGGCCACCAAGCAGCTCAATAGCGTAGCGCAGCCGCGCGCGACTCATATCGGGGCCGAGGAGCTGCATCGAATCCATCACTGAAATCGAGGCGGTAGTGCCTGCAATAGCGATAAACAGCGGCGCTAAAAATGCTTTGAGCTTGATATCTAACTGAGCTGCCAGAGTTTTCAGCTCATTGAAGATCGCGTCGCGCTGCCAGGTGCGCAGAGCTTCTAGCCGCCACAATGAAAACTGCAGTACCTCTATCAGTTGTTCTTCGTCGACACCGCTCTGCGTGAGTTGCTCGGCAGTAATCGGCAACTGCCCAGAGACCAGATAGGCACCCAGCGGGGCAATATCAGAGAGACGCTCCATACGCGCGCGCGCGTGGGGTATGAACGCCATCAGAGTTTCGCGGTTGAACGCCCAGTTAATCAGTTGATCGGCCAGCTGCTCGTCACTGAGCTCTTCGCGAATCCACAACCCGTTGAGCCAGCTGAGTTTTTCAACATCAAAAATGGGTCCGCCGAGCGAAATACGGTTAATGTCGAACGCGTCGATCATTTCGGCGAGCGAGAATTTCTCACTCTCATCGGGCATCGACCAGCCCATGCGGCCGAGGTAGTTGAGCAGCGCCTCAGGCAGGAAACCCATACGCTGATAGTAGAGAATACTGGTGGGGTTTTTGCGCTTGGAGAGTTTGCTCTTGTCGGGGTTGCGCAGCAGTGGCAGATGGCAGAACTGCGGCTGCTGCCAGCCAAAATATTGATAGAGCAGAATATGTTTGGGCGCCGAGTTAATCCACTCTTCGCCGCGAATAACGTGGCTGATCTCCATCTCGTGATCGTCGACCACATTGGCCAAATGGTAGGTAGGTAGACCATCGGCCTTCATCAGCACCTGCATATCCACCTGCGCCCAGTCGATAGCGATCTCGCCGCGCAACATATCCTCAAAACGGCACTCGCCTTCACTGGGGACTTTCATGCGCACCACATGGCTGTCACCGGCAGCCAGTTTGGCGTTAACGTGTTCTTGGCTGAGAGTCAGGCAGTGGCCGTCGTAACCACTGCTGGTTTTTTCTGCCATTTGTTTGGCGCGCAGCTCATCGAGCCGTTCGCTGGAGCAAAAACAGTGGAAGGCGTGGCCGTCATCGATAAGCTGCTGTGCGCGCTCGGTATAAAGTGAACTGCGTTCACTCTGTCGATAGGGGCCTTTGGCACCGCCGACATCAGGGCCTTCATCCCACTGCAGGCCAAGCCACTTGAGTGCCGTGAGAATCTGCTGTTCAGATTCTGCTGTCGAGCGCTGCTGATCGGTATCTTCTATACGCAGCAAAAACTCGCCACCATGCTGCTTGGCAAAGACCATGTTGAACAGCGCCACATAGGCGGTACCTACGTGTGGATCACCGGTTGGCGAAGGGGCAATACGAGTTCTGACAGTCATAGCAAGCCTATTAAATAGATCAGTTAATTGGTGCACATTATACGCACTGGGCTTTAAGTCGCTATAATTGCGCTTCATTTAGCCGACACAAGATACCCCATTACGTGATCTCCCACTCTCCCGCATCGCCGAACTCAGACTCATTGGCCTTTAGTCGCCGCTTGAGTGTTGCGCCTATGCTCGATTGGACCGACCGTCACTGTCGCTTTTTTCATCGCCAGCTGTCACAACACGCCCTGCTTTATACCGAGATGGTGACAACTGGCGCGCTGCTGCACGGCGATCGCGAGTCGCATCTGCGCAACCCGGCCGGCAGCGGTCCGGTAGCGCTACAATTGGGCGGCTCAGACCCACAGGCACTGGCAGAGTGCGCGGCGATGGCGGCCGATTACGGCTACAGCGAAGTCAATCTCAATGTCGGCTGCCCCAGCGATCGAGTGCAAAACGGTAGTTTTGGTGCCTGCTTGATGAAGCAGCCCGAACTGGTGGCCGAGTGTGTCGACGCGATGCGCACCGCCACTGCGCTTGAGGTGACAGTTAAACATCGGATTGGCGTCGACGACTGCGACTCCTACCAGGCGTTGCACCATTTTGTCGACAGCGTGGCTAGCGCAGGCTGCCGACACTTTATTGTCCATGCTCGCAAAGCTTGGCTACAGGGGTTGAGCCCCAAACAAAACCGCGAAGTGCCGCCGCTCAACTACGCTGTTGTTGAGCAGCTCAAAACCGACTTCCCACAGTTGGGGTTCAGCTTGAACGGCGGCATCGAGAGCTTAGCTGCAGCCAGTAGCGCTTTGGAAAAACTTGACGGCACCATGATTGGCCGCGAAGCTTACGCCAACCCCTATCTACTGGCCGATGCCGATAGAGATATCTTTAATACCGCGACGACACCGCCAACCCGCCGACAAGTCATAGAGGCAATGAACGGCTATATTGAAACCGAATTGGCCGCCGGAACTCGCCTCCACCATATTACTCGACATATGCTCGGGCTCTATCGCGAGCTGCCCGGCGCTCGCCAATTTAGACGGCATTTAAGTGAAAACTGTTACCGCGAAGACGCTGCCATCGAGGTGTTGTGGCGCGCTCTAGAATTTGTCCCAGGAGATCTGTAAATGGATAACCCCTCTCTGCTAGACCAACTAAAAACTATGACCACGGTAGTCGCCGATACGGGTGATTTTGCTGCTATTGAGCAGTATCAGCCAGAAGATGCCACCACCAACCCCTCGCTGGTACTCAAAGCGGCACAACTGCCCGCTTATCGTCCGCTGGTTGACGCTGCACGCGCTGAAGCCGCCGCCTCGGCAAGCAACAGTGCCGAGCAGATGTCTCTGTGCATGGATGCCCTGGCTGTTGCCATCGGTCACCGCGTACTACAGGTGATCCCCGGGCGCATCTCCACCGAGGTCGACGCGCGGCTCTCTTTCGACACTGCAGCTTCAGTGGCGAAAGCTCAGCAGTTGATCGGCCGCTACGAACAGTTAGGCGTTGGCCGCGAGCGAGTGCTGATTAAAATGGCCACGACTTGGGAGGGAGTGCGAGCTGCCGAGCAATTAGAGCGCGAAGGCATAAACTGTAATTTAACACTGCTGTTCAATCTGACCCAAGCCGCGGCGGCCGCCGATGCTGGCGCCTTTTTAATTTCACCGTTTGTCGGGCGCATTCTCGACTGGCACAAAGCGCAAAGTGGCCGCGATTTCGCGGCTGCAGAAGACCCGGGTGTTTTGTCGGTAACACAGATCTACAACTACTTTAAGCAGCGTCAGTATGCCACTGTCGTGATGGGCGCAAGCTTTAGAAATATCGGTGAGATTACCCAGCTAGCGGGCTGTGATCGGCTGACCATCAGCCCGGCATTGCTCGAGGAGCTCGCCACTACATACGCCGCGTTGCCGCGCAAGCTCGACCCACAACAGAGCGGTGCCGCTATCCATTACACGCCACCTAGCAGCAGCGCGTTTGCCTACCAAATCAACAGCGATGCTATGGCCCACGCCAAATTAGGCGAAGGGATACGGGCCTTTGTCGCCGACCAAGAAAAATTGGAGAACTGGCTGCTAGAACTGGGTTAATGTGTAGCCGCTTGCTCACTCTCTAGTGCGGCTATCAGGTCGGTGAACTCGTCCTGCTTATCTGGATTGAGCTCAACCAAGGTGCGATGGGCGTCGAGTACTTGCTGGCGCAATTCGTCCTCTTGGGCATCAACCGCCGCGAGCGGCTCGAGTGGTTCACTGCGCTGGGGAGTATCCGTATAGACTGCATAGAGCTCGTCCAAGCTCATGCATTCGAGCAGCCGCAACAAGCCCGGGTCGGTACAGAATAACTGTGCTTGTACTTGGTAATGGCGCTGGCAGTGCATCGCTAGTTTCGCCATCAAGCCGAGTGTGGTGCTATCTAGCCCCTCGGTTTCCAGCAGGTCGACCACAACCGAATTGACCTCTTCACTGGCAAAGATAGTTTCCAGATAGCGGTTTAAAGAACCGCACAAGGTGACCCGCAGATCACCGCAAAATTTGAGCAAATAATCGCCATTTTGCTCGGCGACTAAAATTTTACCTTGGCTCACGTCGTTACCTCGAATTGCGCTTTAGCAACAGCATAGAGACATCATCCTGTAACTCATCGACGAAGCTGACGCCAAGGCGATCTTGCAGCTCGTCCAAGCAGCTCACTTGCCCTTGCAGTTGCGTCAACAACTGCTGCTCTTTGGCGACTAGGTTGTCGCCGTCAATAAAGTCCAACACTCCATCAGAGAGCAGCAATAGAGCGCTCTCCTTGGGCATTGTTAACTCCTCTACCCGCCAGCTGGCCTCCTCAAACAAACCCGCTGGGCGCCCCTTTCCGGGCAGATAAGTCGCTTTACCGGCGGCGCTTAGCACTGGCGGGGGCAGTTGCGCACCAACCACGTAGCGCAGTTTATCGGTGTGCAGGTCCAATGACCCGGCAAACAGGGTGAGGTGTTTACCCAAGCCGGTGGCCAGAAGCTGGCTATTGATATGCTCTACCAATCCATCGGGCGCCTTGGCCAGAGCCTCGTAGTCATGTTCATAAATATGGCGGCGGATGACGCGGCCAATCATAAAGCGCAGCAGCACAGTCACAAACGCCGATGAGGCACCATGCCCTGAAACATCGGCAAAGTAGAACAGCAGATAGCGGTCCAGTGCGAAGTTATAACCGACAAAATCGCCACTGAGATAGAGCGACGGTCTGACGGCATGGGAAATTTCATAATTACCAAAGGTCAGTGGGCTATCGGGCATCAGGCTCTTTTGCACTTCCAAGCCGGCTAGCTGATCTTGGCGAAGCAGCTGCAAACTCTCTTGCAGTTGGCGATTTGTGCTCTCTAGCTGAGCACTGTAGGCCAAGGTTTTGGCGCGCTCTTCAAAGGCGCGCTGAATCCGCGCCGCTGCCGCCAAAATCTCTTTTTGAGTGGCATCAGCACCGACCACATCGACCGCACCCAAACGAAAATAGTCGCTGCTGCGCTCGATTTCACGAGGGTCTAAAACAACCACCAACAAGAGTGTTTGGGCTAATTCAGCAATAGTTTGCCGCGCGAGCTCATCGGTTAGATCGAGAAGTTCCGCACCCACTAACCAGCACTGAAGCTGCCCTTGTTTTGCTGGGTTATCAAACAGCTTACCACCGTGAATGGGGTGCACCAGCCCCTGCGCAAACCACATCGACAGCTGCGGATAAGCCTCGACCCAAGCGCCTGCAGTGAAGGCCTGCAGGTTCTCGGCTAGATTGGCATTAGCAGTGCCAGCGGATTGCTCAACCACTGCTCTGCACTCTAATAGTCGTCATACTCACCAAAATCACCAAAGTCGTCTTCTACGACACCATCGTTGATCAAAAACTCGCGCCGCTGCAGATAGATCTCTTTCATCAGCGTGTAGCGGTCGCCACTCAGCGACGCTTCTGCGTCTAGTAGGCGCGCGCGCATATCGACCAGATCTAGCCCGAGCAGAGCGTTGCGCGCAGCGACATCGTCGACGTGCTCACTCAACCCTACCCACCTGTCCACTAGCCGCGCCGGCAGTTCGCGCAGTGTCGAAGGCCCCATCAGCGGCAAAACCAAATAGGGCCCTTGCGGCACCCCCCAAGTGGCCAGTGTTTGGCCAAAATCCTCACCGTCGCTCTCTCTTAAGCCCATGCGTGTGGCGACATCAAAGAGCCCCACCATACCCACCGAGCTGTTAATTAAGAAACGGCCGCTGTCGTTGGCCACTTGATAAAACTTACCTTGCATCAGCCCATTGAGTACGTTCTGTAACTCACCAATATTGCTGAAAAAATTCTCCACACCCCACCGCATACGCTTGGGAACAACACCTTTATAGGTTTGAGCAATGGGTTTGGCGATCGCTTTGTCGAGAGCCTCGTTAAATCGAAAGGCCACTACATTTATTTCGCGCAGTGGATCGCCCAGATCCTTAAGATTATCTTCCGCTGCAGCCATTTGTGCCGACAGCGAAACAGAAAAGCTGAGAAGTAAAACCGCTGAAAGGTTGCGAGTAAGACCCATGCACTTCTCTAAAAGTCTCTGTTGCATATCTCTATCCTCAATCCGTTGCAGTTATTTTACTGTCCAACGCAAATCGCTGTATAGAACAAACCGAACTGTTTGCCACCTCATTAGACTACAGCCGCCGCAATTTGTCGCTGATAGCTGCCCAACGTTTGTTTAGGCGTACCGCAGAGACCGGCTGAGCGGTTTTGAGTTGCTGCGCAAACAGTGACACCCGATACTCTTGTAACAGCTGCAGTAGCTCGTCGAGTTCTTCGCGCAATGCAATCGGCAACCACTTATGTTGTTGCGGAATTCGCGCAATGGGCAGCTGGTAACTGGCAACTTCTTGCATCGCTTCATCATCGCGCAACCGTTGCAGAGGGCGTTTTTCACAGCGCGCCGCTATAGCGCGGGCGTAGCGCGGGTAGTGGCGCAAAGCGGCATCGGTGACGCGCATTAACGGCTTGCCAAACAACCAGTCCAACTGCATTAAAATATCCTCGCGAGCCGGATTGTCAGCGGCTGGCCAGTGGCTGTAGAGCTGGCGCGCCTCATGCAGCGCTGGCAGGCAGTTCTCAATAGTACTGGCCATACCTTGAGCGGTAGCGACTACCTGGTTGAGGTTTTGCAGGCGACGGTTAAATTCCTCCTCACTGCGCACGCAGCGCTGTTCGCCACTGCCGGGGAACAACTGTGCCGAAAATGCCGCGGCAATTAACCGCTCGGCGAGCACTTCACGATCGGGCAAGCCAGCCCCGCGCAGCGCCAGTTCGCAGCCGCGCAACAACTGCTTGGTGAGGTATTTAACTTCTTTAGAGGCGCTAATTTGCGCCAATAAAAGCTGGCCGCGCAGCTGCTCTGTAGCCGCTTGCTGGGGATTGTCACAGAGAATCAAATCAACTTGCCCATCGCGCTCAGCCAGAGCCGGCCAAGCATTGACGCGCCGTTTACCCGCGGTTAACTCCACCTGTTCGGGCAGACCACCAAAATCCCAGCTGCGCAGGTCTTGGCGCTGCCAGCGGTCACCATCGGCACGGGCAATCTGCTCACCAACTTGGCGGCTGAACTCGCGTTGTAGCGAGACCAAGTCGCGGCGGCTAGCCAAAAGTTGACCGCGGCTGTCGCAGAGCTCGATATTCATTAGATACCAGTCGTCGACAACACAGTCGTTCTGCCACTGTTGCCAATCCACATTGAGTCCACTCAATGCTTTGAGCTGCTCGGCGAGCGCCTCACACAGCGGTCTGTCACTCGGAGTTATCCGCGCTAACAGTTTGTCCGCATACAACGGCAGCGGTACCAGCGCCTTGCGCTGCTGTTTGGGCAGTGCCTTGAGAAGCAGCAAGCACTTCTCTTTGAGCATACCGGGCACCAGCCACTCGAACCTAAAACGCGGCGCCTGGTGAAGCTGTTCAATCGCGACACGTACAGTGACGCCGTCGTTGTCAGCACCCGGCTCGAAGTGATAGCTGAGCGGATAATCTATACCCTGCTCGGAGAGTGTCTCGGGAAACTGCGCCAGCTCATCGGCGTCCAAAGTGCGCCGCAACAGTTGCTCGCGGTCGAGAAAGAGCAAATCGGGAGTTTGCTGTTCGGCCTGCTTGCGCCAGCTATCGAAGCCGGCGCGGTTGACAGTATCAACCGGAAGGCGCTGATCGTAAAAACCGTAGATAACCTCATCGTCGCAGAGAATATCGCGACGCCGAGTGCGCGCTTCGAGCTCCTCTAGTTCGCTAATGAGTGCTTGATTGTGTTTATAAAACGGTGCTTTGCGGTTGTGGCTTGGGGTATAGCCCCCCTCGACCAGCGCTTGGCGAATAAACACGCTGCGCGAGGTCTCAGGGTCGATTTTTCCGTAGCTGACACGGTTGCCCTCGGCGACTGTCAGACCGAACAGCACCTGTCTCTCGGAGGCCATCACCTGCCCGCTTTTGCGGTGGTAAAAGGGCTCGCTGTAGCTGCGCTTAATCAGATGGCTAGCTTGCGCCGAAATCCACTGCGGCTCAATTTTGGCGACTCCCACTGCAAATTGACGGCTAGTCTCTAGCAGCTCGGCCGCCATTATCCAGGGCGGCGGCTTCTTCTGAACACCCGAGCCTGGGAATAACACAAATTTGCGGTTGCGCGTCGCTTCGTACTCGCGCCCTTCAGCGCGCCGCGCAACTTGGCCCAATAGGCCGGCCAAGATGGAGCGGTGCAGAGCGTCGTAGCTAGCCGGCTCGCGATTCTCAGTGAGCTTGAGTTGGCGGCAGGCTTGGTGGATCTGATGGTGCAAATCGCGCCACTCGCGCACCCGCAGGTAACTGACAAAGTTCTTTTTACAGTATTTGGCAAATTGATTGCGCGACAACTCCTGGCGCTGCTCTTCGAAGTGGTTCCACAGCAATACCAGTCCCGAAAAATCAGACTCCGGGTCGCGCCAGCGCGCATGCGCTTGGTCGGCAGCGGCGCGCTTGTCTGCGGGGCGATCGCGCGGGTCTTGAATACTCAGCGCTGATACTACCACCATCACTTCTGCGAGCGCCCCGTATTTGGCGCCCTGCAGCAGCATTGCCGCAAAGCGCGGATCGACAGGAAGTTTCGCCAGCTGCTTACCCAAAGCGGTGAGTTGGCCCTTGTCAGTGACCGCAGAGAGCTCCTCGAGCAGCTGATAGCCGTCTCGAATCAGCCTATTATCCGGCGCGTCGACAAACGGAAACTGACTAATTTCGCCCATATTGAGCTGCAACATCCGCAAAATAACTGCCGCTAAATTGGTGCGCAGTATCTCTGGCTCTGTAAATTCACGGCGGTTGTTGAAATCCTCTTCGCTGTAGAGGCGCACGCAGACACCGGCCGAGACCCGCCCGCAGCGGCCGGCGCGCTGGTTGGCACTGGCTTGCGAGATCGGCTCTATCGGCAAACGCTGGACTTTGCTGCGGTAGCTGTAGCGCGATACCCGCGCCCGGCCGCTGTCCACTACATAGCGTATTCCCGGCACAGTCAGTGAGGTTTCGGCAACGTTTGTACTGAGCACCACCCGTCGACCGCGGTGTGGGGCAAAGATTTTCTGCTGTTCGGCACTGGTCAGGCGCGCATAGAGCGGAACAATTTCAAGGTCGCGCAGCTGGCGCCTGCGCAGGGCGTTGTTGGCTTCGCGAATCTCTCGCTCACCGGCAAGAAAGACCAATATATCGCCGCTGCCGGGGCGCAGGTGGAGCTCTTCAACCGCGTCCACTATCTGCTGATCTAGGTCGAGTTCTTCATCGACTGGGTCGCGGTACTCTATATCGACAGGATAAGTCCGCCCCGCCACCTCAATGATGGGGGCATTGTCAAAATGGCTGGAGAATTTGGCCATATCGATTGTCGCCGAAGTGATAATCACCTTGAGATCGGGGCGCTTGGGCAACAGCTGGCGAAGGTAACCGAGCAGAAAATCAATATTGAGACTGCGCTCATGCGCCTCATCAATAATCAGCGTGTCGTAGCGGCTCAAGAAACGGTCGCGCTCGATTTCGGCCAGCAAGATGCCGTCGGTCATTAATTTAACCAGACTCGCATCGGAGCTTTGATCATTGAAGCGCACCTGATACCCAACCTGCTCACCGAGTGGCGTTTGCAGCTCACTGGCGATGCGCTCAGCGACCGAGCGGGCAGCGATTCTGCGCGGCTGGGTGTGGCCGATCACTCCGCTGATACCGCGGCCTGCTTGCAGACAGATTTTAGGTAATTGTGTCGTCTTACCCGAGCCTGTGGCACCGGCGACAATGATCACCTGATGTTTGGCCAACAGCGCGGCAATCTCATCGGCGCGCTCGCTAACGGGGAGCTCTGGATAACTCAGCTGCGGCAGCGAGCGCTGGCGCAGCTGAGTAGTGCGCAGCGATTTCTCGGCTTGATTGCGCCACTGCTGCCACTGCGATTGGGTCATGGGTGTTTTTTGGCTGCGCTGCAACTTGCTCAGCAGCCTGAAACGGTCGCGGCTCTGCAGTGCTGGTGCCAGCCAGCAGCTGAATTTACCCAGCTCTCGGCGCTGTGGAACAGCTGCCGTAAGCTGCCAGAGGCTCTCCGCCGGCATAGTGCCGAGCGCAGCTAACAGCTGCGGATGGCTCTGTGCAGTTAACTCAACGATTGGAGCGGAAGGCTCACTGTCCACTGCGCCACAAACAGCCTGCGCCGCCCTTTTCCAACTCGTCTAGATAGGCGTTGTGCGCCTCCATTTCTTGTGGGCTCAAGGCAGTCACAGGCAGGCGCTGGCGGTCACTGGGCAACCGGCGAATAGTACTGCTGCCACCTTCACTGCCCTGCTCGCTCTGGCTGTCACCCATCATCAGTGAGACTTGGCCGCCGGTCATCGCCAGGTAGACATCGGCGAGAATTTCGGCATCGAGCAGAGCGCCGTGGAGATCGCGCTGCGAGTTGTCGACAAAATAGCGTTTGCACAGCGCGTCCAGGCTGTTGCGCTGGCCGGGGTGTTTCTGCCGCGCCATCACCAGGGTATCGGTGATTTTGCAGCCGCTCTCTATAGGAGACGACTTGGGCTTGAGTTTACCCAGCTCATGGTTGATAAAGCCGACATCAAACGGCGCATTGTGAATAACCAGCTCCGCCCCTTCCACGAAGTCCATAAACTCATCAACAATTTGACTAAACAGTGGCTTGTCCGCCAAAAAGTCGTCACCAATACCGTGTACCTCATAGGCGCCGGCATCTACAGCGCGCTGAGGGTTGATGTACTGGTGGTAGTGGCGACCAGTGAGTTTGCGATTTATCACCTCAACACAGCCAATTTCGATAATTCGGTGATCTTGCGACGTTTCAAGACCGGTAGTTTCTGTATCTAATACAATCTGGCGCATAAGTTAACTCACAAGTTCATCTATACCGCGATTGGCCAATTGGTCAGCCAACTCGTTTTCCGCATGGCCGCTGTGGCCTTTGACCCACTGCCACTCAATTTCATGCTGGCCGGTCAGCTCGTCGAGCTGCTGCCAGAGGTCGACATTTTTGACTGGCTGCTTGCTAGAGGTCTTCCAACCGCGTTTTTTCCAATTCGGCATCCACTCCTGCACCCCTTTGAGCACATAGGTGGAATCGCTGGTCACACGCACTCGACAGGGTCTCTGCAGGGCGGCCAGGCCCTGTATCACCGCCATCATTTCCATGCGGTTATTAGTAGTCTCCGCTTCGCCCCCACACAACTCTTTGCTGTGGCTGCCCGAGCGCATTAGCACCCCCCAACCGCCCGGGCCGGGATTGCCGCGACAGGCGCCGTCGGTGAACAATTCAACTTGAACGGGATGACTCTCTAAACTTGATTCCATTGGTTCTCTCTTTGCTACTCACAACGGCTGTCGCTGGAGGATTGTGTCGTTGCAGCAGGACGTCTGTTCTTTTTGCCAACCACCGGCAATATCTGCTTAGATCTCCACGTTGGAGTGCCGCTGTGCAAACGCGCCGCACTGCGCTTGACGGCATGAATCACCACACAGCTGGCAACTGGCACACCGTGTTTAGCCAACCAACGCTGCCAAGAGCGGTCACTAGACTGGGCCCAGCGCCATGGCAGAGGGGGATTGTAAGCTCCGTAGCTAACAGTGGCCACCTGTAACTGTAACAAGGCCAACCAATCGAGAAGACGCGCTGTACTGAGACGGTGAAAACGACCTGCACAGGCAAAACCAAAACGCTCTAAACTACTGTAATTGCTCAGCCAAGGAGCACAGCTACCCCATGGGCTATGTGAGTTAAACGCCAGCAGTGTGAGCTGGCCACCCTCCGCCAAAACACGGCTGCTTTCCGCCAAAACCTCGCGCGGCCGTCGCGAATAATCGAGGGCATGATGCAGTAGCACACGGTCAATCACCCCGCTGGGCAACGGCAGTTCGGAGAAGTCGGCGAGTGCACCCGAGTGGGCTGAGAGCGGATGTGTCAGCCGCACAGGGTGGAGGGCAAATGAGTGACCAAGCTTCTCCCCTGGCTTGGTAAAAGTGTGGCCAAAACTACTTAGCTGCAATTCATGGTAGCCGCCAGCAGCGGGCAGTTGCTCGAGCATGCGCGCTTGCTCTAGGGTCAAATAGCGACCACAGGGGCCCTGCCACCAACTGTTTAAGGCTGCAGCACGCGAACTAAAGGTCTCCATTTCTGTATCGAGTAGTGTCGTTACTTTCATAGGGTACATTGGCTAAATAGCTTGGTTTGAGGTGTCATTTTGACCTCTGCCGTTTATCATGTCGAGCTATCACTCCACGCTATAAAGGGTTCACCGAGGGCCGTTGTTATGTCAGCTACACCCCACCTGAATGTCACCCCTATCGCCGCTTTTAGCGATAACTATATTTGGCTGCTTGAGTGCAGTGAAACAAGGCAGAAAGTTATAGTAGATCCTGGTGATGGCAGAGCAGTCCTCGAGTATCTGCGACAGCGACAAATTGAACTCACCGCGATCTGGATTACTCACCACCACCCCGACCATGTCGGCGGTGTCGAATTACTCCAAAAGCACTCACCGATCGCTGTTTGGGGTCCGCAAGGCAGCCCTGCACAAGCCCTGTTCAGCCATACTCTCAGTGCAGGCCAAGAAGTCGCCATTGGGCCGCATAGATTTACCGTGCTGGCCATTCCCGGCCATACCCTGGACCACATTGCCTATTACTCGCAAAGCAGTTCTATGCTGTTCTGTGGCGATACACTTTTTGCTGGCGGTTGTGGTCGGGTTTTCGAGGGTACTTTTGAGCAGATGCACAGCTCGCTGCAACAGTTGGCGGCACTTCCACAAGAGACTGCTGTCTACTGCGCGCACGAGTACACGCTGGCTAATTTGCACTTTGCCCGCGCAGCTGATCCCAACAATATCGCCCTTGAAAAGCGTCAACAACAGGCTGTGAGCTTGCGCGAGAGCGACCTTCCCACTCTACCCTCGACAATAGGCTTAGAGCTGGCGACCAATCCATTTTTGCGCTGTCAGCTGGAGACTATGGCGCAGACACTGGCCGAACCGCTACAAAACGCCGGATTTGATTCCGCCCCGCTAGCGACTGGCGCGCAACGTTTTGCAGCACTGCGCCAGTGGAAAGACAATTTTTAAGAGATGTTCACCTATCATTCAATTTTTCTCTGGTATCGCAGTGCCTAAAGTTTCTATCCATTACCGCTCTGTAAATAACGGGATGCTGCTAATGCTGGTCTTAGCTGCTGGCATCATCGCAACCGGCTGTGCGGTCAATCAGCAGCCAGAGCTACCAAATTTAACATCTCAAACAGAGATCGAACCCGAACAGCAAGTGGTATCACCACCTCAAGATATATGGCAGCGAATTCGCACCGGGATGCAAATTATTCCAGCGGGAGGCGATAGACAAGCCGATGGCCAACTCGCCAAAGCCGTAGCCAAACAAATGGCATGGTACAAAAAAAATCCCCGCTACCTTAAAGCTGTATTTGAGCGCGCAGAGCCCTTCATATTTGAGGTGGTCGGGCAGCTGGAAGAGGCTGGGCTGCCGCTTGAGCTAGCACTCTTACCCGTCGTTGAAAGCACCTACGACCCCTTGGCTTACTCCAACAGCCACGCCGTTGGTTTATGGCAGTTTATACCCAGTACGGCAAAGGCGTTTGGTTTGGAGCGCAGTGACAACTACGAGGGCAGGCGCGACAGTGTTGCAGCCACCGCCGCGGCCGTGAAATTTTTGAAATACTTAAACAGGCAGTTTGATGGCCAATGGCTGCTCGCCCTAGCCGCTTATAACAGTGGTGAGGGTAATGTGCGCAGGGCAGCAGCTCGCGATATTGCCAAAGGTGGCAGCGGCCAATTTTGGGACTTAAAACTGCCCAGAGAGACACGCAACTATGTGCCGCAACTGCTGGCTTTATCCGAGCTGGTTATGGATCCCGCTCGCCATCAAGTCGAGCTGCCTGATTTGCCCAATCGGGCATTCTTTACCGCCATAACGCTCTCTTCGCCGATCGACCTAAGCCTCGCCCAGCAAGTCAGCGCTACAGAGCCAGAACTGTTCACTCGTCTCAATGCGGCGTTTAGACGCTCAGTAACGCCGGAGGGCAGGACAACCCTGTTAGTGCCCCAGGAAAATGCACCCGCACTGGAAGCGTTTTTAGCTAAAACTGATCCAACTCAGTGGGCGCCCTATCGCGAGGTGACTGTGCGCTGGGGAGATACACTGTCGCAGCTCGCCGAGCGCCACAACTCAACCCAGAAGGCGATACGCAGCGCCAATCAGCTTCAATCTAGTCGGCTCAAAGTCGGACAAACTCTAATCATTCCGCCTCGCGGCGAGCTGTATAGCAATATTCGCGAACTGCCCAGGGGTCATCGCAAACACATTATTCAACGCGGCGATTCGCTCTGGGATATCGCCAAACTATACTCGACCGATATCGCGCAACTGCGCAAACTCAACCAACTGAAAGGCTCGCTGCTGCGCCCTGGCGATACGCTACTAGTGCCCTCCACCATAGGGCGAGAGCAGGTTAAAAGCGATAAAGTGCGCTTGCGACGAGTAATCTATGAAGTCAAAAACGGCGATTCACTGTCGCGTATCGCCGCCCGTTTTGCAGTCAAAACCGCACAGATAGTCAGCTGGAACAAGTTAAACAAGAGCAGCTACTTGCAACCGGGTCAACGTCTAACTATCTACGTCAACCCGATCGAAATTTAGCGCTTGAGCTCGGCGCTCTCCATCAAGCTACCCTGATAACCGCCCAGTTCGGCGAGAAGCTCGCTCTGCAGCAAGCCACTGCGAATGGCCGCACGCCGCTCCGCGCTCAAGCGCTTGGCATCACCCAGTTCGACATTGCGCAATGAAATCACAGCAACATCTCCCGAGCTCAAAGACTGTATGGCGAAGCTGCCCTCATTTTGCGGATTGGGGAGCGCAAAGACACGCTCTAGGACTTCGCGCTGGACTTGTGGCTCGGCCATAGTAGCGGCTTTAACCACCTGCCAGCTCAGCTGGTCGCGTTTGGCCAGCTGCTCAATGTTGGCGTCCTGCTCTAACTCAGCTATGTAGGCCATTGCGCGCTGCTGCAACTGTTGAGAAACTAACTCTTGGCGCAACTGCTGTTCGATCTCGCCCACCACATCGGCCAGCGGCAGAGTAGCTGCGGGGAGCATGTCGACAATTTTTATGACGGTGTAGCGATCGTCGTCCAGCTCGATCACCTCGCTGGCAAACCCATCAACTTTAACATCGTCGCTAAAGGCCGCAGTGATCACTGCCGGCTCTGCGGCAATACCGGGCCCTCCACTGCGCGAGAAAGCGGCACTGGTTTGCACAGACAGACCGAGCTGGTCAGCGACATCCGCCAGAGTTTCGGCATTGAAACTGAGCTCTTTAAGAGCGGCTAAATCGCTGGCAAGTTGACTTTGGGCCAATTCTAAACGCATTGTGCGCTCTACTTCGCGACGCTGTTGCTCGCTATCGACTTCTACTGAGTCGACGCCGAGTAACTTAATAAAGTGTGTGCCGGCGTCAGTTTTTACCGGCGCCGAAACTTCACCCACAGCCAGTTCCGTCAGGGCTTGCTCAAAAGCCTCAGGAAAAGCGGTACCATCGGTAAAGCCGAGTTCACCACCGCTGTTAGCAGAGACAAAATCGACCGAATAATCAGCAGCCAACTCCGCGAAGTCTTCACCGCCGGCCAAGCGATCACTCAACTCAGCCAGCAATTCAACACTGGGATCTTCAAGTAAAATATGCGCAGCATTGCGCTGCTCACTAGCACTGCCCTGCTCTTCATTAAGCTGTGCTAGACGCTGGGCAACTTGCTCAGCATCGAGTTCAACCGCTGCGCTAGTCGCGGCCAGAGAGAGTTCGATGTATTCAATCGACACCTGCTCGGGCTGGGTAAATTGTGCTGCATTCTCAGTGTAATAGGCCTCCACCTCGGTAGATTCAACCTCAACAGCCGCTGCACTCTGTTGAGCGGAGAGTGTGAGGTAGTAGTAATCGCGCTGCTGCTCAATAATCTCAGCCAACTCTTCAATCTCTTGGCCAGTCACAAAGGCGCTGTTCAGAAATCCGCTGGTCAGCTGCTGATTGAGCAGATCTTCTGCCAAGGTGTTCTTAAATTCTTTGCTGGTGTAACCCTGATTTTGAATCACATAGCGATAGCGATCCGAGTCGAACTGACCATTGCTTTGAAACGCCTCTATTTGACTCAACTGCTGAGCAATAGCCTTGGGCGTGACTGCCATACCGCTTTCGCGCGCAGCTTGGCCCAACAGCGCAGCGGCAATCAGCTGCTGCTCTGCGCGCGGTCGCAATAACTGATCCTCCAGCAATTCAACATCTAAGCCAGGGTTGGCCTGCAAGATAGCATTGCGCTCGCCAGCGATCGCTCTTTGTACTTTTAATTCAGAGATACTCTCACCGTTGACTACCAGCGCAGTCTCAGCGGCTGAACCACTCATAAACAGCGAGTCGACGCCTACAAAGGCAAACGGAATAGTCAGCAAGCCAATCAAAAAAATGGCGGTAAAACCTTTAATATTGTCGCGAAAACTCTGCAGCATGGTGGGCTCTTTCTCTCAGTGAAGGACTAAATAGGCATGTGATTATAATAAACCGACTGGCAACAAAAAGGCGCACCCATTGATGCGCCTTTTTGTTGCCAGCCGCAATCGTGCGGCTGGTCGCAGTCAGACAATTACTTGTTGACTGAATCTTTAAGCGCTTTACCTGCTTTGAAGCTAGGTACAGTGGCTGCTGCAATTTGGATCTCAGCGCCAGTCTTAGGGTTGCGACCAGTGCGGGCAGCACGGTGCTTAACGGCGAAAGTGCCGAAGCCAACCAGAGAGACTGAATCACCTTTTTGCAGAGCGCCAGTTACGGCTTCCAGTGCTGATTCTAGAGCGCGGCCAGCAGAGGCTTTAGAGATGTCTGCGCCAGTGGCGATTGCGTCGATAAGTTCTGATTTGTTCATGTTTATTTCCTTTTTAGTTTTAGTGGTCAAGGTCTGCCTAACGGATTCCTTTTCGCTAGCCACCCTTAACAATGGGCCGTAGCGAGCAACTTTATACCAACTGCCCCCGCACGAATCAACCCGAATAGGCCGAAAATACTAGTTTCTTCGGCTAATTGACCGATTTAATGGCAAACACCACTCAATGTGCTACTTGTTCGGACGGGCTTTTGGTAGCTGCATCACTGGCGACCCGGTTAAACTCCTCTTCGGTAAGCGCCTTGGGGGTGCTCTCCAGTGCAATTTCTAGCACCTCATCGATCCATTTAACCGGGCGAATATCTAGATCAGCTTTGATGTTGTCCGGTATCTCTTTGAGGTCAGCCGCGTTGTCATAGGGGATAACAACCAACTTAATGCCCCCGCGATGCGCCGCCAGTAGCTTCTCTTTGAGGCCCCCAATTTTCAACACTTGACCGCGCAATGTAATCTCTCCGGTCATAGCCACCTCGGCACGCACCGGTATGCCGCTCAACGCAGAGACCAGTGCCGTGCACATACCAATACCAGCTGAGGGGCCGTCTTTTGGTGTAGCGCCCTCTGGAACGTGGATATGCAGGTCGTGTTTTTGATAGAAGTCTTTGGCGATACCTAACTTTTGTGAGCGGCTGCGCACCACGGTCAACGCCGCTTGAATAGACTCCTGCATGACATCGCCGAGCGAGCCCGTCTTGATCACTGCACCTTTACCATAGGTAGCCGAAGTCTCGATAGTCAGCAGCTCGCCGCCCACCGAGGTCCAAGCTAAACCTGTGACCTGGCCTACCTGGTTGTCCTGCTCGGCGCGGCCGTAGTCAAATTTGCGCACACCAAGGAGTTTCTCTAGCTGTTTAACACCCACCTTTTCAACACCAATTGTGTGGTTTTTAACGTGCTCAGTAACCACTTTGCGGCAGATTTTGGCCAGCTGTCGCTCCAGACCCCGCACGCCCGCCTCGCGGGTGTAGTAACGCACCACGTCGCGTAGCGCTGTACTGCTTACCTTAATTTCTGAGGCCTTGAGACCGTTGGCTTTAATCTGTTTGGGCAGCAAGTAGCGCTCAGCGATGGCGATTTTCTCGTCTTCGGTGTAGCCGGGTATGCGAATCACCTCCATGCGATCGAGAAGTGGCCCAGGGATATTCATTGAGTTGGCCGTGCAGATAAACATCACATCCGAAAGATCATAATCAACCTCTAGATAGTGGTCGCCAAAGGTATGATTTTGCTCGGGATCAAGCACTTCTAATAGCGCTGAGGCAGGGTCGCCGCGGTGGTCCATACCCATCTTGTCGATCTCGTCGAGTAAGAACAGCGGGTTCTTAACCCCGATCTTGGCCAGCTTCTGAATCGGTTTGCCCGGCAAAGAACCAATATAAGTGCGCCGATGACCGCGCATCTCGGCTTCATCGCGCACACCGCCCAAGCTCATACGGGCGAATTTTCGTCCTGTGGCTTTAGCGATCGACTCACCCAGCGAGGTTTTACCCACGCCCGGAGGCCCGACCAAGCAGAGCACTGGACCTTTGAGTTTTTTCACCCGCTGCTGAACCGCCAGATACTCCAGAATACGCTCTTTGACTTCATCCAGCCCAAAATGGTCGCTATCGAGCACTTTGGCCGCAGCCAGTAGGTCGTGCTTGACGCGACTGCGCTTTTTCCAGGGCACACCAACCATCCAGTCGATATAGTTGCGCAACACTGAAGCCTCCGCCGACATCGGCGAGGTCATTTTCAGCTTACCGAGCTCGCTTTTGGCTTTTTCCAGTGCCGCAGCCGGCATACCCGCGGCATCGATTTTTTGCTCTAACTGATCAAGTTCGCCGGCACCGTCGTCGTCGCCGAGCTCTTTCTGAATCGCCTTCATCTGCTCGTTGAGATAGTACTCGCGCTGGCTTTTCTCCATCTGCTTTTTAACTCGGCCACGAATCTTCTTCTCAATCTGAGCCAGGTCGACTTCACCTTCCATAATACTCATCAGTAACTCTAGGCGCTCAGCGCAGTCGGCCAACTCCAAGAGTTCCTGCTTTTGCTCTAGGCTCAGCGTAAGATGAGTCGCCACCGTATCAGCCAAGCGTTCAATCTCTTCGATACCCGACACGGTTGCAATGACTTCCGCCGGTATTTTTTTGTTGAGATTGACGTACTGCTCAAACAGGTTGACGACTGTACGTGACAACGCTTCACTTTCGCGATTAGTGAGCTGTTCGCCATCGAGCTGTTCTATCTGCGTCTCTAGAAAGCTCTCGCCCTGGCAAGGCTCTAATAGACCGACGCGGGCTTGTCCTTCAACCAACACCTTGAGAGTGCCGTCTGGCAATTTAAGCATCTGCAGCACATTGGCCAGAGTGCCCACTTCATAGACCGCCTCGATATCGGGGTTGTCGTCAGAGGGGTTGCGCTGGGCGACCAGAACTACCTGCTTGTCGCCCTCCATGGCGTGCTCTAAAGCGCGCACCGACATCTCGCGGCCGACAAAGAGCGGCACGACCATTTTCGGGAAAACCACTACATCGCGCAGCGGTAACAGAGGAAATTGGGTTTGCGGTTGTTGCTTTTGCGTAGCCATAGCGACCTCACTGATTGTCATTCAATTAATATTGGGCCGTGAGAAGAGATTACAACCATGTTGACCTCAATTTACTGCTATCTGCACTGGATTGGCAAATTAACGAGCAAAAAAAAGGCGGCCATTGGCCGCCACGCTATGCTAGAGCTGTAACTACTCTTCGCTAGCCGCTTTTTTTTCCGCTTGCTGATAGACCAGCAGCGGATCGCTCTCACCCTTGATCACCGCGGCATCAACCACAACCTTGACGACATCATCGGCTGAAGGGATTTCGTACATGGTGTCGAGCAACACTGTCTCGACAATTGAACGCAACCCACGCGCACCGGTCTTGCGCTCTATCGCTTTTTCTGCAACCGCCTCTAGAGCATCGGCGCGCAAGTCGAGTTCCACACCTTCCATTTCAAAGAGTGATTGGTACTGTTTAACCAGTGCATTTTTGGGTTCAGTGAGAATACTGACCAGAGCATCGCGGTCCAGCTCGAGCAGCGTTGCTACCACGGGCAAACGGCCGATAAACTCAGGGATCAAGCCATAACCGATCAGATCTTCAGGTTCGACATCGAGCAGAGTTTCACCTACGCTCTTCTGACTCTCTTTACTTTTTACCTCGGCACCAAAGCCGATGCCGCCTTTTTCTGAGCGGTCTCTAATCACCTTCTCCAAGCCGGCAAAAGCCCCGCCACAGATGAACAGAATATTCGAGGTATCCACTTGCAAGAACTCTTGCTGGGGATGCTTGCGACCGCCTTGAGGCGGTACCGAAGCCACGGTGCCCTCGATCAGCTTGAGCAGAGCTTGCTGGACACCCTCACCAGAGACATCGCGAGTTATCGAGGGGTTGTCAGACTTGCGTGAGATTTTGTCAATCTCATCAATGTAAACAATCCCGCGCTGGGCTTTGTCGACATCGTAATCGCACTTTTGCAGCAACTTTTGGATAATGTTTTCAACATCTTCGCCGACATAACCCGCTTCGGTCAGAGTTGTTGCATCAGCCATCGTAAAGGGGACATCGAGCATACGCGCTAAGGTTTCGGCCAACAGGGTTTTGCCACTGCCAGTCGGGCCGATAAGAAGAATGTTGGATTTACCCAGTTCTACTTCACCCGCTTTACCTTGCTCTTGAACCTGCAAGCGCTTGTAGTGGTTGTAAACGGCTACAGAGAGGATTTTTTTAGCGCGCTCTTGGCCAATGACATACTCATCGAGCTGACCGCGCAACTCTGTTGGCGCAGGCAGTTTGCGCTCGGCCTGGCTCTCAGTGGCAACATCCGCTTCTTCGGTAATGATGTCGTTACACAGGTCGACACATTCATCACAAATATAGACCGATGGGCCGGCAATAAGACGGCGCACTTCGTTCTGGTTTTTACCGCAAAATGAGCAGAACAGCAGTTTGCCGTTCTCTTCTGTTGACTCATCTTTGGACATATTTTTCTCCGTATTCGGGCAACTCAGCAGCCGGGCATTTTGCGCGGCATGACAGGCTCTAAACCGAAGAGCCTAAACAAGCTAGGCGCGCTTGTCTAGAACCTCATCGATGAGACCATAGGCTTTCGACTCATCTGCACTCATAAAGGTATCGCGCTCAGTATCTAGCTCGATTTTAGAGAGCTCCTGACCGGTATGCTGGGCCATGAGGCGATTGAGGCGCTCGCGGATTTTCAAAATCTCTTGCGCTTGAATATGGATATCTGAGGCCTGGCCTTGAGCACCGCCGCTGGGCTGGTGAATCATGGTGCGCGCGTTGGGTAGCGCATAGCGCTTACCCGGGGCGCCGGCGCCGAGCAGAAATGCACCCATACTGGCAGCTTGGCCAATACACATGGTGCTGACATCGGGCTTGATAAACTGCATGGTATCGTAGATTGACAACCCGGCAGTCACAGAGCCACCCGGCGAGTTGATGTAGAGGTGAATATCTTTATCGGGATTTTCGGACTCCAAGAACAGCATCTGCGCGACGATAAGGTTGGCCATGTAATCTTCAACTTGACCGACCATAAAAATGACACGCTCTTTGAGCAATCGCGAGTAGATGTCGAATGAGCGTTCACCGCGTGAAGTCTGCTCGATAACCATGGGCACTAAGCCAACACTGTTTACATCCATCATTTTCCACAGTCCTCTGTTTGTTGAATCGATTTAAGTCTACCAGAGACAACAACGGCGGCTACTGCCGCCGTTGTCGAAGCTTTATTCGCTGTCAGCTTGAGGCTCGGGATCTGGCTTAACCGCATCCTCGTAGCTCTCAGTGACATCAGTCACGCTGCCTTTGCCAAGCACCAACTCGGTGACTTGATCTTCCAGCACAGCCGCTTCGATTGAGCCAAGCAGCTGCTGCTGGCTGTAGTAGTAATCTACAACCTCGTTGGGTGACTCATAAGTAGAGGCAATCTCGTCGATGCGTGCGCGAACGGCATCGGCATCGGCTTTAAGCGACTCTTGCTTGACGATCTGGCTGACAATAACACCCAGTGAGGCACGTCGCTCAGCTTGTGGTGTGAACATCTCGTCGGGAAGCATATTTAGATCAAACTGCTGGCCGCCACCAAACTGCTGCAGCATTTGCTGTTTGAGCTGGTTAACTTCGGCTTTAACCAGCGCAGAGGGCAACTCGACACTGTTCATATCGAACAGCTGGTTCATGACGCGAGTCTTTACTTTATTGCGAACCGCATTGCGCAACTCGCGCTCCATGTTGTTGCGCACCTCTTCCAAGAACTTCTCGTGGCCGCCTTCGCTGACACCGTAGAGCTTGAAGAACTCGTCATTGAGTTCTGGCAGGTTGCGCTCGGCGACTGCTTTAACAGTAACGGTAAACTCAACCGCCGCCCCTTTAAGCTCTTCGGCGTGGTAATCGTCGGGGAAAGAGAGAGAAAGCAATTTCTCATCGCCAGCAGAAGCACCCACCAAGCCATCTTCAAAACCGGGGATCATGCTGCCAGAACCGAGCACTAAGTTTTGATCGCTGGCACTGCCACCGGCAAACTCTTCGCCATCGCGGCGGCCGACATAGTCGATAGTGACTTGATCGCCATCAGCTGCTGCGCGCTCGACTGTTTCGAATTTAGCCTGCTGCTCACGCAGAACTTCAATCATTTTCTCAACGTCGGCATCAACCACTTCTGAAACTGGTCGCTCGATTGCCACCTTGCTCAGGTCTGCCAGCTCGACTTCTGGATAAACTTCAAAAGCGGCGGTGTATTCGAGATCGCTACCTTCGTTATCTTCGATGTTCTCAATAGTGGGAGCACCAACCGGCTGGAGGTTCTCTTTGGCAACGGCCTCGTAGAAGGTTTTATTAACCAACTCACCGACCACTTCTTGGCGGACGCCTTTGCCGTATTGCTGACGGACCACTTTGAGCGGCACCTTACCTTTGCGGAAACCTTTGATACGAACGGTTTTCGAGGCTTTCTCTAGACGTTCGGTTATCTCTTGCTCCACACGCTCGGCGGGGATACCTACTTTTAATTCGCGCTCAAGATTAGAGCGTGAGGTGACGGAAACCTGCATGGACATTCCTCGTGATCACTATCAACTTTTTATGTATTGGTGCGAATGGAGAGACTCGAACTCTCACGGGTTACCCCACTAGAACCTAAATCTAGCGCGTCTACCAGTTCCGCCACATTCGCAAATCAGGAGCCAAATAGTTGGCAATATTTTTCATTCAAAAGCTGGACAGCCAGAGCTGCGAAGCATTTGAACCGGTGGCTCAGCACTATTAAACGTTGCAAACAGCGCGCTGGTAACGAGACCACCCCGAAAAAGGCGGTGAATTTTGCCACACCACCCTAGCGCCGGCAACCAAAGTTTCTATTCAGAGTGAATATAAAACGAAATTGACCATATCTGTCAGTGATGTGCAATGTATCTGTTTATATTGGTTGCGACTCTACAGTCTAAAACCCGCATCGACCGAGACTTGGCGTCAGCCTACAATCACTTACAATGCAAAAAAACTAATAAATGCACCACCCGAGGAGTTAACCATGAATGCTGCCGCACCCAATCCGTTCTACCCACATTTATTTCAACCACTGGACTTAGGCTTCACCCAACTCAAAAATCGCGTGTTGATGGGCTCGATGCACACCGGACTGGAAGAAGTGCCCGATGGGCATCTGCGTATGGCCGCTTATTATGGTGAGCGCGCACGCGGCGGAGTTGGCTTGATTGTCAGCGGTGGATTTGGCCCCAATGAAGAGGGCAATACCCATGAAACGACCAAACGCATGGTCACTGAGGACGATATTGCCAAACAGCGTGTGGTTACCGACGCTGTCCATGCTGAAGGTGGCAAAATTTGCCTGCAAATTCTCCACACAGGCCGCTACGGTGGTTCCCCTAAGCTAGTCGCCCCGTCGCCAATACAAGCGCCAATCAATCCCTTCAAGCCAAATCCACTCGATGAAGCCGGGATACAGAAGCAAATTGATGATTTTGTCTTCACCGCAGTGCAAGCCCAGCGCGCCGGTTACGACGGCGTTGAGATCATGGGCTCCGAGGGGTATTTCCTCAATCAATTTATTGCCCTGCGCACCAACCAACGCGATGATGACTGGGGCGGCGCCTACGAAAACCGTATCCGCCTGCCGATTGCCGTTGTCAAAGCAGTGCGCGAAGCGGTCGGCGATGAGTTCATCATCATCTTCAGGCTCTCTATGCTCGATCTGGTTGAAGGGGGTAGCAGTGCGGATGAAGTCGTGCAGCTCGGGCTCGAGCTTGAAAAAGCCGGCGTTACCATCATCAACACCGGCATCGGCTGGCACGAGGCGCGTATCCCAACTATCGCGACCAAAGTACCACGCGCCGCATTTAGTTGGGTGACTGCGCACTTCCGCAAGCAGCTCAATGTGCCCGTCATCACCTCAAATCGCATCAACACGCCCGAAGTCGCCGAAGAGGTCCTCGCTCGCGGTGATGCGGACATGGTATCAATGGCTCGCCCATTCTTGGCAGACCCAGAATTTGTTGTCAAAGCTGAGCAGAACCGCAGCGACGAGATCAATACCTGCATCGGCTGCAACCAGGCCTGTCTCGACCACATATTCAGCGGCAAGCTGACTAGCTGTCTAGTCAACCCTCGCGCCTGTGCAGAGACCGAGCTGGTTATTAACCCCACCAAACAAGTGCGCAAAATTGCTGTCATTGGCGCTGGCCCCGCAGGCCTAGCCGCAGCAACCACTGCCGCGCGACGCGGTCACCAAGTGACCCTGTTCGACAGCGCCAGCGAGATTGGCGGGCAATTTAATATCGCCAAGCAGATCCCCGGCAAAGAAGAGTTCTACGAGACTTTGCGCTACTTTGCTGTGCAGATCGAAAAAACCGGCGTCGACCTGCAGCTCAACACCCGGGTCACCACTGAGCAGCTCAATCAGAGTGAGTTCGATGAGGTAATACTCGCCACCGGCATTGCGCCGCGCACCCCCGAAATTGAGGGTATCGATCACCCCAGCGTGATCGGTTACCTTGATGCGATCAACCACCCAGAGCGTGTCGGCAAACGCGTCGCCGTGATTGGCGCCGGCGGGATTGGCTTCGACGTCAGTGAAATGCTCAGCCACAGCGGCAAATCTGCCAGCCAAGATATTCCGGCCTTTATGCGCCAGTGGGGAATCGACATGAGTTTCAATGCCCGCAGCGGTATCGAAGGTGTAGCGCCAGCGTTCCCGCCATCGCCACGGCAGATCTTCTTGCTGCAACGCAAGGCTAAACGTGTCGGCTCAGGGTTAGGCAAAACTACCGGATGGGCACACCGCGCCGAGCTGCTGGCCAAAGGCGTGGAGATGATCCCCGGTTGCGATTACCAAAAGATCGACGATGCCGGCCTGCATCTGACTATTAGTGGCGAACCGCGCCTGCTCGAGGTCGACAGTGTCGTCATCTGTGCCGGCCAAGACCCCCTGCGAGAACTCGCTGAAGGGCTGACTAAATCGGTTCACTTAATCGGTGGTGCCGATGTCGCCACTGAACTGGACGCCAAGCGTGCAATTAAACAAGGCACCGAGATCGCCGCCGCACTGTAAATCACGCCTTGCAAAAAAGCCGCCGTTCCAATCTTGGCACGGCGGTTTTTTTATCCTCATTTTTCACACTCTCGCGCCGACTAACCTCTCGACCCAAACTCTTGTTGAGGTCGAGTAAACTGCAACAATCAAGTTGACGCTAACGTAAAGGTAAGATACTTTGCGCAAACGTTATTTAGAGCAGTAGAGACGTTTACTGCAAACAAACTCGCAGAGGCAGCTTGTTATGGTCGATAAAAACCGTCAATACAGCATCTCCCAAATGGCACAGGAGTTTGATATCACCCCGCGCGCCATTCGCCACTACGAACAGATCGGCTTAATTAGCCCGACTAGAATTGGCCAAAACCGTATCTACAACAGCGCAGACCGCACTCGCCTGAAACTTATTGTGCGCGGCAAACGTCTTGGGCTCTCACTCGAACAGTCGCGTGAAATCATCAATATGTATGAACCGGGCGCCAACAACCACGCCCAGCTAGAAAAACTCATCGATGCCATTCGTCTACAGCGACAGCGCCTGCAAGCGCAGCTTGAGGAGCTTAACAGCATGCTCGGCGATCTCGATCAGGCGGAAGCCGAATCTCTCGCAGCATTGGCCCAGCCCGATGTCGCCAGACGCAAAACGGCTTAACTTTATTTTTTTACTTTAACCAAGAATCACCCTGCCCTCTAAGGAGTCCACATGAGCATCAGCTACCCTACTCTCAACTTTAACCTCGGCGAAGATATCGATATGTTGCGCGACTCGGTTTACCAGTTTTGCCAAGCTGAGTTAGCACCGCGCGCCGAGCAGATCGACCGCGACAATCAGTTCCCCATGGACATGTGGAAGAAATTCGGTGATATGGGCCTTCTCGGTATTACCGTAGAGGAGCAGTACGGCGGCTCTGATATGGGTTACTTGGCGCACACTATTGCTATGGAAGAGATTTCGCGCGCTTCAGCCTCGGTAGGTCTCTCTTACGGTGCTCACTCCAACTTGTGCGTCAACCAAATTGCTAAAAACGGCACCCACGAGCAGAAACTTAAGTATCTGCCCAAGCTCTGCAGTGGCGAACATATTGGCGCCTTAGCCATGTCCGAGCCCAACGCTGGCTCGGATGTTGTCAGTATGAAACTGACCGCGACAAAGGATGGCAACGAGTACGTGTTGAACGGCAACAAGATGTGGATCACCAACGGTCCAGATGCTCACACCTATGTCATCTACGCCAAGACCGATGTCCACGGCGGCTCCAAGGGCATTACTGCTTTTATTGTCGAGCGTGACTACCCCGGTTTTAGCCGCCACCAAAAACTCGACAAACTCGGTATGCGCGGCTCCAATACCTGTGAACTGGTTTTCCAAGACTGCCGTGTACCCGCAGAGAATATTCTCGGTGGCGAGGGGCGTGGCGTCGCCGTGTTGATGTCAGGCCTCGACTATGAGCGCACCATTCTCTCCGGCGGCCCAGTCGGTATTATGCAAGCCTGTATGGATGTGGTGGTGCCCTATATTCACGATCGCAAACAGTTCGGTAAGGCGATTGGTGAGTTCCAATTAATGCAGGGCAAGATCGCTGATATGTACACCGAACTGAGCGCCTGTCGCGCGTTCTTGTACGCAGTCGCCGCCGCATGTGACCGCGGCCAAGAGTCGCGCAAGGATGCTGCCGCAGTGATTCTCTACACCGCAGAAAAGGCCACCCAAATGGCGCTACAAGCCATACAGACACTCGGCGGCAATGGCTACATCAACGAGTACTCCACAGGCCGTTTGCTGCGCGATGCCAAACTCTATGAGATCGGCGCCGGCACCTCAGAGGTACGCCGAATGCTAATTGGCCGCGAACTGTTCAACGAAACTCGCTAATCGCCACTGTTCTAGGAGTCCGCTATGGCTGTTATCGCCAGCAAGCTAAAAACCCAGAGCGCCGAGTTCGCCGCCAACGCCAGCCATATGCAGGCACAGGTGGCTGATCTGCGCGACAAAATAGAGGCTATTCGCCAAGGCGGCGGCAGCGCGTCACAGCAGCGCCATCTCGATCGCGGCAAACTACTGCCACGCCAGCGCATCGACGCCCTGATCGATCCGGGCTCGCCGTTTTTGGAGCTGTCGCAGTTGGCCGCTTACGAAGTTTACGGCGAAGAAGTTCCCGCTGCCGGTATTATTACCGGCATCGGTCGCGTCGCCGGCCGCGAGTGTTTGATCATCGCCAACGACGCTACCGTAAAAGGCGGTTCTTACTACCCGCTGACGGTTAAGAAGCACTTGCGTGCACAAACCATCGCCCAGCAGAACGGCTTACTGTGTATTTATCTGGTCGACTCCGGCGGCGCCAACCTGCCCCGCCAAGATGAGGTGTTCCCCGATCGCGACCACTTTGGACATATCTTTTTTAACCAGGCCAATATGTCCGCCGAAGGTATCCCGCAGATCGCCGCGGTGATGGGCTCGTGTACCGCCGGCGGCGCCTATGTGCCGGCTATGGCCGACGAGTCGATCATTGTTAAAAACCAAGGCACTATCTTTTTAGGTGGACCTCCGTTGGTCAAGGCCGCTACCGGTGAAGTGGTCAGCGCCGAGGATCTCGGCGGTGCCGATGTCCACTGCCGCACCTCTGGGGTTGCCGATCACTACGCACAGAATGACCACCACGCACTCGAGCTAGTGCGCCGCGCTGTCGCGCGCAGCAACCGCATAAAGCCGGCTCAGTTGGATGTTACCGAAGCGCAGCCACCGCGCTACGCCGCTGAGGAACTCTACGGCGTCATCCCCACCGATACACGGACACCGTACGATGTCCGTGAGGTCATCGCGCGCGTGGTTGACGACTCTGATCTCGATGAATTCAAAGCGCTCTACGGCACCACGCTGGTGTGTGGGTTTGCGCGCATTCACGGTTACCCAGTCGGTATTGTCGCCAACAACGGCATCTTGTTTGGCGAGTCGGCAGAAAAGGGTGCGCACTTTGTCGAGCTCTGCGCGCAGCGCAAAATCCCACTGGTATTTTTACAGAACATCACCGGCTTTATGGTCGGCCGCCAGTATGAAGCTGGTGGTATCGCCAAACATGGCGCCAAGATGGTCACCGCTGTGGCTTGTGCCAAAGTGCCAAAATTCACCATCTTAATCGGTGGCTCGTTTGGCGCCGGCAACTACGGCATGTGTGGCCGCGCCTACGACCCCAACTTCTTGTTCATGTGGCCCAACGCGCGCATCTCGGTGATGGGCGGCGAACAGGCTGCCGGCGTATTGGCCACGGTTAAACGCGACCAGATCGAGCGGCGCGGCGATAGCTGGAGCAGCGAAGAAGAAGAGGCATTCAAGCAACCGACGATTGAGGCTTACGAACATCAAGGCCACCCCTACTACGCCTCGGCGCGGCTCTGGGACGACGGTGTGATTGACCCGGCAGAAACTCGCAATGTACTGGCACTGGCCATCTCAGCCAGCCTCAACAAACCGATAGCCGAGACACGCTTTGGCGTGTTCCGCATGTAAGCGGTGCAGACAAGAGAGTGGTTATGAGCAAACATTTACGGGTAGCACACGATCCGCGCGGCGTTGTCACGGTAACACTGGACAATGCAGAGCAACACAACGCTTTTGACGACCAGCTGATCGCCGCGCTCAAGCAGACATTTGAAACGTTGGCGGCTGACAGCAGTGTCCGCACAGTGGTCTTGGCTGCTGAGGGCAAAAGCTTTTCAGCCGGTGCAGACCTGGGTTATATGAAAAAAATGGCTGGTTACAGCCAAACCGACAATCAGCGCGATGCCGAACAACTGGCCGCTATGCTGAGCGCACTCAACAACTTGCCGATGCCGACCATCGCCCGCGTGCAGGGCGCAGCCTTTGGCGGCGCGGTCGGTTTGGTCAGTTGTTGCGATATGGCTGTCGCTAGCGAACGGGCCAGCTTCTGCCTCTCTGAGGTTAAGCTGGGACTCATCCCCGCCACCATATCGCCCTATGTGCTGCGCGCCATCGGTGAGCGCGCCGCGCGCCGCTACTTCACAACTGCCGAGCGTTTCACCGCATCCACTGCATTGCAGCTGGGCCTACTCAGCGAGGTGGTCGCCGAAGAAAATCTCGACGAGGCTTGTCAACAGCTGATCAACACTCTGCTCGCCAATGGCCCTCAAGCAGTGCGTGAAGCAAAAGCATTGGCACTCGACTACGGCGGCCAAACGATCGACGCGGCGCTGATACATGACAGCAGTGAACGCATTGCGCGACTGCGTGTCTCAGCTGAAGGGCAAGAGGGCTTAGCCGCTTTCTTTGACAAGCGCCAACCCAGCTGGCAGCGCTAACGCGGCAGCTACACAACATCACACACTATGGAACAGCGACTATGTTCAACAAAATACTGATCGCCAACCGCGGCGAAATCGCCTGCCGCATCATTCGCACCGCTCGCGCCATGGGTGTTAAAACGGTAGCTG
Organism: Porticoccaceae bacterium; assembly: GCA_048549915.1. Taxonomy (GTDB): domain Bacteria; phylum Pseudomonadota; class Gammaproteobacteria; order Pseudomonadales; family Porticoccaceae; genus LSUCC0057. The sequence continues at coordinate 36,458 of JBLYYE010000042.1, forward strand.
TATACAGCGATGCTGACGCCAACGCGCAACATGTGTTGTTAGCCGACCAAGCCGTATACATTGGCGGCTCGGCCTCGCGCGACTCATATCTGCTCGGCGATAAGGTACTCGATGCAGCTCTGCAAACTGGCGCCCAAGCGATCCACCCCGGCTATGGCTTTCTCTCTGAAAACGCCGCCTTTAGCGAGCTGTGCAGCGCTAACAATGTGGTGTTTATTGGCCCACCCGTGGGCGCAATCGAGGCGATGGGCTCTAAATCTGCCGCCAAAAAAATTATGCAAAAGGCCGGCGTGCCTCTGGTGCCTGGCTACCACGGCAGCGATCAATCGCCAGCTACGCTCAAGAGTGCCGCCGATCAAATGGGCTACCCGGTACTGCTTAAAGCGGTTGCCGGCGGCGGCGGCAAAGGGATGCGCCAAGTTTGGGATAGCGATGAATTTGACGAGGCCCTCGCTGCTGCTAAGCGCGAGGCGCTCAATGGCTTTGGCAACGACGACATGCTGGTCGAGAAGTACCTTACCCAACCGCGCCATGTCGAGATTCAAGTCTTTTGCGACAACCACGGCAATGCCGTCTATCTGTTTGAGCGCGACTGCTCCGTACAGCGCCGCCACCAAAAAGTATTAGAGGAAGCGCCCGCACCCGGCATGAGTGCCGAACTGCGCCAGGCGATGGGTGAAGCTGCGGTGAAAGCGGCTCAAGCCATCGACTACCGCGGCGCTGGCACTGTCGAGTTTTTGCTCGATGTCGATGGCAGTTTCTTCTTTATGGAGATGAATACACGCCTTCAGGTAGAGCACCCAGTCACAGAGCTGATTACCGGCGAAGATCTCGTGGAGTGGCAGTTGTTAGTGGCTGATGGCCAAATTTTACCCAAAGCACAACACCAACTCACTCTTACAGGCCATGCCGTTGAGGCGCGCATCTATGCCGAGGATCCCGACAACGAATTTCTGCCCGCAACCGGCACACTATCCTATCTGCGCACCCCTGCCGAATCGGCTCATGTGCGGGTCGATAGCGGCGTAATTGAGGGCGATGAGGTATCGGTCTTCTACGACCCGATGATTGCTAAGCTAATTGTCTGGGATCACGACCGCGATCGCGCCATTGACCGCTTAACAAATGCCTTGCGCGACTATCGCATCGCCGGCTTGACCACCAATATCGACTACCTGCATCGCATTGCCGACAGCCAGCCATTCCGCGCAGCCGATCTGGATACGTGCTTTATTGAACGCCATGCTGAGCTGCTCGCCAAAGGTAGCGCCAACCCTACCCCGCTCAATGATCAGCTCGCTATGCTCGCTGGCGCACTGCAGCAGCGCAGCGGCGCAATTGCCCACAGTAGCGATGAGCTCTGCTCGCCATGGCAAAACAATAACGACTGGCGCCTCAACTACCGTCACCAGCGCGAAACTACCGTGACCTTGGCCGGCAGCCATTACCAGATCACCAGCCAACTCAGTAGCAACGGCGAAATTATCTGGAGAGCCAGCTGCGACGGCCAATCGATCGCCAATGGCACCGTCAGCTGCCAGCGTGACGGCGACTCAGTGCATTTTGTGCTCGACGGAAAGCGCTCTACCGCCACACTGTTTGACAACGGCGAACAGCTTACCTTGTTCAATGCTAATGGCAGTTTCACAGCCATTGTAGCCGGCCCTGATCTTGGCGATGCCGATAGCGGCGATGCCGGCGGCGGCCTGCAAGCCCCTATGAACGGCACTATCGTTGCTCACTTAGTAGAGCCCGGCGCTAGCGTTGAGGCCGGTACCACCCTGCTAGTTATGGAGGCGATGAAGATGGAACACGCCATCAAAGCACCGAATAATGGTACCGTCAGTGAGTTCTATTTCGCCCCCGGTGAGCTGGTCAGTGGCGGTGCCGAGCTGCTCGACTTCGCCGCAGAATAATTCCGCCAATATAAAGAGAGCCGCCATGAGCTTACCCCACAGAGTCAAAATTGTTGAAGTTGGCCCCCGCGATGGCCTACAGAACGAACCTGGCGAGCTGAGCGTTGCCACCCGGGTAGAGCTTATCGAGGCGCTCGCAGACGCTGGGCTCAGCAGCATTGAGGCCGGCAGCTTTGTCAGCCCCAAGTGGGTGCCCAAGATGGCTGGCAGCGATCAAGTATTCGCCGCCTTGCGAGCGCGCAACGGTGTCACCTACAGCGCCCTCACTCCCAACATGCAAGGGCTCCAAGCCGCGCTCGCCGCGAGCGTTAAAGAGGTTGCCGTATTTGGTGCCGCCTCCGAAGCCTTCAGCGCCAAAAATATCAACTGCACTATTGCCGAGAGTCTCGAACGCTTTAAACCGGTTGCCCGAGCGGCACTCGATGCCGGCGTTGCCGTGCGCGGCTACATCAGCTGTGTCGTCGGCTGCCCCTATCAGGGCGATATCGCTCCCAGCGCAGTGGTCGAAGTTGCGCAGCAACTGCTCGATATGGGCTGCTATGAAATCTCGCTCGGCGACACCGTCGGTGTCGGCACCCCCAACCGCATCGGCGCCATGCTCGAAGCGCTGCAAGCCCACATAAGTACCGATAAACTGGCCGTGCACTTCCACGACACCTACGGCCAAGCACTGGCTAATATTTACCGCGCACTGGAGATGGGCATTAGTACTGTCGACAGCTCAGTCGCCGGTCTCGGCGGCTGCCCCTACGCCGCAGGCGCCTCTGGCAACGTTGCCACTGAAGAGGTCGTCTACCTGCTCAACGGCTTGGGCATTGAACACGGCGTCGATCTCGCCGCTCTGGCTAAGGCCGGCGCAGCGATTTCAGCTAAGTTGAATAGACCAAACGGATCAAAGGTGGGGCGCGCAGTAGGTTGACGATCAACCTGTCACTTAGCACATACTGGGCATACTGCAACAATCCCCAATTTTTTTGTTGACTGGAGTGCCCAATGCCAAGCTTTCTAAACAACACGGCTTACCGATTAAACTCTCGCCGCACTGCAGCTCTTGTCGTTTTTTTGAGTGCGCTCTTCAATTCGTATACAAAAGCTATAGAAACTGATGAGACCATCGAACCTTGGCCCTATCACTACCCAGCTAGCAACCCACACTTGGCACAAAGTTATAACAACCAGGGACATTGGAATGATGCGTCTACCGATAGTACACACATAGCCGTACCACGTGGACACTTCAAAGTAGTCCCTGAAAGTTACGACATTGTTGCCAACGAAACACTGGGCATACCCTTTTATGCATCGCTAATCGATAACGTTGATGTGCGCTATTTTTGGAGCGGATTCCACCTAATTAAACTGCACAAAAATGAGCAGGGTTACCGCGAAATTGACCGAGTTGGTATACAGCATCAGCTCGAAAACTATACCTCAGTCTCCCCTGCCGAGCGTTTGGATCAAGCACGATCTGTAGAATCTTTGCTGATTAATGGTGACGAGCAGGCCTTAGCAGACTACCTAAAATCACAACCCAACCGACTATTAAGCGCGGTTGAAGATCAAGTCAGTCAGGGTGTGCTCTATTCCCTTTTTGCCAAAAATGATGCTTTTATTGCCGCGAATGCTCGCGGTTTGATTCGTATCGATCAGCAAGATCCGAACGATCCTTTCTCATCATTGGAAAACCCAGTACAGGTAAATCTACCTAACTCTCTCTTTGATGATCAACGTGCAGCGCGCAACACATTCTTCCCAAAAGATACTGTTTTTGGTTTGAGCATGACCTTCAACGGTGTGTTAGTAATCAACACCGTGTCAGGAAGATTAATCACTTTGAACCCAAAAACTTTTGAGGTTCTTGATTCTCTTCTGCTAGATAACGACGAGGTAATATCCAACAGTTTTTCCACTAGCCCGGAGTTAAACGGTCAGGCAATTTATGTTGCATCCAACAAAGCACTGTACCGATTCCTGGTCACACCAGAGGGGAAAATTATTGACGACGAACAGACCGGTGCATGGCGCGCCACTTATAATTCTGGGCGGCGTATGCCCTACGGAAAGATTTCCACGGGCACCGGTGCAACACCAACGCTGATGGGATTTGGCGATGATGAGGATCAGCTGGTCGTTATTACGGATGGCTCAGATACCATGCAACTTTTAGCTTTTTGGCGCAATCGCATCCCTACTCATGCTAAACCAATCGCCGGCCAACACCCTCGCTTGGCAGCAGCGCGAGCTGTCAATTTTGGCCAGGAAATTTCTCAATCAGAACAATCGGTGGTCACTGCAGGGCCCTATGCATTTGTTGTCAGCAGTGTGCCCCAACGCAAGATGAAATCACTGCCTGCACGGGGCTCCTATCTGCGCGGATTACTGATTGGCGTTACCCGTGAACCGATCATGGGGCTAGCTATGTACCGCTGGAATAGCTCCGAACAAAACTGGACCGAACAGTGGATGCGCAATGACGTCGGTTCTCTTGCCACAGTACCCATGCTTAGCATCCCTAGCCGCCAAGTGATCATCAACGGTTACTTTAAACAGAGGCTCAAAGAGAGCTTTCATCTAGGCTTTGACATCGACACCGGTGAACTCGTGATGTCGATTGCCGGCGGACTCAATCCACTCTTTAACGGTACTTTTACCGGTTTGAAGTGCGACCCTGAGGGCAATCTTTGGTACACAATGATGTTTGGCTTGGTCACATTGAAGACCAACAAAATGCAGCGCGTAGAAAACCCCGACACCACACTTACAAAGAGCGCTCAGCCGAGGCAGAAATAAAGCCACCTTCGCGCAACGCTTTAGGCGTTTTACCAGACCAACGCTTGAACGCACGGCGAAAGTTGGTGGCATTATCAAAATCCAACAAAACGGCAATTTCAGCTACTGGAAGATCGGTCTGCTGGAGATATTCTCGGGCCAGACGGTAACGCACTTGGTCGAGCAATAGCTGGAAGCGCGACCCCTCTTTAGCCAGTTTACGGCGCAGGGTACTCTCGCTGACGTTGAGCCGTTGAGCGATTTCAGAACAAGTGGGGAAATGGCTATGGCAGCTGATCAGTTGATGCTTAACCTGCTCACTGACCAGACCGGCATGGCTGTCTTTGCCAATAATGCGATCACAATGGCGACGAAAGACACTCTGAGCTACCGGGTCCGAGGTGTTAATCGGTGCAATTAAAATACTCTTATCGATTACCAACGAAGCGATATCATGGCCGTAACTAACACAGCCAGAAAAGATCTGGTCAGCCTTCTCTAGCCGGTCATAAGGAAGCTCTGCTGCGACACCGGCTGCTGTTGACGGCGCTAATACGGCTAAATTATGTTTTACAGCGCTAAATAACACATCGACATAGAATTCACGTAGTCGGGCAGGAAGATGGTTGGCGTGTATCTGCAGACGCACAGAGCCATCGTTATGAAGACTACTCACCTCGATACTGGGTAAAATTGCTTTCACATAACGCAACAATAAATTGATTACTTCACCCACCGTAGCGGCTGTCATCAGCGCATAGCCAAACATCCCGATAGATACCAGCTCGAGACGCTGCCCTAGATCAATACCCAAATGAGCTCCATTAACTAGCCCTTCGCTGGGATAGAGCGAGATAGCACAGCTGTACAGCTGATCTGCCTGTGCAGCTGAGAGTAACGTATCCGGCCCTAATTTGGTCGCTAACTCTTGCAAAGGTCGCACCGGCAATCCCTGTTCTAGCAGCAAATTTTCAATGACATTGGCAATATGTTGATGCACAGCTGACCTTTTTAACTAAAAATCCTGACTGTATTTAACCCTTTTGCTGACTGAATTACACCCCTTAACTGACTGTATTTAACCCCTTCTTGTATCCTAAGGTCAGTTAGAGTCTTATGTAGTCAACACACATTTGCAGGAGCCCGCCATGACCACACTAACTATCGACCACCCCACTTTGGGAAAAATTAGTTATCGCGATAAAAAGCGCTACTGGTGGGCATTGGCCATTTTGCTGCCGGCGTTCCCATTATTAGGCGTTGGCCTCTACCTCTACAGCGGCCAAGAGTGGACTTTAATCGCGCCCTTAATAGGCATTTATTTGGTGGTGCCCTTGTTAGATTGGGCCTTGGGCAGCGACATCAACAACCCGCCTGAAGAGCTAGTGCCACAGCTCGAAGAGGATCGCTACTACCGCTACCTCACCTATGCCACCGTGCCGATGCATTTTATCGTGCTTTTCATTGCCGCCTATGTGGCGGGTAGCTACCCGCTGAACAATCTAGGAGTCATTTTAATCGCTATGGGCGTCGGCCTTTACAGTGGCCTTGCGATTAATACCGCTCACGAATTGGGGCACAAACAGACCCCTTTTGAACAATGGTTGGCGCGCATCTGTCTGGCAGTGCCGGCCTATGGCCACTTTTCTGTTGAACACAACCGCGGCCACCACGTCTGGGTCTCGACACCGGAGGACCCAGCCAGCGCGCGCATGGGGGAGTCGATCTACGCCTTTGCGATGCGAGAGATCCCCAGTACTTTTATACGCGGCTGGCAGTTAGAAAAACAACGTCTGGCCAAGCAGGGCAAATCGCTGTGGTCGCCGAGCAACCAGATCCTCCACTCCTACGCGATCAGCGCCGCTATTCATATCGGTCTCATCGCTCTATTTGGCTGGGTGATGGTGCCGTTTTTGCTAGTTCACAACGCTTGGGCGTGGTTCCAGCTGACCTCCGCCAATTATGTGGAGCACTATGGCTTATTGCGCAGCAAACTGCCCAACGGGCGTTACGAGCGCTGCCAGCCTCACCACTCTTGGAACGCCAACTACATTGCCAGCAATCTGCTGCTGTTCCATCTAGAGCGCCACTCTGACCACCACGCCAACCCCTCGCGTCGCTATCAGAGCTTGCGCAACTTTGAGAATCTTCCCGAGCTGCCCAACGGCTACTACGGGGTCTACTGGCTGGCCTATATCCCCTGGCTTTGGTATCGGGTGATGGATAAAAAATTACTCCAGCTTCCGCATATACAGGGTGACTTGAGCAAAATTAATATCCAACCCAGCAAGCGCGCGGCTATTCAAGCGCGCTATGCCTGCAGTGCATAAACAGAGATAAAAAAAGCCCCGCAGTGCGGGGCTTTTTGTTTGCCGGTAATTCGCAGTTGTCGATTAAAATTCCATCTCAGGCACCACCTCTGGCACCACCATCTCGCCGGCAGTTTTGGCGACAATCTCATCGATCGATATCCCTGGGGCGCGCTCTCTCAGCCAAAATTTGCCATCGGCAATTTCAACATAGGCTAAGTCAGTCACCACTTTTTTTATACAGCCAGCACCGGTCAGCGGCAACGTGCAGTGCGGCAGCAACTTACTCTCGCCATGCTTAGAAGCGTGGGTCATAGTGACAACAATATTGTCCGCGCCGGCCACTAAATCCATCGCGCCGCCCATACCTTTAATCAATTTTCCGGGGATCATCCACGAGGCAATATTGCCCATAACATCGACCTCAAAGGCACCCAGCACGGTGAGATCGACATGGCCACCGCGAATCATCGCAAACGACTCTGCAGAGGAGAAAATACTCGCCCCAGTGACCGCGGTGACTGTCTGTTTGCCTGCGTTAATCATATCGGCATCTAGCTCAGCCTCAGTCGGAAACTGCCCCATACCGAGCAGACCGTTCTCAGATTGCAGCATCACGTTCATACCCTCAGGCACATAGTTGGCAACCAACGTCGGAATCCCAATGCCTAGGTTGACGTAGTAACCGTCTTGTAACTCGCGCGCAACGCGCATAGCCAGTTGTTCTCTACTCAGTGACATGGCGCTCTCCTCAGTTGGCGGCGCGCACAGTGCGCTGCTCGATACGTTTTTCGAAACTGCCGACAATCATACGGTCGACATAAATACCGGGGGTATGGATCTGGCTCGGCTCAAGCTCGCCGGGCTCTACCAGCTCTTCTATTTCAACCACCGTTATCTTGCCGGCAGTGGCCGCCATCGGGTTAAAATTCTGCGCCGTGTGGCGATAGACCAAGTTGCCATAACGGTCGCCTTTCCATGCCTTAACTATGGCAAAATCTGCGCGAATGCTCTCTTCCAAAATATACGGCCGGCCTGCAAACTCGCGCACCTCTTTACCTTCGCCTACTGGTGTACCGTAACCAGTCGCGGTAAAAAAGGCGGGTATACCGGCGCCGCCGGCGCGCATTTTTTCGGCCAATGTGCCCTGCGGGGTCAGCTCTACTTCAAGCTCACCTGCTAGCAGCTGCTGTTCAAACAGCGCATTCTCGCCGACATAAGAGGAGATCATCTTCTTGATTTGACGATCTTGCAGCAAAACACCTAAACCGAAGTCATCTACGCCACAGTTATTGGAGACAATGGTTAGCTCTCGAGTGCCCATACGCTTAATCTCTGCAATCAAGTTTTCAGGGATGCCGCACAAGCCAAAACCACCCGCTATTACCGTCATACCGTCCTCGAGCCCCGCCATCGCCTCAGCGTAACTGCTTACCACTTTGTTAAATCCAGCCATGTTTGGCTCCTTTTTTGTTCTATATTGTTCCGCCAACAGCTTCTGCCAACCCTTTATATAAATCAAATTAAATTAAACTTATAATTAATAAATAATTTAAATATATAAGGCCTATCTATCTCATGGCAATCACCATCAAGCAGTTGCGCGGCTTTATTGCTGTTGCCGAACTGCGAAACTTTGCCGCTGCCGCCGAGCAGCTACACCTGTCGCAACCGGCACTCAGCCTAGCCATTAAAAGCTTGGAGCAGAAGGCCGGCGGCCAACTGTTAGCGCGCACAACTCGCAGTTTTGCTCTCACTCCTGAGGGTGAGAGGTTTTACCCTGTCGCGCGGCGGTTACTAGAGGATTGGAATAGCGCAGTAGAAGAGCTGCACCAGCAGTTTTCATTGCGCAGCGGCGCGCTGTCGATTGCCGCCATGCCCTCATTTGCCGGCAATCTGATGCCACAGGCGCTGGCCGATTACAGCCTCCGCTATCCCGCTATACGGGTGACTTTGCAAGATGTCATTGCCGAAGAGGTGGTCAAACTGGTCAGTAGTGGCCGAGTTGAGCTAGGTATTACGTTTATTCCCGAACAGACCGACGCGTTGAGCGAACTTTACATTGAACCGCTTTTTGAGGATCAGTTTGTCGCTCTATTGCCAGCACACCACCCACTTGCACAACAGCGAGAGATTAGCGCACAGCAACTCAGTGAGGACAGTTACATAGCCCTGCAATCGCCCTCTTTGGTAAGCCATCTCATTGGTGAACAGCTCGGTAAAGTTGGCCTGCCATTTAATCCCAGCTATCAGAGCCACCAGCTCACCACCATTGGCGGCATGGTGGCGAGCGGTCTCGGTGTCAGTATTGTGCCCTCGTTTTCTGCCACCCAAATGCAGCAGCTCGGCTGTACCTGCTTGCCACTGGTAGAACCCGCCATTAGCTCTACTGTTGGGATACTCTATCGACGCCGCACGGCGCTCTCCTCAGCGGCTGGGGCGATGCTCGAGACACTTTGCAAAACGTTTAAACAGATGTCTAAAACAACCTTGAGCGCCCCTATTACCACGACCAACACTGTGCAGAATAAACCCAGCACAGTGGGCGCCGAGCAGCCTGCGCTGGTACAATCGACAGCAGAGCAATTTAGACTTTTTTGACACTGCGGGAGCACCCCTTTGACCTTATTTAGACCGTGTATCGACCTGCACGATGGCGCCGTCAAACAGATAGTTGGCGGCTCGCTGCAAGGCGATAACGCCACCACCAATTTTGTCAGCGAAAAGAGTGCCGGTTACTACGCGGCGCTCTACCAGCAACACCAACTGACTGGCGGCCACATTATTTCGCTGGGCGGGGGCAACCAGGAAGCAGCACAACAAGCGCTGGCGGCTTGGCCGGGTGGCATGCAGTATGGCGGTGGAGTCACCTTCGACAACGCACACGACTACTTGGCGATGGGTGCAGCGCAAGTCATTGTGACCTCTTGGTTGTTTGAAGAAAAACAGTTCAGCTGGGCTCGCTTAGAACAGCTAGCAGACCAAATAGGCCCGCAGCAGCTGGTATTAGATCTCTCCTGCCGACGCGTCGCCGGTGGCTGGCAGATCGCCAGCGACCGTTGGCAGACTATCACCGATACGGCTATCACAGCCGAGGTGCTGCGCAGCCTGAGTAGCTACTGTTGCGAATTTTTAATTCACGCCGCCGACGTCGAGGGGTTGCAGCAGGGCATCGACAGCGAGCTGGTTGCACTCCTCGGCCACGAGTCACCACTGCCAACCACCTACGCAGGCGGCGCACGCTCTCTGGCCGATTTGGAAAAAGTCCATGCACTCTCCAACGGCCGCGTGGACCTCACTATCGGCAGCGCACTGGATATATTTGGCGGCAGCAGAGTCACGCTTGACGAGTGCATAGAGTGGAACAACGCGCAATGAAGCTGACCGCTTTTGGTGAAAAATTTGGCGGCCGCTCAGGTATTGGCGAGCTGATGGACGATCTCGGCCAAGCGCTGCGCGAAAACCCCGACATGATTTTTATGGGCGGCGGCAACCCCGCCCGCATCCCAGAACTAGAGCACTGTTTTGAGCAAAAACTCGAGGCCCTATTGCAGAGCCCTCAGAGCCGCCACCAACTGCTCGGTATCTACCAGTCCAAACAGGGCGAAAAAGCCGCCCGCCAAGCACTCGCCAGCTACCTCAAGCGCCACTTTGGCTGGGCGGTTAACGAGCACCATATCGCCTTCGCCAACGGCAGCCAAAACGCCTGTTTTATTCTTTATAACCTGTTTGCCGGGCAGATGGCCGATGGCAGCCAACGCACTCTACACCTACCGCTGGTACCCGAGTACCTCGGCTATCGCGATATTGGCCTGTCCCGGGACTTTTTTACCGCCACTAAACCGACCATTGAGCTGCTTGAGAAGCAGCAATTTAAATACCATGTCGATCTCAACGCGCTCACTGTTGGCGAGCAGTGTGGTGCCATCAGCGTTTCACGCCCTACCAACCCCACCGCCAATGTGCTCAGCGATGACGAGGTAGATGCACTGCAAGCACTCTGCAAACAGCGCAACATTCCACTAATTGTAGATGGCGCGTACGGTCTGCCCTTTCCCAATATCGTCTTTGGCCAAGCGGCGCCGCGCTGGGACGAGCAGACCATCCTAATGCTCAGCCTCTCTAAGCTGGGGCTGCCGGGTATACGCTCGGGCATTGTAGTCGCCAGCGAAGAGGTGATTAGCGCTTTTAATAACGCCAACAGCATCGTCAACTTAGCTAGTTCGACTATTGGCCCCGCACTGCTTACCGAACTGCTCAAGAACGATCAGATCGACCAGCTCAGCCGCACTATTGTGCAACCTTTCTATCGCGACCGCGCCGCCGCCACGATGGCACTACTACAAGCCCAATTAGACGGGTTGCCAGCCCGCATTCACAAACCCGAAGGGGCTATCTTTTTGTGGCTGTGGTTAGACAACTTGCCGATTGCCAGCTACCAGCTCTATCAGCGGCTTAAAGCGCGCGGAGTGTTGGTAGTGCCCGGCGAGGACTTTTTCATCGGCGTTGATTCACAGTGGCAACACCAGCGCCAATGCCTGCGACTCTCTTACGCCGCCGACCCGGCAGTAATCGCCCGCGGAGTAGCAATTATTGGTGAAGAGGTGCACCGCGCCTATGCTAGCTAAATGCACTATTTTTTTTGCACTCGCTCTGCTCTGTTCATCTGTGCTGGCTGATGGCCAACCACCGCAGCCGGGCAACTACCCAAGCTACGCAGGCAGCGCCAGCTGTGCCAACTGCCACAGCGACGAGTACCAAGCTTGGCAGGGTTCGCACCACGACCGCGCGATGCAGCACGCCAGTGACACAACGGTGCTGGGCGACTTCAACAACAGTGTGTTCTCCCACTACGCCGGCCGCTACCGCTTTTACCGCGAAAATAGTCACTTCAAAGTTGAATTCACACCCGTAGAGAACACTGCGCCTAGCGAGCACTTTACTCTGCTCTATACATTTGGCGTAGAACCCCTGCAGCAGTATTTGGTGCCCTTTGCAGGCGGCCGCTTGCAAGCACTACCGATTGCTTGGGATACCTTGCAGCAGCAGTGGTTTGATGTGCAGGGCGACCTACAACCGCAGCCCCATGAACGCATTCACTGGCAGCAGGGCGGGCTCAACTGGAACAGCATGTGTGCCGACTGCCACTCCACCGGCCTAGAGAAAAACTACCAGCCACAAACTGACAGCTACGCCACCCAGTGGGCAGAGATCAACGTCGGCTGTGAAAGCTGCCACGGGCCCGCTGCCATCCACGCCAACTGGCAACCGAACAGCGTCAATCCAACTAGACCCAAGCCAGCCTACCAGCAGCAGCTCAACAGCCAACAAGCGCAAAACTGTGGCAGCTGCCACGCTCGCCGCGGGCCGCTGTTATCCTCGCTAGAAGGGGTTAACACTCCTGCCGACTATGCCCTTGAAAATATCGCTCCACCGCTTTATCACGCCGATGGCCAAATCCGCGACGAGGTATTTGTGCTCGGCTCGTTTATGCAGAGTAAAATGCACAGCGCTGGGGTGACTTGCAGCGACTGCCACAACCCGCACAGCAACCAACTAATAAAACCCGGCAATGCGCTCTGCTTAAACTG
>JBLYYE010000043.1:0-88960 GCA_048549915.1 Porticoccaceae bacterium
ATTCTTTGCCGGATGGGAGCTGACGGCTGCAGATCAAGCTGAGCAAGCGCGCCGCAAGGGCGTACCGATGGGCGGCGATTTAACTGCCGCCAATGGTCGTACACCGGGCTTTACTGTATTGGCTGCACGTGATCCGAACGGTGCCAACCTCGACCGTATTCAAATCGTAAAAGGCTGGCTCAACAGTCGCGGTGAACCACAAGAGCAGGTCTTTGATGTCGCTCTCTCGCCTGGGCGCGAGCAGAACGCCGATGGCAGCTGGCCACCGGTCGGCAGTAGCGTTGATATTAATTCCGCTGCCTACACTAATTCGATTGGCGCGGCGCAACTATCCGCTTTTTGGCAGGACCCTGATTTTAATCCCGAGCAGCGCGCCTTCTATTACGCTCGTGTATTGGAGATACCGACACCGCGTCACTCGCTTTACGATTTTGTTGCGTTGCAAAAACAGCATCCCGACAGCCGACCGGAGACCATACAAGAGCGTGCCTACAGTTCGCCCATTTGGTATACACCGGCGCGTTAAATGTTAGCTACTCAACAACAGATTGAAGCGTTTATAGCCGAGCATAGCCGCTGGCGTTACGATCGCGCGGACACCGCGCTCTGTCGGGATTTAGCTTTTGGTAGTTTTGGCCAGGCGGTAGAGTTTATTCGCTGCGGTGCAGTTTTTGCCGAGCAGCTCGACCACCATCCTGAGTGGAGCAATGTTTACAATCGAGTTTGGGTGAAGCTTATTAGCCACGATGCCGGTGGTGTCACCGAGCGAGATTTTAAACTAGCGGTGCAGCTTGAACGTTGTGCCAGAGAGCTCGGAGCAGACTAACAACGGCGGCATCAGCCGCCGTTAGGGGGTTGAGGTGAATGAGATGCAGGGTCATTTAAGCAGTATTGTGGGCGTTGCAGTGACGTTGTTTTGCGCAGCGGGCGTAGTCATGTTGTTCAAGGCTCAACGCAACCGCGCCAATCAAGAGAGCCGCCGCGCTGTGGCGCTGCGCTGGCAGTTGGCAAGCTGGGCCACTCTGTTGCTGACCCTGGTGTTGGTGATTATTCAGCTGCCGCTCTCCGAAGTCACCCGCGGGCAGATACTCAGTTTAATCGGCGTATTACTTACCGGCGTCATCGCCTTTTCCTCAACGACATTTGTGGCCAACGCAATGGCCGGCGTGATGCTTCGCGCAGTGCGCACCTTTGATGTCGGTGACTTTATTGAGATTAATGATCGCTGGGGGCGGGTCAGCGACAAAGGTGTTTTTCATACCGAGGTGCAGACCGAACAGCGCGATCTACTCACTGTCCCCCACCTCTATCTGGCTACTCACCCAATCAAGGTTATTCACAAATCGGGCACTGTAGTGAGCAGCGCTCTCTCGCTCGGCTACGATTTGCAACGTCAACAGATAGAAGCACTACTGCTTGCTGCTGCCACCGCTGTCGAGCTCGAAGAGCCCTATGTCCATATTGACCACCTCGGTGATCATGCGGTGACTTACAAAGTGAGTGGCTTTCTTGCAGATGTCAGTAAATTACTCACCACAAAATCGAACTTGCGCAAAAGCATTCTCGATACCCTACACGGGGCGGGTGTAGAGATTGTCTCACCCAACTATATAAACCAGCGTCAATTTGCCCAGTGGCAAAAAGCGCTGCCGCCTGCAGCGCGCCCAGAGCTGCGCGCAGGCGATGAGCCGGTGGTGACTGCTGAAGATATTGTCTTTGACAAAGCCGAATCTGCCGCCAACTTGCGTGCTTTGCGCAGCCACCGCCACGCTTTGCACGAGTGGGCCAAGATGGAGCTCGAAGGCCGCCCGGCAGAGTGGCAAGATGAGGACGCTATTGCTGTAGAACTGGCGATTGTAGAGCGTCAGATCGAACAGCTAGAATCCTTTAAAAACCGTTAATTACCGCGCTTTAAATTCCAGTACCGTGGCGTTGATACAGTAGCGCGGCTGGCCGTTGGGGCCATCGTCGAAGACATGGCCAAGGTGAATATCACTGCTGGTAGAGCGGATCTCGGTGCGTTGCATGCCGTAGCTGTTGTCGGGCTTCTCGTAAACAGCACCAGCAACTGGCTTTGTAAATGACAGCCAGCCACTGTTGGAGTTAAACCGATCTCGAGTGTCAAATAGTGCGGCGCCGCTGAGTGCATCGACAAAAATCCCATCGGGAGTATTTTTGAATAGGTCGTACTGGCGGCAAAAACGGGCATCGGTTCCGTTTTCAAAAGCTACGCTAAAAGCATCACTGTCACCCAACTTAAAGGCGCCAAGCAGCTGGTAAAACTCTTTCGCCGAGCGGTACCCCTGCACGCCAAATTGCTCGCGGCCTTCCTCTAAAAAGAGCAGCGTTGGGGTTGCCCAGGTCGGGGTAGTTATCTGTAACCCCTCCAGCTGTTTAGGTGTGCGGTAATAGAGCGGGATAGAGCCTGAATAGTGATCGCTGACATCGGCGCGGAACTTCTTACAGTAGGGGCAGTAATTTTCAGCTTCCAACACCACAATGGCTCTGCCTGCTAACAGTGGCTGGTTATCCACAGGTGCAGCGGGTTGACTGGGATGAAAGGTCACACCGGTGCTGTGGTCTGGGCAGTAACCGTTGGGGTTTTTGCGCAGATAATCCTGGTGATACTCCTCGGCGGGATGAAACTTATCCAGCGGTTTAATAGCGGTGACAATGTCGCCGTAACCGGCTTGGGTAAGCAGCGGTTGATAGCGATCGCGCACGCTGACGGCAGCACTGCGTTGCTCCTCGCTGTTGTAAAGAATAGTAGAGCGGTACTGCGTGCCGATGTCGTTGCCTTGGCGATTGAGCTGGGTTGGGTCGTGTTGCTCAAAATACTTTTCTAGCAACGTTTGGCTGGAGATGATTTGGCGATTAAAACGGATTTTAACGACTTCTGCATAGTTGTCGGGGTTGTGGCGGTGGCGCGACTGAGTGATAACGCGATAGCTCGGTTTTAAGCCGCGGCCGTCGGCGTAACCACTGGCTACATCGATGACGCCAGGCAGCTCTGCAAGGCGCTTCTCCACTCCCCAAAAGCACCCCGCGCCCAGTACAATAGAATCGAGATGATCGGTGGCCTGCTCGCTGCTCAATACCGGTAGAGTTAAGCTCAAAAACACCAGGCTGATAATTTTTTTAAAAAAGTTGTTCACCGTCTAACTCCGTGGCCAATGGCGCAATTAGTCGCGGCAAAACTCCCCGCAGGCTGAGGCAGTCGGTTAGAATAAACCGCTATGGATGTGACTACTTTACTCAGCGGATTAAACACCGCACAAGAACAAGCTGTGACCAGCGACAGCCGCCACTTACTGGTATTGGCCGGCGCCGGCAGCGGTAAGACCCGTGTGTTGGTACACCGCATTGCCTGGAAAGTACAGGTCGAGGGCGCTTCGCCCTACGCTATTTTGGCGGTTACTTTTACTAATAAAGCTGCCAGAGAGATGCGCGAACGCATCGATCAGCTGATAGGTATGGCGCCGCAGGCGATGTGGGTCGGTACCTTTCACGGTATAGCCCACCGCTTACTGAAAGCGCACTACCAAGAGGCCAAACTGCCCGAGAATTTCCAGATCCTCGACAGCGATGACCAGCTGCGAATGGTCAAGCGAGTGATGCGTGCTCTCGACTTAGATGAGCAGCGCTGGGCGCCAAAGCAGATTCAGTGGTGGATAAACGGCCAAAAAGATGAAGGTCTGCGCGCAGCACATATTCAGGAGAGTGGTGACCCGACGCTGGCAACTATGCTGCGTGTTTACCGCGACTACGAAGAACTCTGCCAGCGCTTGGGCGTTATCGACTTTGCCGAGTTGCTGTTGCGCTCGCTAGAACTGTGGCGCGACAACCCCGCGCTACTCGAGCACTACCAAACTCGTTTCCAACATATTTTGGTCGACGAGTTCCAAGACACCAATGCGGTGCAGTATGGCTGGCTGCGCCTGCTCGCGGGCAAGCGCTCGCAGCTGACCGCGGTCGGGGATGATGATCAATCGATCTACGGCTGGCGCGGAGCCCGTATCGAAAACATACTCAGTTATGAAAAAGATTTTCCTGCGGTAGAGACTATTCGTCTCGAGCAGAACTACCGCTCAACGGCCAATATCCTCAACGCGGCCAATGCAGTGATTGTTAAAAACAGCGATCGGCTCGGCAAGCAGCTGTGGACCGAAGCCGGTGACGGCGATTTGATCTCGCTCTATGCCGCTTTTAATGAGCGCGATGAAGCGCGCTTTGTCGCCGATCAAGTCAGTGCCGGCGTTGCGCAGGGTCGACGTCTAGATGAGATGGCGGTGCTCTACCGCTCCAATGCGCAGTCGCGCATTCTCGAAGAGGCACTCCTGCAGAGCGATATCGCCTACCGCATTTATGGCGGCCAGCGCTTCTACGAGCGAATGGAGATCCGCAACGCACTCGCCTACCTGCGGTTGATTCAAAACCGCGATGATGACCCCGCTTTCGAGCGTGTGATCAACACCCCGACGCGCGGTATTGGCGAGCGCACCCTCGACGCTGTGCGCACAGCTGCGCGCAGCCAGCAAGTGAGCCTCTGGCAGGCAGCCAAGCAGCTTTGCGAGAGTGGCTTGGCGGCGCGTGCCGCCACTGCACTGCAAACCTTTATTAACTTGATTGAACAGCTCGACAGCGAGGCCAGCGAACTCACTCTGGGTGAATTGGCAGAGCATATGACAGCCCGGACCGGGCTGACTGATTTTCACGCTAAAGAGCGCGGTGAGCGCGGCCAAGCACGGGTAGAAAACCTCCAAGAGCTGGTGACCGCCTGTCGCAATTTTGAAGCAGAGGACGAACAGCTTTCGGTACTCGGCCAATTCTTGGACCAAGTGGCACTGGATGCCGGTGACCACCAAGCGGAGCAAGATCAAGACGCTGTGCAGTTGATGACTTTGCACAGCGCCAAAGGGCTCGAATTCCCGGTGGTATTCTTGGTGGGTATGGAGGAGAACCTGTTTCCGCACAAGATGTCGATAGAAGAGCCAGGCCGGCTCGAAGAGGAGCGTCGACTCGCCTATGTGGGTATAACTCGCGCGCGCGAATCGCTACAGCTGAGCTTTGCCGAGAGCCGCACTATGTTTGGCACCGAAAGTTTTAACAGTGTCTCGCGTTTTGTGCGCGATATTCCCAGCGAGTTAATTCAGGAGGTGCGGCTCAACAACAGTGTCGCACGGCCCACCAGTTACGCCGCACAGCCCTCAATGAGCGACGGTGGCAGCGAGGGTTTTGCGCTGGGCCAACAGGTTCTTCACAGCGTTTACGGCGAGGGCACTATCCTCAATTTTGAAGGCCAAGGTGCGCGGGCGCGCGTTCAGATTGCTTTTGAAGCGGCGGGCACCAAAATACTGATCTTGGCCTCGGCAAATTTAACAGCTATTTAAACAACTAGGCCGCAACGCGGCTCCAGGGTGAGAGATATGAATAAGATGCTTATCGGTCTACTGTTTGCCACACTGTTAGTGAGCTGCGGTGGGGAGACCACTAACAATGTGAGTAGCGCTGCAGACCAGCAAGTACCTGTAAAAACCTACCAGTGGAAGCTGGTCACTAGTTGGCCGAAAAACTTTCCAGGATTAGGTACTGCGCCAGAAAATTTTGCCAAATTAGTCGAGCGTCTTAGCAGTGGTCGTCTAACAATTAAGGTATTTGGTGCCGGGCAGTTGGTACCAGCACTGGAGGGGTTTGACGCCGTCTCACAAGGGGTGGCCGAGATGGGCCACGATGGCGCTTACTACTGGAAAGGCAAAAATCTCGCCGCACCGTTTTTTACTACTCTCCCGTTTGGGCTTAACGCCCAAGAGATGAACGCCTGGCTGCACTACGGAGGCGGTATGGAGTTGTGGCGCGAACTTTACGCACAGTACAACCTAGTGCCTTTCGCCGGTGGCAACACCGGTGTACAGATGGCCGGTTGGTTCAACCGCGAGATCAATACCATGGAAGATCTCAAGGGATTAAAAATGCGTATACCAGGCCTGGGTGGCGAGGTATTTACGCGCGCCGGCGGTACGGCTGTGAGCATGGCAGGGGGCGATATTTATACCTCTATGCAGACTGGCGTAATCGATGCCACAGAGTGGGTTGGTCCCTATAACGATCTCGCTTTCGGTCTCCATCAAGTGGCGCAGTACTACTACTATCCCGGCTGGCACGAGCCCGGCCCGACCTTGGAATTTATTGTTAACAAGGCGGCCTATGACGCCCTGCCCGACGACTTACAGGCGATCATTGAGGTGGCTAGCCGAGCGGTAAACCAGGATATGCTCGACGAGTACACGGCACGCAACAATGCTGCGCTAACCGAGTTGGTTGAAACCCACGGGGTTGAGTTGCGCCAACTCCCCGATGACGTGCTGCGAGAGCTGTCGCGTATTTCAACGCAGGTTGTCGAAGAGATGGCTGCCACCGACCCCTTTGTGCGCAAAGTAGCCGACTCTATCAACGCCTTTAAAGAGCAGTCTATGCAGTATCACGAGATCAGCGAAGAGGCCTATTACCGCGCACGCAAATTGCAGTAAATAGCCGCATATTTAGCTATACAGATCACTTTTTTTGCATTTTAATCGCCGCCCTAGGGCGGCACTGTGCAGCCCGCTACGGTGGAGTTCCTCTCATGCCCAGCGATCAAGTACGAGAAAAAATTATTGTTGGTAGCGAGGAGTGGATTCAGCTTCCTCATCTAGGTATGCACGCGATTAAAGCGCGAGTCGACTCCGGGGCAAAAACCTCCGCACTGCACGCCTTTAATATCCAACCTTTTCGCCGCGCCGATCAACCGTGGGTCTCTTTTGAAGTGCACCCACTGCAAGACAATCGCAAAGTGGCGGTGCGTTGTGAAGCACAGGTAATTGACCGACGCGTCGTGCGCAGTTCCAGTGGGTCCAGCGAACAGCGCTATGTCATTCGCTCACCTATGCGGCTTGGCGACCAGGTCTGGGAGATAGAGCTTACACTCACCAATCGCGACAGTATGGGTTATCGCATGCTGCTTGGCCGCGAGGCAATGACCGGGCGCGTATTGGTCGATCCAGCCGAGCATATGCTGCTGGGGCGTATTCGCGATACTGAGTTGCACGAGATGTACGGCGTCGTTAAGAGCAGCCCCACCGGTTTAAAGATAGCTTTATTGGCCAGCAACCCAGAGCTATACAGTAATCAGCGTATTATTGAGGCCGGAGAAGAGCGTGGTCACGAGATGAGTTTTCTCTCGATCAAAGACTGTTATATCAAGCTCGATGATGAAAACCCTGAGGTACACTACCGCGGCGGGCATATCATACGCGAACTCGATGCCGTGATTCCGCGCATCCGCCCCAGCGCCACTTTTTATGGCTGCGCGCTCACACGCCAGTTTGAGAGTATGGGCGTCTATGTGCAAAACACCGCGATGGCGATTAGCCAATCGCGAGATAAGCTGTTTTCTTTGCAGCTGCTAATTAAGAGTGGGCTCGATATCCCGGTGACAGGTTTTGCCAACTCCCCTATGGATACCAAAGAGCTAATTGAAATGGTCGGTGGAGCCCCTCTAATCGTGAAGCTCTTAGAGGGTGCCCAAGGTCGCGGGGTGGTGTTAGCAGAGACTAAAAAAGCGGCCGAGAGTGTGATTAACGCTTTTAAAGCAGTCAAAGCCAATCTTTTAGTGCAGGAATTTATTAAAGAGGCTGGCGGTAAAGATCTGCGTTTGTTTGTGATCGATGGCAAAGTGGTTGCCACGATTCAGCGCGCGGCGGCCCCTGGTGAGTTCCGGGCCAACGTGCACCAAGGCGGCACGGCAAGTGTGATTAAACCCACGCCGGAAGAGCGTCGTTTAGCAGTAAAGGCTGCTAAAGCTATGGGATTGGCGGTTGCGGGCGTCGATATTATCCGTTCCAAGAGTGGGCCGCTGCTGCTGGAGGTAAACTCTTCGCCAGGCTTGGAGGGCATAGAGCGCGCCACTGAAAAAGACATTGCAGGCCTGATGATTGGCGCTATTGAGAAGCTGGTAAAGCGTGAAAGTTAGCTAGACCAGTTAACTGCGCCAAAAAGTCGGCGAAAACAGTACTAGCAAGGTGAAGATCTCCAGTCGGCCAAGCAGCATGCCAGCGCACAGCACCCATTTGGCGAAATCGTTAATACCACCATAATTGAGTGCTACATCGCCAAGCCCGGGCCCTAAATTGTTGAGTGCGGCGGCGGTTGCCGACCATGCGGTGACGTAGTCGAGGCCGGAGGCGAGCAGGAGCAAAACAATAAAGTAGTAGATTGCTAAGTAAGCGCCGAAAAACGCCCAGATACCGTCAGCTATCCGCTCGGGAAAGATGCGCCCATTAATTTTAATCGGCAACACTGCATTGGGGTGGACTAATCGGTACACCTCACGCATGCACTGCTTGCCTAAAATTAGCATGCGGCTGATTTTAATTCCGCCACCCGTCGAGCCCGCGCAAGCCCCAAAAAATGAAGCGAAGAGCAGAAAAAACGGTAAGAAAGTCGGCCAGCTACCAAAGTCGGCAGTAGCAAAGCCGGTCGTTGTCATAATTGAAATGTACTGAAATGAGCCGTGTAAAAGACTGTCGCTAAGCGCATAGACTTGGCTGAAGTAGAGGTAAGCGACGGTCAGTGAGCCACCGCCAAACAGTAAAGTTAGATAAAGACGCGCTTCAGGATCTTGCCAATAGCTGACAATACTCTTTCTCCCCCAAGCTAGATAGTGCAGAGCAAAGTTGAGCCCCGCCAGCACCATAAACACCATCGCTACTAACATAATGGCAGGGCTATCATAGAAACCGAGGCTGGCATCGTGGGTTGAAAACCCGCCAATGGCGACAGTAGAAAAGCTGTGACAAATGGCATCGAACGGCGCCATTCCCGCTGCGTAGTAGGCGATAGCGCAACAGACCGTGAGCACTAAGTAGACGCGAAAGAGTAAATTAGCCGTTTCAGTAATACGCGGCTTGAGCTTGGAGTCTTTCATCGGCCCTGGTGTCTCGGCGCGGTAGAGCTGCATACCACCGACTCCGAGCATGGGCAAAATGGCTACGGCAATAACAACAATCCCGATACCACCGAGCCACTGCAGTTGTTGGCGGTAGTAGAGAATGGAGCGCGGCAGGCTATCTAAGTCGCCGATTACGGTTGCCCCGGTGGTAGTGAGGCCAGAGATAGACTCAAACACTGCGTCGGTAAAACGCAAATGGGGTGCTTCTGCGAGCATCAGCGGCAGTGCGCCGAAGACACTTAACACCAGCCAGAAAAGCACGGTAATAATGAAACCGTCGCGAGTGCGCAGATCGGCGTGATCATTGCGCGACAACCACCAACTCAGAGCACCAATGCCACCGGTGATTGCGAAGGCGAGAAAGAACATCGGGATAGTCTCTTCGCCGTAGATTAAAGCGACAACAATCGGTGTCAGCATAGTGAAACTGAACAGTGAGAGCAGTAGGCCGAGTACGCGGCCAATCACAGTGTAGTGCACAGCGGCTCCTTAGAAGAACCCAGCGGCAGGCTCAAAAAGCTTCTCGACCGCGCGAGTATTATTTTTATCCACCAAAAATACGATGACGTGATCTCCCGCCTCTATCACCGTATCGTGGTGGGCGATGATCACCTCACCGTTGCGCACCAGCGCCGCCAGAGTGACACCGCTGGGCGATTTAATATCTTCAATTGCGCGGCCGATCACCTGTGAAGTGTTGGCATCGCCAGTGACTACTATTTCCATCGCCTCAGCTGCTCCGCGGCGCAGTGAGTGAGCACTGACAGCGCCACCCTTGCGCACATGAGTGAGCAGTGAGCTGGTCGTTGCCTGTTGTGGTGAGATGGCCACATCGATCGCGCCGCTCTCCATAAGATCGGCATAGACCGGGTTTGAGATAAGCGTCATTACTTTGCGGGCACCCAGCTTTTTCGCTAGCAGCGAGGCCATAATATTGACTTCGTCGTCATTGGTGAGTGCTAAGAAGAGATCGGTTTTGTCGATATTCTCGTCCAGCAGCAGCTCTTGGTCTGTTGCAGAGCCGCGCAGCACGACACTTTTATTGAGGTGTTCGGCGAGGAACTCGGTGCGCGCGTGATCAAACTCTATCAACTTAATCTGATAGTCGCTTTCCAAAGTCTTGGCTAGCCGATAGCCGATATTGCCGCCCCCGGCAATAATGAGACGTCGGTAGGGATTTTCAAGTTTGCGCAGCTCGCCCATCACAGAGCGAATATTTTTCCGCGCAGCGATGAGGAACACCTCATCGCCATCGACGATTACCGTCTCGCCTTTGGGAAACATTGGTTTACCATCGCGAAAAATAGCCGCTACTCGTGCATCGATATTGGGCATGTGTTCGCGCAGTGTGCGCAGCTCCTGTCCGACCAGGGGGCTATTTTTTACCGCGCGCAAACCGACTAAGCGGATTGCCCCTTCTGCGAAATCAAGCACCTGTAGAGCGCCGGGTTGCTCGACCAATTTGATGATGTAGTCGGTGACCACTTGTTCCGGTGCAATCATCACTCCGACCGGCATATGGGAGTCGTTAAAAAGGCGGTTGGCGAAGCGCGGATCACTGTAGTTGCCAGCGCGGATCCGGGCGATACGCTCAGGGGTATGGAATAGCGAGTAAGCCACTTGGCAGGCGGTGATATTCACTTCATCACTGCTGGTGACTGCAACTAGTAGGTCGGCATCTTCAATGCCAGCATTGAAGAGTACATCTGGGTAACTGCCAACACCGACCACGGTGCGAATATCGAGGCGGTCTTGGAGTTCGGCCAGCCGAGCAGCGTCGATATCAACAACAGTGATATCGTTTTTTTCGCGGACCAGGTTCTCTGCCAGAGTACCCCCCACTTGCCCGGCGCCGACAATGACTATTCTCATATCTAACTCTCTTTAGCTGGACAGCTTGCGCAGCTTGGCATAGTAAAAACCATCGTGCCCATTCGCTTGTGGCAATAGTTGGCGCCCAAACTCAGTGGCAATACCCCATTTGGCGACTATTGGCTCACAGCGGGCATGGGTTTGTGTAGCTAAAAAAGTGCTCAGTTGGCGATCGTTCTCACTGCGCAATACCGAGCAGGTAGCATATAACAGCAAACCCCCTTCGGCGAGGGTGGGCCACAGTGCCTGCAGCATCTGTTGTTGCAACACTGCCAGCTTATCAATGTCGGCCGGCCTGCGCAGTAGTTTAATGTCGGGGTGGCGACGAATAACCCCGCTTGCGGAGCACGGGGCATCGAGCAGGATGCGGTCGTATAGCTGACCATCCCACCAGCTCTCAGGGGCGCCGGCATTGGCCACTGCAGTGGTGGCCTCAAGGCCAAGCCTTGTGAGGTTCTGCTGCACGCGTTGAAGACGGCTGGCATCACTATCCAGCGCAAGCAAACCGGCTAAGGCTGGCTCTCGTTCGAGTATATGGCAGGTTTTCCCACCCGGTGCGCTGCAGCTGTCGAGTACTCGTTGCCCCGGTGCCAGCTCGAGTAATTGCGCCGAGAGTTGCGCGGCTTCGTCTTGCACGCTCAGCCAGCCGTCTGCGAATCCAGGCAGTTCGGTAACGTCGCAGGCTTGTGCCAAGGTAATCCCGTCATCGCTGTGTCTGCAAGCGACGCCGTCTACGCCGGCATCTGCCAATCGTTTCAAATAGCTGTCGCGGCTGTGCATGCGGCGATTAACCCGCAGCGTTAGGGGTGCCTGTAGATTGTTAGCGGCGATAATCTCTCGCCACTGGTCTGGCCAACTTTTACGGATTTTACCTGCGAGCCAGGCCGGATGCGCGCTCTCAAATTCAGGTTCTTCGGCCACACTCGCTAATATCTCTTCGCGGCGGCGGGTGAAGTTGCGCAGAACAGCGTTGACTAACTTGACCGCCCAGGGTTTTTTGAGTGCGCGACAAGCCTCTACACTCTCATTGATAGCGGCGTGTGGGGCAGTGTCCAGCTGCCAGAGCTGGTAAATGGCGGCAGCAATTAGCGCTTGCACTTCTAGCTCTTTGGCTTTGATCGGGCGGGCGATGAGCTGCTCGATGATGAGGCTTATCGCCGGATAGTAGCGCAAGGTACCGAAGCAGAGTGCTTGGCAAAATCCGCGGTCGCGGTCTGCCAGCTTAGCCAGTGCCGGCGGCAGGCTGGCGGAGAGCGAACGGCCGGCGAGTACATCGGCGATGGCTATAGCAGCTTGGCTGCGGCTATTCACTGCCGCTCTCCTGCAGCGCCAAGTCTAGTTCCCGGCGCCAACAGTGCGGCATGGCCGCGCAGTAATTCTTCGGCAGACTGGCTTTTTTTGCCCGCTAGCTGAACACGGGTAATGGCGAGTGACTGGTCACCACAGGCAACCCAGAGTTCACCACTGGGGGCTGCCACAATAGTGCCGGGTTGCGCATCAGCTGGGTTGGGCAGCGCTGTTAGTGCAGCACCCCAGAGCTTAATCCTGTCTCCGGCACGAGTGGTATAAGCGCCTGGGTTAGGGTTGAAAGCATGAATCTTTCGCAAGATCTCCTCGGCGGGCCGCTGCCAATCGATCTGTGCTTCTGCTTTAGTCAGTTTTTTTGCATAACTGGCGCGCGAATCATCCTGTCTTTCGGGTTTTATGGTGCCGGCATCTATCCTCTCTATAGCCTCGAGCAGTGCACTGCCACCGAGTGTTTGCAGGCGCTCGAATAACTCACCCGAGCTCTCACTAGGGTCAATTCTCGTCGCCACTTTAAGTAGTGCCGGGCCAGTATCTAGTCCCGCCTCCATCTGCATAACGGTGACACCGGTTTCACTGTCACCGGCCTCTATTGCGCGCTGAATTGGCGCAGCTCCGCGCCAGGCAGGCAGAAGTGAGGCATGTACATTGATGCAGCCAAAGCGGGGGATATCGAGTACCGCTTGAGGCAGTAGCAGGCCATAAGCCACCACCACCATTAAATCTACGTTTAGCCCGGCAAGTGACTGTTGCTCCTGCTCACCCTTTAAAGATTCTGGTTGGTAGAGCGGTAAGTCATGTGCCAATGCCAGTTGTTTGACGGCGCTTGGCGCCGGTTTTTTACCCCGCCCCGCAGGGCGATCGGGCTGGGTATAAACTGCAACTACGCTGTGACGAGCGTCATCGAGCAGGCAGTGTAAATGGTGGGCGGCAAATTCAGGGGTGCCGGCAAACAGAATACGCACGGTTAAAAGCGCTGCTTTTTTTCGAGCTTTTTACGGATTCTCTGGCGTTTTAATGGAGAGAGGTAGTCGACGAAAAGCTTGCCATCTAAATGGTCTATTTCGTGTTGAATACAGACCGCCAGCAAACCTTCGGCTTGCTCTTCAAAAGGGCTACCCTCGCGGTCTAGTGCGCGAATTATCACCCTGTTGGGACGTTCAACAGGGGCAAAAATGCCCGGTACCGACAAGCATCCCTCATCGTATGGTTGGGTCTGATCTGCGATGATCTCTATTTCGGGGTTGATAAACACCCTTGGCTGTGGGGTTTCGTCACCCAGATCCATCACCACAATGCGCTGGTGCACATCCACTTGCGTTGCGGCTAAGCCAATACCGCTGGCGGCGCGCATGGTCTCAAACATGTCGTCGACGAGTTGTCGGGTCTGTTTTGTCACTTGGGATATCGGTTCAGCAACGGTGCGCAAGCGCGGATCGGGGAATTCTAAAATTGGGAGTACAGCCATAACTCACTCAGCGTATCAAGGTTGGTTTTAAAACAGGGGTTGCCACAGGCAACTCAACGAAAATTATACACCCAAAGCGGCTTGCGCCACACAGCGACCTGGTGATTTAGAGGCTATATACATAAGAAGAAAACTCTATTCACGGCGGGGTAGGTCAATGACTCAGAATAAATCTTCCTATGAAAACTTTGGCAATGAACAACTACAGCGTTATTTATGCGCTATAGCGCTCTCTCTGTTAGCTCGGCGCCAGCTCGCTATCACACACCAGCTCGTTGAGAAAATCACCCAGCTGGGCCCGCCGTCGGGTGCACTGCCAGACTATCTCGCCGCACTTTCTCTGCAGCCTCAAGGTCGAGCTTTAAATAGTTTGCAGTGGCGTACTTTGCTCGAGCAGGCTGCGCACATTGCTGAGCTCGCTTCGGAGCAGGATATAAGTTTGGTGACACTGTTCTGCGATGATTATCCACCGCTGTTGGCAGAAATTGCAGATCCGCCTCCACTGCTCTATGTGCGCGGTGCGCGCCGGTTGCTGAGACAACCCCAACTGGCGGTGGTGGGCAGCCGCAAAAGTCAACCACCTACTCTGCAGTTAGTAGAGCAGTGGTGCAGGTCGATGGCCGCTGCTGGGGTAACCATAACTAGTGGCTTGGCACTAGGTGTCGATGGTGCGGCCCATCGAGGTGCGGTAGCGGCGCAGCAGTCCACTCTGGCTGTGATGGCGACAGGTTTTGACCAGCTCTATCCGCCGCGCCACTGCAACTTGGCCGAGCAAATTGTCGCTGCGGGTGGCGCGCTGGTGACAGAGTTTGCTCCTGGAGAAAAACCGTTGGCGGCAAACTTCCCGCGCCGCAACCGGATTATCAGCGGTCTCAGCTTGGCGGTTTGGGTGGTGGAGGCTGCGATCAAGAGTGGCACGCTGATCACGGCGCGCACAGCCTTAGAGCAAAACCGAGAAGTATTAGCGCTGCCCGGATCTGTCAATAACCCACTCACTCGCGGCTGCCATCAGTTGTTGCGCGATGGCGCTAGATTAGTTGAGAACGCGGCAGAGATTGTGTCGTTATTGGGTGCTAATTTTCGGGTTGAGTCGAGCGTTGAGCAGTCTTATACACCTGTTCAAGAAAAATTATTAGCCGCACTCGGATACGATCTGGTCAGCTTAGATATTATTGCAGAGCGGTGTGGTTGGCCTGTGGCCGAGGTGGCGCGGTTGCTCGCAGAATTAGAGCTGACAGGGGGGGTTAGCCGACAGGTGGGGGGCTGGCAGCGCTGTTAGCGGCTAAAAATATTCGATTGAATCAAAAAAGGTCAAGAAATAGATTAAACCGACCTCTGCCCAGTTGCCACGCCAAGCAGCCCGCGTTAGCCTGCACGCTGCATAATTAAATACGGAGCTCACAGTGTCAATCGTACCTGCCCAAGCTAATGGCGTCGTCGAGCTGCAGCGCCTTTATCGAGGTAACCCCTATCTGGCGCAAGCGGCCCGTGCTGTGGTTGCTGGGGGCGTAATTGGATATCCCACAGAGGCAGTATGGGGCTTGGGTTGTGATCCGCTCAACGAGCAGGCTGTGCAGAGAGTGATTACTTTGAAGCGGCGTATCCCAGAGAAAGGGATGATAGTGATTAGCCACTCATGGCGGGCATTGCAGCCCGCTCTAGAGGGCATAGATGTTGATCAGCTTCGTGCTGCGGATGCAGAAACAAGCCGCCCTACTACATGGCTGGTGCCCAATAACGGCTATTACTCAGACTGGGTTACTGGCGGTCGCGCAACATTGGCGGTGCGCCTCACACAACACCCAATAGCAGTCCTGCTGTGTGCGCGCGCGGGTCGGCCGATAGTCTCTACTTCGGCAAACCCGGCTTCGCTGCCGCCGGCCCGCAATCGGTGTAAATTACTCTGCTATTTTTCTGGCGAGCTCGATGCCATTGCGCCGGGCCAGGTAGGGCGCGCAGCCCGTCCTAGCGAAATAAGAGATTTTGTCAGTGGTGCAGTATTGCGCGCTGGATAGGGAAAAGAGAGAAAATGGATAAAGCAGCAGTTAAAGATTATTTGTTGGGTTTGCAAGACGCTATCTGTAAGGCCCTAGAGGCGCAAGATGGTGAGCCATTTGTTGAAGACAGTTGGCAGCGTGAGGAGGGCGGTGGTGGCCGCAGCCGGGTGCTCGCCGATGGCAACATTATTGAAAAGGGCGGGGTGAATTTTTCGCACGTCTTTGGCAGTGCACTGCCTCCCTCGGCGACTGCGCAGCGCCCGGAGTTAGCCGGGCGCAGCTTTGAAGCGATGGGTGTTTCTTTAGTGATCCATCCGCGCAACCCGATGGTGCCCACTTCGCACGCTAACGTCAGGTTTTTCATTGCTGAAAAACCGGGCGAAAAGCCAGTCTGGTGGTTTGGCGGCGGATATGATCTGACCCCCTACTATGGCAATGAAGAGGACTGCCGCAGTTGGCATCAGACAGCTAAAGCGGCTTGT
This sequence comes from Porticoccaceae bacterium, assembly GCA_048549915.1. Classification (GTDB taxonomy): domain Bacteria; phylum Pseudomonadota; class Gammaproteobacteria; order Pseudomonadales; family Porticoccaceae; genus LSUCC0057. Next base: position 16,111 of record JBLYYE010000043.1, read on the forward strand.
GAGCCGTTCGGCGCCGAGATCTACCCGCGCTTCAAACAGCAGTGTGATGAATACTTCCACTTGAAACACCGCGGTGAGCCGCGTGGCATTGGCGGTCTTTTTTATGACGACTTTAATGAGTTGGGTTTTGAGCAGAGTTTTGCTCTAACGCGCAGTGTCGGCGACAGCTATATTGCTGCCTACTTGCCGATTGTAGAGCGTCGCAAAGAGCAAACTTGGGGTGAGCGAGAGCGCGACTTTCAACTTTACCGCCGCGGCCGCTATGTTGAATTTAACTTAGTATTCGACAGGGGCACTCTATTTGGGCTGCAAAGCGGTGGGCGCACGGAGTCGATACTGATGTCGTTGCCGCCGATGGTAAGTTGGAAATACGACTGGCAGCCGGAGCCAGGTAGCGCAGAGGCCGAGTTGCTCGACTATTACCTCACCGATCGAGATTGGTTGTCATGAGCAGTGCAATAGATCCATGCCGTTACGCGGTATTTGGCAATCCCATAGCGCAGAGCCGTTCGCCAGAAATTCACGCCGCCTTCGCAGCCGCCACAGGGCAGCCAATTAGTTACGATCGCCAGGCGCCGCCGGTCGATGGTTTTGCTCAAGCCGCAGCGCAGTTTTTCGCCAATGCGGGCTGTGGCCTTAATGTCACTATGCCGTTTAAAGGCGATGCTTATCAGTTTGCCGATCGACTGACTGAGCGCGCCACACTGGCCGGAGCAGTGAATACCTTAAGCTTGCAAGACAATGGTGACATTCTCGGTGACACCACTGATGGCGTCGGCTTGTTGCGCGATCTGCGCGACAATTTAGGTTGGCAGATTGCCGCTAAAAAAATCTTAGTGTTGGGGGCAGGTGGAGCTGTGCGCGGTATCCTAGAGCCATTATTAGCGGAGCTACCGCAGCATCTGGTAATCGCCAACCGCACAGTCAGCAAGGCGCTAGATCTTGCCAAGCTGTTTGCCGAACAGGGTTATTTGATCGGTTGTGATTACACGATGCTCGACGGCCAGCGTTTTGATCTTGTCATCAACGGCAGTGGCGCAGGTTTGGCCGGTGAAATGCCGGAGCTACCGGACGATCTCCTGCTGCCTGGTGGGCGCGCCTATGATCTTACCTATGGCGCTGAGCCCTCGGCATTTTTGCAGTGGGCTCAGCCTCGCGCTGACGTCTGCGCAGACGGCTTGGGTATGTTAGTCGAGCAGGCTGCAGAGAGTTTCTACATCTGGCGTGGGATCCGCCCCAAAACAACCGATGTAATAGCTAATCTGCGCCACTTTCTCAGCTAAGGCTGCGCAGCCTCGGCCAAATACTGGTCTTTAAGTTTGACGTAATTGGCTGGCGAATATTTAAAAAAGCCGCGCTCATTGTCACTCACAGGACGTGCTTGGCGGCACGGATTGCCCACGTAGACAAAACCGCTCTCCAGCCGCTTGCCGGGCGGTACCATGCAGCCGGCGCCGATAATCACTTCGTCCTCAATAATAGCTCCATCATTAATAATCGCACCGTTACCCACCAAGATACGGTTGCCCAGCGTGCAGCCGTGCAATATAGCGCGGTGGCCAATAATGACATCGTCGCCGATAGTCAAAGGCCAACCGCCTGGGTTGAAATCGCTAGCGTGGGTAATATGCAGTACGGCGTTATCTTGCACATTAGAGCGCGAGCCGATGGTGATAGTGTGCATGTCGCCGCGAATAACCGCACCAGGCCAGACTGAAGCATCACTGCCAAGGCTCACTTGGCCAATAACTGTGGCTGCCGGGTCAACATAAACGCGGTCTCCTAACTGCGGAGTGTGGCTGCCAAAGGAACGTATGTTTATACTCATCAATCAAAACCTCTTAATGGCGTGGGCCGATAGTCGGCTAAATTTATTCACCCCCATTGTGCGGAGCAAGCCATGTCTTTTTCAACTAAAAAACGTTTTATTGCCGGCGTCAGCTGCCCCAAATGCGCCTTGCTAGATAAAGTTGTCGCCTACAGCGATGGTGAAAAGAGTTACCGCGAATGTGTCGCCTGTGGCTTTGTTGATGAAATCCGTCTGCAAGCGGAGCCGCGCGAGTTGGAAACTCGGGTAAATACTTCTGCAGAGCAGATTGCGGCTGAAACTTCTCCGGTGCGGCTTATTGACCCCACTGCCAAGTAATGTAAAAACCTTAGTTTTTCTGTGTAGTGGTGGGCGAAAAGCTTTGCTATACTCCCGCCGCTTCTTGCTGGAGAGTCATTCAAAGCCCTTTTAAATCAGGGTTTTTTAAGGCCCAAAAGCGCCAAAACCGTCAACAACAATGGAGTACACGGGCGATGTTGAAGAGAGCGAAAGCGCTTTTCGCGGGTGCACTAACCGCTCTGACTGGCGTATCTACTGCCAGCCAAGCAGACGAAGTGTCCACGCGGCAACTCAATATGACTCAGGGTATTACTGAGGTCAGTCAGGCAGCTTACGATATCCACATGCTAATGATGTGGGTCTGCGTAGTCATTGGTGCTGCGGTATTCGGCTTTATGATTTACGTGATGTTTGCTCATCGCAAATCTCGCGGAGTCAAAGCGGCTAATTTCCACGAGCATATCGGTGTTGAGCTAGCCTGGACTATCGTCCCTGCACTGATCCTTATCGTCATCGCCTTCCCGGCCACCAACGCCCTGCTAAAAGTCTACGACGCCAGTGACGCTGAGATGGACATTAAAATCACTGGCTACCAGTGGAAATGGCAGTACGAGTATCTGGGTGAAGATGTTCGCTTCATGAGTAGCCTGCGCACTTCGCAAGATGAGATTTATGGCCGCGAAGAGAAAGGTGAGCACTACCTGCGCGAAGTTGATAACCCCTTGGTGATCCCCGCAGATACTAAGGTGCGCTTCCTGCTGACCGGTAACGACGTCATCCACTCATGGTGGGTGCCCGATCTAGGCGTTAAGAAAGATGCACTTCCCGGTATCTTCACCGAAGCGTGGGCTAAAACCAGCGAAGTTGGCGTCTACGTCGGCGAATGTGCTGAGTTGTGTGGTAAAGACCACGCATTCATGCCGATCGTTGTCGAAGTTAAGCCCAAAGAAGAGTTCAATACTTGGCTGGCTGAACAGAAAGCCACTGCAGCCGAGTACGCCAGCACCATTGGTAAAGACTGGAGCATGGATGAGTTGATGGAGCGCGGTGAAAAGGTTTACACCACTAACTGTGCAGGCTGTCACGGTATCGATGGTCTCGGTATCCCCGGTGTGTTCCCCTCAATGGTGGGCACCGAAGTGACAATGGGACCTATCGAAAAACATATCGATGTCATCGTCAATGGTGTCAATGGGACAGCCATGCAGGCATTTGCCGCACAGCTGTCAGAAGTAGATATTGCCGCGGTGGTTACTTACGAGCGCAACGCTTGGGGTAACGATTTAGGTGACATGGCTCAGCCGATTGACGTGCTGAACCATAAGAACGGCCAATAAGGGAGATTAAGCAATGGCACACGGTCCCGCTAAAGGCATAGGTCGCTGGTTATTTACCACCAACCACAAAGACATCGGTACGCTCTACCTCTGGTTCAGCTTTGCCATGTTCTTGTTGGGCGGCTTCTTTGCTATGGTTATTCGCGCCGAGCTGTTCCAGCCCGGTATGCAGTTAATTCGTCCCGAGTTTTTCAACCAGATGACCACCATGCACGGGGTTATTATGGTGTTCGGGGCAATTATGCCAGCCTTTGTCGGCTTGGCGAACTGGATGATTCCGCTGATGATTGGTGCGCCAGACATGGCTCTGCCGCGCATGAACAATCTCAGTTTTTGGATTCTTCCGTTTGCATTTCTGACACTCGCCTCAACGCTGTTTATGGAAGGTGGAGCGCCCAATTTCGGTTGGACTTTCTATGCGCCGCTCTCAACTAAATACGCGCCCGAGTCAGTCAACTACTTCATTTTCTCGATGCACATTATGGGTGCCTCGTCGATCATGGGCTCAATCAACATTATCGCCACCATCATGAATATGCGCGCACCTGGCATGACTTACATGAAGATGCCGTTGTTTGTCTGGACGTGGTTGATCACCGCCTTCTTGCTGGTAGCCGTTATGCCGGTACTGGCTGGAGCAGTCACCATGATGTTGATGGATATTAACTTTGGCACCTCGTTCTTCGATGCGGCTGGCGGCGGTGATCCCGTTCTGTTTCAGCACATCTTCTGGTTCTTTGGTCACCCTGAGGTTTACATCATTATCTTGCCTGCATTTGGTGTAGTCTCGGCAATTATCCCCGCATTCAGCCGCAAGCCGCTGTTCGGGTACGCCTCGATGGTCTACGCCACAGCAGCGATCGCGTTCTTGTCGTTCATTGTATGGGCACACCACATGTTTACTGTGGGTATGCCGATTGCTGGCGAGCTGTACTTTATGTACGCGACTATGCTGATCGCTGTTCCAACTGGCGTTAAAGTCTTCAACTGGGTCACCACCATGTATAAAGGTGCGCTGACGTTTGAGACGCCGATGTTGTTCTCGATAGCTTTCGTCATTCTGTTTACCTTTGGTGGCTTCACCGGCTTGATGCTTTCAGTAGCAGCAGCGGACATTCAGTACCACGACAGCTACTTTGTTGTCGCTCACTTCCACTACGTAATGGTGGCGGGTGCGGTGTTCTCGGGTACGGCCGCGGTTTACTACTGGCTGCCCAAATGGTGCGGCAAGATGTACAACGAGACTATGGGCCAGGTTCAATTTTGGATCGCCTTTGTCGGCTTTAACATCACCTTTATGCCGCAGCACTTCTTGGGCTTGGCCGGTATGCCGCGTCGCTACGCCGACTACGGCCTGCAGTTTGCAGACTGGAACATGGTCTCAAGTATTGGTGCCTTCATGTACGGTGCAGCGCAGTTGTTGTTCCTTTACAACGTGATTGCGACTATCCGCAACGGCAAGCCAGTCAGCGACAACAAGGTTTGGGAAGGGGCTGAAGGGCTCGAGTGGGAAGTGCCAACGCCGGCGCCATACCACACCTTTGCCACACCACCCCAAATAAAATAAGGGTCTATTGATAGCCAAATAGCGTTAGGAGGCGAACATGTCTACATCAAGGTCACACAAAAAGGTGGTTACTAAACTGTCTCTTTGGGCTGTAGGCATGTTTGGTTTTGCTCTGTTTGTGATGCCGCCGCTGTACGATCTGTTTTGTGAGATTACCGGTATCGGCATCCGGCCAGCTGAGCGCTATGAGGCAGCCCCGGCTGCGGTGGATTATTCGCGCGAAGTGTCGGTGACCTTTGCGGCCACCAACAACGAGCAGATGCCGTGGCGTTTTGAGCCAATTGATAGCAAGGTAGTGGTCCACCCCGGTGAAAGCTATGAGGTTAAGTTCTACGCTAAAAATCTCACCGACCAAGATATGATTGGTCAGGCTATTCCCGGTTTAGTGCCCTTTGCGGCAGGAGACTATTTTCATAAAACAGAGTGTTTCTGTTTTAACAACCAGCCTCTTGCCGCGGGTGAAGAGGTTGAAATGTCCTTGGTATTTATCGTCGACCCCGAGTTGCCGAGAAGTATAAAAAGTTTAGTAATGTCTTATACGTTGTTCGACATTACGCCAGCAGCCGCTGACACGGTTGCGCAATTGCAGTGATGGCAGTCTAGCAAGCCATCCCCTACGGAGAAAAAAACATGTCAGCAGAATCAACTTATTACGTGCCCGAGCAGAGCAAGCTGCCGCTGTTCACCGCAACGGCGATGGGCGTACTGTCGATTGGCGCCGCCCGTTGGGCCGGTGGTCTCGGTGGCCCAGCAATTTTCTTTGTCGGTCTAGCGATGATGGTAGCAGTGCTCTACACCTGGTGGAGCATTGTTATAAAAGAGAATATGCAAGGCTTAGTGAGCCCGCAGCTAAAACACTCCTACGTGATTTCAATGCTCTGGTTTATCTTTTCCGAGGTGATGTTCTTTGCTGCTTTCTTTGGCGCACTGTTCTACATACGTGTATTCGCTCTCTCTTGGTTGGGCGGAGAAGCCGCTATTGGTATTTTCGACGATACTCCTACGGGGCCTGCCGTCGCTAATAATGAGTTGCTCTACCCCGGCTTTAAAGATGAGTGGCCGGTTATGATTACCCCTGATCAAGCGGCAAATGGCGATGCAGCTCAATTTAAAGGCCCCGACCAGAACATGAGCTGGCCTGGTTTTGCCAATCTGCTGACTTGGTTGCCTTTGTGGAACACAATCGTGCTGATTACCTCCAGCTTTACGGTTCACCACGCTCACACAGCACTGAAAAATGACAATCGTCAGGGCTTCATTCGCTGGTTGGCAGTGACAGTTTTGCTGGGTGTATTCTTTTTGTTCTTGCAGGTAGAAGAGTATATTCACGCCTACACTGAGCTGGGTTTGACTCTAGAGAGCGGTATTTACGGAACCACTTTTTATATGCTTACTGGTTTCCACGGCGCTCACGTAACTATGGGCACAGTCATGTTGTTTATCGCTTTGTTGCGCGGGCTTAAAGGCCATTTCAATAAAGATGACCAATTTGGCTTCGAGGCAGCAGCGTGGTACTGGCACTTTGTTGACGTAGTCTGGGTAGGTCTCTTCTTATTTGTCTACGTGCTCGGTTAGAAGCAAAATATCAAAAAGCCGAGCACTGGTTGCTCGGCTTTTTTTTGGCTGCAAGGTGTAGCCGCTGGTGTAAAATTATCGGTCGCTACTGTTAGCGCTCAACATGACTGGGGTGTAGTGTTTTGTCCCAAGGGGCCGTGCTTTTTAGCTGGCCGGTGGCAAAACCATAAGCGACGGTGCCCAGCAGCGCGAAAACCAGCGCTACACGTATACCTAGCGCGTAGAGTAGTCGTTTGCGCCGGTTGCCGAGGTCTTTGACGAGGAAGTTAAGCCCAGTGAATAAACTGGCGACCACACCGATAAACAAGATAACGATTAAAGTTTTTAACACGCAAATACTCCGTATTAGTCAGCCGAAAAGCCGGCAGGGAATTTAACCATAAATGAGTGACAGCACCCAAGCGAGACCTGCATTGCGATGGCAGCCCAACCGGGTAGGTTTACTCTTTTCCTTCATCTTTATCCCTTTTTTGTTATGGCTTGGTAGCTGGCAACTGGAGCGTGCGGAAGAAAAACGCTCGATAGTTGCCTTGCACGCTGCCAACCAAGCAGCACCGCGAGTAGATTTAAATAGTCTGACTGATAGCGATGGCCTGCAGTATAGGCGGATCACTGTCGCGGGTGAGTTCGTCGCTAGCCCACTTTTTGTGATAGATAACAAAGTGCGCAACGGACGCCCCGGCTATGAGATTGCACAGCTTTTCATGCCCGATGGTAGCCAATCGGCGCTGTTAGTGAACCGCGGCTGGGTGGCGGCTCCGCTTGACCGACGCAAATTGCCTGAGCTCGAGCAGCTGGTTGGCAATTTGCGTCTCCACGGTGCGCTCTATCAGCGTCTCAGCGGTGGTTTGCAATTAGATGATGGGGTGAAATTGCCACTGGAAGAGTTGCAGCGCGTGGGCTGGTTGGACGTTGAACGCGCTGCTAATTGGGTAGAAACACCGCTTTTTAGCTACCAACTGCGGCTCGAACGAGACTCCCCAGCAGCGCTGGAAACAGGTTGGCCGGTTGTGGCTATCTATCCACAGAAACATACCGGCTATGCGGTACAGTGGTTTATTATGGCTATCGTTTTAGTTGGTTTAACACTCATAGCTAATAGCAATTTCGCCGCCTGGTTAAAAGCGCGGCGACAGGTCTTACGACAGGATAGTGACAATGACGCAGAGCAATAAAGCGCCGGGCTCCGGCATGAAAATACAAATCATTATTATGTTGGTGATGGTGGTGGGCGCTACGGTTCTGGGTACTGTAATGTTGCCAAAGAACGAGGCGGAGCGCGCCGAGCTGATGGCGTTGCTCGGCACAACCAATATGGGTCGTTTGATTTCGCCCACTGTCAACTGGGTACCGTTGCTACCCGCCGGAGAAAATACCAGTGACGATATAGATGGTCACTACCGTGTCGTCTTAGTCGCCGATGGGCAGTGTGATGCTGGTTGCCAAGAGATGTTGGCAGCTACGCGCGCAGTCGAGGTGCGCTTGGGACGCGATTCGCGCCGTGTCGACAGAATATTACTGCAAACGGGTCTCGAACCAGCCCTTTTGGCTGATATCGAGGCAGCCAACCCAGACCTCGTTGTCGCTTCTTTAGACAGCGCTGCCCTTGAGGCCTTGTTGGCACCGACTACGGCACAGATCACCGGTGCTAATCGTTACTACTTGCTTAATCCCGTCGGTGACGCTGTGCTCTATTATGATGAACAGAATTCTGGCAGCGATCTACTGGAAGACCTGAAACATCTACTCAAATATTCGCCGAGCCGCTAGGAGACCCCCATGAGTGCCAGTACCCCGGCTCAAGAGCCACTCAAGTGGCAAGACTTTTACGAACTGTGTAAGCCCAATGTGGTGTTATTGATGCTACTCACATCGGTCATTGGCATGTTGTTGTCCACACGCGGTTTAGTGCCGCTGTCGACACTTTTTTGGGGTAACTTGGGTATTGCACTGTGTGCCGGTGCCGCGGCTGCGGTCAACCATGTCGTCGATCGCGGCATCGACAATAAAATGGCCCGCACCCTTAATCGCCCAGTTGCGACCGGGCGCGTCAGCCCCAAACAAGCGTTTATATTCGCGTCGTTGATGGGTGGCGTGGGGATGGCGATCCTTCTGTTTTTTATCAATGCGCTAACTGCTTGGCTTACACTCGCCTCACTGCTTGGTTACGCTTTGGTTTACACCATGTATCTCAAGCGCGCCACGCCGCAAAATATCGTTATTGGTGGGCTTGCTGGCGCCGCCCCACCTCTGTTGGGGTGGACTGCAGTGACCGGAGAAATCCACCACGATGCTCTGCTGTTAGCGCTAATTATATTTGTCTGGACGCCGCCGCATTTTTGGGCGCTAGCAGTGCACCGCAAAGAAGAGTATGCCCAGGCTGATATTCCTATGCTGCCGGTAACCCACGGCGAGCACTACACCAACATCAATATTGTTCTCTATACGCTGATGCTGATCATCGTCACTATCATGCCTTACCTCACGGGTATGTTTGGCTGGCTCTATCTGCTCGGTGCGCTTGGTTTGGGGGGAGGGTTTTTGTTCTGGGCTCTAAAAATGCTGCTCGGGCGCGGTGAAAACACCGGCATGCAGACATTTAAATACTCTATAACCTATTTAATGGCCCTATTTGTGGTGATGCTGGCCGATCACTACCTAGTTGAAAAACCCACCGTTATTATCGTTGGAGGTTGATATGAGTGAAGCGCAAAGCCGAGGTATTCGGCGCACAGTCGCCATTGTACTGGTGGCTATCGTCATTATGGTGTTGGGTTTTATCTGGCGTATTAATCAACCCATTGTGATGCACGACAGTGAGCTGCGCGCCAATGGCGCGATCATGTTTGAGACGCCGCGCAGGTTCAGCGAGCTGCAGCTGACAGACCACAATGGCCAGCCTTTCACAAAGGAAAACCTGCAAGGGGTTTGGACAATTGCTTTTTTTGGCTTTACCAACTGCCCAGATATCTGCCCAGCTACAATGAGTGTTCTCGGTGAGATGTATTCCAAGTTGCGCGAGCGCGAGCGCGAGCGCATGCAAGTCATTATGGTTACTTTGGATCCAGAGCAAGACAGTGTCGAGCTGCTAAGTGAATACGTGCCCTATTTTAACACCGACTTTGTCGGTGTGACCGGTTCAGAGCCGCGTATCAAGCGCTGGTCTGCAGAGATGAATATCGCTTACGGACAGGTTCCACTGGAGGGTGACAACTACACCATTGATCACAGTACTCAACTAGTACTCATCAATCCTCGCGGTGACTACCACGGGTTATTTAAGGCACCGCACAACGAGATGGTGCTGCGCAAAACCTGGCGCTCAATTGACGCCACCTTTGACGCCTGGCCAGAATAGGCGTCTTTGCCCATTGGCGTCGCTATTCGCGGCGCAGTGCAGTGGCCAATACAAATAAGCCACTCGCTACCACAACCACGGAAGGCCCCACTGGCGTGTCGGCCTGCCAGGCCAGTGCGGTGCCGCCGAGAACACTAACGGAAGCGATAGCGCTGGCGCACACCGCCATCTGCTCGGGAGTGCGGCTCATGCGCCGCGCGGCTGCTGCGGGGATTACCAGCAGTGCGGTAATCAACATAACCCCGACAATCTTCATCGCGATGGCTATTAGTAAGGCAGTGGCGACCATGAGGGCTGTGCGCACAGCCGTGACTTGAGTGCCCTCCACCGCGGCCAGTTCGGCATTCAGTGTAATGTTAATTAAGGGCCGCCACAGCCACACCAACAAGGCCAAGATGGTTGTTGCGACAGCGACAATGATCATCAGCTCGCGCCCTGTAATCGCCAGTAAATCGCCAAACAGCAGAGCCATCAGGTCTATGCGCACACCGTCCAGCATCGCCACCAGCACTAACCCGGCCGCCAGCGCCGAATGGGACAAAATGCCCAATAATGTATCTAACGGCAACCCGCCGCGCTGCTCCAGCCAGACTAAAAGTAGGGCAATAGTTAGAGGTACAGCAGCAGTTGCCAAACTTAGGTTGAGGGAGAAAAAGACGCTTAGTGCGACACCCAGTAGGGCGGAGTGCGCCAGTGTATCACCAAAGTAGGCCATTCTTCGCCATACCACAAAGCAACCCAATGGGCCTGCGACTAAGGCAACTGCTAGCCCACCGGCGATGGCAGTGGCTAGTAGCTCAAACATTTAACACCTCGTTAAAGTTTAACCGTATGTAAGCGCTCACTATTACTCTGGAGTAATTAATCATGGCTACAATCCTGGCTGTGCTGGTGTGCGCCACCCTCGTCACTGCCGTGTACATGGTCATGGTGGTGGGTGTAGATGGCGGTCGCAGCACCAAATATTCCCAAGTAAGAGGGGTCGTTGCGGATCTGCTCGGGCATTCCTTGGCAGCAGATATGGCCGTTCAAGCAGATCACTTGATGGCTGGCAGACATCACCACATGGAGATCGTGGGAGACCATTAATACCCCGCAGCTGAGTTCGGCAACCAGTTCGTCGATAAGGCGATAGAGCGCAGCTTGGCCGCTGATATCTAGACCTTGAACGGGTTCATCGAGCACCAGTAGTTCGGGCTGGTGGACAATAGCGCGGGCCAGCATGGCGCGCTGTAGTTGCCCGCCAGAGAGTTGGTGCAAGGGTTGCTCGGCGAGCCCTCCCAGGCCCACTCGAGCCAGCGTATCGATACAATGCTGGCGGTTGCGGTGTGCCAGTGTCATAAATCTCAACAGCGAGAGCGGTAGGGTCTGATCTACATGAAGCCGCTGCGGCATATAGCCAATGGTGCTAGCCCGATTAATGCAGCTCCCTTGGTCGGCTTTTAACAAGCCGAGGATCATTCTCACTAACGTTGATTTGCCCGCCCCGTTGGGGCCGATTAGCGTGGTAATGGCTCCGCGCTGGAGGCTGAGAGAGATGTTTTCGAGTACCGCACGGCCGCCAAAGGATTTACCCGCGCTGTGCAGCTCGACTAGCGGGAGCGAAGCACTCATCGCATGCGCTCCACACTACCAGTAGCTAGATCTCGACACTGCGCGCACTGCCCGTAGAGCTCGAGTGATTGCGAGGCAAGAGTGAACTCAGCGCGCTTAGCGGTCTGTGCCAATAGCTGGTTTACATGACTGTGGCTGACCTCGGCGGCGTTGCCGCAATCACTGCAAATTAAAAACATATCCGAATGGTCGCTGTCGGGAAAGGGACAGCCGATATAGGCGTTTAATGAAGTGATGCGGTGGATTAACCCGAGCTCCAAAAAGAACTCCAGCGCGCGATAAATAGTCGGTGCCGCTATTACTTTGCCGTTTATCTGCGAAAGCTGCTCTTGGATTTGATAGGCGCCAAGCGGACGATGGCTCTGCCACAAGAGGCGCAAAACCGCCTCACGCAGAGGGGTGAGCCGCGCCTGACGAGCCTTACATAGTGCTCGTGCACGAGACATTGCACTGTTGACGCAGCGCAAATGATCGTGAGGGCGGTGAACAGCTTTGGCGTTGGTGAGCATTGTGTGCCTCGCGGGCTACCTGAAAACGAAACCATAATGATATACTGTTGCAAAACAGCCTGCATCCATCCGCTATGAGATTACTGCCTTTTCCCCGCCCTTTTTTGCATACCATTGCTATAGTCTTGGGTTACTTGGCAACGGTATTGTGCACGACTGTGGCTGTAGCATTGGCAGCTGATGAGAGAGTAAAAAAACCGCTGGTGGTTACCACTGTGAAGCCGCTGGCGCTAATCGCGGCACAAGCGCTCGGCAACCGGGCGCGAGTTGAATGGCTCTATGCACCGCAGCAGTCGCCGCACCACCAACCGCTGCGCCCCTCTATGTTGCGCAGCATGGAATCGGCTGACCTTATCGTCTGGGTAGGACCGATTCTAGAGGGCCCGCTGGCCAGCTATTTAGAGGCTCAACCTCAGCAGCGCGTGGTAACTTTCGCCGAACTTGTGCAGCTAGAGGGGCCGGGTAACACAAAGCCTGTTACAGAGAATTCACACGTTCATGACCATGATCATCATCCACACGATGTTTCTGTAGATCCGCATCTCTGGTTGCAGCCCGCTTATGCCGAGCGGTTGGCGGCCGAGTTGCAGCGCCGCATAGGGCTTTCTCCACAGCCGCTACTCAGCCGTGAAGAGCTCGGCGACTGGCACCGCCAATTGGGGCGCCTGCAAAACCGAACATGGCTCATGCCGCACCGCTCGCTCGATTACTTTAGTGACTTCTTTATGCTCAACCGCGCAAATGCACTGGCTACTGCCGATGGAGTTGAAGGCGGTTTGCGCCACCAATTGACACTCCTAGAGCAGGACAATTATCGCTGCATTATGGTTGAGCAGAGCGAGCCGGATAAACGCATGGCTAGATTTGCCAAGCGCTTGGCGAGGCCGCTCATTAGTATCGATACTCTGGCTGCCTCACAGCCACTCACTGTCCGACCCTACAGCGACTTTATAGCCGGACTAGTCGAGACTACTGCGCGCTGTCTGAGTGCCCCCTAGCCGCCAAACACGCATTTAGATGGTGTATGCTCACAGCCAAACTTTGATACAGATACCCACGTTGAGAGCGGTATCGCAGACAACCTGGTAACTCTATGAATAGCAGTGAAAACGCCGCACCATTAGTACTGGTCGATGGCTCATCTTATCTCTACCGCGCCTTTCACGCCCTGCCGCCACTCGTAACCTCGAGTGGCCAGCCCAGCGGTGCAGTGCGCGGGGTTACCTCAATGCTCAGGGCGCTGCAGCGCGATTACCCGGCCAGCACCATTGCAGTCGTCTTCGACGCCAAGGGTAAAACCTTTCGCGATGAACTTTACGGCGACTACAAGTCACATCGCCCACCTATGCCAGATGATCTGCGCGCACAGATAGAACCCATCCATCAAATTGTGACCGCGATGGGCCTACCGATGTTGATCATTGACGGCGTCGAAGCAGATGATGTGATCGGTACACTCGCGCTGCAGGCGCAGGCTGCTAACTTGCCGGTAGTGATCTCTACCGGCGATAAAGACATGGCGCAGCTGGTTGGCCCCGGTATTACACTGGTGAACACAATGAGCAACACGGTTCTGGACAGTGACGGTGTGCGCGAAAAATTTGGCATAGGGCCAGAACTCATCATCGATTACCTCGCTCTGATAGGCGACAAATCAGACAACATCCCCGGCGTGCCCGGAGTTGGCGAAAAAACCGCGCTGGCGTTGCTGCAGCAGTTGGGTGGGCTCGACGCTATTTATGCCGACCTGCCGCGCGTGGCGGAGTTAGAGTTTCGCGGCGCGAAAAAAATGCCTGAAAAACTGGAGGCAAACCGCGAGCTCGCTTACCTCTCTTATCTGCTCGCCACCATTAAGGTAGATGTCGAGCTGCCGCAGAGCGCCGCCGAGCTGGCCAATAATAGTGCCGATCAAGAGGCACTGTTAGCTTTATTTGCCCAGCTAGAATTTAAGAGCTGGCTGCGCGAACTCAGCGGCTCACAGCCGGCGCCAGACGCCGAGCTAAAGCAAGGTGCACGCTTAGCGGCACCCGCGCCGGTTGCGGAGTTAGTTGTGGAGACGGTGCTCACGCAAGCGCAACTGCAAGCTTGGGTGGATAAATTGGCAGGGGCAGAGTTGTTTGCCGTGGACACCGAGACCACCAGTCTCAACTATATGGAAGCGCAGCTGGTCGGTATCTCACTGGCAATAGAGCCAGGCACCGCCTGTTATATCCCGTTTGGCCATGACTACCTCGGCGCGCCTATGCAGCTAGAACGTGAGACGGTGTTAGAGACGCTGCGGCCGCTACTGGAAGACGCCAGTAAGGCCAAAGTGGGACAAAACATTAAATACGACATGAGCGTATTGGCTGAACACGGCATCGCTCTGGCGGGGGTCGCCTTTGATACCATGCTCGAATCCTATGTTCTCGACTCTATTGGCAGCCGCCACGATATGGATAGCTTAGCCGCTAACTATCTCAACCAAACAACGACATCGTTTACCGACATTGCCGGCAAGGGTGCCGGCAAGTTGACCTTTAACCAGATAGCACTCGAACAAGCTGCCCCGTATGCCGCAGAAGATGCAGATATTACCTTGCGGTTACATCAGCAATTGTGGCCTGGCATAGCCGCTGAGCCCTCGCTGCAAACGCTGTTTGAGACCATTGAACTGCCCCTAGTTGCCGTGCTGTCTAAAATTGAGCGCAACGGTGCGCTCATCGACTGCCAGCAACTGCAACAACAAAGTGGCGAGCTCACCCAGCGTTTGGCAGAACTACAAGCTGAAGCGTGGCAGCTGGCCGGCCAAGAGTTTAATCTCGCCTCGCCCAAACAGCTCGGCGAGATACTGTTTGAAAAGCTTAATATCCCAGTACTTAAGAAGACCGCCAAGGGCGCCGCCTCGACCAAAGAGGAGGTGTTGGCAGAGTTAGCCCTCGAGTACCCGCTGCCCAAAGTGATTTTGGAACACCGCGGTTTGGCTAAATTAAAGTCTACCTACACTGATAAATTGCCGACCATGGTCAACCCTAAAACCGGTCGCTTGCACACCTCTTATCACCAGGCGGGCACCGCGACTGGCCGGCTCTCCTCCTCTGATCCCAACTTGCAAAATATTCCGGTCCGCACCGCCGAAGGGCGCCGTGTTCGCCAAGCCTTTGTCGCCGCGCCCGGCAGTGTTTTGCTCGCCGCCGATTACTCACAGATTGAGTTGCGCATTATGGCCGAGCTCTCTGGTGATGAAGGATTGCGCAACGCCTTTGCGCAGGGGTTAGACATTCACAGCGCCACTGCAGCAGAGGTCTTCGCAGTCGAGTTAGAAGAGGTGACCACTGACATGCGCCGCAGTGCCAAAGCGATCAACTTTGGGTTGATTTATGGCATGTCTGCATTCGGTTTGGCGCGCCAGCTCCAAATTGGCCGCAAACAAGCGCAGGAATATATTGATCTCTACTTCCAGCGCTACCCCGGCGTTCAAGCGTTCATGCAAAACACCCGAGTCAATGCGGCTGATAAGGGTTATGTCGAAACCTTGTTCGGGCGCCGCCTCTATCTGCCAGAGATTAATGACCGCAACGCTATGCGTCGCCAGGCTGCCGAACGCACTGCGATCAACGCCCCACTGCAGGGCAGTGCTGCCGATCTGATTAAGATTGCTATGATCAGGGTAGACGCCTGGCTCGCTGAACAAAAACTCAACAGTAAAATGATTATGCAGGTGCATGATGAGCTGGTGCTTGAAGTGCCAGAGTCTGAAATGGAGCAAGTGCGCAGCGGTTTGCGCGATATCATGCAAGGTGCGGCAGAGCTTAATGTGCCGCTGATAGTTGATATCGGCAGCGGAAAAAACTGGGATGAGGCGCACTAAGCGGTTGAATATATTAAATAAATTAATTTATTTTAGTTTTTTAAGAATATTTTTGAACTAAACGCTGCAGTTGCCCTCAAAGGTTACAGTGATTGTGATTGATTGCTTGTATTCTCCCCCAACTAAGCGACTGCAGTGCTTGCAGAGCAAGCCAAAGTACAGCTAGCCCCAGCCAACTTGGTTCGGGGCTTTTTTTTGTCTAAAGAGAATGCTTGTATTCTCCCGCCTTCCACCCAGTAAAAAAGCGACTCTAGCGGTTGCAGAGCAAGCCAAAGTACAGCTAGCCCCAGCCAACTTGGTTCGGGGCTTTTTTTGGTCTAAAGAGAAGCCAGAGAATACTGGTATTCTCTGGCTTTGGAATTTAAGTGAGCATTATTGGCTGGAGATGCTAGTTTTGAAATATACGTTCGAGGATGCAGCTTGCAGTGATATGTATTTAAACTATAAGATAAATTAGATAATTAATTCACAAATTTTGGAAGAAATGCTTTTCTAACGGAGTAGACATGAAATATTGGCTTGTAGTTATAATTACCACTTTGATTTTAGCTGCCTGTGGTGGTGGCGGTGGTGGAAGTACTTCTGCAAGTGACCCGACATCATCCAACTCCGAAGATACAATTGCTCCAGTCATTACGCCACCAGACTCAATTACACTTACAGCCACTGATCCGAGTGGAATAGCTAAAACTAACTTAGACATAGTTAACTTCTTAGGACAGGCTAGCGTTCAGGACAACATTGATGAGACCCTTGAGATCATCAACGATGCCCCTACTCAGTTCCCAATAGGCATTACCACCGTCAGTTTCACTTCATCAGACATTTCTGGCAATCAGGCTACAGTCGTGACCGCTGACGTAACTGTTCAACCGCCCGCTGATGGGAACAACGCACTCTCGGGAAAAGTAATTGATGGCTACATATCAGGTGCAACGGCTTATCTCGATCTCAATTACAACAACGAGCGAGACAGTGGTGAACCTTGGGCGTTATCAGGTACCAATGGAGACTTTACCTTCCAGCTAAGTGAGGCAGCTCTTGATTGCGCAAGTTATGTTCCCACGGTCGTTGAAGTTCCAGTTGGAGCGGAGGATTCAGAGCTTGGTGTAGTCACAGAGGCATATAAGATGGTACTACCGCCGCTGTTTGCGCCTATTACAGATGAGGATATTCTCAACGTTACGCCGCTCACTTCAGTGGTCTGGAACGCTATTGAAAGTGAATTAAACGAAAGTGCGAGTCAGTACAGCTGCTTAGCTATAAAAGAAAATACTTCAAAACGCGAAAGGATTATAGCCACCTTAGAGACTGCAATTGGAGATGTGGTTCGTCATTACAATATCCCAGAGAGCAAAATCTTTGGGGATTTTATTGCAGAAAACGATGATCAAACTAAAGCTGTTGCTATCAATATCGTCAAAGGGTTAAAGAAAGGTCTGAGTGCTACATTGGTTCTCCAAGAGGAGTATCCAAATGCCACTTGGGCGAAAATTAACTACTATATGTTCAGTAGTTTAGATGACGATGAAAGCTATCCCGATGCTTGGTATCGTGATCTAGAGATTTCGAACGGCAATACCATAATCAAAGAGCTTGTAAAGGTTTCATCAGACCTGTCTACTGAAATACGGCCCATACTTTATGAAAAAACCACAACCTCTACCGTAGGGTCGGTTAATTTACGTGAAGAGATTGGCTATGAGTCTAGAGGTGGTGACTCATCTCCTTATAACTGTAGCTACAAAGAGTCAGCTTCGTTCATGTTTGCAGGGGCGGAATATGAGTTAGTAAACCTAGGTAGCGCTGGCAATGTCGACAATGTTGACGATTGTGAATTGCCCGATTTTTCAACCGACTCTTCTTCACGCTACGCGCTCTATAGATCAATTTTTGAGGGTGTAGATGAGGGTGCACAGTTCACTTTTTTTGCAGCTCAAGGACGCTTCCCTGCCCTTAATAACTGGACGAATCTAATTAGCAATACCAGCTCACTAAGTAAGGCAGAGCTTGTCGACTACATTGATAATTTACCGGTTGGGTTTTGCAGTTCTGGCTTAGCAGGTGCGACAAACGTTACTCGTTCTCGCACATTGCAGGTGGGAAACGATAGTGTGAACCTAAGCCGTGAAGAATCAGGCACTTATACTCGCACAACTAGATATGCAGATGGTACCTCAAACACAGAAGTTTCCACTATTGCGGACGCTATTGGCTGGGATGACTGTGACCAACTGGATACTGATGGGGACGGTGCGATCGACAGCATAGACCCCGACGACGATAACGATAACGTTTTAGACAGCAATGACGCTTTCCCGTTCAACCCCGCTGAATCACAAGATACTGATAGCGACGGTATAGGCAATAATGCCGATGGGGATGATGATAATGATGGCCTCGCCGATAGGAACGATGAATATCCACTTGACCCAGGCAATGTGAATGATTCGGACGGAGACGGCATTGTCGATCGAGATGATATTTTTCCGGACGATGCGATACGCAACGACACGATGAGAGTCGACTTCAGCACAGTTGAAGCTCTTGGTCTTGGTAGTGTGGTTAACCGCGATAGCCTCACAAGTATTGCCAAAGCCACTCCTATACGAGGAATGAGTACGAGTTATCTCCAGTGGCTCTCTGAGATACTTTTAGAAAAAGCCTACGCCGATGATGGCCAGCTTCAATCTTTATCGAACGTATTAGGTTGGAACGCCACAGGTGGTTCTATTACTGACACACTTTTATCAAGCGGTACAAAGTTTATCGCTGAAGCGGCTATATCGCCTGACGGTAAGTATCTCTACTTACTTACCAGTGCTCACATACAAAGAGCATTGACAAATATGGATGAAGAATACTGCTCACTATATCGTGTGACTCTCGCTAATAACGCCTATACCTGTCTTCTAGACGTTGATGAAGGGGATATTCAGCCACGTTCATTAAATAGCGGATTACGCTTTGATAACTCGCGTGGGGGAATGGTTTTTAGAGCTGACGGTGCGGCTTTAGTGCACGGATTTAATTGGCAGCGACTTAATAGTAATCCAGAGCCTTGTGAATGCGCCTCGGGGAGTGTTTGGTTTATGACTCCAGAGGGCGAACTCTTTGATCTACCCCGCGATAGTGGGTGGGAAGCTACCAGTGCAGTGTGGATTAATGATGAACAATTTGCAGTCCCTGAGTCCAATGTAACCCAAGGTGGCGAGCGTATAGCCATTTATAATTCAGCCACATTAGAACGTGAATTGTTCATTAGTGGTAATGATGCAAGCCGCTCCAGCACCTCTCTGATAAAGGCAGGCGAAAAGCTCCATTGGGAGGGTCACGCACTTGATCTTATAACCTTGGAGATTCAAAACTCAAACACTGGAGGTTTACCGGTTGTTGATCAAACTGGTGAGAGACTCTTTTATTTCGCAGAGAAAGAAGCAGATAAACAGATTCTTGATAGTCAAGGCAATAAAATAATTGATTTAGTGGCCGATGGTGCTGTCAGCTATAACTGGCAAGAACAAAGTGGGGTAGGCACGGATATAAAATATACTCCCCTAGCTTTTGGCCCCGATCATATCGCTTTCATGAAAGTCTTTCCTCCCGACACTCCCATAGTCGAAATTGAAGGCACTGATTGGTCTGGCGGAGGGACTATTGTCGAATTGCCTAGCGGCTTGGGAACAATAGAACTACACGGTATGAATACTATCAAAATATTCCCGTCAGCTGCCCTAACGAGCGAATTAACTATTAATTATTCAGTCGCCAATGGAATTGTAGATGAAAACAAAACCTTGAATATTCCCTCATCAGTGTTCGACAACTGGCGTGCAGATTCTAACGCTATGGATCATATCAATTGGGCCCTGCCAGAGTCAGAGATCGAGGGCTTCTGTGTTTATGAATACGCAACGGAATTGACCCAATGCACACAGCTGAGTGATTACAGTGTCCTCGCTTTTGATATGGAGAGTGATCGCTCAACTCGCTATGACGACGATGCCGTTTGTCCAGATGGTCTTTGTAATGCGTTTCCTGGCATATCAAATATTATCCTGCTAGATGATTTTGTGCGGGTATACTTCAAAGATTCTACCGACCATAAATATTATGAAGCAGAAGCTCGCATTGATGACTTTATGGCACAAGGAGAAGAGGCATTGTTATTATCATCCGCACAAAACGGTGCTGGTGAAGTTAATATAATTACAGCAGCTACAAAATTAACGCCGCTAGAACCACTGGAACTTGCCGGTATTTCTGTCTCTGAGTTAACCAACCAACAGGTTGATATCGATTTTGGTCAAACACTGTCTCAATACGCGTCATTACCAAAGTTCCAAGTATGGAATGGCAATTCTGAAGTTCCCCTCGCTGCGGATGACAACTGGAACAGTGACAGATCCAGTGTAACCCTATCGTTGACATCTCAAGGCCTCATCACTGGTACTGAACATGAAGTGCGAATACTTGATCCGATATTTCTAGTGAACAGTACTCGCCGTTACATCCCTGCCGAAAACATTACTTTTACGCCTAGAGGGGTCAACGCTTTCCAAATAGCAATGGAGACCGCCTATCTAAGGGACTTTGATCCTGCCACAAACCGCAGTTATTCAAGAGATATCAACTTGTCTACCGTCGAAGGCACCTTGTCTATGGATCTTGAGAACACACCGTTAAATCTAGCTAATATGCAAAACGCGACCAGTGGCGGCAACTTTAAAACGCCAACATTGATAGTTGCTCTCGCCAGACTACCTGTTGGCCAAGGTGATGCTACATTTACAATGGAATTAACCGATGGTGATGACGGAATAAGATCAAGTGGTGAGCGCGCTGTTCACTTGACACTTAACGCGCAATGGCAATCTGATGGTGCCAGCGGGTCGATCACGATACCTCGCCAAGAGATAAACGCGTATTACGTAAACGCCAGTGGTGACAGGGTGGACGTCACTGTAGATAACTTGGACTCTGACATGATCAGCCTTACCAGCAACGGTGCAGCTTACCCCGCCAATCTAGATATAAAGCTTCTGTCGGCCCTGCAAAAAGTAGCAGTTTTTTCACCCTCATCTCTACTGTCGTCAGGATCATATACCGTAACCATTACCACAACACTTCCCATAGTAGATGGAGACGAAAATACCATTAGCCAATTAAGTACCACCTTTAAAATAGGCGAATAAATGAACCGATCAAAAAAAACAATCCCGTTTGGCTTGTTGGTGATGTCTTTGGCTATGTGGTGTCTAACAACGAGAGCGGGAACCAGAGAGGAGATAGAAATAGCTGCATTAGTGGATTACCGTGATACTAATGAGCAAATTAGTATCGATGGGAAAAAAGCCTCTTTTAGAGTGGGCGGGGCTGGTTTAAAACTGCAATTCAATCATGCCTCTCTTGGCTCGATTTATACCAGCAGAGGTATAGGTTATTCACCTAAGGAGAGTGCTTCCTTTCTTGGGGCAAATCTTAGTGGACCAGCAGACAGTACTTTTTACGGCGGAGGCTACGAATATAGCTACTTAATTACAGCTAATTCGAAGCTTGTGCTTTCAATAGACTATGTGAAACATGCTATCGAGAGCTCTGTTAGTGGGTATAGGGCAGATCAAGCTGTATTCGCCGATATCGACTCTGATATTACTGTCACTGACACCATACTAGCGTGGAAATATACTCTTACAGAAAATTTGTCAGTTTCTGCAGGGTTGGGGGCAATCAAATGGAAGGTCGAGGCTGACGCCATAGGAACCTTAGGGGATTCTATTAGAGCAAGTACGGATGTAAGTGCCAATGGAACAGACTCAGCTCAGAAGCTGAAAATTGAATATACTGGATTTAGCTTGCCGATCAGCGCGCAGTATCAGCGTAGCTTATTAAAGGCGGATAACTCAGCCACATTGCAAGCATTTACCTTCGAGTTAAGTTACCCACTGTAAACGCACACTCCTAATTTTCTGTGCATGTTACGCAGTGTGTTTGAGTCTCAGTATTAGTTCTGAGAGCAACTCGCTAGGAATACATAGAATGTGATGTCTATTATTTTTCGAAGTAAGCAAAATCAAATGAAATAATTAAAAATTTCATAAGGCAAAAAACTAAAATAGATCTCGCTGTTTGCTGCGATGAGCAAGCCAAAGCAGAGCTAGCCCCAGCCAACTTGGTTTGGGGCTTTTTTACCTTTTAGTCGTTTTCCGGCTCGATGTTAAGTTGGGCTATTTGTTCCGGTGTAAGCCATCCCTCACCGCCTTGAACACTGATTTCCTCTTGCTCCTCCAGTGCGGGGTCCTCTTCACTGAGCCAACTGTTCAGTATCGCCTCTAGTTCTTGGACGCCCTGTTTTTTAAGTGAGGAAAAAGTTTGCACAGAAAAAAGATCGTCATTGATGTCGATAGTCGACAGAAACTTCGCTACTTGCAACATCGAGGCTTGTGCCGGCCCGCGTTTGAGTTTGTCCGCCTTGGTTAGAAGTACGTGGACAGGTAAGTCGGCCTGGTGTGCCCAGCACAACATCTGTTCGTCGTAGCTCTGCAAAGGGTGGCGAATATCCATTAGCAAGATTAAGCCAGCCAAGGATTGTCGTTGCTGTAAGTATTCAGCCAGATGTCGATCCCAGCGTTTCTTCATCGCGATGGGGACTTTAGCAAAACCGTAGCCGGGAAGATCGACCAGCCGTTGGCTTTCGCTTAGAGTAAAGTGATTGATAAGCTGGGTTCGGCCAGGTGTTTTGCTGATCCGCGCCATTCCTTTGTTACGGGTCAAGGTATTTATTGCACTAGATTTTCCCGCATTAGAGCGACCCGCAAAAGCGACCTCGCGGCCCTCATCCGGAGGGCACTGCTCAAGGCTGGGGGCGCTGGTAAGAAACTGAGTTGCCTGAAAATTTATCGCTGTTGCCATGGAGTATCTCGCGCAGGTTTGGCAGAGCAATTTTGCTCCGCGCTAATATCTTTGCCAGTGGCTTTAGGAATGACGCAGATTTGGTATATAATGCGCCGGCTTTTTGGCAGGGCACTTAAGTGCTTATATTCTAGCGGAATGCGTGAGTGGGAATAACCATGAATACAAAATTTTTGAACTTAGTCGGTGTCATCGCCGGTGCTTTGTTGGCAGTAGCAGCAGGCTCAGTTAATGCAGCTATCTATCCCAAAGGCGACGCTATGGCGGGCGAAGGGTTGGTAGCCAGCTGCGCTGGTTGCCATGGTATGGACGGAAACAGCGCAATGGGCGCTTTCCCCAAATTGGCAGGTCTGGGTGAAAAGTACCTCACTAAACAGTTGATGGATGTGCGCGACGGCAATCGAGTCATAGTTGAGATGACCGGTATGCTCGACGGTATGAGCGATCAGCAGTTGGCTGATATGGCTGCCTTTTACGATGCCAAAGAGCGTCAGCTCTCTGGTGCCAAACAAATTGAATTGGTCGGTAGCAGCATCAGCGGCGACGAAGCGATTGCTCTGGGCGAGTCACTCTACCGCGGTGGCAATCTGGAAGTAGGTATCCCATCCTGCGCCGGCTGTCACGCTCCTAGCGGTGCTGGCAATGACCCGGCAGGGTACCCCGCACTGGGTGGCCAACACGCCGATTACATTGCCAAACAACTGCGCATGTTCCGCGATGGTCTGCGTCATAACGACGGTGAAGTGAAAGTAATGCGCGGTGTTGCCGAGCGTATGAGCAACCGTGAAATCGATGCGCTGGCAAACTATATCGCCGGTTTGCACTGAGTGTAGCGCTAGGCTAGGCAATGGAGGGCGGCTGCGGTCGCCCTTTTTTGTGGCCGCGGTTATACTCACTGCACTTTTATCTCTCCTTGATGTCAAAGCAATATAAACGCGAGGTATTTTTATGTTGAGTCTGTTCAAATTATTCCGTCTGTTGGTCATCGCCACGCTTTTTCCAGCCGCAGTTAGTGCTGCCGAGTTGTATCAAGAGGGTGTTGATTACCAGCGGTTACCTCAAGCGGTGCGCACCGCCAATCCAGGTTTGGTCGAGGTCAACGAGATTTTTTCTTACCACTGCGGCCACTGCTTTGACTTTGAAGGGCCGATGCACGAGTGGTCTAAAACACTCCCAGAAGGCGTCGATATGCAACGCACACCAGCGCCTTGGCAGAGTGCACTGGAGCCCTTGGCTCGCGCCTACTACAGCGCCTTAGCTTTGGGCGTTTTAGAGCAAACGCACATCGCTATTTTTGAGGCCTATCATATTAAAGGGACGTTAAATCTGCGCGGCACTGGCCTGGAGGCTAAAGACTTTGCCGATATTTTTGCCGCGGCAGGTGTTGCTGAAGATAAACTCGAGCGGGTATTTAACTCTTTTGGTGTAACTAGCCTAGTTAATCAAGCTAAATCGAGAATTCGCGCCTATCGCACTCAAGGCACCCCCGAACTAATCGTCAATGGCAAATACCGCGTGTCGCTCCAACAGGCCAAAACTTTTGACGGTATGCTGGCGATAGCTCGTTTTCTGGTCGATAAAGAGCTCGCTGTCCAATAACAGGTTGTTTTCACAACCGTTACGGCAAGCAGTGTAAGCGCAAAGAATCAAAAAAGTGCTGTTATTTAGGGGGTTAGCGCCCCCGCCGCTTTCTTTGCGTCGCCGAGCGCAGTAAAATCACGCCCCTTATTTCTCGATGAGCAGTGCTCGTCCTAATTATTTTGGACAGTTATGAAACCTACGATCAAACCTGCCAACCCCAATTTTTCCTCTGGCCCATGCTCAAAGCGTCCAGGCTACAGCCTCGACAAACTGGATATCGCCACGTTAGGGCGCTCTCACCGTTCCGCTGTAGGCAAGCAAGCACTCGGCCGCGCTTGTGCGGACACCGCCAAGCTGCTTGGGCTGCCTGAGGGCTACCGAGTAGGCGTAGTACCTGCCTCAGACACGGGTGCAGTCGAAATGGCGATGTGGTCTCTGTTGGGTGAGCGCCCCGTCGATGTGCTCTCATGGGAATCATTTGGTGCCGGTTGGGCAACCGATATCGTTAAGCAGCTCAAATTGGATAATGTCCGCAGTATGACCGCTGAATACGGCCAGCTACCTAACCTCTCCGAGGTGAACTGTGACCACGATGTGGTGTTTACCTGGAACGGCACAACTTCTGGCGTGCGAGTGCCCAATGCCGATTGGATCAGCGACGATCGGCAGGGGCTGACAATCTGCGATGCAACCTCGGCAGTGTTTGCTATGGAGATGCCCTGGGAGAAGCTTGATGTAGTCACCTACAGCTGGCAGAAAGTGCTCGGCGGCGAAGGTGCCCACGGTATGTTGATTCTCAGCCCGCGCGCAGTTGCGCGTTTGGAGAGCTACACCCCCGCCTGGCCGCTGCCGAAAATTTTCCGCATGACAAAAGGCGGCAAGTTGATCGAAGGTATTTTCCGCGGCGAAACCATTAATACCCCCTCTATGCTCTGTGTGGCCGATTACTTAGATGCGCTGGACTGGGTTGCCGAAATCGGTGGACAGCACGCCGCGATCGAGCGTTCGCAGGCCAATTTGGCCGCTATTGAAGCGTTTGTTGAACAGCGCGACTGGATGCATTTTCTTGCAGCCGATCCTGCACTGCGTTCTAGTACCAGTGTCTGTCTGACACTCGACCTGGATGAGGCGGCGGTCAAACAATTGGTTAAATTGCTCGACAGCGAGGGGGTTGCTTACGACATTGGCGCCTACCGCGATGCACCGGCAGGCTTGCGTATCTGGTGTGGGGCCACAGTGGAGACCGCCGATGTAGAAGCGCTCCTCCCCTGGATCGAGTGGGGCTACCAACAGCTAGCAGGCTGAACCATACAATTACCCGTCTTTGACGGAACAGCAAATAATTCTAGGTATTTACCATGTTTAAAATTCGCACATACAACGCTATCTCAAGCAGAGGTTTAGATCGTTTCCCACGAGAAAATTACGAGATAGCCAGCGAATTTAACGAGCCCGATGCCTACATTTTGCGCAGCCACAAACTCCATGGCGAACCGGTACCCTCGAGTGTGGTTGCGGTCGCTCGCGCCGGTGCCGGCACCAACAATGTCCCAGTCGAAGAATATACGGCGAAGGGGATTGTGGTATTCAACACGCCTGGCGCTAACGCCAATGCGGTTAAAGAGCTGATCTTGGCCGGTCTGTTGATGGGCTCGCGCGATATCTATGGCGGCATCAACTACGTGCAAGGGCTCACCGAAATGAGCGATGCCGGCGAAATGGGTAAATTGCTCGAAGCGCAAAAAAAGCACTTTGCCGGTGGCGAGATCGTCGGTAAAACCCTCGGCATTGTCGGTCTTGGCGCTATCGGTGCCCTTGTGGCCAACATGGCGGTGGAGCTGGGCATGAATGTGATAGGTTACGACCCGGCTATTTCGGTAGAAGCCGCTTGGCAGCTCTCAAGCCGAGTTGAACGTATGGAGAACTTACAGACCCTGCTGGGGCGTTCAGATTTTATCACTCTGCATGTCCCTGCTATTGAAGCGACGCGTCACTTAATTAATAGTGAGACATTAGCAGGAATGAAGCCGAGCGCGAAAATTCTCAACTTTGCTCGCGAAGAGATCGTCGATACAGCCGCTGTTTTGGATGCGTTAAATGCAGGCGCTCTAGGTGGCTACATTACAGATTTCCCGCGCCCTGAGCTTCTCGGCCGCAAAGATGTCATTACCATGCCGCATATCGGTGCCAGTACCGCTGAAGCGGAAGAGAACTGCGCCATCATGGCAGCCAACCAGCTGATGGATTTTCTGCAAGATGGCAATATCGTCAACTCTGTTAACTACCCGAAAACGGTGATGGAGCGAAACGGTGGAACCCGTATCACCTTCAGCAACCAAAATGTACCCAAAGTATTGGGTAATGTCTTAGCTGTGCTGGCAGAGAGTGAGTTGAACGTTGTAGATATGGTCAACAAAAGCCGCGGCGATGTCGCCTACAACATTGTCGATGTTGAGGGTGCAGTGTCTGATAGTGTCCAAAACGCGATTTCTGCAGTGGAAGGCGTTACCCACGTACGCGTTATCTGACTCCTTAACACAGTCCCTCCTGTCTATGCCAACGGGTGCTCGCCAAATGAGAGAGAGCTTCCACGTCGCGTACTGTTTTGACAAAGGCTATCGCCAGCACTTTGGTGCCGCAGTGACCTCTTTGCTCTCTAATAGCAAAGAGGTAGGAGTAGAGCTGATTATCCATGTTGTGACCGACTCGCTAGCACCCGAGTTGACTATGCAACTCGACGAAATTAGCAATTTTTACGGCGTAGAGATAAAAAAATATCCGCTCTCACATGACATCTCAGAGCAGATAAACAGCCTACCGCCATCGCCACTTTTAGGGTATCTCAGCCGCGCTGCCTATTACCGTCTATGGCTTGCAGATCTGCTGCCTGCTGAAGTGGGAAAAGTCCTTTATTTGGACAGCGATACGATCGTGCAAAAAAACTTGAGTGAGCTTTTTGCAATGCCGTTTGACGGAAGCTCAATTTTGGGCGTTCAAGATGCTAACCATGTCACTTGGGAGAGGATGCATGGCCTCAAACAGTATATTAATAGTGGCGTACTACTTTTAAATATAGACGCATGGCGTGAGAAAAAACTGCTTGATAGATGTTTGCAATGGGTCAAAGAGCACCCTGGGCGAAACTTTTTGGCGGATCAGTGCGTTATCAATGCTGCTTTAACTGATGAGATAAAGTTAATCCCTTCGCAGTGGAACCACTATGTAGAACCGGCGAAGCCTGTTGATGAAAATCACACAAACTACATCATCCACTACATTACGAAAGATAAACCTTGGCAAGCTTGGTACGACCCGGCTCAAGCTAAAGCCTATTGGTACTATTTGAGTAATTCACCGTGGCGCGGCGCCAAGGCTGAGCAAGCTACAACAGTTGAGCAACTCTATCGACAGGCAGATTTTTCAAGAAAAGATGGCAGGCTAGAGGAGGCGCTCGAGCTCTTTGATAAAATCATTAATCTGCAGGCAAAATCCCTTAGTAAAGATACTTAAATTTGGTTTTCAAACAACTTCGCGCGCACTGTCTTGCGATACTCTGAAGCCGTTGAGCCACTCCACTGTTTAAACCGCTGAGAAAACCAGCTGGCGTTTTCAAAACCACCTCTCAGTGCTATTTCGCCAATATTGAGATCGGTGTCGCGAAGGAGTTCACAGCAAAACTGCATGCGCTTTTCTAATAAGTAGTTACCCAGAGTTGATCCTGTAGCATTGTTAAAGCGTCGGTGCAGTGTGCGCGGCGAAAGCCCAAACTGGCCAGCAACATCATCGAAGCAAACTTTGCGGTGAAGGTTGTCCTGCAGCCAGATCTGCACTTGCAAGATAGTCTCATCGCTTATGCGTTCAACGTTTGGATCGTCAGCACTACTTAAGTTGCGGATCTCGTGAAAGAAGTTGCGCTGCGCCTGACGGGCAATAATGCGTCCAAATATTCTCTCCACTAATAGCATCATCACCTCAGCCATAGCGTTGACGCTGGCGGCGCAGTAGAGATTGCCGGCCTGGGTAGAGAACAGTTGGCGTTGCAGTTTTACAGCGGGATAGTCGCGTTGCATCTGATCGAAATAGTGCCAGTGTGTCGTCGCGTTGCGGCCATCCAAGAGCCCTGCCGCAGCTAAAAAACAGACACCGGTACCGACGGCAGCCATCGGCGTATTGCGTTGCTGCTGTTGCTTTAGCCAAGGCAAATAACTTGTATGTCTTTGCAGAGCGGGCCGGGGGTTGCGCCACAGGGCAGGGACATGGATAAGATCAAGAGGTGTATCATCCAAATCAGCCAGACAGGCGGTAGCGGCTACTTTTAAGCCGGCAGAGCAGGTAACTTCCACACCGCTGTCGACTGCCCAGTGCAAGTTAATTTGTTGGATGGGGTGTCGCTGGGCACGCGCCATGGCCTGTGCAAACTGTAAAATCTCCGCTGCCAGTGTTGAGCCAGAAATCAACATCCCTTCGCAGAGTAAAAGCGCAATATTTATCTTCATTTGGCAATATTACGTTATCAAATGGCAGTTTAGCTACAAAAAAGGGCTTCCTTATTCGCTACAATGCATGGAATTAATCAAGGATATCAGCATGAGCGACTCAGCCTTAGCACCTACTTCACTTCCTGTTATTGTCGGCTTTGGGGGTTACAACCCAGCGGGGCGCAGTTCTGGCCATCAGGGTTACCGGCGTATGGTAATTGAGTCTTTGGCTGCAAATGAGCGCGAGCAGACATTGGTCGGTTTGGCCTGCCTAATGCAGCTGGTGAGCTGGGATGAGGCCGGTTACCGCACGGCAGAGGGAGAACTGCTCGATGCTGCCGCGGTTGCCGAACGTTACTGCGAGCGAGTTTTGGCCGGTACGCTCATCCGCAAGATTGAAAATTTTGACCCCGATCGAGTACTTGAGCAAAAAAATATTGCCGCTAATACGGCCACTGAATTCGTTATAGCCAAGCGCGATATGCCCGCTCAAATACCGGTGAACTGGCAGTGTCAGGAGCGTGATGACGGCACTGTACTGGTGAGTAGTGACGGCCAAGATGAGTTGCTATTGCGTCAGTATTACTCGTTGGGTGTGAAAGCCGCCGGCCAGTTGCCGAGTGGCTTTGATATGGCTGCGCACTATAATTCGCGCTTTCATCCACGCGGTTTACAGGCGGCCATACTCGGTGCCAGCGATGCCCTTTACAGCACTGGTATCGACCTACCCAAACTGCTCAATGCGGTGCGCCCCGATCAAATAGGTACTTATTCCTCAAGTATCAGTCAGCTGACCAGTGAAGGTTTGGCCGGCATGCTGCAGTCGCGCTTGCTCGGCGGACGCACCACCGCTAAACATCTGCCGATGGGGCTCAACTCGATGCCCGCTGATTTTATCAATGCCTATGTTCTCGGTAGTGTTGGCCACACAGAGGCAATTACTGGTGCCTGTGCGAGTTTTTTGTTTGTCTTGCAGGCGGCGGTGCGCGATATCACCAGTGGTGTACGACGGTTGGCCATCGTCGGTAACGCTGAGGCAGTCGCTACGCCAGAAGTGATAGAGGGTTTTGCCGCGATGGGGGCTCTGGCCAGTGACGAGAATCTCTGCAAATTGGATGGCAGTGACAGCCCAAACTGGCGCCGTGCCAGCCGCCCGTTTGGCGACAATGTTGGTTTCACTGTGGGTGAAGGTGCCCAATTTGTAGTGTTGATGGACGACGCCTTAGCGATTGAGCTGGGTGCCGACATCCACGCTGCGGTACCTGCGGTTTATATCAATGCCGATGGCGTTAAAAAGTCGATTTCAGCCCCGGGAGCAGGTAATTACGTCTGTTTTGCCAAAGCGGTTGCTAAGGCTGCTGCTGTGGTGGGCATCGACACGGTGCGCGATAACAGTGTGGTTTATGCCCACGGTTCGAGTACCCCCGCCAACCGGATTACTGAATCGCATATGTTCGATCTAGTTGCAGATAAATTTGGTATTAAAGATTGGCCAGTCACTGCGCCTAAAGCGTATTTAGGGCACTCTCTGACCGCGGCCAGTGGCGATCAGTTGATTTCAGCGCTGGGTGTCTTTAAGTACCAGTGGGTGCCTGGGATAAAAACCATAGATAAAGTGGCGGACGATGTCTTCCAGTCGAACCTTACCTTCCCGCTGGCTGATTTGGATTGTCGAGAGGCCCCTCGCCATGTGGCGTTTATCAACTCTAAGGGATTTGGTGGCAACAATGCGACCGGTGTCGTCATTGCCCCCGAGTTGGTCGAAACTATGTTGGCTAACCGTTACGGACAAGCCTTTGCCAGTTATTGTGAGCGCCGCGAGCAGACCCGCCAACAAGCAGACGCCTACCTGAAACGCGCCGATGCTGGGCAGTTAGATGTCATCTATCGGTTTGGTGAAGACCAAGTCGATGTTGCCCAACTCCATCTAACCGAGAGCCAAATAACGCTACCGGGGTTTGATCAACCGGTTGAGTTTGATAACACCAACCCTTGGCAAGACATGTTTGGGCGCGATTAATCGGCGGCTATCAGATTCGCTATGAGTTGCTGGCGATCCGCGGATTTAGGTAGTTTGAGCAAAACCTCGCGCAGTTGCTCTCGGTGCTCTGGGTTAGGGCTTTTTTTATAGGCTATAGCGCGGCTCAGCAAAGTTCTAAATGACTCCTCTTGTAAAGCAATACCGCTGCTGCGCAGCAGCTGTGCAGTAGGTGAATAGCGCAAAGCGAATTCAAATTGTTCCGGCGGGTTGAGTCCGCCACTCAAATTCAAACCCTTAGATAGCCCTGCAAAGTGATAGTAATTCTCTCGCTCTGTTTTAGCGTCGGGCCATTTTTGGGTGGCTTGAGTATAGGCCGATGCGGCATACAAACGCGCTTGAGCTGCACTGGACAAGAACGGTAGGAGCTCGCGCAGTGGGAAGAAAAAATCGCTAAATAGCGGTTCGTAAACTGCTGATGGACCAAACAGTTGCAAAAGTTCTGTGCGGCTGTTGAGCAGCCAGCGGCGGCGGTGTTCTAGCCACTGTTTTGACAGTGGCGTGTAATCGGCATGCCAGTAGTTGTCAGAAGTTACGCTGTAGCTACTCCAGAGTCGCAGCTTGAGCTGTTGAGCGAGAATAGCCCGTTCGCTAGTGGGCTGAAGAGTTTCGCCCAACAACGGGTGCGCTGGGTTAAGTTGTTGTGGCGTAACTTGTGAGAGTATCGACGCTGTGGGTAGCGGCGGTGCAGCAGAGGTGACTTGGTAGAGGCTGTAGCCGAGCACGCCATTGCCCGCTAACAAAAGAGCAATGAATAATAGAGTGAAGCGGTGCAAAAAATGCGCTGGAGGTGTGTACATGGTCATATCCAAAGAGAGTAGAAGCTCTTTAAACATAGCCCAATACCGGCTTTTGGCCAGTCTGAAATATCGTTGAACAGCTTTATCAGATTGAAGCCGTTTTGTCTGCCGCTGCTAAGTGGGTAGATAAGTGTTAACTCGGTTACAGTGTGATGTATTACTTTTATTTACACGAGTACATGCGTTCACAGGTTTGACACGCAAACAAAAACTGATAACTTCACACTCTCTGAGGAGCCAATATGCCACTGCCAACCACCTTTAAAGATCGCCTGCGCCTACCGGTAGTCGCGGCACCCATGTTCTTAACTTCGGGCCCAGAGTTGGTCATAGAGTGCTGCAAGGCTGGCGTAGTTGGTACCTTCCCAGCGCTTAACCAGCGCACCAGTGAAGGATTTGAAGCGTGGTTGATAGAGATAAAAGCTGCACTGGCCGAGCACGCTGCGGCAACCGGCTGTGAACCGGCACCATTTGGCGTCAATCTTATTGTGCACAAATCGAACCCGCGTCTTGAGGCCGATCTAGCGCTTTGTGTAAAGCATGAGGTACCGCTGATTATCACCTCGCTGGGGGCGGTCACCGAGCTTATTGATAGCGTGCACGGGTATGGCGGTGTGGTCTTTCACGATGTCATTAATGCACGCCACGCTGCTAAAGCGGCTCAAGCCGGAGCTGACGGCTTGATCGCTGTGTGCGCTGGTGCCGGCGGCCATGCCGGTACAACCAGTCCTTTTGCACTGGTTAACGAGATCCGTCAGTTCTTCGACAAAACCATCCTGTTGGCGGGATCGCTCTCCACTGGGCGCGATATCGCAACCGCACAGATGATGGGAGCTGACTTGGCCTACCTGGGTACTCGCTTTATCAATACCCAAGAGAGCTTGGTAGTCGATGAATACCGCCAGATGATAGAGCAGACTACAGCTGCCGATATTCTCTATACGCCGAATATCTCAGGTGTTTACGCCAATTTCTTGCGCCCGAGTATTGTGCAAATGGGCCTCGACCCAGATAACTTAGAGCCGAAAAAAGATATCGATTTTGGTGAAGAGCTGACCGTAGACGCTGATAAGAGCAGTGGCGATAAGGCTGACGGCGCCTGGAAGACAGTCTGGTCTGCTGGGCAGGGTGTCGGTTCAATCAAAGACAGCCCAAAAGCTGCGGACCTTATTGATCGATTAGAAGCGGAGTACCGCGAGGCTAACGCCAGCCACGCATTACTAGTGAATCACTGAGTGAGGTAGAGCGGATGAGTATCAGTAAAAAATTGCTCGATTACTTTAACCGCAAAAAGTCGCTCTCGACTGACAAGAACCACACGCGCTACCGCAATGATATCTGCAACCATTGGGATCTTGATTATCTCTCGCTCGATGAGCTGGAGCAGCAGTTAGTAGACGACAAAGTGGAAACAACGGTTGTGCGCACTAAACCTGACAAGGAGTAGTGCGCGCACAGAGAGGTGCCAATGGTGCAGATATATGGCGATCACCAATCGGGTAACTGTTATAAAGTAGCCTGGGTGTTGCAGCACTTGAATTTACCGCACCAGTAGATCGACGTCGATATCCTTGCCGGCGAGACGCAGCAACCTCCATTTGCTGCCCTTAATCCCAACGCCAAGATTCCGTTGTTGGTGCTCGATGATGGCCGCTATTTGAGTGAGTCGAACGCGATAATTAATTACGTGGCAGGCGCTACAGAGCTGCTGCCGAGCGACCCCTATCTGCACGCCAAGGTCCTGCAGTGGCAATTTTTTGAGCAGTACAGCCACGAGCCTTATATTGCTACGGCACGTTTCATAAACCGTTACTTAGGTTTGCCAGAAGAGCGCCGCGCTGAATACGCCAGCCAGCCCAACCATCTGCCGATGGCAATGGGCTAATGCTGTAGCGACTGTTCGGCAAAGTGCAGATAACTCTCTAAGACCTCTGTTGGCGCTTCTAGCTGCGGGTAGTGTCCTATAAAGGGTAGCTGTGCTAGGTAGTCACACCTGCAGCCCAGCTGTTGGTAGCGCTCCACCATATGCTGGCCTGAGACTGGGTCCCAGGAACCGTTAATGAGGGCCAGGGGTATCGGGCTATTTTGCAGTGGTTGTAACCAACGTTGGCGGTATTTGCGGCGATCCGATATGTAGGTAATAAGATTGTGGAACAGGTGTTTGCCGTCGTTTTGGTTAATGAGCCACCAATGGGCTTGCAGCTGGTTCTCAGTCGGTTGGCTGGCGGGGCCAAACACACGGCTGAAACTGGCGGCAAATTGTCGGTATCCGGCCAGCCGGTTAATTAGACCGCCCAGCGGGCTCAACAGCAGCCGCTGGGTGAGGAGCGCGCGATGCGTTTCTGGGAACAGCCCGCCGTTGAGAAAACAGCAGCTTGTGTAACGCCGGTCGCCACTTTCAGCTTGGCGCGCCAATAATTCTTGGGCGACGCTGACGCTGTAATCGTGCACCAACAAATGGCAATGCTCTACTTGTTTAGTGGCCAGCAGAGCTTCAACAATATCCGCCTGGCCGTGGATAGTGTAGTCGCGACGGTTGGGCTTGGCCGAATAGCCAAAGCCGAGCAGATCCAAAGTGAGCAGCTCAAAATACTCTGCCAGAGGTTGCCAGAGTGGCTGCCAATCCCAGCTTGAGGAGGGGAAGCCGTGCAGCAGTAACAGTACCGGTTTGCCGGAGTTGGTTTGATGGCGGACAAATATGGATTCGCCGCAGAGAGTCAACTGCTCGCCTTGTTCGCCCCAGTGCTGAGCGGATTGTAGGTCGTGATTGATCGCCATAGTTTGCCTCAACGCAATGGTTGTTTGAGACAGTCTACTTCAAGTCGTTGCCGCGGTGAGTCAATTAAAATCTCCCCATAAGGTCTGCATTGCGGCGATCGCTGCCAGCGGTGCGGTCTCGGTGCGCAATACACGTGGGCCCAGCGTCAGTGGGTTAAACCCGGCAGCTTGCGCAGCCAGTATTTCAGCGTCACTCAGGCCACCCTCCGGACCAATTAACAGGCACACAGATTGCGGTGCAGGATACCCTTGCAGCGTCTGGTTGCTGCGGTGATGGAGGACTAATTTGCAGCTGCTGGTGTCGCGTGCAAGCAGCTCATGGAGCGGAGCAATCGGCAGTACCGTGGGAAGGAGGTTGCGCTGGCTCTGCTCGCAAGCGGCGATAGCGATCTGCTGCCACTGCGCCTGTTTTTTCTCGGCGCGCTCGCGGTTTAGCTTGACCTCGCTGCGTTCGCTGGTGAGCGGTGAGATGGTTGTGGCGCCTAACTCGGTGGCTTTCTGCACCACCCATTCCATGCGATCGCCTTTAGACACAGCAATTGCTAAATTGATAGTAAGCGCTGACTCCTTGTCGATAGGAGAGTGCTCAGCCACTTGGGCGGTTGCGCGTTTTTTACCGGTCTCGACAAGGGTGGCGGCGTACTCTCCACCGCGCCCATCAAACAGTGTCAGCGCGGCCCCCGGCGCCATGCGCAAGGCGGCCACGCAGTGTCGCGCGGCGCTCTCGCTGAGCTCGACAACACTGCCAGAGGCCAGCGGCACAGGGCTGTAAATCCGCGGGCAACGCAAGCGATTAGCTACCGAGTAAGTTGTTGCAGAGCCGGCTAGTGGGCCGCCACTGGTTCATGGTGTAAAAGTGCAAGCCGGGGGCGCCGCCGGCTACCAGTTGCTCGCAGAGACGGGTGACGACCTCGAGACCATACTCGATTAAATCCTCACTGCTGTCGGCGCGCTCTTTAAGTTGCCAGCGCAACCAGCGCGGGATATCGGCGCCACAGCTCTCCGAAAAGCGCAACAAATTTTGATAGTTGGTCAACGGCATAATGCCCGGCACGATCGGTTGGTCGATACCCGCTTTCTGACAGCTGTCGACAAACCTAAAGTACGCCTCCGGGTTGTAAAAGTATTGGGTGATAGCGGCATCGGCCCCGGCGCGAAACTTTTCACCCAGCCAGTAGATATCGCGGCTATAGCTCTCTGCCTCGGGGTGTATTTCCGGGTAAGCGGCGACCAATATATGGAACTGGTCGCCGGTTTCGCGACGAATAAATTCAACCAGTTGGTTGGCGTGTACCAGCTGGCTGGCACCGCCCATACCAGAGGGCAAGTCGCCGCGCAGGGCGACGATGTGCTCGACTCCGGCCGCAGCGTAATCGCCCAGCAGTGCGGCGATGGTCTGCTCGCCATCACCACCAAAAGAGAGATGGGGTGCGGCGCGGCTGCCGGCATCTATCAGTTCAACGACTGCGTTCTTGGTCGTATCGCGAGTTGAGCCGCCAGCGCCGTAAGTGACCGAAAAATACTCGGGGTTAAACTGCGCCAGCTGGCTGCGGGTCTGGGCTAAGTTAATGCGCCCCTGATCAGTTTTGGGCGGGAAAAACTCAAAACTGATCGGCACACTGCGTTGCTCTGTCATTGCGTTTGCCTTTCTTAATAGCGGTACTGGTCGTCTTTGAATGGACCGTTCACGGTCACACCGATGTAGTCGGCTTGGCGCTGGCTCAATTGTGTGATCACTCCGCCAAAACCGCGCACCATGTGGGCTGCTACCTCTTCATCGAGTTGCTTGGGCAGTACTTCTACACGCAACAGTTGGGCTTTCTGTTCGGCGCTAGCATTGGCAAAGGCCTGCTGATAGAGATGGATCTGCGCCAGTACTTGGTTGGCAAATGAGCCATCCATAATGCGGCTGGGGTGGCCAGTGGCGTTGCCCAAGTTGACCAAGCGCCCTTCTGAAAGCAGCAGCAGGTAGTCGTGGTTGGCGCGGTCGCGGTAAATTTTGTGCACTTGAGGTTTGATCTCTTGCCACTCCCAATTCTTGCGCATGAAGGCGGTGTCAATCTCGTTGTCGAAGTGGCCGATGTTACAAACTAAACAACCTGAGCGAAGTGCTTTAAGGATTTCGGCGCTGCAGACATCGACATTGCCTGTGGTGGTTACCACCAGGTCAAAGGCGCTGACAGTGGCCACGTCGACACCGGCATCGGGGTTGCCGCCAATGTAGGGAGAGACCACTTCAAAGCCATCCATACAGGCTTGCATGGCGCAGATCGGATCGATCTCGGTGACACGCACAATCATGCCCTCTTGGGCGAGTGACTGCGCAGAGCCTTTGCCGACATCGCCGTAGCCGATAACCAGGGCTTTCTTACCCATTAGCAGGTGATCGGTGCCGCGCTTAATGGCATCGCTCAAGCTGTGGCGACAGCCGTATTTATTGTCATTTTTAGACTTGGTGACCGAGTCGTTGACGTTGATCGCCGGCACTTTGAGTTCGCCATTGTTGAGCATCTCATAAAGGCGGTGAACACCGGTGGTGGTCTCCTCGGTAATACCGTGAACGCGTTCCAGTACCTCGGGGTATTTCTGATGCAGCAGTGCAGTCAAGTCACCGCCATCATCGAGGATCATGTTGGCATCCCAAGGTTTGCCATCTTTTAATACCTGCTGCTCCAGACACCAGTCGTATTCCTCTTCGGTTTCACCTTTCCAAGCGAATACCGGCGTACCAGCGGCGGCAATGGCTGCTGCGGCGTGATCTTGCGTGGAGAAGATATTGCACGAGGTCCAGCGCACCTCGGCTCCGAGCGCTTCGAGTGTCTGGATCAGCACAGCAGTTTGAATGGTCATGTGAATACAGCCGAGAATCTTGGCGCCGGCCAGTGGCTGTGCAGCGGCATATTTGTCGCGCAGAGCGATCAGAGCCGGCATTTCAGTTTCGGCGATAGCGATCTCTTGGCGGCCAAATTCCGCTAAGCCAATATCGGCCACTTTGTAATCTGTTTTAATATCGAGTTGTGCGTTCATGGTGAACTCCAGTATGAGTAGATTATTGGTCAGGTTAGAGCGCAGCGCGCAGAAGGGCGGCGCGGTCGGTGCGCTCCCAGGTAAAGTTGGCCAGTTCGCGGCCGAAGTGGCCATAGGCGGCAGTTTCGCGGTAAATCGGGCGGCGCAAATCGAGCATTTGAATTAAGCCGGCAGGGCGCAGGTCGAAGTGCTCGCGGACCAGCGCGACGATTTCGTTGTCGCTCAGTTTGCCGGTGCCAAAGGTGTTGATACTGATAGAGGTTGGCTCGGCGACACCGATGGCATAAGAGACTTGGATCTCACAGCGCTCAGCGAGCCCAGCGGCGACGATATTTTTCGCTACATAGCGCCCGGCATACGCGGCCGAGCGGTCTACTTTGGTTGG
This sequence comes from Porticoccaceae bacterium, assembly GCA_048549915.1. Lineage (GTDB taxonomy): Bacteria > Pseudomonadota > Gammaproteobacteria > Pseudomonadales > Porticoccaceae > LSUCC0057. The sequence goes on from JBLYYE010000043.1 coordinate 54,027, forward strand.
GTCTTTGCCAGAAAAGGCGCCGCCACCGTGGTGGGCCATGCCGCCGTAGGTGTCGACAATAATTTTGCGCCCGGTTAAACCGCAGTCACCCATCGGGCCGCCAATAATAAACTTGCCGGTGGGATTGATGTGGTACTGGGTATCGGCGTGCAGCCACTGTTCTGGTAGCACCGGATCGATGATCAGTTCGCGCACTGCCGCCTGCAGATCGGCTTGGCTGATGCTCTCGTCGTGTTGAGTGGAGAGCACCACCGCATCGACAGCAACCGGCATGCCTTGCTCGTAGCGCAGAGTGATCTGGCTCTTGGCATCGGGGCGCAACCAGCTCAGTGCGCCACTTTTGCGCAGCTCGGCCTGTTTTTCTACTAACCGGTGCGAGTAGTAGATGGGCGCCGGCATCAGTACCGGCGTCTCGTTGGTGGCGTAGCCAAACATCAATCCCTGGTCGCCGGCACCGATGGCTTTTTTCTCGCCCTCATCTACCCCTTGCGCGATATCGCTCGACTGTTTGCCGATGGCATTCAGTACCGCACAGCTGCGGCCATCAAAGCCGACATCGGAACTGTTGTAGCCAATATCACAAATGACATCGCGGACGATCTCTTCGAGGTCGACATAGGTATTGGTGCGCACTTCACCGGCAACCACCGCCATACCGGTTTTTACCAAGGTCTCAACCGCCACGCGGGCGTGTGGGTCATCCTTGATGATGGCGTCGAGCACAGCATCAGAGATTTGGTCGGCCATTTTATCCGGATGGCCTTCGGAGACCGACTCGGAGGTGAAGGTAGTGTATTGCGACATGTGAGTTCCTCTGTAGCGCCGTTATCGGCTAGCTGCGAAATTGGTGGCAGCAATAAATTGACGAATTTGTAATCTGAAGCCATTGCGTTGAGCCAAGTAGAGACTTGCTGCAGGCGCAAGGCCGGCTGCAGCACACCACTCTTCAAGTGCTTCGGCGGCAAGCCCCAACCACAGATCGCCGCAGGCGCTTTGCACCCAAGATTGATCGTGCTCACAGAGCTCGGTAATCAACAGCGAACCGCTGTCACTGAGCAGAGCGGCAGCGTCGGCAATGATTTCAGCGGGCGCCGCGTTGTGGTGAAGCACCATATTCAACGAGACTAGGTCTGCGCGAACTTCAGCCAGTGCAGGACTGCGGCTGTCGCCATGCAGGTAATTGATATTCTCGAGTCCGTACTCAGCCGTGCGCTGTTGGCAGGCGACTAGCATAGGCGCGGCATTTTCAACGGCCACCACGCGTTCGTAGTGGCGAGTTAAATAGGGCAAAAAATCGCCGTAACCTGGACCAATCTCAACGGCGCAGAGACGCTCGCCTGAGACATGTTGATCGACAAAGCGCTCGACGCTCTCACCATAGTCTCGCCAGCTGGCAATGAGGTCCTGGTTGGCATCAAAGCGCTCGGCGTTGTCGTCAAAGAACTGCCGCGAATTGGCGCTGCGTTCAGCGTGGACAGCATCGATTAGGCACTGCTGCTCGGATTCAATGCTCAGCTCGTCAACTGCCCGGTAGAGAGCGGTTAAAAACGCGCTAATAGAGTGCTCGGGGTGGGCACTGTTGCGGCGGTAAAAGATACTGGTCGCTTCTCGTCGAGTGGCCAGTAGCCCAGCATTGGCGAGTAGCTTGAGGTGATGGCTCATAGTCGATTGGCGTATCGAAAAAATCTGACAGAGCTCTAATACCCCGTAGGAGTTGTGTCGCAATACGCGCAATATCTGCATGCGCAAAGGATCTCCAGCGGCTTTGCAGAGCTGGGTCAGGGGCCCGTCGGCAGTGGTGACTGCACTGAGCGGGGCGCAATGGGAGGCGACAGAAGAAGACATGCCGAGCACTTTATCACAGCGCCCTACTATATCGAAATTTTTTTATATAAAAAAATGTCCATATAGCAAGAGTGCTAATGGATGCACAGATCGACTATTTGCCAGTTAAATAGTGAATAAACAGGCTTTTGAGTCGATATAATGGCACTTTTATTGTTTGCCCAGCCGCGCTGAGCGACAATAGCTGACTAAATTTAAGGGCTCCTTGAGAGCCGCCATAACCACAGACGCACAAAGCGACAGGAGAAGATCAATGGCTTCACGTAGAGAGTTGGCCAATGCCATTCGCGCCCTCAGTATGGACGCAGTTCAACAGGCCAACAGCGGCCACCCCGGCGCCCCAATGGGTATGGCTGATATCGCCGAAGTGCTCTGGAACGATTACCTCAGCCACGATCCCAGCGACCCGAGCTGGTGCAACCGAGACCGCTTTGTCCTCTCCAACGGCCACGGTTCTATGTTGCTTTACTCGCTGCTGCATCTGGCCGGTTACGACCTGCCAATAGAAGAGCTGAAAAATTTCCGCCAACTGCACAGCAAGACTCCTGGCCACCCCGAGTACGGCTATGCTCCCGGTGTTGAAACGACCACCGGTCCGCTCGGCCAAGGCATCTCCAATGCGGTCGGTATGGCGCTGGCAGAGAAGATACTCGCCGCGCAATTTAATCGCGACCAACACGCGATTGTCGACCACTACACCTACACCTTCCTTGGTGACGGCTGTTTGATGGAGGGCATCTCCCATGAAACGTGCTCTCTGGCTGGCACCTTAGGGCTGGGTAAATTGATCGCTTTTTACGACGACAACGGTATCTCTATCGACGGTGATGTCGGCGGTGGCGACGGCCAGCCGGGGTGGTTCACCGATGATACACAAGCGCGGTTTGAATCCTACGGCTGGCAGGTTATCCCCGCCGTCGATGGCCACGATGCCGACGCCATTAAAGCGGCCGTCGAGACGGCGCGCGCTGAGACTGGCAAGCCGACTCTGATCTGCTGCAAAACCGTAATTGGCTTTGGTTCGCCCAACAAGCAGGGCAAAGAGGATTGCCACGGTGCCCCGCTGGGAGCAGACGAAATTGCCCTGACTCGTGCTCAGCTCGGCTGGCAGCACGGCCCATTTGAGATTCCCGCCGAGATTGCCCAAGCGTGGAGTGCCCGCGAGCGCGGTGCCGCTGCTCACGCGGCTTGGAGCGAGCGCTTTGCCGCTTATCGCGCCGCTTACCCTGAGCTCGCTGCCGAGTACAGCCGCCGTGTTAAAGGTGAACTGCCCGCCGACTTCATTGCCGGTGCCGACGCCTATATCGCCGAGTGCCAAGCCAAAATGGAAAAAGTAGCCTCGCGCAAAGCGTCTCAAAACAGCCTCAACGCATTTGGCCCACTGCTGCCTGAGCTGCTCGGTGGCTCGGCCGATTTGGCCGGGTCTAACCTAACCTTGTGGTCCGGTGCAAAAGGTGTCAGTGCCGACGACGCCAGTGGCAACTACCTCTATTACGGAGTGCGCGAGTTTGGTATGAGCGCGATGATGAACGGTATCGCCCTGCACGGCGGCTTCATCAACTACGGCGCCACGTTCCTGATGTTTATGGAGTACGCTCGCAATGCAGTGCGCATGGCAGCGCTGATGAAGCAGCGCGCTATTTTTGTCTACACCCACGACTCGGTGGGCCTCGGCGAAGATGGCCCGACACACCAACCGGTTGAACAGCTCAGTGCTCTGCGCAGCACCCCCAATCTTCACACTTGGCGCCCCTGTGATGCAGTCGAATCTGCGGTCTGCTGGAAGAGTGCCATAGTCCGCCACGACGGCCCCAGTGCGCTGGTGTTTAGCCGCCAAGGTTTGGCGCCGATGGCGCGCGATGCTGAGCAAGTTGCCAACATTGAGCGCGGCGGTTATGTGCTGCGCGCAGCTGCCAACCCGCAGGCGCTGTTAATCGCTACTGGCTCCGAGGTCGAGCTGGCCATGCAAGCTGCACAGCAGCTGGCAGAACAAGGCATTGAAGCGCAGGTGGTGTCGATGCCGTGTGCCGAACTGTTCAGCGCGCAAGATGCCGCTTACCGCGATAGCGTATTGCCACCAGCAGTGCGTGCACGGGTTGCGGTTGAGGCGCTGCACGCCGACTACTGGTACAAGTTTGTCGGTCTCGACGGCCGCGTAGTCGGCATGACTAGCTTTGGCGAATCTGCCCCAGGCGATGTACTGATGAAGCATTTTGGTTTCACTGTCGACAACGTAGTTGCAGCCGTCAAAGAGAGCGTGGCGCAGGTCGCTGGCTGAGCCGATGATACGGCTGGCAATTAATGGTTATGGCCGCATTGGTCGCTCGGTGTTGCGTGCGCTGTACGAGTCGGGCGCGCGTCAGCATCTGCAGATTGTCGCCATTAATGAACCGGCCGACTGCCGAACGATTGTTCACCTCACTCGCTATGACTCCACCCACGGCCGTTTTCCCGGGGAGGTGAGCTCTGCTGAAGAGCAGCTGGTGGTCAACGGCGACACCATCGCGATTAGCCACTGTGAAACGATAGCGGAGCTCGATTGGAGTGCCCATCAAGTTGACCTGGTGCTGGAGTGCAGCGGCCGCTTTACCGATCGCGCCACCGCCGAGCAACATCTGGCGCGCGGTGCACAGCGAGTACTGTTTTCGCAGCCAGCCGAGGCCGATGTCGATGCCACCGTGGTTTACGGCTACAACCATGATCAGCTAGCAGAGTTGGGTAGTGAGCAACGTATCGTCTCAGCTGCCTCGTGTTCAACTAATTGCGTGGTGCCGGTCATTGATGTCTTGGCACGTGAATTTGGTGTCGAGGGCGGAGTGATTACGACTATCCATTCGGCGATGAACGACCAGCCGGTGATCGATGCCTACCACGCAACTGATTTGCGCAAAACCCGCGCTGCAATCCACTCGATCATCCCTGTCGATACATCGCTGGGGCGGGGTATCGATCGTTTAATGCCGGCCCTGTCGGGGCGCTTTGAGGCACAGGCGATGCGCGTGCCGACAATGAATGTATCGGCAATCGATTTATCGGTAATGCTCAGCCAAGACACGACCGTGGCTGCTATTAACGCCGCACTGGCCTGCGCTGCCAGCGGCGAGTTGGGCGGCATACTTGGGGTGACCGAAGAGTTGCTCGCATCGTGCGATTTTAATCACGATCCGCGCAGCGGCATCGTCGATGCCGGCCAAACGCGGCTCAGCCAGCAGCGCCTCGCTAAAGTGTTGATCTGGTTTGACAACGAATGGGGCTATGCTAACCGTATGTTAGATACGGCACTGTGTTGGTACCAGTGTCCCACCGCCGCTAAACCATAAATTTTAAGGAGCCCCAATGAGCGTTAAATTAATGAGTGACTTCGCCCTTTCCGGCCAACGGCTGTTGATCCGCGAAGATCTCAATGTTCCCGTTAAAGAGGGTGTTGTCACCAGCGACGCGCGCATTCGCGCGGCACTGCCGACAATAAAGTTGGCAGTGAGTAGCGGCGCAAAGGTCCTGCTGATGTCGCATTTGGGGCGCCCTAGCGAAGGCCAGCCCGAAGCGGCTTATTCGCTGGCGCCTGTCGCCGCGCATTTGTCACAGCTCCTCGGTCAGACGGTGCGCTTGGTAGACGATTGGCGGGCCGGTGTTGAGCTCGCAGATGGCGAAGTGGCTCTGCTGGAAAACGTGCGCTTCAACGAGGGCGAAAAAGCCGATGATGCAGAGCTTGCCAAAGCTTACGCCAGCCTCTGCGATATTTTTGTCATGGATGCTTTTGGCACCGCCCACCGCGCGCAAGCGTCGACCCACGGCGTAGCTAAATACGCGCCGGCCGCTTGTGCTGGCCCGTTGCTCGCCGGCGAACTGGCAGCGCTGAAAAAAGCGCTCGCAGAGCCTGCCCGGCCGCTAGTAGCCATTGTCGGCGGCTCTAAAGTTTCGACTAAACTACAGGTGCTGGAAGCGCTCGCCGATAAGTGTGACCAGCTCATTGTTGGCGGCGGTATCGCCAACACTTTCCTCGCCGCAGCTGGTAAGCCAGTGGGTAAGTCGCTTTGCGAGCACGAGCTACTCGACACCGCCCGAGCGCTGATGGCTAAAACCGCGATACCCCTACCGCAAGATGTAGTCGTCGGCAGCGAGTTCTCTGAACAGGCGCAGGCGCGCACACTGGCTGCAGAGGATGTCGGTGAAGCGGATATGATTTTTGATATCGGCCCGCAAGCCGCAGCTGAACTCGCCGAGTTACTCAAAGGTGCCGGCACTATTATTTGGAATGGCCCGGTCGGCGTATTTGAGTTTGACCAATTTGGTGCCGGCACCGAAGTGCTGGCAAAAGCGATAGGCGCCAGCGCAGGTTTCTCGATTGCCGGCGGTGGCGATACGCTGGCGGCGGTAGATAAATACGATATCGCCCAACAGATCTCATATATATCGACCGGTGGCGGTGCATTTTTAGAGTATGTCGAAGGCAAAACACTGCCGGCTGTGGCGATGCTCGAACAGCGCGCTAACGGTTAAGCTCGCCCAACGATTAATAACACTTTAAAAGGAACTGACTCATGGCGCTGATTTCCCTGCGACAACTTCTCGACCACGCCGCCGAGCACAGCTACGGCGTGCCAGCTTATAACGTCAACAACCTCGAGCAGATGCGGGCAATTATGCTCGCCGCCGAGCAGACCAATAGCCCGGTCATCGTGCAGGCCTCGGCCGGTGCGCGCAAATACGCGGGCGCGGCCTTTTTGCGCAGCTTAATTAGCTCAGCGATTGAAGAGTGGCCACACATTCCGGTTTGCATGCACCAAGATCACGGCACCAGTGCCGCGGTCTGTCAGCGCTCTATGCAGCTGGGCTTCTCCTCGGTGATGATGGACGGCTCGCTCGGCGAAGATGGCAAAACTCCGACCAGTTACGACTACAACGTCGATGTCACTCGCCGGGTGGTTGAAAATGCCCACGCTTGCGGTGTTTCAGTTGAGGGTGAGCTGGGCTGTCTCGGTTCGCTGGAAACCGGCCAAGCCGGTGAAGAAGATGGCATCGGTGCAGAGGGCACTTTGAGCCACGACCAGATGCTCACTGACCCCGAAGAGGCGGTCGACTTTGTCCAGCAGACCGGTGTCGATGCACTCGCGATCGCCTGTGGTACCTCGCACGGCGCCTACAAATTTACTCGACCACCGACGGGCGATATCCTCGCAATTGATCGGATCGCCGCGATCCACAAAAAAATCCCCAACACCCATCTAGTGATGCACGGCTCCTCTTCTGTGCCGCAGGAGTGGCTGGCAATTATTAACCAATACGGCGGCGAGATCCCCGAGACTTACGGTGTTCCGATCGAGCAAATTCAGCAGGGTATTCAACACGGTGTGCGCAAAGTAAATGTCGATACCGATTTGCGCCTCGCCTCAACTGGGGCTATCCGTCGTCACCTGGCAGAGAACCCCAGCAACTTTGACCCGCGCGCCTACTTTAAAGCGGCCAGCGACGCGATGCAGGCGATTTGTGCCGAGCGCTACACAGCCTTTGGTTCAGCCGGCCATGCCGACAAAATCAAACCGATGAGCCTCGAGGCGATGGTCAGCTTTTACTCATGATCAGTAGGGCGTTAGTGGTTGGGTTGGTGCTGGTTATTGCCGGCACTACCATTGCAGCGCCACTGCCGGTAGAAGAGATTCGCCCCGGTATTTTGCGCGGCTACCTGCCCCCGCAGCAGCTGCCCAATGCTGGCGCGCTGTTACCACCGGCACCGAGTTACGACTCTGCACAGGCTAATGTTGATAGAGCTCAAGCAGTCGCCATGCTGGCTCTGCAAGGGAGCGCGCGCTGGCAACAGGCTACAGTGGATGCCCAGCTGCACTTTCCCGAGGCTTTGCAGAGCTTTCGCTGTGCACTGGGTGTTGAGATCAGCGAAGGCCGCACGCCCTATCTCTACCAATTGACTCGCCGCACCCTGGCCGACGCCGGTCTGGCGACTTACAGCGCCAAAAACCTCTACAACCGCGACCGACCCTTTGAAGAGAACGGTGCGCCGATCTGTACCCCCGAACAGCGCGAGGAGCTCGAAGACGATGGCTCCTATCCCTCGGGCCACACTGCGATTGGCTGGGCTTGGGCGCTTATTTATAGCGAACTACTGTCCGAGCGGCGCGATGCGCTGTTGGCGCGCGGTTATCAGTTTGGCGAGAGCCGCTCGGTCTGCAACGTACACTGGGCGAGTGATATTGCGGCGGGCCGTCTGATAGGCAGTGCCGCAGTTGCAGCGCTACACAGCAGCGCAGAGTTTATGGCCGACCTCGCTGAGGCTAAACGGGAGCTGGCCACAGCACCGATTGCGCGGGGTTGCTCACAGTAGCAGCTAACTGAAGCGGCCTCTTTGCAGGCAGACAACGGCAGGAGATCTGCCAAATGACAAGACAAATCTGCCGCTCTTGTTAAGCATTGGCGTACTGGTCGCGGTCACCTATCCAGCGCTGCAATAGGGCTTCGAGTAGCTCTGGTGCCTGCTCTTGCAGCTGTTCGGCGGCGCGTCGCGCGGCCGGCAGTAGATGGCCGTCGCGCTGTAAGTCGGCGATGCGCAGCTGTAAGTCGCCGGTTTGACGGGTGCCAAGCAGCTCGCCGGGCCCGCGCAGCTGCAAATCTTTTTCGGCAATGGCAAAACCGTCGTTGGTGGCGCGCATGGTGCGCAGCCGCTCGCCAGCGATTTTGCCCAGCGGCGGTGCATAGAGTAAGACGCAGTGGCTGACCGCACTGCCGCGGCCAACCCGGCCGCGCAGTTGGTGCAGTTGCGAGAGTCCAAGCCGCTCGGCATTTTCAATAATCATAAGGCTGGCGTTGGGTACATCTACCCCCACTTCAATGACTGTGGTGGCGACTAACAGCTGGATCTCACCCGCTTTGAATTGCGCCATGATTTCACTTTTTTCGCGGGGCTTAAGCCGGCCGTGTACCAGACCAATAGTTAACTCGGGCAGTTGCAACTGTAGCTCTGCGGCTGTGGCTTCAGCCGCTTGTGCGGCGAGGCTCTCTGACTCCTCGATTAAGGTGCACACCCAGTAGGCTTGGCGGCCCTCATTGCAGGCTGCGCGCACACGCTGCATCACATCACCGCGGCGCTGATCGGCCAGAGCGAGTGTCTCTACCGGTGTGCGGCCGGGTGGCAGTTCATCAATGATTGAGCAGTCGAGATCGGCGTAAGCACTCATTGCCAAGGTGCGCGGAATCGGTGTGGCGGTCATAATCAGCTGATGAGGGATTGATCCTTCAAACCCTTTACGGCGCAGTGTCAGGCGCTGTTCAACGCCAAAGCGGTGCTGCTCATCGATAATCGTCAAACCGAGTTTGGCAAACTTTACATCGTCCTGGAACAGCGCGTGAGTGCCCACCACTAACTGGGCGGCGCCCTCGGCGACACGCGCCATTTGCACCTCGCGGGCTTTACCTTTCTGTTTGCCGCTCAGCCAACCCACGCTAATCCCAAGCGGTGTCAGCCAGCTGCTGAGGGTTTCGCGATGCTGTTCGGCAAGAATTTCTGTGGGTGCCATCAACGCTACCTGGTAGCCGGCGCCTATCGCTTGCAGTGCAGCGAGTGCCGCCACCACGGTTTTACCGGCACCGACATCACCCTGCAGCAGTCTCAACATTGGTTGCGGCAGACCGAGATCGCGGCTGATCTCTTCGGCGACACGCTGTTGAGCGTCGGTTAGCGCAAAAGGGAGGCTGGCCGCAAACTGCCCCAGCAGCGCCGGCTGTTCGGGCAAGTGTGGGGCAGCATAGCTCTGTACCTTTGCGCGCAACTCGAGCATGCTCAGCTGGTGGGCAATCAGTTCCTCTATAACTAGCCGTTGCTGAGCTGGGTGCTCGCCGGCGGCGAGCCTTCCTTGGTCGGTATTGGCAGGGGGCTGATGGAGCAGGCGCAGTGCGTCGAGCAGAGTGTAGCGACTGCTGTTATCTGGCAGCAGTGCGCTGGGCAGTAAATCGGCTAGACCGCGCTGTTTGGCCTCGGCGTTATCGATACGCGCCAATGCCTGTTGGCAGAGATCGCGCAGGCGCAGCTGAGTAATCCCCTCACTGGCCGGATAGATAGGCGTCAGCCGCTCCTCTAGAGTGATCTCTTTAGTTTGGTCTAGTAGTTTGTATTCTGGGTGGTAGAGCTCCAGCCCGGCACTGCCGCGACGAACCTCGCCAAAACAGCGCAGCCGTGTTCCGGCGGCCAGCTGTAATTGCTGGGCGCGATTAAAGTGAAAAAAACGTAAAGTGACAACCCCAGTGGAATCTTGCAGACGGCAGACCAAGCTGCGGCGGCGGCCAAAGACGACATCACTGGCGCGCAGCTCACCCTCAATAACTACCTCGCTGTTGGGCTGCAGGCCACCAATAGGACTAATTTTAGTGCGATCGATATAGCGCAGCGGCAGATGAAAGAGCAGATCTTGGAGTGTTTTAAGTCCAAACTGTTCAAGCTTGGCGGCCAGCTGTGGGCCGACTCCGCGCAGTACTGACACCGACTGAAGTGCCAGTGCCGCGGTGCCCCCCTTGCGCAGCGCTAGTGTGCCTTTCATAGGGCTAAGGCTTGGCGGCGCCGAGCTGTTCGGCCAGCTCGGTGGCTAGGATGGCGTTGCGCAGCGCGTCGACAGCGCGGTGACGAGGAAAACTCGCTCGCCACGCCAGGGCGGTGGTACGTTTGGGAACTCTGCCGCCAGTTGCGCTAAATGGCCGAGTAATTAATTCACCGCTGCGGTAGCTCTCGTTGAGTGCGGCGCTCTGCGGCAAAATAGTCACACCCAAGCCAGAGGCTACCATATGGCGCAACGTCTCAAGCGAGCTGCCCTCGGTCATGGTGTGGATGCCGGTCTCCAGTGCTGCTGGGTTGGGTGTCAGCTCTGGCAAAGTTTCGAGAATCTGGTCTCGGAAGCAGTGGCCCTGGCCAAGCAAGAGAAGGTTCTGGTCGGCCAGTTGGGCTGGCTCAATCGCTTTGCAAGAGGCCAGCTTATGGTTGGCCGGCAGCAGTACCACAAACGGTTCGCTGTAGAGCGGCTGCACGACTACATCGGGTTCACTAAATGGCAGTGCTACGACAATGACATCGACCTCGCCATTGCGCAGCCTTTTGCGCAGTGTGGCGGTGTAGCCCTCTTCAATCACCAATGGCATCTGTGGTGCAGCAGCTTGAAGTTTCGGAATAAAATGCGGAAATAGGTAGGGGCCAATGGTAAAGATGGCGCCTACTTGCAACGGTTGGTTGAGCTGGTCGTGGCCTTCGCTGGCAATATCTTTGATGGCGCTGGCGGCATCCAGTACACGATTTGCCTGGGCAATTACCCGCTCGCCTGTGGGTGTTGCGCGGACACTGCTTTTCGTCCGTTCAAACAGCTCTACGCCGAGTTCGCCCTCAAGCTTTTTTACCGCAATACTAAGAGTTGGCTGGCTGACATGGCAGCGTTCAGCCGCTTGGCCAAAGTGTTGGCTCTGTGCCAAGGTGACGATGTAGCGCAGTTCGGTTAAGGTCATAGGATCGCTTCGTTGAGTCGATGATTTAATAGCTTGTTTATATCAAATAGAGGACTGCAATTGAAAGTGCTTTTTGTAGGTTTTGGCGATATTGCTGCTCGTGTAGCCCAGTTATTGCCGGCAGGTTCACAAGCGGTCGGGCTGCGAAGACGCGCACAACAACAAAATATCGCGGGGCTCGAGTTGCGCTGTGTCGATGTGACGGATACCCAACAGCTAGCTGCGGTACTGCGAGAGCCATTTGATTATGTCGTGGCGACTCTAACCCCCAGCGAGATGAGCGAGGCTGGTTACCGCGCCAGTTATTTGGCAGCGGCCAGGCAACTCGCCGAATTGCTGCCGCAACACCCCTCGTTACAGAGAATTTTTTGGGTCTCCAGTAGTAGTGTCTACGGTAGTAGTGCAGAGGAAAATTGGGTGACCGAAGAGACCGAGGCCGCACCGCAGCGACCAACGGCGAGAGTGCTGTTGGAAGCAGAGCAGTGTCTGGCTGATCTGCCGCTAACCGTATTGCGATTTTCGGGTATCTACGGCCCTGGCCGCGAGCGTATGCTCTCTATCGTTTCTGGGGGAAGCCCATTGCCGGGCCCGCGCAACCAGTGGAGCAACCGAATTCACAGCGATGATGGCGCAGCGTTTATCGCTTATTTAATTGAACGCGACAGCCAAGCTGAGAAGGTTGAACCGCTCTATATCGTCACTGATGGCGAACCCGCTCGGCTTGGCGAGGTGGCAGATTGGTTGGCAGAGCAGTTGCAGTGCCCACCTGTCGCGGCAGAGCAGGGCACAGCGCAGCGGGGCGGCAAGCGGCTCTACAACCAACGGCTGCGTGAGAGTGGTTTTGTGCTGCGTTACCCGACGTATCGGGAAGGCTATAAGGCGCTATTAGCCGCAAAAAAATAGCCTAGAGAACTAAAATACCGTCCATCTCAACAGCGGCACCTTTGGGCAACTGGTTGATGCCAATGGCTGCGCGCGCGGGATAGGGCTGCTGAAAATATTCCGCCATTACTTCGTTGACGACAGCAAAGTTATCCAAGTCAGTCAGGTAGATGTTGAGTTTTACAATTTTACTTAGCGAGCCGCCGGCCGCTTCGCAGACCGCAGCAACATTGTCGAAGACCTGACGCACCTGCGCCTCGATTGAGCTGTCGACCAGTTCCATCGTGGCCGGATTGAGAGGGATCTGACCTGACAGATAAACCGTGTTGTCGACCTTAACCGCTTGTGAATATGTGCCTATAGCAGCGGGGGCGTTGTCAGTAGAGATAATAGCTTTGTTGGTCATAACAGAGGTTCCAAGAGGATGTAGTAAGAGATTTAGTTGCGGCTTCTAGCCACGCGACGCACCGCGCTGAGTGCGCGCACTCGGCGTAAAATGTCCGCTAAGTGGCGTCTGTCGCGAACTGTGAGTTGGATATCGATAATGGTGGTGTAGGCGTCGCGATCAGAGGCGCTGATATTCTCAATGGTCGACTCTTGCTCGGTGATACGCGAGGCCAGGGTGGCGATAAAGCCGCGCTCGGGAGTGGCTTCAACTTTCAGTAGCACAGAGAACTCCGCCTTGACTGAGTTGGACCAGCTGAGCGGCATGCAGCGTTCGGAGTTGCGGCGTATCTCGCTGAGATTGTGGCAGTTGTCGATATGCACAACCAAACCCTTGCCGGTAGAGAGATGGCCCATAATCGGGTCGCCAGGTATCGGACGACAGCAGCGAGCGTACTGCAGTATTAACCCTTCGGCGGCATCGATGACAACCGGCAGAGGTTGTTCGCCACTGTCATCAAAGCTCTGTTGCGGCAGCAACAGTTTAGCCACCGCCAGAGGCACTCGGTTGCCGAGCCCGATCTGCTGCAAAATAGCTTCGAAGGTGGGCTCTTCACTCTGCTGTAAAAGATGCTTAATTTGGGACTTTTTAAGCGACTTATAGCTAATCTCGTAGCGCGCTAGAGCTTGATCCAACATGCGTTTGCCCAATTCGACCGACTGATCGTGCTGTTGTCCTTTCAGCCAATGCCGGATGGCGCTGCGCGCTTTCGCGGTGACGACAAAATTGAGCCAGTTGGGGTTGGGCTGAGCGCCATCGGCGCGGATAACTTCAATCCGTTGGCCGCTCTCAAGTTTTTCTGAGAGGGGTGTGAGCTGGCCGTCAACACGACAGGCGATACAGTTGTCGCCGATACGCGTATGCAGCGCATAGGCAAAATCGACCGGAGTCGACTTTGCCGGCAGTTCGATGATTTTACCTTTGGGGGTAAACAGATAAATTTCATCGGGAAACAGATCATTTTTGACGTTTTCAAGAAACTCGACCGAGTCACCGGCCTGGCGCTGCATGTCGAGCAGCCCCTGCACCCAGCGCGCGGCGCGTTTCTCGCTGGCCTCTTTGCTGCGCGCGCTAGATTTGTACTCCCAGTGCGCGGCGATGCCGTAATTGGCCATGGCGTCCATCTCGGTGGTGCGGATCTGCACTTCTATCACTACCCCGTGTAGCCCCACTAATACGGTGTGAAGGCTCTGGTAACCGTTGGCTTTGGGTATGGCAATATAGTCTTTAAACTCGCCGGGCACCGGTTTGTAGAGGTTGTGTATCACTCCCAGTGCGCGGTAACACTCATCGACATTGTCGACCACAATGCGCAGCGCGAAGACATCCATAATGTCGCGGAAAGATTTTTTCTTTTCGCGCATTTTGCGGTAGATACTCCATAAATGCTTTTCGCGGCCGTTGACGACACCACTGATTCCTTCAAGCTCCAACCGCTTGGCAATCGACAGGCGGATCTCTTCAATCAGTTCGGTGCGGTTTTGTTTGGCCGCTTTGAGTGCCTCGCGCAGCCGGCGGTGGCGCAGTGGATACATGGCGGCAAAGCCGAGATCTTCAAACTCCAAGCGGATATCATTAATGCCCAAGCGTTGCGCGATTGGTGCATAAATTTCTAACGTTTCACGCGCTACACGGCGCTTTTTAACAGCGTCTAGCGGCCCGAGTGTACGCATGTTGTGGAGGCGGTCAGCGAGCTTCACCAACATCACGCGGATATCGCGCGACATGGCCAAGGTCATTTTTTGAAAGCTTTCAGCTTGGCGCTCGGCTTTACTTTCAAACTCGATGCCGGTTAATTTGCTGACACCATCGACGAGCTCGGCAACATCGCGGCCAAAGCGTCGGCTAATTTGCCCTTTGGTAACACCGGTATCTTCAATTACATCGTGCAACAGCCCCGCCATTAAGCTCTCGTGATCAAGATGCATGTCGGCGAGGATGTGTGCCACAGCCAGAGGATGGGTGATGTAAGCATCGCCCGAGGCGCGCAATTGGCCTCGGTGTGATTGTTCAGAAAAGTGGTAGGCGCGCTCTATTGCACGTACCTTTTTGGTGTCCAGATAGGCGGAGAGCTTGGCGGTGAGGACCTCAATGGTCAATGCAATGCGCTCCGCTTATCGAGGGAAAGTGTAGCTTACTCCGCCTCAGCGACGATGCCGCCGGCCAGCTCAGCAGCCAGTGCTGCGGTGAGATCGTCTAACGCCATGGCATCTTCTGCGGCAACGATCTCAAAGTCTTGCTCAACTTCGGTAAGGATATCTGGGGTGACAAAACCCTCTTCGATTTCGCGCAGAGCGATAACGGTGGGTTTGTCGTTTTCTTCGGCTACCATTGGCTCGCGGCCTTCGACAGCAAGTTGGCGAGCGCGTTTAGCGCCAACCAGGACCAGTTCAAAACGGTTTTCGACGTGGTCGAGACAATCTTCTACAGTGATGCGAGCCATGTTTACTCCGGCAAAATACTAAATAATAGAGGGAACCCCCCAAAGGACCTGTTATTTTAGCGGCCTTAGTGCCCCACCACAACTGTTAGCTTTCAGTCAATTCTTGCAAAAGTTCAGCGTGCCGAGTTTGCTGTTGTGCCATACGCGCCCTCTGGCTGGTCACAATGGCGACCAACTGTTCCAGTGCAGCGTCGAACTGATCGTTAATTATTAAGTAATTGGCCGCTGCGTAGTGACGCATTTCGGCCTGAGCGGCGGCGACACGAGCCTCGATAACCTCAATAGTGTCTTGACCGCGGCCGTCTAAGCGCTGGCGCAATGCCGCCAGCGAAGGGGGCAAAATAAAAATACTCACCGCAGCGGGATAGAGGCTGCGAATTTGTTCTGCACCTTGATAATCGATCTCTAAAATAATGTCGTTACCGCTCGCCAAAGTGTTGTCGACCCACTGCTTGGAGGTACCGTAAAAATTGCCGTGTACCTCGGCCCACTCCAAAAAGTCACCGCTGCGACGGTTTGCGGCAAATGTATCGCGATCGATAAAGTGGTAATTGACACCATCGGCCTCACCTGGGCGCGGGGCCCTAGTGGTGTGCGAGACAGAAACAGTTAGTTGCGACACTTGTGGTAACAGTGCGCCAACTAAACTGGTTTTGCCCGCCCCCGATGGAGCGGAGATGATAAACAGAGAGCCGCTGCTCATGGCAAAAAACCCAACTTGTTAAAAGAGAGTCCATTCTACTCAGAGCGGTATGGTTATGGATAGTAGATATCTGTCTGGATTGCGTCACAAAAAGTATAAACAAGAACGGGTCAAAAAATTATGGTTATTGATGTCTAGGCAATAATATAAAATGAAAAGACGACAGCAAAATGTTAATACAGTCATTCCAGATCTAATCCCTTTCGCGTCGCTCCGTCGAAGCCCAGTATTTACCGGGCTTTATAAGAATTAAAAGATCCTACAGGAATCTATTCAATATTCTGAATCTGCTCGCGTATCTGCTCAATCAACACTTTGAGCTCAACCGACACTTGCGTGGTGAGGCTGGCGAGTGATTTAGAGCCCAGTGTGTTGGCTTCGCGGTTGAGCTCTTGCATTAAAAAGTCTAAGCGGCGGCCGCTGGGTTTTTTGTCGGCAAGTGCGCGGCGTATTTCTGTGATGTGAGTTTCTAAGCGGTCGAGCTCTTCGTCGACATCGGCGCGGTTGGCAATAATCACCATCTCTTGTTCGAGGCGCTGTGAGTCGAGCTCGGCGGTAAACTCTTCTAACTTAGTGCGCAGCCGTTGACGCTGCTGGTCAAGTATAGCCGGCAGCTCTGCGCGTACTAAATTCACTTGTTCGCCAATAGCGACGAGCCGCTGTTCTATCAGCTCGGCGAGTTTGTCACCTTCGCGTTGGCGGGCACTGACAAGCTCTGTCACCGTCTCTGTAAAGCAGGCTTTAACGGCCTCTTGTAGGACATCGTTATCTACCTGTTGTTCTTTAATGACCCCTGGCCAGCGCAATACATCGAGTGCAGAGAGCGGTGCCGGGTTGTTCATATTGGCCGCCAGCTGCTCGGCCAGTTTGAGGTATTGTTCAGCAACCGTGAGATCGGCAGAAACTGCGCTATCACCCTGATTGAAGGCGAGCGAGATAGATATATCGAGCTTGCCGCGAGTGAGCTTTTGCCGGGCCTGTTCGCGCAGTGCCATCTCGCTGGCGCGCACGCTGTCTGGCATGCGAAAGTGTGTTTCCAAGTAGCGGCTATTGACCGAGCGCAGCTCGCAACTCACGGCTCCCCAATTAGTCTCCAAGGTGTGGCGGGCAAAGGCGGTCATACTGCGTGGCATGGTGTGCTCTCTCGATGGTAGCGTTTGAATGCCACTATTCTAACAAACTTAGCGGCTTACAGAGCGCGAGCCGGTTTAAGTTTGCTACAATCGCGCCTCTTATTTTGGTCTGGCTTTACGCCAGTTTTTGATTCAGCTTTTAAGGTACCTGTTATGGCCCGTCCCAGCGGCAGACGCGCAGAGCAACTGCGCCCAGTAAAAATCACTCGCAACTACACTGTCCACGCCGAGGGCTCGGTATTGGTAGAGTTTGGTGATACCAAGGTGATCTGCACCGCTTCGGTTGAACAGGGTGTGCCGCGTTTTTTGCGTGGCAGTGGCCAGGGTTGGATTACGGCTGAATACGGTATGTTGCCGCGGTCCACCGGTTCGCGCATGGGCCGCGAGGCTGCGCGTGGAAAACAGGGTGGGCGCACGCAAGAGATCCAGCGCCTGATTGGCCGCTCGCTGCGCGCTGCGGTGGATATGAAAAAACTTGGTGAAGTGACAATTACAGTCGACTGCGATGTTATTCAAGCCGACGGCGGCACGCGCACAGCGTCGATCACCGGCGCCTGTGTGGCACTGGTGGATGCGCTTAACTATTTGCAGCGCAAGAAGTCACTCAAAGCCGATCCGCTCGAATGTATGGTGGCAGCGGTTTCAGTGGGGATATACAACGGTGAGCCGGTGCTCGACTTAGATTATGCTGAAGACTCCACTGCAGAGACTGACATGAACGTAGTGATGACCAGTGCCGGCGGCTTTATTGAGGTGCAGGGTACTGCAGAGGCAGCGCCGTTTAGCGCCGACGAAATGGCGGCAATGATGGCGCTGGCACACAAAGGCATTGAAGATTTAGTGCGCGTACAACAGATGGCGCTGGCGCAGGGTTAAGGGGGCAGAGCGATGAGCGATAACTACCAACAACAGTTTCTCGATACTGCGCTGACTAGTGGCGCACTGAAGTTTGGCGAGTTCACTTTAAAGTCCGGCCGGGTTTCGCCGTACTTTTTTAACGCCGGGCAGTTCTATACCGGCCGCGCCTTAGCGACGCTGGGGCGCTGTTATGCGGCGGCGATTGTCGACTCAGGCATAGAGTTTGATGTGCTGTTTGGCCCCGCCTATAAAGGCATCACCCTCGCCGCTGCTACCGCAGTGGCACTGGCCGAGCAGTATGGCCGCGATGTGCCCTACTGCTTTAACCGCAAAGAGGCAAAAACCCACGGTGAGGGGGGTGTGATGGTTGGCGCTCCGCTCGAAGGGCGCGTCTTGATTATTGATGATGTGATTACTGCCGGCACTGCTATCCGCGAAGTGATGGCGATTGTAGAGGCCGCAGGTGCTTCGGCCAGTGGTGTAGTGATCGGGCTGGATCGCAAAGAGCGCGGTCAGGGTGCGCTGTCGGCGATTCAAGAGGTTGAGCAACAGTTTGCTATCCGTGTCGCGAGTATCGCCAGTGTCGACGACATTGTGGACTATGTTGCTGGGCGCGAAGAGCTGGCCGAAATGTTGGCGCCGATGCAGAATTATCGCGCCGAGTACGGAGTCTAAAGCTCGCCTACTATCGCCAGCGCATCGAGCTGGCGGTTGAGTAATAGTGCGCGCAGTTGCTGGCGCCCTTTTAATAGGGAGGGCGCTACAGCGCGGTTGTCACCCCAGCTTATCTCGCCGCTCTCTGAGTTGAGTAGGGCGGCATTGAGGCCGCTTGCTTGCCATTCGGTTAACTGTCTTGCTGCGGGCTCAGCCTCGTTGGCTGCGAAAGTCTCTATGGGGATCATGCCGACGTTGAGTAAGTAGTCGTTCAAAAATTTAGGTATGCGTCCACGCGAAACTTCGCCGCTGCCAAACCTTGGCTGAAAATTAAGCTCATTAATCACCGCATTGCCTTGGTGCCAAGGCACCGAAATATCCTCGCAAATAATATCCACCCCGACCGTATCAAGCCCCACTGCGCTGGCCGCTTTGATAGCAATAGCAACGTTGTCAGGGTGAGTAATAGCGGTAACATCGATACTGCCACCACCGCTGGCGGTAGATTCAATTAGGCGCAGTGGTACGCTCTCGCCAGCAGCAGGAATGTAGTTGGGTTCTAAACGGAGTGTGGCTAGGTGTGCAATGGCCTCGTCATCTAAACTAGGCCGTTTCTCGCGTTGCCAACTCGGGCGGAGAAGCTCATTTTGGTAAGCGCGCTCAGCCAGTGTGGCAACGGTATCCTCGCCATTGCCGATAATATCGATAGCTGGTCTTTTAACGACATAGAGCAGTGCTCCGTTAGCAACAAAAAGGCGGTAACAGACGCCGTTGACCGGCTGTTCGACCAGAACCCCTTTTAGTTTGGAGTACTTTAACGCCAGCTCTACGGCGGGTTGAAGATCGGCTGAGTTGGCGATGTTCATCGACACGCCCTCTCCGCGCTCGCCATCGACGGGCTTTACGACTACGGGCCAGCCGATCTTTTCTGCGGCTTCTAAAGCCTGCCTATAGTCGTAGGCTACTACGTGGTTGGGAGTGGGCAGCCCGGTTTTTTTTAACAGATTGGTGGTGACTGCTTTGATGCTGGTGAGTTTGGCACCGATCATCGAATCTTGGTCTGAAACACTGTTAAACAGCAAGCGACGCGCGCTACCTATCCCCAGTGAATAAATACCCCCGCCTAGGTGCAACAAAGGGATTTCTGCCCTCTGTGCTGCCAGCAACACCGGCACGGTAGCACCGCCAGAAAAAACCCCTAGGCGAAGCTTGGGCAGTACCTGTCTGTCTAAATACTGGTTGAGTGCAGTGCGCTGTGCAGCATGGCACTCGAGTTGTTGGGCGTGTTTACAAAGTCGCAGCGCCTCGTGAAAAGCAAAGTTAAAGTTTTGCGCGGGAAGCTGAGCGAGAGTGGGCAGCAGTATTTTTAAACTCACTGTTTCGTCAGCGAGTTTTTCTAAGGCGACAGTAGCGGGTTTGAGCACAGGAATACCAGCGCTGTTAAGTAGTGTCAAAGCCACCTGTGCTGCGCCGGTTAAAAACAGCACAGTAGGCACAGTGAGAACAGCAGCGCTCGCGTCGTCAAAGTGCGCTGCAGGCATTCTTGGATCTATCTCGAGATGCCCATAAAGCCACTGTTCGAGCTGGGTGGTATCTACCTCGATCTGTTTAATGGTGAGGGTTAGCTCAACAGGTGCACTGTCATCCAGCACTGCTTGAATTTCGACGGGGGTCATATCTATCCTTTATCCTATTTTGAACCCACATTGTCTCTCAGTGATGCAGTGTAGTGGTCAAGCGCGGTGGTAACTTATGTTCTGGTTAAAACAAAAGGATGAGGCTTTTCTGTGGGGTTACTCAACACTAGGCTTTGCGCACCGCGCTATCTAGTACCGGCCACTGTTCCCGCCAACTCTGGCTGGGTTGGGTTTTAAATCGGCTGCGTACAAATTGGCTTATGCTGCCCTCGGCGCTCGCCAGCAGCAGGTTGGCCGCTGCGGTGGGTGGCAGTGTGAGCTTGAGCCCATCGCGTATTTCTGCTTCGCGCAACAGCTGGCGCAGCTGGGCTTCAATTCGTTCAAATAGTTGTTCGACTCTTTCATGCAGCCGCTCGGTCTCACCGGTCAGGGCGTCGCCGTTCAATATACGAGTGATACCGGGGTTGCGCTCGGCAAAAGTGACCAGCAAATTGAGTACTTTGCCACATTGCGTCAGTGCATCACCGGGTTCTTGGGCGAGGGTGTTGATGCGCCCC
Organism: Porticoccaceae bacterium; assembly: GCA_048549915.1. Classification (GTDB taxonomy): domain Bacteria; phylum Pseudomonadota; class Gammaproteobacteria; order Pseudomonadales; family Porticoccaceae; genus LSUCC0057. The sequence continues at coordinate 74,676 of JBLYYE010000043.1, forward strand.
AAAAGTGCTTCTTCGACAAACTCAATAAGCCCTTCAAACATACGGGTCTTGCTCGGGAAGTGGCGATAGAGTGCCGCTTCTGAAACGCCGACATCGGCCGCCAATGCAGCGGTGGTAATACGCCCGCCGGGGGCGTTTTGCAAACGGCTGGCCAGCGCCTGGAGTATGTCGTCTTTGCGTGAGCTGCGTGCAGTCATGAGTTGCCCTCTTGGCTCTCGAGAATGGTTTCGGGTTCTTGGTCGGTAATCAGTGTGCCGACACCTTCGTCGGTGAAGATTTCCAGCATCACTGCGTGTTCGACGCGGCCATCTATGATGTGCGCGCTGGCTACACCGCCCTTAACTGCGTCTAGCGCGCAGCGGATTTTGGGCAGCATGCCGCCATAAATAGTGCCATCGGCGATCAGTTCGTCAACGCGCTTAGTCGAGAGGCCGGTGAGTACATCGCCCTGCTTATCTTGCAAGCCAGCGACGTTGGTCAACAGCATCAGTTTTTCTGCGCAGAGCACTTCGGCCATTTTACCGGCTACTAAGTCGGCGTTGATGTTGTAGCTGTTGCCCGCTTCGTCGACACCAATCGGGGCGATCACTGGGATGTAATCCCCGGCCACCAGCAGGTCGATCACCGAGCGGTCGACCGCGGCTACCTCGCCCACCTGGCCGATATCGATGATTTCTGGCACGGCCATTTCAGGTGTCTTGTGCGAGACCTTTAATTTGCGTGCACGTATTAGGCGTCCATCTTTGCCTGTCAGCCCAAAGGCGTTGCCGCCGGCGCTATTGATCAGGTTGACGATATCGCCATTTACCGTTGCACCCAAAACCATCTCGACGACATCCATGGTCTTACTGTCAGTGACGCGCATGCCGTTCACAAAAGACGACTCAATGGCCAGTTTGTCGAGCAGCTCGCCAATTTGTGGGCCGCCGCCATGCACCACTACGGGGTTGATGCCGACCGTTTTCATCAACACGATATCGCGGGCAAAACTGCGCTTGAGCGCCTCGTCGACCATGGCGTTGCCGCCGTATTTAATGACTACGGTTTTACCCTGAAAGCGCTGAATATACGGTAGTGCTCGGGAGATTACCTCAGCGGTGTGGGTAGCTTCTGTACGGCTTAATGACATAGCGGTAGGTACTCATCAATGTGGGTTAACAGGGGGCGCAACTGATCGGCAAATTGCGTTTGGATACTCTTTAACTGAGCGACTGTGTTGGCCTCAAAGCGCAGTGTCAGCGCCGGGCCGGTATTCGAAGCGCGCACTAAGCCCCACCCGCAGGCAAAGTTAGCGCGCAGCCCGTCGAGCAAATTGATCTCGGCGCCGGGGAAGTTGGCGCGCGCTACAAATCTCTCTATCAGTGCAAATTTTTCGTGGTCGGCCACCGGGACTAACAGCTCATCGCTGCTAACACTTTGCGGCAGTTCGGCGACTGCGGTGGCTAGGCTGCAGTCGCGCCTGTCGAGTAGCTGTAACAGCCGCGCTCCGGCATACAGGCCATCGTCAAACGGATACCAGCGGTCGGGGAAAAAGAAGTGGCCAGAAAACTCGCCGGCCAATGCGGCATCGCTGTCGCGCAGTGCTCGGCGGATAAAAGCGTGCCCAGTCTGGCAGAGCAGCGGTTTGCCGCCCGCGGCAGTGACTAGTTGCGCCAGTTGGTGGCTGCATTTAATGTCATAAACTACCGTGCTGTCGGGGCTCTGGGCAAGCAGCTGCTGTGCAAAAAGCATCAGCAAGCGGTCGGGCCAGACGATAGCGCCGTCGCCACTGATGGCGACTAAGCGATCGGCATCGCCGTCAAAAGCCAGCCCAAGCTCTGCCTGTTGCTCGACAACCGCCCGCTGCAGTTGGGCTAAATTGGCGGGGTCGGCAGGGTTGGGTGGGTGGCCGGGAAAGTGGCCATCGACCTCGCCATTAAGAACAGTCACTTGCATACCCAGGCGCTCAAACAGCGCGCGGGCAATAGGGCTGGCCACCGCATTGGCAGTATCGATCACTATTTTGCGCGGGCGTAGTGCCCTTTCGCCGGTCAGCTCCGCCACCATCGCCTGTAGGTAGGCTTCACCGCTGTTGACGCTTTGAAGGTGGCCGGTATCGACCACCGCATCGTCATGGCCAAAATCAACAAGTTCAGCAAGATTGATCAGTTGCTCTGGCGAGGCGACTTGGCGGCCAAAGTAGAGTTTAAAGCCGTTGTCTGTAGGTGGGTTGTGGCTGGCAGTTACCATGGCGCCACCGGCAGGATTGGGGTCGTTTTGGATGGCAAAATTGACAACAGGTGTAGGAACAGCGCCAAGGTCTACCACCTGACAGCCGTTTGCCACTAATCCGTTGATGAGTGCCGCTGCCAGAGTCGGGCTGCTCAGACGTTCATCGCGGCCGACATAAAAGCGCTGGCTGCGCTGTTCACCCAGCTCGCGAGCAATCGCTGCGGCCAGGGCGCCGGCAAAAGCAGGCGACAGCTCGCTGGCCTCGTTGCCGGCGCGGCCGCGCAAGTCATAGCGCCTAAAGGCGGGGTGTGGCTGGTGGGTGTTCACGCGGCGATCACTCAGCGAGCAGCTCGGCAAAGCGGGCGACTAAATCGCGCGCCAGTTGACCTTTGCCACGCTTAGTAAAGACTTGGCTAGTGTCTGCGGTGTAAACAGTCACTTCGTTTTCATCGCTGTTAAAACCTATGTCACTGCGGCTTACATTATTGGCCACGATGGCGGTTAAACCCTTGCTGGCCAGTTTGCCACGGGCATACTGTTCTACCTGCTCGGTCTCGGCGGCAAAGCCCACCGCGGTAAGTTGCGGGTATTGGGTGGTGACTGCGGCGACAATATCGGGGTTTTTAACCAGTGCAATGGTCAGGTTGTCGCCCTGCTTTTTCATCTTTTGCTCGGCGATATCAGCAGGCCGATAGTCGGCCACTGCGGCGGCGGCAATAAACAGGTCGCACTCGGCGGCGTGCTGGATTGCCGCAGCGTGCATCTGCTGCGCCGTTTCAACTGCAACCAAGCTAACTTTGTCTGGCGCAGCGATTGCGACCGGCCCGCTGATCAGGGTGACAGTGGCTCCGGCCTCTAACGCAGCTGAGGCCAAGGCGTAGCCCATCTTCCCCGAGCTGTGGTTGCTGATATAGCGCACCGGGTCGAGTGGCTCGCGGGTTGGTCCGGCGGTAATGACTACGCGGCGCCCCTGCAGCGCACCGCTGGCAAAAAGTGCGCAGCACTGCTCGACAATCGCCTCGGGTGAAAGCAGCCGGCCGAGGCCAACATCGCCACACGCTTGCACGCCGCTGTCTGGGCCGATCACTGCAACGCCGCGCTGCTCAAGTGCGGCGATATTGGCTTGGCTGGCCGCGTTGGCCCACATCTGTTGGTTCATGGCAGGTGCCACAGCAACTTGGGCGGGTGTCGCCAGTGCCGCGGTGGTGAGCAGGTTGGCGGCGCTGCCCTGTACCAGCTCGGCAATAATATCTGCCGTGGCCGGGGCAATTAGGAGCAGATCGGCCCAGCGCGCCAATTCGATATGGCCCATGCCGGCCTCGGCCTGCTCATCGAGCAACTGCCGATGTACGGGATATCCTGAGAGCGCTTGCAGTGTCAGCGGGGTAATAAACTCACAGGCACCGTCGGTCATGATGACGCGCACTCGGGCGCCTTGCTCTTGCAGGCGGCGAATGATTTCAGCGCTTTTGTAAGCCGCGATGCCGCCGGTGACACCGAGCAATATATTTTTATTGTTTAACGCGAGCAGAGTTTCGGCGGTCACGACAGTTCCTAGCAGAATTGGCAAAGAGGGCTACGATAACATTTAGACCCCCAGCGATAAATACTTAATAAGTACTTACTATGGCTACTGAGCTTGAAGAGACTGTGAAAGAGGTTGCGCCCACGATCAAAAATTGGCCTCCGGGAGAGCGCCCGCGCGAGAAACTATTGGCGCGGGGTGCAGCAGCGCTGAGCGATGCTGAACTGTTGGCCATTTTTTTGCAAAGTGGCGATGCCCGGCGCTCAGCAGTGGACTTGGCGCGCTCTTTGTTACAGCAGTTTGGCGGTTTTAACGAGCTGCTGAGCGCAGATAAGAAAACTTTTTGCAGCTGCCACGGCGTCGGCGAGGTGCGCTATATCACTCTTCAGGCCGCATTGGAGCTGAGCCGCCGCTATATCGCCGAGGGGTTGCGCCAGCAGCCAGTATTTACCCGTGTCGGCCAGGTCAATGATTACCTCGCAGGGCAGCTGGCCGGGCGCCGCCGAGAGATCTTTATGGTGCTCTTGTTGGATGCGCAGCACCGGTTGCTGGACTCGGTTGAGCTTTTTCACGGCAGTGTCGACAGTGCATCGGTACACCCGCGCGAAGTGGTGCAGTTGGCGCTGCAATACAATGCTGTAGCGATTATAGTGGCGCATAACCACCCGTCGGGTGTGGCGGAGCCCAGCCATGCAGATATCGCGATCACCGCGCGTTTAGAGGCGGCTCTGGGATTGGTCGACATCGCGCTGTTAGACCACTTTATCGTCGGCCGCGGTGTGGTGACTTCGCTGGCAAGCCGGGGTTTGTTAAAACAGTGAATTTTGCGCTTTTCCAGTCAAGTTGTTTGCACCGCCTCTGGGTTTCTGGTATAAAACGCACCCCTTGACGGGAGGGTCCCGTCCTTTGCAGTGCTGGCCACGGCTTAACAATCGGTAAAAGTGGCCGCCGAGCATTGCAACTACAGGGTTTCAAGAATTTTTGTTCGTCATCGTAGGGTGCGGGCAGACAGGTAAACAGAGGCACAGCATGTCTAGAGTATGTCAGGTCACCGGCAAGCGCCCCATGACGGGCAACAACGTATCGCACGCAAAGAACCGTACGCGTCGTCGCTTTGAGCCAAACCTTCACACCCACCGTTTTTGGGTTGAGGGCGAAAAGCGTTTTGTAAAACTGCGCGTTTCGACGAAAGGTATGCGCATCATCGATAAAAATGGCATTGAGACCGTTCTCGCAGATTTGCGTGCACGCGGTCTTAAAGTTTAAGGAGACGCCGACATGGCTAAAGCAATCCGCGAAAAAATTCGTCTGGTTTCAAGTGCCGGTACAGGCCACTTTTACACCACTGATAAAAATAAGCGCAACATGCCCGAGAAAATGGAGATCAAAAAGTACGATCCCACGATTCGTCAGCACGTGATCTACAAAGAAGCAAAAATTAAGTAACTTTTGCTCGCGCACAAAAAAACCCAGCATCGGCTGGGTTTTTTTGTGCCTACTGTTTTTGCTCAGTTAACGCAGCCAGCCTGCAGTCGCTGCGCGGTAGGTAAGAAACAATAGATAGGTCGAGACCAGCGCCATTAACAGTGGTTGGCTAATGCCCATTTGACCGTGCTGGCTCCACGCATCAGTGGCCAGTAATCGCTGTGCCAGTAAGCCTATATGAGTGAGAAAGGTGAGGGTCAGCAGGGCAATAGCCGCGGTCTTTTTTGTGGCTAACATAAATGCCCCCCACAAACCTATCAGCAAGCCCAAGGCTTGAAGGATTAGCAGCCAGCTGGGCTGGCTGGCTAGCAGTTGCTGCTCTGCAGCGGAGAAGGGGGCGTAGTCGGCTGCCATGCCGCGATATTGAGCAACAACTAAAAAACAGGCAGCGGCATACCAGAGGATGCCCAGTTGAGCGACTGGGGTGAACCACTTGGGTCGTATTCTGGTGAATAAAACCGACATTTCGAACCTGTTCCTCGCGTTGCGAATCGCTGCATTCTAACGGGTTTCGTCTGAAAAAAGATACCCGCGCCCTTTCAGCAGTCCAGAGGGCAATGGTGTGACCGTTTAAGATCTGTAATCGCTGGGCGGGTAGCCTAGCGGTAAGATGTTAATCGGCGATGACGTTCTCGGCTTGGTCGCCTTTTTGGCCAGCGACCACCTCTAGGGTAACGCGCTGTCCCTCTTTGAGCGATTTAAACCCTTCGGCTTGGATTGCGGTGTGGTGGACAAAAACGTCCCCACCGCCATCGCGCTCAATAAAACCATAACCTTTGCTGTCGTTAAACCATTTCACTGTGCCAGCGACTCGTTCTGCAGCCATTATTAAAACCTCTAATACTTTGGGTAAAAAAATGGCAGCCCGTCAATGCAGGGCTGCCAAATGAGTTTAGGAGATTTTTTACTAACGCGCCACTGTTGTGGCGGTGCGATCAGAACAGCACCCTGCAGCGCACGGTGCCGGTAACAGACTTGAGGGCAGCTATCGCCGCATCACTGTATTCGCCGTCGATATCGACTACGACATAACCAACATCGCCCTCTGTTTGCAGGTACTGAGCGGCGATATTTAGCTTGAATTCGGTCAAAATCTGGTTGATAGCAGTCATTACGCCCGGGATATTGCTGTGTACGTGGAGTAAGCGGTGGCGCCCAGATTGGGCCGGCAGAGCCACTTGCGGGAAATTAACCGCGCTTGTGGTGGTGCCGCTGTCACTGTAGGTGGCCAGCTTTTCGGCCACTTCTAGGCCGATGTTAGCCTGCGCCTCCTGAGTAGAGCCGCCAATGTGGGGGGTTAGAATGACATTGTCGAAGGCGCGCAATGGCGAGATAAATTCTTCGCTGTTGCCCTTTGGCTCTACTGGGAAAACATCGATGGCCGCTCCGCCAACATGGCCGCTGTGCAGGGCGGCGGTGAGTGCTTCGATATCGATCACTTGGCCTCGCGCGGCATTGATAAGCATGGCGCCGGGTTTCATTGCAGCCAGCTCTTTACTGCCAAACATATTGCGTGTCGCAGCCGTGTCGGGGACATGCAGCGTCACCATGTCGGCGCCCCCGAGTAGCTGATGGAGGTCGCGCACCTGTTCAGCATTACCCAATGGCAATTTGCTCACGGTATCGTAAAAACGCACCTGCATGCCGAGTGACTCAGCGAGAACGCTAACTTGGCTGCCAATATTGCCATAACCGATAACTGCAAGCACTTTGCCGCGTACTTCGTGAGAGTTGGTGGCACTTTTTTGCCACTCACCGCGGTGGGCAGCAGCGTTTTTGGCGGGGATCCCGCGCATCAGCATAATGGCCTCGGCAATGACTAGCTCGGCGACGCTGCGCGTATTGGAGTACGGCGCGTTAAATACTACGACGCCGTGACGGCTGGCCGCCGCTAAGTCGACCTGGTTGGTACCAATACAAAAGCAGCCGACACCGATGAGCTTTTTTGCCGCAGAGAAGACTTCATCGCTGAGTTGAGTGCGCGAGCGGATACCGACAAAGTGCGCATCGCTGATCGCCTCTAGCAACTCATCTCCAGAGAGCGCTGTAGTGCGCTGGTCAATATTGGTGTAGCCGGCGGCTTGAAGTGTTTCAACTGATGAGGGGTGTAACCCTTCGAGGAGAAGAAATTTAATTTTCGACTTATCGAGCGAGAAATTCAGCATAGCGTTGGGGTCCCTGCCTATGGGTGCAAATATTCAATCTAAGGAAAGTTGCTTATGGTAACATGCGGCGACTTTTTGCTGTTGAACTTTGCTCAATTTTGGAGGCTCGCCAGTCATGCTACCCGCTCCGTTTATCGCTGCTGTACAAACACTCATAGGTTCCAATCGCCTGCTTGAAGAGAGCGCCGATCTACAGCGCTATGGCGTCGATCGCACCACCGTTTGGCAGCCTGCCCCTTCGGCAATTGCGCTCCCCGGCACGGTTGAGGAAGTCCAGCAGCTAGTGGTGCTGGCCAACCAATACGATGTAGCGGTAGTGCCCTCGGGTGGGCGCACGGGCCTGAGTGGTGGTGCAGTCGCCAAAAATGGTGAGCTGGTGATTGCTATGGACCGCCTTAATGAGGTGATAGAGTTCAATCCTATCGACCGCGCAGTAACAGTGGGCGCCGGTATGATTACCGCCAACTTACAAGATTTTGCCGAGCAGCAAGGGCTCTACTACCCGGTGGATTTTGCCTCGGCCGGCTCCAGCCAAATCGGTGGCAACATTGCCACTAACGCGGGCGGCATCAAGGTAATCCGCTACGGTATGACCCGCGAGTGGGTATTGGGTTTAAAAGTGGTGACCGGTTCTGGCGAGCTACTGGAGCTCAACCGCGGCCTGCTGAAGAACAACACCGGTTACGATATGCGCCACCTGTTTATTGGTTCTGAGGGGACGCTTGGCCTGATCTGTGAGGCGACCATTAAACTGGCGCGGCCGCCGGTCGACTTGGCGGTGTTGGTGCTCGGCGTCAACGATTTCCCCTCAATTATGACGGTGCTGGAAAAATACACCACGGCGCTCGATCTCACCGCTTTCGAGTTTTTCTCTGAAGCCGCTCTGGTGCGGGTTACCGAGCACACCGGCTTGGCCCGTCCTTTCGAGACTCAGACCCCGTTTTATGCACTGTTGGAGTTTGAACAGGGCGGCGATCAGCTCGATGTCGCCATGGCGCTGTTTGAAGAGTGCCTTGAGGCCGAGTTGGTCAGTGATGGCGTAGTCAGCCAGAGCCTGAGCCAAGCCGCCAACCTGTGGAAACTGCGCGAAGATATCTCTGAAACACTGTGGCACTGGAAGCCATATAAAAACGACATCTCGGTAAAAGTCTCTAAAATGCCCGATTTTATTCTTGAAGTGGATGCACTGGTGGCCGACCGTTACCCCACCTTTGAAGTGGTCTGGTATGGCCATATCGGCGATGGCAATTTGCATCTCAATATTCTCAAACCCGATGACTTGGCGATCGAGGCGTTTGTTGAGCAGTGCAGCACGGTCAGCAGTGAAGTGTCACAACTGGTCGAGCGCTATCAGGGCAGTATTTCGGCGGAGCACGGTGTTGGCCTGTTGAAAAAGCCCTACCTCAAGCACAGTAAGAGCGAGCAAGAGGTCAATCTTATGCGCGCCATACGACACAGTTTTGACCCCAACGGCATTCTCAACCCAGGTAAGTTGTTTGATTAGCGCGGCTTACCAGCACAGCTGGATAGAGGGCGGTAGCTGCCAGCTGCCAGTTGGCAAGGTAGTCTGTGTGGGGCGCAATTACGCGGACCACGCCGCCGAGCTCAACAACCCTATCCCCACCGAACCGGTGTTATTTATGAAGCCGGCAACTGCACTATGTAGCTTGCAAGAGCCGCTCAGCTGGCCAGGCCAGTTCGGAGCCTGCCACTTTGAGACGGAGCTAGCGCTGTTAATCGGCGCGCCGCGCGCAGGGCAGCCAATCATAGCCGGGTTGGGGCTAGCACTCGATCTTACCCTGCGTGAGCTACAAGAGACTCTCAAGCAGGCGCGCCTGCCCTGGGAAAAAGCCAAGGGGTTCGATCGCGCCTGTCCAATCACCCCGTGGGTGCCCTACTGCGACGATATCGATCTCACTGCGCAGCAGTTTCAGCTCTACTGCAACGGCGAGAGTCGTCAGCGCGGCGATAGCAGTCATATGCTAACCCCAGTACCGGCGCTACTCGAGGCGATTGCACCGTTCTTTAGCCTGCAGCCCGGCGACGTCATTTTGACCGGTACGCCAGCGGGTGTAGGTCCGTTGCACAGCGGCGATCAGCTCGAACTGCGTTGGCAGCCCCGCGTGGGGCAAGAGTACAGTTTTACTGCGCGCGCGCAGTGAATATGGACAGTGGCTCACAAGCCTATAGCCACCCCTATGCAGCGCTCAGCCCAGAGCGCGTGATCGATGCGGTAGAGTCGCTGGGGTTTATTAGCGACTATCGTTTGTTGGCACTCAACAGCTACGAAAACCGTGTCTATCAGGTCGGTATAGAGCAGTCGACGCCGATCATTGCCAAGTTCTACCGGCCGCAACGCTGGAGCCGTGAGGCAATTTTAGAAGAGCACGCCTTCACCGCAGAGTTGGCCGCGGCGGAACTGCCGGTAGTGGCACCATTGCAAATTAATGGCGCTACCTTGCACAGCGATGGCGATTTTTACTTTGCACTGTTTGAGCGTCGCGGCGGTCGCGCCCCCGAACTCGATAACCTCGACAACCTGCATTTGCTGGGTAAATTGCTGGGGCGTTTCCACGCTCAGGGGGCGGTGCAACCGTTTGCTGCACGGCCTGCGCTCAGCTGGCAAGAGTTTGGTCGCGATGCGGTCGACTTTGTGGTGGCCGAAGTGATCCCGGCAGAGCTGCGCGAGGCTTACGCGAGCACAGCAGAGGTGTTGCTAAAGCGGATCGAGCCGCTGCTGGCAGCGGCACAGCCGGACTTTCTGCGCAGCCACTGCGACTGCCACGGTGGCAATATTCTCTGGCGCGACGAGCGCCCGCTGTTTGTCGACTTTGACGATGCACGGATGGCGCCAGCGATACAAGATATCTGGATGTTGCTCAGTGGCAGCCGCGACGAGCAGCGTCGCCAACTCGATGAAATCGTCGAGGGTTACGACCAATTTTTTAGCTTCCAGCCGAGACAGCTAGCACTAATAGAGCCTTTGCGCACACTGCGAATGATCCACCACAGCGCGTGGATCGGGCGGCGCTGGAGCGACCCCGCCTTCCCGCGAGCGTTCTCTTGGTATGCCCAGCCGCGCTACTGGGGCGATCAGATACTCGCGCTGCGCGAACAGATGTCAGCGCTCGATGAGCCAACCCTTACACTGCAGGGCTAAAGCAGCAGCGACACGGCCACGGCAACAGCAATATAGACCGGTGTAATCACTCTTCCTGCGCGCAAAAAGTCGCGGTTGCTGTAGTTGCCGGCACTAATAATTAAGCTGTTAACTTGGTGAGTGGGCATCAAAAACGAATTGGAGGCACAGACCGCCACCAACAGTGCCAGTGGGCGCGGATCGAACCCCAGTGTGCTGGCCATCTGCAGTGCAATGGGCATTAATACTACGGTTGCGCCGATGTTAGAGAGAAACAGCGTAGCCAGCGTAGCGGCGATAGCAAATGTGGTGTGTAGCACCCAGCTGCTCGGGTGTGCCGGTAGTGCAGCCAGTAGCTCAGTAGTCAGCCAGTCAGCCGTGCCGGTGTGGACAATGGCGGTGCCCAGTGGAATGAGCCCGGCAAGCAAAAATACTGTCTGCCAACTAATGGCTTGATAAGTCTGGTTGATAGTAATCACCCCGCTGACTACCAGTGCAACTGCAGCGGTTAAAAAGACCAGTGCTAAAGGCAGAGGGCTAAACAGTGCAGCCGCCAGCGCAGCTAGAGCAATAATCAATAGTTTGCCGCGCCCGCCGCTGGTGGGGGCTTGCGGGAAATCGTTGTCTAGTACGGCAAATTCATCGCCATTGCGCAGCGCCGCTAAGTCTCGCCAGCGCACATGGCAGAGCAGGGTATCCCCCGCTTGCAGTGACACTTCGCGCAGTTGTGAGTGGATGAGCCGTTGGCCGCGAAAAATCGCCACAGGGGTTAAACCAAACTGCTTGCGAATACGGATATCGCCAATAGCGCGGTCAATCAGTGCGGTGCCTGGGCGCACTACTACTTCGGCAAAGCCCGAGATATCTGGGCTCAAGGCCTCGTCGAGGAGCTCGTCGACAGCTTGGGTCAAGCGCAGCGCTGAGGCCAAGGCGGCAGTGGCGGCGCGGTCGCCAACAATGGCCAGTGCGCGCGCCTCAGCCAGAGGGAGCTGGCGGTGTGGTGAGAGCACCACTTCATCGCTGCGCAGCGCCAGCAGTTCCACTTTATAGCGTTCTTCCAGTTGGCCTACTGTGAGATTTGATAACAGTGAGCGGTCACTTACTTTATATTGTTGAAGCTCGCCAGAGAGCTGATAAAGGTTCTGATAGCGCGCCAGAGAGTGGCTGTTAGCGCGCGCTGGCCGGCTCGCGGGGAGCATCTGATCCGGCAAAAAAAACCACAGTAATCCACAGCTAAAGAGCAGCGCCAAGCCGATGGGTGTCACGTCGAGCAAGCCAAAACGCTCTAGATCCGCGGGGAGTAGATCGTTGATCAAGATCAATGGGCCAGAGCCAATCAGGGTTAAATTGCCGCCGATGATAATCATAAAAGCCACCGGCATGAGCAGACGGCCCATATCGATATTCAGGCGCCGCGCCAGCCGGCTGACAATGGGAATAAACAGCGAGATCGCGGCAATATTTTGCATTAACCCAGAGAGCAGCGCACCACCACTAGTGATGGTGAGGCGCAGCTGACGTTCACTGGGCCGCCCGCGTGCCAGCCGACGGCTGAGCCCATCCATCAGGCCGCTGCGGTCGATAGCATAGCCCAGGGCGGTAATGCCGATGACCGTGACTACCGCAGCGCTGGCCAAGCCGCTGTAGAGGCCATCGATGGGTAGAAGCGAGAGGCTGGGGTGCTCGTTAAGAAGCCCCAGCAGGGCGAGGATAAATAGCGCCGAGATATCTACCCGCCAGCGATCGGCAATGAAAAGAGCGGCGGTAGTTGCGGTCAGGGCCAGGGTGACAGCGATGTTGGCGTTGAATAGAGCAGTTTCGGTCATGATTAAATGCTGAGTTCCATGTGGTCACGTTAGAGTATACCTCTTGAGTACAGCGATACAGCCAAATAGTCACCGCCAGTGCGGTTTGAGGCGGTTGTCGATCTTAGGCTGGTTTCAGCCGTTATAGCTGCTTTTGAATAATCTCGACTGAGGGGTTGGTTTTGAGCGCGGGGGGCGGGTAAAATCAGCGCACTAAATCATTGCTTGGCGCCAGCGGCGGCAGGCTAACGGAGAGACCCTATGAGTGAGATACCCGCAGAGTTAAAATACGCCAGCAGTCATGAGTGGGTGCGCGTCGAGAGCGACGGCAGTGTTGTCATCGGCATTACCGATCATGCGCAAGACGAGCTTGGCGACGTAGTTTTTGTTGAGCTCCCCGAGGTCGGCAGCAGTTTAGATGCGGGTGCAGAAGTGGCGGTAGTCGAGTCGGTTAAAGCGGCCTCAGATATCTATGCGCCGCTGACTGGCGAAGTTGTTGAGATCAATCCACTGCTCGAAGATGAGCCTGAAACTGTAAACCGCTCCCCCTACGGTGACGGCTGGTTCTTTCGCATCGCTCCAGCGGATATGAGCGAGATCGAGGCACTGCTCGACAGTGACGGCTACGCTGAGACGATCGCTTAACTGCGCGGTTCTTGTATGTTGTGGCGCAGCTTCCAGCGCGCACTTGGGTTCATCGCGCTGCTCGCCGTCGCAGCGCTTGCGACTGTCTCTGTGGCCCACTGGCAGGTAGAGCGTTGGCTTGAACAGCAACGTAAGCTTTTACAGGGCAGCGGTTATTTCTCTTTTGCAGGCCACTCGGTCAACCCGTTTGTTGGCAGTGTAGTGCTGCGCCAGCTGCGCATATCCACTACTGCAAACGCAGATTATCTCTCTATTCCTTCTTTAGAGGTGCACGGCTTTTCCCCCTCGCAGTTACTGCTGGGGCTCTGGCCCTCCGGTGCACTCTCCTTTCGTGCGCCCCGTGTTGAGCTTTTTCGCCGCGGCGATCTTTACCAAGCGTGGGCAGCGCGTGTGGCGCCAGCCTGCAGCAGCAGCGGCAGTTGGGCAGATGCTCAAGTCGATAGTCGCGGCTATATTGTCGCCAAACTGCATGGCCAATTGCGCGAGAGCGATATATTTGGCGAGTACCAGCTGGATGTCACCTTGGAATCGCAGCCTACCGGTGCGTTGCAGGTAGTGGCTCAGTTGGCAACGCAGCGCGCCACTATGGCCGAATTAGAGTTGGCAATGTGGCCGCAGTTAGCCGCAATGCAGCTGCGTGTGACTCCCGATGCCGATGCGTTGCAGAGCCATTACCAGCACTGCGCTGATGAAGCGGGAATCAGTCTCGAAGCCTGGCGCAGTGCTGTCACCAGCTGGCAATTAGGGCCGCTTGAGGTGACTCCTCGCGAGCCTCAAGACGTAGCCGAATGGCTGGCAGCCCCGCAAGCATTGCAACTAGATGTCGAGCGCAGCGAGTACAGCCTGGTCGAGTGGGCTGGCCTGGCCGGCGCCTATCGATTAGATCGCGGCAGCCGTCTGCAGTGGCGGGCCGGCTCTCATTCCCAGCTGCTCGAAGCTGTGGCGACATTGGCGCCGCGCCAAAGCGTCGCGCCGGGTGTGCCACGCAGTGAGCCGCAACAGCTTTTGCCAGCCTATGCCCGTCAACCGTGGCGCCAGCTGCCAAGCGCGGTGGGCCGCAGCGTTAAGGTCTACCTGGTTGAGCGCGCGCAGCCGCAGATGGGTGAGCTAGTCGAGGTCGACGGGCGCAGCTTACTGTTACTGCAGCGCCACACTCAGGGCGAAGTGACGCTGCCCTTAGCGCGCGACACTATTGTCCGGGTAGAAGTTCTCAATTAATGCGCTTTAGCGCAGTGAAAGAATTTCCCAGCCGCGGGGCGGCCCCCCCCCCCCCCGGCGCGGGGGGGGGGGCCCTCGTGCCCGTACACGAA
>JBLYYE010000044.1:0-78786 GCA_048549915.1 Porticoccaceae bacterium
AGCACAGGCAACTGCAAGGCAGTCGATGACTGTCCTTGAGTTTGCCGCTCAACAGGTTGAGCAATATTCGACACTGTTGGGGAGGCTGTTTAGAATAGCGGAGTTTTAGTCGCTACCGATCTATATGGAGTCATCCGCATGGCAATAAGTTCCTTTCATCCTCCGCAGCGCACGCTGATGGGTCCCGGCCCCTCCGATGTCAGCTCGCGAGTTCTCGAGGCGATGGCACGGCCGACGCTAGGTCATCTTGATCCCGCTTTTATCGGCATGATGGACGAGCTCAAGCAGCTATTGCAGTACGCCTTCCAAACAAACAATGAGATGACCTTCGCGGTCTCTGCTCCTGGCTCTGCCGGTATGGAGTGCTGTTTCGTCAATTTAGTTGAGCCGGGTGATAAGGTCATAGTCTGTCAAAACGGTGTATTTGGCGGCCGCATGAAAGAAAATATTGAACGCTGCGGTGGCGTGCCGATATTGATTGAGGACAAATGGGGCCATGCAGTTGACGTCAATAAAGTAGAAGAGGCCTTCGCCGCTCATCAAGACGCAAAATTCCTGGCTTTTGTTCACGCTGAAACCTCTACCGGCGCCTGTTCTGATGCCCAAGCGCTGTGTGCTATCGCCAAACGTTACGGCGCACTGAGTATTGTCGATGCAGTGACCTCACTGGCAGGCTCGCCACTCAAAGTTGATGAGTGGGGGATTGATGCCATCTATTCCGGCTCACAAAAATGTCTCTCTGCACCTCCCGGATTATCGCCAGTGAGTTTTAGTGATGCTGCCGCTGAGGTGATCCGCAATCGCAAAAGTAAAGTGCAAAGCTGGTTTTTAGATCTCTCGCTGGTGATGGGTTACTGGGCGGGGGAGGGCAAGCGCGCCTATCACCACACTGCACCGGTAAATAGTCTCTACGCGCTCCACGAGTCACTGGTGATGTTGCAAGAAGAGGGGCTTGAAGCCTCATGGCAGCGCCATCGCAACAACCATGAGCTCCTCAAGCAGGGACTGGCTGAACTCGGAATGGAATTTATCGTTCCAAAGGCCGATCGCCTACCACAGCTCAATGCGGTGACTATTCCCGAAGGTGTCGATGATGCAGCCGTGCGCTCGGCACTGCTGGCTGACTACAACTTAGAAATTGGCGCGGGCCTCGGTGCCCTGGCCGGCAAGGTGTGGCGCATAGGCTTAATGGGCAGCGCTTCTACTCAGCGCAATATCGACTACTGCGTGGCGGCACTGCGCGAGGTGCTCAGCCGTTCAGAGCCCTGAGTTTGGTGTGACAAAAAAACCGGCCTGAGAGCCGGTTTTTTTATATCGCAATTTTTTATTGTGCCGGCATTAAATCCAGTAGTGCTGATATGGTCGCCTCAGCACCGCGAGTAATACTCAGCTCGGGTTCAATTTTAAACATTGGGCTGTGGTTCCACGGTACCGCTGGTCCGCCGTTGGCCGCTGCATCGAGATCACTCTTGGCGCTGCCACCTATCGCAAAATAAACACTGGGGATCGCGGGATCGCTAGTGAAATAAGGGAAGTCTTCGGCACCCATCGAGCTGCTGGTAACCGCTAGAACTCTGTCTTCGCCAAACTGCTGCTGCCAGACGCCACGCAATCTTTTTACCAGTTCGTCGTTGTTGACTGTGGGCGGAGTGCCCGGATTGTTTAGTGAGACTTCGGGAAGTTTGTCCTCGGGTAGCCCGGCGGCGCGGCCAAGATTGACGGCAATACGCTCGATCCCTTCGAGCAGCAGTTGGCGGGTCTCGGGATTAGTATTGCGTACGGTCAACTGCAGCTCGGCGCGATCCGAAATAATGTTGTGTTTGCTGCCGGCGTGAAAAGAGCCGACGGTGACGACGCCTGGTTGACGCGGCGACAGCTCCCGAGCTACGAGGGTCTGCAAGGCCATGACAAGTTGGCTGCCGAGCACGACCGGGTCTTTGCCCAAATGCGGCGCTGCACCGTGAGTGCCGATGCCGTGAATCACGATATCGACCGAGTCTGACCCAGCCATTGGCGAGCCCTCGGTAACATTGATAATACCCGCTTCAAGCCCAGACATAACGTGTAGTGCCATAGCGTAGTCAGGGGTGCCAAAGCGCTCCCAAATTTGATCTTCGCGCATAATCCGCGCGCCAGAAATACGCTCTTCAGCCGGCTGGCCGATCAACATTAAGGTGCCTGACCAACTGTCGCGCCGCGCTGCCATCTGCCGCGCAGTGGCGACTAGGCTGACCATGTGAACATCGTGCCCACAGGCGTGCATGACGGGGACCTCGCGCCCGCTAATGGGATCAATTTGCTTGGCAGTTGAGGCATATTCGAGCCCAGAACGCTCCTCTACGGGCAGTGCATCCATATCGGCGCGCACCATCACCGTCGGACCTTCGCCATTTTCCATCAGCGCCACTAAGCCGGTACCGCCAACTCCTTCTGTGACAGTAAAGCCGGCGTCGCGCAGTTCGCTAGCCAGCCTAGCGGCAGTGGCGTGCTCTAAAAAACTGAGTTCTGGATTGCGGTGAAAGTGCACGAAAAGATCGTGCAGTGAGTCGTGATAATCTGCAGTGATGCTAGCGCGCAGTTCGTTTTGTGCGACCGAGTGAACACTTACTAAAAGCAGCGAGAATAGTGCGGCTGCGCGCAGCGTAGTGAACAGTTGCATGGTAGAGCTCCAAGATCTTAAAAGAGTGGTTTCGACTATAACCGAGTAGGTGTGATATGCAACTCTCAACGCAGAACGCGTTGATCGTCTGTGTAGATGAACTCTGCTATCCAGCGGCCAACCTCAGCTAGGCTGTTGCTATTGCAGCGTTCAAGGGTGTCTTTGTGAGTGTGCCAGCTGTCTGGAAACGGCCAATGAATCAGATTGACCATAGGGATACCTGCGCGTAGAAACGGTAGATGATCATCGCTAATCGCAGCGCCGTCATGCTCCTCTACTACGCTCAACTGAAGCTCTTTGGCGACCCCCCAAAGCCGATTTTGCAACTTGCCCGCGTAGCGTTTGGAATAGAGCTCGCGAGGGATACGCAGCTCACTGTCGCAGACCATGTCGAGCAAAATCCCGCCATCGGGTCGATAGTCGGGGTGCTCGGTGACAAATTGATTGGCACCAATTGAGAACGGCTGCCCGTCAATACCGCCCAAGTCTTCATAATCGAACAAAGCGATATCGACTCGCACCGGAGGTGGGTGTTGTGCCATGATTTCTGCCAGATGCAGCAGTACGGCAACACCAGAACCACCATCGTTGGCGCCACTGATCGGTTGGTTTGCCTGTTGACTAGATTTTTCGCGATCGGCAATCGGCCGAGTGTCCCAGTGGGCGGCTAGTAGCCAGTGCTCGACATCGGCCTCTTGTGGCCCAAAACTGGCGAGTAGGTTAGTGCCGTGGCGGACTGGGAGCTGGCGCCACTGCCACTCAAAGTGATGCGCGCGCAGACTCTCTGCATCGGCCAAGTGATGACGGTAGAGCTGTAGCGCTGCCGCGCGCGAGGAGGGGTTGCTGCGCGGGCCAAGTTCCACCTGCGCAGCGATTAATTCGAGTGCGCGCTGGCCGCTGTAGTGTGGCGCGGCCAGCAGTGCGCCAGAGAGTAGCGAGCAGAGTAAGAGTAGGTGCCTCACCTCTGCGTTTACTGGGGATTGAGTGCCGACTGACTGGGACGCAAGCCAACTTGAAACATACCGTAGCCGATCGCCAATAGTGGGCAGAGCAGGTTGAGAAAGGCGTATGGTGCATAGCTAAAGGTAGACACCCCGAGAGCTGCAGCCATGTATGCACCGCAGGTATTCCAGGGAATTAATGCCGAGGTGAGCGTGCCGGCGTCTTCGAGTGTTCGAGAGAGTGTCAGTGCGTGGAGTTTACGCTCTTGGTAGGCACCTTTAAACATCTGCCCAGGCAGAACAATCGATAGGTACTGGTCCGCAGCTAAGAGGTTGGTGCCAACACAGGCGCTGACCGTTGCAACAATCAGCCCAGCGGCACTTTTAACGCCTGAGAGCATAGCGTCGACCAACCGCTGTAAAAGGCCTGCGCGAGCCATGGCGCCGCCAAAAGCGAGTGCGCAAATAATGAGTCCTACAGTCAACAGCATACTGCTTAAACCGCCCTTACTGAGCAGTTCATCGACTACCGCCGAACCGCTGTCCGGGGTAAAACCGGCGAACAGCGTGGTGATAATTCCTTTGGCGCTGGCCGCTGCGCTGCTCAGTTGTGGGTCGCCAGCCGCGGCTATGACGCGCTCGGATTGAAACAGTAGAGCCATGGCGATGCCTGCCAATGTTCCCCAAACCAAGGTGGCCAGTGCCGGCCGACGGGTGATGGCTAAAAATAGCAGCAGGCCGAGCGGCGCCAACATTAGCGGAGAAATAGCAAAGTAGCCTTGCAAGGCGGCTTGCAGGGTGACTATTTCACTCAACTCGCTGCTACTCTCGCTACCGAGCCCCAGCGCAGTGTAGATCGCCAACGAAATGGCAAAAGCGGGTAGGGTGGTCCAGCTCATATGGCGAATATGTTCAAACAGGTCGCTCGAGGTGGCTGCTGCTGCGAGATTAGTAGTGTCGGATAGCGGTGACATTTTGTCACCAAAGTAGGCGCCCGAGACAATCGCCCCGGCGGCAATGCCAAGCGGCAGCCCAAGTGCCGCAGCAACCCCCATCAAACCTATGCCTAGCGTGCCAGCGACTGTCCAAGAGCTGCCGATGCTGAAGCCGACCAAGGCGCACACAACACTCGCGGTGAGGTAGAAAAAATCCGGTGAAATCAGTGCCACGCCGTAGTAGATCATAGTGGGTACGGTACCACTGAGCATCCAGCTGCCAATCAGTGCACCGACCATCATTAAAATCAGAATAGAGCGCATCGACAGTGAAATAGTTTCGATCATCCCCTCTTCTATGGAGAGCCAACTGTGGCCGTTCTTGATACCGATAGCTGCGGCGAGTGCAGCAGAAAGCAGTAGTGCCAGCAGGTTCGGCCCAAATGCATCGAGACCGAATAGATAGACTGTCGTGCCTAGGGTGCTGATCAAGAAGATAACGGGGATAAACGCATCAATTAACGACGGTTTATGGGCTACATTTGCACTCATAAGGAGGCGTCCACTATTAATATTGAGCGTAGTTTAACAGCGCAGCGAGATGGCGACTAATAGAACTCATACTCCAGAGACACCAGCAGACTCTGGTCGGGAGTGGTCGTTTTAAAGCCTTGCAATAATGCTAGCTGCCAGTTTAGACGGCGGCCGGGCGAGAGCCGTTGATGGATCCATAATCCGGGCCCGACCGCACCGGTATCTTGGTTGAGGTGGAGCACCAATGTCGGCTCTATCAACGCACTGTAGCGGTAGCGCAGTTGAGCGCCGAGAGTGGTTTCGAGTTCATTGTCATAGTCGCTGCCCCACTCGTAGTGGACACCACCGTTGAGAGTCGCGATCCACTCTCGATACTGTCGCTCCCAGAGCAGGGTGACGCCGGCTTCCCAGCGGTTTAAATCGATCTCTCGTTCCAACTCAGCCGTCATACCCCAGTCGGCCTCAAATTCACCCTGCTCGGTAAGCTGCCACTGCGTCTCAAACTCGATGGCACTGGCCTGTAAACTGCCGTCAGGTAAGTCGATGCCGGTAACGCTCAGCTCAGTTTGATGATTTTTGGGGCTACTCTGTGCATAGCCGATGGCGGTACTCTTCGAGAAGTAGGCGTCCTTACTCTCTTTCTGCCACAGCTGGTTGAATTCAATCTCACGTTCTAATGCGTGCACATAGGGCTGTTTAATCGGACCTATGGAGAGACCATCAGCGAAACAGAATGGCGCTATCAGCAATACAGCGCTGGTAGCGAACATTGGCGCTGCAGATCGAAAGGCTTTCATGGCGTACCTCGTTTATCGAAAACTAACTGTGCTGAGAGCCTATAGCGAGCGATCAATGCGGTCCCTGCACAGAGTAGCAACGCGCCACAATAAAGAGCCACCTCAGTAAGCCCGGGTGTCGACTCATAGCCGAGTAATGCATAGGCTAACTGCCCGAAAGCAGAGTTCTCCGCCAGTAAATTTTCTGAGTTCCACAGCGGTGCAGAGGAGGGCAGCCAATCTATCTGCATCAGCAGCTGACTGGCTTGTAAAACCATGCCGCTGGTGATCAGTGCCAATACCCCCAGTTGGATCCAGCCGGCGTATTTAGGACGGATTGAGAGCAACAGGTAATAGCTCAACGCGCCGACACTGGCGCCGATTGTTAGACCAACAAAGCCACTGGTAAAAACGCTCGCAATGGGTTCGTTGAGCACTGTAACACCGAGATAAAAAACCACCACCTCAGCCCCTTCTCGAACCATGGCTAGGCCCATGGCGAGCGTAAAAAACAGCGCTAACCCGCGAGTTTCTCCCGCTGTGATTCGAGTAATCAATAACAGTGCGATGACGAAAATGGTCAGCTGTAATGCACTGTTAACAACCTCTTGGCCGGAGTAGTCGAACCATCCGCTCAGCGTCGGCAATATTAGTGCGTAGAGCAGTGCTCCAGAGAGGCCCAGTAGTGTGGCCCAGCGCCACCAATATGCGGGTAACTTTAGACGCTGACTGATAGACAGAAGCACGCTGATTAAAATACCCGCCTCAATAGTTTCATTGAGAACCAGCACTACAGAATTGAGTAAAATCATTGTGGTTGCTCCGCTGAAGAGTCAGCGGCTCGAACCACTCCCTGCGCAGAGGAGGGGTTGAACTCTCCAAAAAACGGGTAATCTCCAGGAGCGAGTGGGCCGATAAAGATAATGGTTTTACTGTTGCCAAGAATGACCTTTTCGCGATTGAGCTCAAAGCTTTCGAACTCTTCCGCTGAGGAGTCGCGATTGTGGATCAGCAGTTTCACTTTGGTGTGGGCAGGTACAGCCACCACTGCGGGTATAAACTGATGGTTCTCAATGGCAATCTCAACCACTGGAGCGGCAAATGCTGCGGCACAACCCAAGAGCGGACAGGTGACAAATAGCTTAGCCAATCTCGATAAAACTAAATGACTCATAATGATGCCTTTTGATCGCGGGGATCGACTGGGATTTCAACTTGCGCACAGAGACCACCAAGCTGCTCGGATCGCGACAGGCTCAACTGGCCGCGGTGAAGTTGAGTAATAGACTCGATGATAGCTAATCCCAGGCCACTACCGACAATGCCACTGTGGTGACTGTCGCCACCGACGCGATAAAAACGGCTGGTGACACGTTGGTATTCTCGCTCGGGTATTCCCGGGCCACTATCTTCTACGCGGATGAAAATTACTTTTTGTCGGGTGCCGACCGAAACGATTAGCTTGCCACCCTGCGGGGTATATTTACAGGCGTTATCGATGAGATTGCGCACCACAGTGGTAAGAGCAAATCGATCTCCGCGAACATTGCAGGGCGAACTGATGAGTTCAATAGTTTGAGCGCGCTGATCAATTAACGTATAGCTCTCAGCAATACACTCCTGAACGAGTGGAACCAGCTCGATGCTTTCAAGGTGGGTATTAAACTGTTCAGGGCTAAATCGGTGCAGAGCTAGGATTTGTTCGATCGAATGACTCATGCGGTCGACCCCGGCTTCAAGGGCGCAGATGGTTTCAAGCGATTCGTTACTCTGATCCTGTTGAGCTTGTTGAATCAAGTTGTGTAAATTGACTTTGAGGCCCGCAAGAGGAGTTCGCAGCTCGTGGGCAGCATCGGCAGCAAAGCGCCGTTCGCGCTCAAAGGCGAGCTCCAAACGCTGCATTAATTGATTGATTGCAGTGGCGACGCCAGTGATTTCTTCGGGATAGTGGTGGTTTTCGATTGGGCTTAGATCATTGTCTCCACGTTGTTGTAAGCGTTTGGCGAGATTGCGCAGAGGTCCCAGGCCACGCTTGACGATCAACCAAATTAAGATGCCGATAAAGGGTAAGACCCAGATAATAGGCAAGATCGACTCGACGATCATGGTTTCGATCAGCTGGGTATAGCGATCGTTGTTCTGGGCCACGATCATAACCAGTGGCGGTTGGTGGACAAATTCATAGCGCCACTGCTTGCCACGATAAAATCGTTGCGGTGCGCCAGCAGATCTCGCCTCTGCGAAGCGTTGCTGGGGAGCATTGCTGGATAGGGCTATGAGCTGATTATCGCGCCATATCTGAAACAGCAGATCGTCGCCTAAGCCGGCATGAGAAACCGGCTTTGGTTGCCTGCCGAAATGAGTTTGGTCACTCTCATTTTCAGGGTCAGTGGCTGGGATCTCATACAGTTGAAGTAACAATTGGCCAGCATCGCGCAGCTGCTGAGTGATGAGCTGGTCAGCCTGCTGCATACTGCGTTGATAACCGTGAAGGGCAGCGACGAAATTGACCAGACAGATGACTGACAGCAGAACAATGATCAAAAAATTTCGAATGGATTTCATGGCGTATCGCTAGGCGGTGATGGCGTCGATTTTAATCTTTGCTAACAGTGTAACCGACACCGCGAATGGTCTGAATAAATCGTTCCGGGAGTTTTTTGCGCAAGTTGCTGATGTGTACCTCAATGGTGTTGCTGGCCACCTCTTCGCCCCAGCCATAAAGTCGGCGCTCGAGAGCTTCTTTGGTCTGCACGCGCCCCGCATTCTCCATCAATGCTTTGAGTAACATATACTCGCGGCGAGTTAATTCTAATAGCTGTTGATCGTGCGTGACATTGTGGCTGTTCAAGTCAAGAGTAATCCCCGCAATCTCTATCAGAGCACTTTCTGCAGTGCCGAGCCGCCGGCTTAGAACGCGTAAACGAGCCATCAGTTCAGCCGTTTCGAACGGTTTAATCACATAGTCGTCGGCACCGGCATCAAGCGCGCGAACTTTGTCGGCGGTGCCATCGCGAGCAGTAAGCACTAGAACCGCCAGTTGGCGATGGACTTCGCGCAATTGCTTGAGCAGTTTTACCCCGTCGATGTCGGGCAGGCCTAAGTCGAGAATGGCGATCTCTGGCATCAGCGCTTTGCAGTGGCTCAATGCATCGCGACCATTGAGAACTGCTTCAACCACAAAGCCTTCTGCTCGCAGCGCTTTGCAGAGCGCTGCTGAGAGTACAGCGTCATCTTCGATTAAGAGTAAATTCACCTTTTGTTGCCCTCTGAGATGGTCGGCCTTGCGACTGGATTAAAGTTTTTCGAGAGCATCTATTATCTCCTGCCTGCGACCCTGATCAGCTAAAGCGCGGCCTTCGCGAGTGGGCGCTTGAAGTGCGATTTGATAATGTTGTCGAGCCAGCTCTAATTCGCCTTCGCCGCGCAGATATTCGGCATAAAAATAGTTGCTGTCGATCCCTTGTGGGTTAATTTGCTGGGCTTTTTCCAGCAGTCGACGAGCTTGCTTGTCGGAGCCGAAGCCGATCGGCCAACCGGGAACATTGGCATACAGTGTACCCAAGCTGGTATAGGCAGAGCCATCAAGTGCATCGGCGTCTATTGTCATCGCTTTTTCAAAATCGCGCTTAGCTGCTTTGGCCACTTTGAGGGCGCCAAGGCCACCTTTGGCACCGGCGTAGGTCGACTGAATGATTCCGCGCCATATAAGCAGTGGGGCGCTTTCGGGCTGTTTTTCAAGCATAGCGCCCGCATCGCTGATCAGTGTCTCAAAGCCGGATAGCTGTTGGTTACCTTGCATCTGATAGTTGACCTCAGCCCAGCGCTGTTGCAGCTGCTCCAGCGATGAAGCAGATGCGAGCGAGGACCAAGAGAGGCTAGCTAAAGCAGCTAGAGCGATCAGCAAATACAGCGGCGAACGTACAAAGTGATTGATAAATACAAACATAGTAGCTCCAAAAATAGGTTTATTGATCTGTCGAAAAGTAGGTGCGGCGTTAGACGCGCTTTGCAAATCGCTTAATGGAGGCGAGCTGCTTATTCATGGCACTATCAACCAGTTTGGGCAGCACAGCGTTTACACGCACAAACATCTTCTCGGGCCAGCCCAAATAGTAGCTGCCCGCTTTTTTCTGGCAGCGTTTAAGGATTGCAACCGCTACGTCTGTCGGTAGATCGACGCGATTGCCTAGTTCGCTGTTCATGGTAACGGTAGCCTCGCTGTTAAAGGCAGTGGCCACTGCTCGGGGAGCACAATAGAACACGCAAACAGATGAGTCGCTCAACTCGCGGCACAGCGACTCTGTATAGCGTTGTAGGCCCGCTTTGCTGGCACCGTAAAGAGCCGAACCAGGAACGCCGATGCTACCCAGAATAGAACCGATATTGACGATGATGGCATCTGGGCGCTCTTTAAGTGATTCGAGCAGTGCCTCACAGAGCAACATTGGCACAGTTAAATTGAGTTCAATGAGCTGTTCAATTTCTTGCTGCGACTGTTCTCCCACCAGGGCCAGTTGGCCGATACCTGCGTTGTTAATTACGCCATCCAGATCATGGCTTAACGCCCAATCTATCAGTGCTGCACGCTGCTCGGTTGCTGTTGTGTCAGCAGCAAAGTAGCGGTGATCACCACTGATTTTTGCACTGAGTTGCTCCAGTTGGGACCTGTCGCGACCACTCAGCAAAAGTGTCGCCCCGGCATCTGCCAACTCTTTGGCTAGAGCTTGTCCCAGCCCACCAGTGGCACCGGTGAGAAGTATAGTTTTACCGGTGAAGCGCGAATCATGACTCATTGTTTGGCCCGTTCGAGTTGCAGAGCTTGTTTGGGCTCAATTGAGCGAAACACATTGCCATAGAGCTGATAGAACATTTTGGCGGCGTGGATGATCGCTTGTTGGTCATCGGGTTTTTCAATTTTATTCATGATATCAGCAAAAAATTTGACATGATCTTGATCGAGCGCGCCGTGTGAACGCAGATAACTGAATGCCCGATTAGGTAGGCCGGTTGTCGACTGGATGGCATCCGCAGCTGCATCGGCAATGCGCACACTAGTCCCTTCGAGAACCTGCACCATACCAAAAAACCCCAGTGGATTAATGCGAGCAATCGTGTCGTATGCGTAACTGACCATCAGTTCAGTGGCTGGATTGGGTGTTGACGTGCGGGCAATCTCTTTGTCGAAACCTGCCGCCTCTATATCGTTGAGCACCCACTCCTGATGGCCCAGCTCTTCCTCAATATACTCGGCTACCGCGTTGCGCAACCACTCGTAACTGCTGTCCAGTCTTCCGCCACAGGCCATCAGTAGCGGGGTAGTGTGTCGCACATGGTGGTAGGCTTGGAGTAGAAAAGCGGCATAGTGCTCGCGTGTGATTGTCGAGGCCAACGCCTGCTGAATGATCGGTGCACTGGTTATATAATCGCGATCAGCGACAGTGGCATCTTGAAGCTGTTGATGAAATTGACTCATAAAGTTTCCTCTAGTTGGTGAGGCAAAGTGGTGAAAAACTGGTTAATGGAATCGCGCCGCGGTCTGCCATTGGCCGTTAGCAGCGGTGGCCAATCTTTTTCTTCGATCACCCGGCAGTGGCCTATTCGAGCGTAATCGGGCAGCTGCTGGTTACATGCTTCGACCCACTCGGCCAGCTGTGACTGACTGCGTTGCGGATCGCTGTCGATGAGGGCGGTTAATTGAGCCTCGCCATCGCCAACTACCACGCAACGACGCAACAGTGTGCTGCCAAGCAAGAGCGATTCGACCCACTCGGGAGAGACATTGCGGCCAAAACTGGTGATCAACAGATTTTTTCGACGCCCAGAAATAGTTAAAAACCCATTTTCATCGATCTGGCCGAGATCGCCACTGGCAACCTCTGTTGGCTCCCAACTACTGCGGTCATCGACATAACCCAAGAAACACGGTGAATGAATAATCACCTCACCGTGTTTGATGGTGACATCACAGTGCGGCAGTATTTTCCCAGCGGTGCCGGGAAAGTTGCACTCTGCAGTGTTTAGCGCTACTACTGAACCGCACTCTGATAGGCCATAGCCCTCGTAAACTGGCAGTCCCAGATCAATGGCTTGTTCGAGTAGCCGAGGCGCCGTTCGCGCACCTCCGACAGCAATAAATTTAAGAGATGACGGCGGCTGCCAGTTGCTTTGGGCAGCGCTGACTAACAGGGCAAGCAGTTGCGGAATAACAATTAAAGAGTTGGGTTCTTCGCTACTGATAGCCGCTAGCAGCTGTCTGGCATTGACTGATGAACTACCGCTTATGCCGCGCTCAGAGGCAGAGGCAAAATGCACACTGCCCCCGCATAACAGTGGTGTATAAATACCGCCGATATTTTCCAGTAGAGTAGCCAGTGGTATTAAACACAGATGGTGAGGCGCACTCATCGCTGTCGCCGTAGCCAGCGATTCAGCCACCTGCCACTGATGGCAAGCGCTCAGGCAAACCCCTTTGGGCTGACCGGTTGAACCGGAAGTGAAGGTGATTTTTTGGCAGCCTGTGGGCAGTGGATCGCTGCTCTCCGGTGACAGTGGATAACCATCCAGTCTAGGTGTCTGTGCAATAGGCTGTAGGATCTTCTCACCGGGTATCAGAGCTTTTAACCAGTCTTTGGGCAGCTCCGCATCGGTGAGCAAATAGTCGACCCCTGCGCTCCTGGCGCTGTGGCAAGCTTGCTGTGCAGTAAAAAAGTGCGGTAACGGGATCAGTACGATATCGGCGTGCTGAGCGGCTAGATCGATCAGTGCCCAATCGACGCTGTTATCGGCACACAATCCCAGGCGACGTATGCCGAGCGAAGTGAGCTGAGCCGCTGTCGCTTCTACCAGTGCGATCAGATCCGCCCATTCAATCTGTCTACAGTTGTCGCTAAGAGCTGGTTTACAACCCTCGGCTGGAAGACGGCACACGCCTCGGTGTAATTGTTCGATAACAGCAGACAAATCAGCGCGCTCTGTGCGTGGCTTTATGTGCGGAAATCGACACGGCTAGCTGTGCAATTGTTTCACGGTATCGAGACAGTTGCTCAGCGCTAGCATGATTAGCTTGCAGAGCGGCCATAGCCTCTTTGAGCAGCCCTGCTTGGATGCGTGGAGACGTCTGGAAGTAACTGCCCCAGCTAGCGCCCTCATCGATGAGCCGGTCCGGGTTGGCCGCACCTAAATCAAGGGGAGTAAAACCGAGTCGGACGATAAGTTTTACTACCTGCGGTGTGGCGGTAAAAGTTATCCAATGAAAGCCGGCCTCAGCCAAAGCCGCTGTCATGACAATAAACAGTAGCTGACTTCCGACGCGCTGGGTGGCCACTAAGTTGCCGATTTCGACAATACTGTCGCGCATAATCGGCTGGGCAGCCGCACTAGCGATAGTCGACTCAATAGGATTGTCGAGGTAGTTCTCTAAAAACAGCTGCTCTTCACCGGCCGGGCGCAGCCCTAAGGCGGCACGCGGGGTATCGGTCACGGTGAGCGAGAGAAGTAACGGCATAGGTTGGCCAATTTTGGCCTGATAGCAGCGCTGGTAGCCCTCTTTGATGTACTCCTCGGTGGCGCTGCGGTGTCGAGAGGTTGGCCCATTTAATACGAACTTACGGCGCGCGATATTTGAACCGGTCGAGGCGTAGTCTGGTTGGGTCTTGTTGATCATTGCATCACTCCGCCTTTGGGCAGTTGGCTAGTGAAACAGAGATTAAGCGGTCAACCTTAACTGTTACTTAAGTATTTGCAGCTATCCAATGTTAGTTTGAAAGTTTTGCGATCAAAAAAAAGACGCGCATAAGCGCGTCTTAGCGTTTCAAACTAGCTTACTTGAGCGATGAAAAGTAAGCGGCCAGGTTGGCGATGTCAGTGTCGCTGAGCCCGCGTGCCATACCAGCCATCATGGCATTTTTGCGCTCGCCACTGCGGTAAGCTTTTAACGATGAAGCAAGATAACCCTGCTTTTGGCCGGCGAGGTTTGGCCACATATCGTTATTACTGATACCTGCTGGGCCGTGACAGCCAGCGCACATCATCGCTTTCGCTTTGCCAGCAGCCGCATCACCAGCTAAAGCGGGTGTAGCGAGTAGGGCAGTGCTGCCAAGTGCCAGCGCGGCAGTAGTGATTTTGAGTAATTTTAACATGGTGTTGCTCCTTGCTGAGTCAGCATCGGTTAGGTTGGAAATTGAGATTTTTTCTCGCTGCCGAGCGGTTCCATTATCAGCAGTCGGCGAGCTAGATAGATAGCACTGGCGAACAGCGAGACCCCCACTACTTGGTGAGCCGCGGCCGCCGCGATCGGCACATGGTAGAGAATGGTTATCACGCCGAGAGTAATTTGGGCGGTCAACAACAGAGTAAACAGGCCGGCCGCAACTCGCGCTAAACGGTCTTGGCTGAGACGGAAGACTGCCAACGCCAAGCCACCGCCAAGTAGCGCTATGAAGTAGGCAAAAATACGGTGATTGAACTGTATAGTGGTGATATCTTCAAATGCTGCCAGCCACGCAGGGGCAGTCGCATAAAGGCCTGGCGGAATAAAGCTGTCACCCATCAATGGCCAGGTTGACCATGCATAACCGGCGCGGCTGCCGGCCACCAATCCACCCGAGAGAATCATCAGATAAATCAGAATGGCTACGGCGGCTGCCAAGCGGCCCACCCATGGTGGTACAGCGCTCGCTGCGCGCTGCTCATGGCGGCTATCAAGAAGTGAGCTGGTCAGCCAGATCATGAAACCGAAAATCAGCACGGCCAAACCTAGGTGAGCAGTGAGCCGGTAGTGGCTTACGCGCGGATCATCGACCAACCCACTTTTGACCATGAACCAGCCGAGCATACCCTGGCAGCCGCCGAGTACAAATAACAGAGCTAGTTTGAGGCGATAGCCATCTGGGATTCGGTCCTTTAACAAGAAGTAAGCATAGGGCACAAAAAATAAAACACCGATAATGCGACCGAGTACGCGGTGCAGATACTCGTACATAAAAATATATTTAAATTCAGCGAGGCTCATGCCTGCGTTGACGATCTGATATTCAGGAGAGGTTTTATATTTGGCGAAGACATCCAGCCATTGTTCGTGGTTGAGGGGAGGAATAATCCCTAAAAGAGGACGCCACTCCACCATCGAGAGGCCAGAATTGGTCAGGCGGGTTACACCGCCGAGAAGAATCATACCCAGTATTGTCGCAGCGCAGATTGCCAGCCATAAGCCAACTTGGCGTCGATACCGTAGGGCGTCATTCATGTGATTTCTCGTTCAATGCTGATGGGGCTGACGACTGGGTGCCAGTGCTATTGAAACCGACAGTAATTTATAGAAAATCCCCGCGCTTGTCGAGTGTGTTGGCGACCTGTGAGTCAGCTCAGCTGTGGGTAAAATCCCCGTTTAATCAAGCCAATTAAGTGTTAGCATCTAACTCATTGAATACGCCTATAAGGTCGATTGTGTCGTTTGTTGCTCCTACATCTCTGCGTGAGTCGCTGCCCAACTGCTGGCATGTTTTTTTGCAAAAACACCAGTTCTCATTTCCGTCCGAACCGCTCTGGCGGCGTCTTGCTGAACGTGAACGGGCAGGAGTCGAAATATATCCGCCCCGTGAGCAGCGTCTTGCTGCCTTGCAGCTATGTGACCCGCAACAGGTCAAAGTGATCATCGTCGGCCAAGATCCCTACCATGGCCCCGGACAGGCCCACGGCTTGAGTTTTTCGGTTCCGCGCGGCGTCAAAATACCGCCGTCGCTGCGCAATATCTTCACCGAGCTAAAAGCTGATCTTGGCTTACAGCTGCCCGATTGCGGAGACCTCACCGTTTGGGCGCAGCGCGGAGTTTTGTTGCTCAACAGCGTGTTAACCGTAGAAAAAGGCGCGGCCAATAGCCACCAAGGTTGGGGTTGGGAGTCGTTTACCGACGGTATCTTACAGGCCTTGAGTGCTGACAGCAGACCGAAAGTATTTATTTTATGGGGCAGTTTCGCTGCCGCAAAAAGAGCGCAAATTGATGAGCAGCGACACACGGTTGTGACTAGCAGCCATCCATCGCCACTCTCAGCGTATCGAGGGTTTTTGGGTTCTAAACCGTTCTCACAGGCCAACTCTGCACTACAGGCAGCAGGCAGAGAGCCCATCGATTGGTCGCTGCCAGTGCAGCAGTCTTCACTTTTTTAGTTTCAGAGGTGGCGCGCCGCGCCGGCGGCGCAACCAGTTGAGGCTTTTTAAGACTGAAGGGATACTGACAATATACTGTTCCAGCACGGTCTTCCCAGGATAATCCATCAATACCAGAGCGACTAAAATAGTCAAAATACCTTGGCCAGGTAGCACGAGCATCACTATTCCACACAGCAGTAGCAGCCCCCCTGTCAAATTGCGCGCTAAGCGCAGAAGAGGATGGCGTCTTATCTTTTGTTGTCGAGTACTACAAAAATAGTCTTCATCGATGGCGGCGGCCAGCCACGGCAGAGAGGCTAAGCTGGCGACGAATACTATCGCCGAAATAAACCCGATCGTAGTTAACAGATTGCTGTGGCCAGCCACCCAATTTAATGCCGCAGAGTGAAACTTATTCACTGGCAGGGGCAAGTGCAGTCAGTTCTGCAGTGAAGGCAATGGAATCGACGGTAAAATCGTGCTGACTTGTCGCAGCCTCGGTTGCTGCAACCAGAAATTGGCGGTCGCCGACCGTCGCAACCGTACCTAGGGCGCGCCCCTCACTGTCGCGCAGCTCACTGCCAGGAACTAGCAGTGCAGGCAGTGGAGTATCAGTCACGCCGCGCGCCAAACGGCGTTTAACCGCGCCGCGATAGTGCGCTCTGGCGACAATCTCTTGGCCGGTGTAGCAGCCTTTTTTAAAGCTAATAAAGTTGCGGTGGTCAAAATTGAGCATCTGTGGAATGAACAAATCGGTAGTTGCATCACTCACTTCGGCGATGCCCGCGGCAATTAACTGATTATTTAGCCAGTTAGCGTCAGCTTCTTCATTGCAAGGTGGGCTGAGCTCACAGTGCTGGCCGCCGGGTAGAGTGAGTGCGGTGATATCGCTGCCTAGCGGCTGTGCAATAATACCCTCTGGCAGTGTCTCTGGCGGGTTTCCAAACAGCAGCTGTTGCTGCCACTGTGTAGAGACGTCGGAGATCTCTACTTTAAAAAACACGGCGTATTTTTTCAGGCTGGCGATGGCCAGCTCAACCAGCTCGGGCGCCGTGATTAAAATCAAATCACGCATCTGCTCACTGCCGTGATAAAAGGCACTGAAATCAAAGATCATGCGCCCCTTGGGGGTGCATTGTGCGCCACTGATCACACTGCCGTTGGGGTCGTCGGCCAAGGTAATAACATCACAGGTGACTTGGCCTTGGAGAAACTTGGCTGCGTCACTGCCGCGCAGCTGGATAGCGCCGCGATTGCGGGCGATAAGCTGGCTGTTGCCATCAATGTTGGAGAGCATGTGGTTCATGGTCAGTTCCTTAAATGTATTAAGCGGCTAGGCTAGAGATTATTTTACCCAGTGATCAGCGCCACTAACTCACCTATAATAACGGCTTTACTGGGCTTGCGCCCAGTCCCTTGAGCGAGGAGCAGTAGAGTGGATAAGAACCGAGTTAAATGGGCGAGCCGCCGCGGTATGTTGGAGCTGGATCTAATTCTCAGCCCATTTGTTGATGAAAACTACGATGATCTCAGCAAAGCGGACCAAGCCCGATTCTGGTCACTGCTGGAGTGTGAAGACCAAGACCTTTTTGGCTGGCTGATGAAGCGTATCGACCCCGAGGAGCCTGAACTACTGGCGATTGTTCAGCGTGTCCGCGACAGTCGGAACACACCGGGCGCACGCCACTGATTACAGCCGACACTCAACCCAGCAATCTCTGGCAGATAGGTGATTCGCGCAGCTTGCGCTGTTGCCGAGTTACTCTGGCGCTTCTGATTGGTGGCTCTGGTTCACTGCTCGCAGCGAGCGCAGTTATGGCTCTTGCTTGGTGGTTTTGCGCAGCCGCTATCGCAGTTTACGAGTGGCGGCGCCCGCAGCGGACTTACACATTGCAACTCACCAGCGACGGCTGGTTTTACTCCTCGCCACCCAACTGTGAAGCTCAGCTTGTAAGCTTGAGCCCTCAACAGTGGATCTACGGGCCGTTAGTGCTACTTTCGATTCGCCTGCCCGACCAGCGTCTACCCAGCCAGTTGTGGATCTGCCGTGACGCTCTTCCCTGGGGTGAGTACCGCCTGCTGTGCCGAGCACTGATACTCGGCCAGATTTAACCTCGGCTGATCACAAACTCCTGGTCGGCAAAGTTCATCGGCACCAAAATGGTATCGCGGGCCAGGCTTGAAAGTTCTGGATAATCTAGCGTGTAGTGCAAACCGCGGCTCTCGCGCCGCTGCAGGGCACAGCGAATAATCAGCTCCGCTACTGTCGCCAGGTTGCGCAACTCGAGCAGATCGCGGCTCACCTTGTAGTTGCTGTAGTACTCTTGGATCTCTTTCTGGAGAAGTTTGATGCGATGTTCGGCGCGTTCTAACCGTTTATTGGTGCGGACAATGCCGACATAATCCCACATGAAACGACGCAGCTCGTCCCAGTTGTGCGATATCACCACGTCTTCATCGGAGGATGTTACCTGCGATTCATCCCACGGCTTTACAAAGTCGGGTTGGTGTATTGAGGGCATTGCCGCATTGATGGCGGCGGCTGCCGAGCGAGCGTAGACGAGGCACTCGAGCAATGAGTTACTGGCCATGCGGTTGGCACCGTGCAAGCCGGTAAACGCCGTCTCTCCGACTGCGTAGAGGTTTTGCAGATCGGTGGCGCCACTTTCGTCGACGACAACTCCGCCACAGGTATAGTGCGCGGCGGGTACCACTGGAATCGGAGTTGCAGTGATGTCGATACCGTATTCGAGACAGCTCTTGTAAACCGTAGGAAAGTGGCTGGTGATAAAATCACTGCCTTTGTGGCTGATATCGAGGTAAAGACAGTCAGCGCCGAGTCGTTTCATCTCATGATCTATGGCGCGCGCTACGATATCGCGCGGAGCGAGTTCAGCGGCGGGGTGGAAGTTGGGCATAAAGCGGCGGCCATCAGGCAGCAACAGTTTGGCACCTTCACCGCGCAACGCCTCTGTTATTAGCAGCGAATTGGCCCCTGGGTGGTAGAGGCAGGTGGGGTGAAACTGGTTAAATTCCATGTTCGCCACGCGACAGCCGCGCCGCCAAGCCATGGCAATACCATCGCCGCTGGCGCCATCAGCATTGCTGCTATAGAGGTAAGCTTTACTGGCGCCGCCGGTAGCTAAAACGACGGAGCGCGCTTGGAAGAGGGTGACGCTGCCGTCGCCGCGATCCAAAATATAAGCACCGCTGCAGCGGATCTTGCGCGAATCGTGGTCGGCTTGGGTGACAAGATCGACGGCGCAGTGGTCTTCAAAGACATCGATATTATCAGCTGCGCGAGTGCGCTCGATCAGTGTGCCGGTAATCTCGACGCCGGTGGCGTCAGCTGTGTGCAGGATGCGGCGGTGGCTGTGGCCACCCTCTTGGGTGAGGTGGTAGTCGCCATCATCTTCGCGACGGGTAAACTCAACACCCTGATCGATCAGCCAGCGCACCGCGCTGGGCCCATTCTCAACCACAAAGCGAACAGCGGGCTCGTGGCAGAGACCGGCACCGGCGACCAAAGTATCGTCGATATGCGCTTGCAGTGAATCGCCCTGGTCAAAGACTGCGGCGATACCACCCTGGGCAAGCCATGATGAGCCGCCGATGAGTGGTCCTTTGCTGATAACAGCGACTTTGAGTGTTTTTTCGAGCTGCAGGGCTAATGCAAGACCAGCCACACCGCTGCCGACAATTAAAACATCGTATTGTGATTGACGAGTCATTGAGGCTCTCCGCCTGTGTTCGCAAGAGCGGCATGATAGACTATCCCAGTGAAGTTCGCTAAGTCTCTATGTTCAGTTAAGCGCTGAACTAATCTGTCTGTGCAGGGTCTGACAGCTTTCTGCCAGCTTCAACCGCAGTGCGCTGGGCCAAAAAATCGCGGTTAACTAAATAGTAGCTGTGTTTACAACGATAAAATAAGTAGTGAGTGGATGGTCGACAAAAATAGTAGCGCCAAGGACAGCAGCAGTGATGCACAACTGGTTGAACGGGTGCAGCGCGGCGATAAGCGCGCTTTTGATCTTTTGGTGCTCAAGTATCAGGGCCGTGTGCAAGCCATAGTGGGCCGTTTTGTGCGCGATCGCGACGAAGTTGCTGATGTCAGCCAAGAGGCGTTTATTAAAGCCTACCGTGCACTGCCCAAATTTCGAGGCGACAGCCAATTTTATACCTGGCTCTACCGCATAGCGGTGAACTGTGCAAAAAACTACCTGGTATCGCGCAGCCGTCGCCCGCAGAGTGGCGATTTGGAGTTAGAAGATGCCGAACAACTCGGTGCCAGTGCCCATCTCACTGAATTGGAAAATCCTGAGAATTCTTTGGCTCGAGACCAACTGGCAGCAGCTCTGCAAAGCGCTGTCGATGAGTTGCCCGAGGAACTGCGCAGTGCTGTAACGCTGCGAGAATACGATGGCTTAAGCTATGAAGAGATTGCCGAAGTTATGTCGTGCCCAATAGGGACTGTGCGTTCGCGGATTTTCCGCGCTCGCGAGGCGATAGAGCGAGAAATAGCCCGAGTGCGCAGTGATCTTGGCTAAAAAAGTGGAGTCTTGGCCAATTTTGGCGGCGCAGCTAAAATAGTTTTGTAGGTAGTGGAACTTCTTTGCGGCAGCCGAGTCATACTCGGCAACTGAAAGACAATGTGTTAGCCAGGGCAGTGTTTTTGGCTTGAATACGAAGACAATGAGATAACTCTATGAGCGAATACCAACAGCGCGTCAACGAATCCCTCTCCGCTCTAGCAGACGGTGAAATCAGTGAGCTAGAGCTGCAGCGATTGCTGCGCGAGTTGGACGGTGATGAGGGCAGCGCTCTGCGACAACGTTGGAGTAGCTACCATCAGCAGCGCTCAATTTTGCGCGGTGAGCAGTTTGAAAGTCTCGATATCTCCTCGGCTGTTGCCGCAGCGATTGCCGACGAGCCTGAGCATGCGCGCAGTCGCTGGAGTTCTCTGGGGAGCAACCTCAGCCGCTTGGCTGTGGCAGCCTCAGTGGCGGTATTTGCCTTGGTTGGGGTTCAGCAGTTGCAAACCAGTTCTAACCAACAGCCAGCTCTAGAATTTGCCCAAGAGAGTCTGGCCACTGAAACCTACAGCGGCCCTGCACTGCAATTTCCTGCGGGCTTTCGCCCCACTCTAAACGCGCAAACGGTGAGTGCCCAAGGCTCGCTCAATTCTGCGGCTAACAACAGCGCTACACTGCCTTCCACCGACGGGATGAGTGAGGCAGATTATCTGCACAGCCGCAACTACCTGCTCAACCTACTGCAGCGCCATCAAGCGCAGTCGGCCAGTGTGGCTAACCCCGCACTGCTCCCGGTTATGTTGCCAGCGACACTGCCAGACGGGCGACAGATTCGTTAAAGTTGTCTGAATGGCGAGTTTTTGCTTGAAAATTAACTCGCAGGCACCACGTTTTAAAAATGATTGCCATGGCGCGCCAGGCATACCTATTATTGCGTGCCTGAAAACTACGGACCTGTTATGAAAAAGAGAGCTGCGCGGATTGACCTGCGTTCATTACTTGTCGCTCTAGGTATTTATTTGGCCGCCCCCCATGGTGTGGCGCAAAATTCTGAGCAAGCCGCCGAGCCGTCTGCTAACACAGACCCGCTGGTAATGTTGGCAGGCCTCACTGAGGCAGCGCGCAGCCACGCTTACCGCGGCACTATTGTACAAATACAGGGGGGTGCACCCGTCTCAATCGCTGTCGAGCACACCCTGGTGGGTGAGGGGAGCGAACTTCGCTATGTCGCACTCGACGGCGCACCCTATGGTATGCAGTTGCACTACGCCGATCGCGACTGCCAGGTGTTCGCCGATCCGGTGGCGTCCCTAACCCAGCTGGCCACTGAACTTAATGCGCCCAATATTGAGCGTGTGCCCCTCGAAGATTACTACCAGCTGCAATTCGCTGGGGTTCAGCGTGTAGCCGACCGCTTGGCCTACACAATTATTGCAGTGGCTCGCGACGAACTGCGCTACCCGCGAAGACTCTTTATTGACGCCAAAACAGGTATTTTATTGCGCTCTGAATATTTGACAGTCGATGGCCAGCTACTCGCCTCTAGCCAATTTGTTGCTTTTAACGACCTCTCAGAAGATACGCCGGCCGGCGAACGAGCCAGCCAGCCGCCCAGCAGCGATATTGTCCATTGTGAAAGTGCCGATCAACAACGGCTGCGCATAGCCGCTGCCGAGCAGTCGCCGTGGCGGTTGGAGTGGTGGCCGATTGGATTTGCATTGAGCGACTACCGGCGTGAGTCGGCCGGCCTTGAAAGTTTTATGTTTAGCGATGGTTTAGCCCAATTTACCTTGTTTATCGACCCTTCAAACCGGCTCGCGGTGGAATCTATCGGCGGATCGCGCGGTGCCACCAGTGCAGTCATTCGCCAGTTGCAAGGTCAGCAAAATCCACGTTTGGGCATAGCTGTCAGCGTGGTCGGCGAACTGCCGCGGGCAACCGCAGAAAAAATATTGAGCTCTGTAGTCTTTGCGCCACCTAGAGTCGGCACTGGTCAGCCAAAATGATTGTCGAAAAGGGTTGGGTTACCGCTGTCGAAGGCGATGCTCTCTGGGTTGAGACCATTCAGCGCTCAACCTGTGATAGCTGTTCGGCAAAAAAAGGGTGTGGGCAACGTGTATTGGCTCAGCTCGCTGGCCATACCGCGCAGCTGCGTGTCAGCGTGCCGCCTGGGCAGCAGCGCATCTTCAGTTGCGGCGATGCCGTTGAAATAGGTATCGCGGAGCACGCAGTGGTAGCCACATCTGTACTGGCTTATCTGCTGCCACTGGTTGTAGCGCTGTTGTGCGGCGCGGCGGCTGAGTTGGGCTTTTCAGGGACCGTCTGGCAGACCCCTTTGGTCGTGCTGGCGGCGTTGGTTGGGTTGTTTGGTGCTGCACTAATAGTGCGAGCGCAAACGCGACGCTGGGCCGGTGATTGCCGTTTCGTACCGATCTTGCTCGGCCCTGCAGCAGAACTGTAACGGGTTTAAATCTATCTCAGTTAAGGAGATCTTCGTGTTGAAATTTTCACTTCTCGCAGCGGTGCACAAGCGTTTTATGGGAACTCACGCCCTCTGTCTAGCGTTGCTTTTTGCTGCGCTGTCCGCCAATGCGGGGCTGCCTGACTTTGCCGATCTGATTGAAAAGGTCTCCCCGGCAGTAGTCAAAATTAATACCGTGCAAAAGAGCGAGCCGGCCCGTGCTAGCCGCTCACCGTTTGGCAGCGATCAGTTGCCGGAAATGTTCCGCGAGTTCTTCGAGCGAGCCCAGCCCCAGCAGCGCTCGCGCCCTGCAGTTTCGTTGGGCTCGGGGTTCGTTATTAGCAGCGACGGCTATATTCTTACTAACCACCATGTAGTCGAAGGCGCAGAAGAGATCGTCGTGCGCTTTGCCGACCGCGATGAGTACAGTGCCACTGTGGTAGGCAGTGATAGACGATCAGATTTGGCACTGCTGAAAATTGATGCGCAAGGTTTGCCAACACTGAAATTTGCCGACTCTGAAGCGCTGCGTGTCGGTGAATGGGTGGTGGCAATTGGCTCTCCATTCGGCCTGGATTATTCCGCTACCGCCGGCATTGTCAGTGCCAAAGGCCGCAGTTTACCCACTGAGCGCGGTGAGAACTATGTGCCCTTTATTCAAACCGATGTGGCGATTAATCCCGGCAACTCGGGGGGGCCGCTGTTTAATCTCGATGGCGAGGTAGTGGGTATAAACTCACAGATCTACTCTCGCAGCGGCGGCTCTATCGGTCTCTCTTTTTCTATCCCTGCTCAAGTGGCGCAAGAGGTGGTTGCGCAGCTAAAAGAAGACGGGACAGTTGAGCGCGGCTGGCTCGGTGTAGTCATGCAAGATATCGACAGCGATCTTGCTCAATCGCTCGGTTTAGATAAGCCGCGCGGGGCATTGATCAATGCAGTTGAGCCAGATGGACCGGCCGATCGTGGCGGTATCCAGCCCGGAGATGTTATTGTCGAATTCGCCGGAAAACCGATTATTGAGTCAGGTGATCTGCCGCACGTAGTGGGTCTGACTGCCCCAGGTAAAGAGGTCGATGTTGAGCTCTATCGTCAGGGCAAGAAGCGCTCACTCTCTGTCGAGGTGGGCTCGCTGGACAGCGATGATCAACGCGCGGCTCGCCGCGATGGCACCGATCGTTTGGGATTGTTGGTGAACGATCTCGAACCGCGGCAGTTGCGCGCGTTGCAGTTGCGCGGAGGTGTGGTGATCGCCGAGGTGGCAGAAAACTCGCCGGCGCAGGCTGCCGGGCTGCGCCCTGGCGATATCATTGTGCGGCTCGGTTACAGCCAGTTACTCAACCTTGAAGACTACGATCTGGCCGTCGCTGAGGCGCCAGAGCAGAGCCCGGTTTATCTGGTCTTCTACCGCCAGGGGCGAGCTATCTCAAGGACCATTGTCATCGAATAATCGATCGCGTCACATTTGTGCTGCGCCAGTGTGCTGACGCCGGAGCTAATGACCGCTCAGGCGTCAGCAAGAGTGTGCGTTAGACGGTTAAATAAGCTAGAATTCGCCACCCCATTTTTAGAGCATTAAAGCGCCGTGTCCGACCTCTCACATATACGTAATTTCTCCATTATTGCCCACATTGACCACGGCAAATCGACGATAGCCGATCGCTTTATCCAGCATTGCGGTGGCCTCAGTGAGCGCGAGA
This sequence comes from Porticoccaceae bacterium, assembly GCA_048549915.1. Classification (GTDB taxonomy): domain Bacteria; phylum Pseudomonadota; class Gammaproteobacteria; order Pseudomonadales; family Porticoccaceae; genus LSUCC0057. Next base: position 24,685 of record JBLYYE010000044.1, read on the forward strand.
TGGCCGCCCAGGTGCTCGATTCTATGGACATTGAGCGTGAGCGCGGGATCACTATTAAAGCTCAGAGTGTCACGCTCCCCTACACCGCGGCTGACGGCAAAACCTATCAGTTAAACTTTATTGATACTCCCGGTCACGTCGATTTTTCTTACGAGGTATCGCGTTCACTAGCTGCCTGTGAGGGCGCTCTGCTGGTAGTCGATGCTGCTCAGGGCGTAGAAGCACAGTCTGTGGCCAACTGTTATACCGCGATCGCTCAGGGTTTGGAGGTGTTGCCTGTCCTCAACAAAATGGATCTGCCCCAAGCTGAGCCGGAGCGTGTCGCAGAGGAAATTGAGGAGATTATCGGTATCGATGCCAGCGAAGCGGTGCCCTGCAGCGCTAAAACGGGTGTCGGTATTGTCGATATTTTGGAGCAGCTAGTAGCCAAAGTGCCGCCTCCGCAGGGTGAAATTGATGCGCCACTGCGCGCGCTGATCATCGACTCTTGGTTTGATAATTATCTGGGTGTGGTTTCGCTGGTGCGAGTGATGCAGGGCGAGCTAAAGACCAAAGACAAAGTCGTCGCTAAAACGCTTGGTAAAGCCCACGTTGTCGACAAAGTTGGAGTATTTACTCCCAAGCCAGTCGACACCGGTGCATTGCGTGCCGGGGAAGTAGGTTTTGTGGTCGCTGGCATTAAAGATATCAAAGGCGCACCTGTGGGCGATACCTTTACCCACGCGAAAACACCTGATGTGGATTCTCTGCCGGGCTTTCAGCGGGTTAAACCGCAGGTTTACGCCGGTATGTTCCCAGTTGATTCTGACGACTTTGAAGATTTCCGCGAGGCGTTGGGCAAGCTGGCAGTGAATGATGCATCACTGTTTTATGAGCCCGAAAGCTCCGATGCGCTCGGCTTTGGTTTTCGCTGTGGCTTTTTGGGTATGCTTCACATGGAGATCATCCAAGAGCGTTTGGAACGAGAGTACGATTTAGATCTAATCACCACTGCGCCCACCGTGGTCTACGAGATTTTAAAAACCGATGGCGAACTTTTGCATATCTCCAATCCGTCCAGCCTGCCAGATCCCGCTTATGTCGAACAAATGCGCGAGCCAATCTGCGAAGCCAATATTTTGGTGCCCAAAGACTATATCGGCAATGTGATCTCGCTTTGCGTTGAAAAACGCGGCATGCAAAAAGATATGCAGTACGCCGGCAGCCAGGTCTCGTTAACTTACGAGCTGCCGATGAGCGAAGTAGTGATGGATTTCTTTGATCGGCTCAAGTCAGTCAGCCGCGGTTTTGCATCGCTTGACTACAACTTTGTTCGTTTTGAAGCGGCCTCACTGGTTAAGTTGGATGTGCTGATCAACGGTGATAAAGTCGATGCGCTCGCCGCGATTATCCACCGCGATAACTCGCAGGGCCGCGGTCGGCTGCTCACCGAAAAAATGAAGGATCTGATACCTCGCCAAATGTTCGATGTGGCCATTCAAGCCGCCATAGGTGGCCATGTCATTGCCCGCACAACAGTCAAGGCGCTGCGAAAAAATGTTACCGCCAAATGTTATGGTGGTGATGTGTCACGCAAACGCAAGCTGTTGGAAAAGCAGAAAGCGGGTAAAAAGCGTATGAAGCAGGTGGGCTCGGTGGAAATTCCACAAGAAGCTTTCTTGGCGGTATTGAAAACTGATTAATGGCGGCAGTCTCAGTGTCGAGTCAAACAGGGAGCTAAATGCACGTGGATATTAACTTCGAACTGATACTGACGCTGCTTTTTTTGCTCGCTGCCAGCTTCTGGTTGCTCAACCGGTTTTGGATTCGCACCGATCGCGGCGCTATCGAATATATCGCTTCTTTAGCCCCGGTGCTCGGCATTGTGCTGGTGTTGCGCTCATTTATTATTGAGCCCTTTCAAATCCCCTCCTCATCGATGGTGCCAACTCTACAGCGCGGCGATTTCATCGTCGTTAACAAGTGGGTTTACGGTCTGCGGCTACCGGTGCTGCGCAACTTAGTAGTCCCGGTTAGCGAGCCGCAGCGCGGTGATGTCATGGTTTTTTTCCCACCCCACGAAGAGCGCTACTTTATTAAACGTGTGGTCGGTTTGCCGGGGGATAAAGTCAGCGTGGTCAACGGCCAATTATTTATTAATGGCGAGCGCATGGAGCAGAGCGATGCGCAGCCGGTTGCCGGCGACTTGCGCAGTGGCCGCTTTAGCGAGGATTTAAATGGTTATCAGCACCCCATACAGCGTCGCTTACAGCCGGGCCGATTGAGTCAGAATTTCCATGACATTGTTCCTGCCGGCCACTACTTTATGATGGGCGACAACCGCGATAACTCGAGTGATAGCCGCGTCTGGGGCCCCGTGCCGGCCGAGCGGATTGTCGGCAAAGCTTTTGCCCGCTGGATGTTCTGGGACGAGCGCAACACGCTGCCGAGTTTTTCGCGCGCCGGCGCTATCCGCTGAGATGGCTCTATGAATCGAATCCAACAATTGGAGAAGCGCGCGCAGTTAATGCGCCGGCTCGGCTATCAGTTTGAAGACACAGCACTGTTGGAGTTGGCTCTGTCGCACCGCAGTGTCGGTGAGCCTAACAACGAGCGTTTGGAATTTCTTGGCGATGCGGTGCTCGGCACTACTATCAGCAAACTGTTGTTTAATCAGTTTCCTCAAGCCAGTGAAGGTGATCTTAGCCGCATGCGTTCGGCTATTGTGCGCGCTGAATCGTTGGCCACCATTGCTCGCGAGTTAGATCTCGGCGAGCATCTCCATCTCGGTCCGGGTGAGTTAAAAAGCGGCGGTTTTAGTCGCGACTCAATTTTAGGAGACAGTGTCGAGGCGTTGATTGGAGCCATTTATATCGACAGTGACGGCAGCGCTTGCGAGTCGGTAATCAGTAACTGGTTTGCCCAAGCTCTTGCCGCTGCAGATTACCGCGCGCCGGCAAAAGATCCAAAGACGGCGCTGCAGGAGTGGTTGCAACAGCGCGGCAAACCGCTGCCCGAATATACTTTGCTCGAAGAGTGCGGTGAGCCACACCAGAGAACCTTTGTGGTCAGCTGCAAAATCGCACTGCGCAATAAACCCGCGCAAGCGCAAGCGCGCAGTCGCCGCAAGGCAGAACAAGCTGCAGCCGCAGAGCTGTTGGCTTACCTAGAGGCACAATGATGAATACCGAAACACCCCAGGCAGAGAGCGAAAATAGCCGTTGTGGCTATGTCGCCATTGTTGGTCGGCCCAATGTCGGCAAATCGACACTGCTCAACCATCTGCTCGGGCAAAAGCTCAGCATTACCTCGCGCAAACCGCAAACCACTCGCCATACGCTACTGGGCATTAAAACTGAAGCCCACTACCAGCTGATATTTGTCGACACTCCGGGTATTCACACCAACCAAGAGAAGGCAATTAATCGCGTTATGAACCGCAGTGCGATGAGTGCTATGGCCGATGTCGATGCGGTGGTCTTTGTTGTCGACCGCCTCGAGTGGAGCAGCGCTGACGAGTATGTTGCGCGTCAGGTAAAAAATGCTGGCGCACCGGTGATTGTGGCGGTCAATAAAGTTGATCTGGTAGAGGCTAAAGAAGAGCTTCTGCCGCATCTGCAATTTGTCAGCGATCAGGTCGGAGCCCGCGAAGTGATCCCCCTGTCGGCTTTGCGTCAAACCAATCTGGCACTGCTGGAAGAGCAGCTGGTTGCACTGATGCCTAGCAACGACCACTTTTTCCCGGAAGACCAGATTACCGATCGCACAGAGCGGTTTTTGGCGGCAGAACTCGTGCGTGAAAAGATTACACGTCAACTTGGCGCCGAACTCCCTTACCAAGTCACTGTGGAAATCGAGAGCTTTAGTCGCGATGAACGGATTATTCATATCGATGCGCTGATCTTGGTGGAGCGCGAGGGTCAAAAGAAGATCATCATCGGCGAGAAGGGTGAGCGGATAAAAAAAATAGGCCAACAAGCGCGCCAAGATATGGAACTGCTGTTTGATCAAAAAGTGATGTTGAAAACCTGGGTTAAAGTGCGCAGTGGTTGGAGTGACGACGAACGTGCACTGCGCAGCTTGGGTTATCTCGACTAATGGAAGACCGCGTCGAGGGTGAGGCGGGCTACCTGCTCCACTCGCGGCCTTACCGCGAGAGCAGTCAGCTGCTCGATCTGTTTACCCTCAATCACGGCCGCATACGCACCGTGGCCAAAGCCACCCGTCAACGCAGTAAACGCGGTGCCAATAAGGGTTTGATGCCATTTGGCTGTTACACCTTGAGCTGGCGAGGGCGGGGCGACTTAAAGAGTTTAATTAGTGCCGAGCCTGCCGAACCCGGCCGTTTTTTGCGCGATGAAGCACTATTTTCGGGGCTCTATTTAAACGAGCTGGTGTACAGATTGCTCCACGAGCAAGATCCACACCCCTATCTCTACCAGAGTTATCAGCAACTGCTCAACGAGCTTGCGCAAGTGTCGCCGGCGCGGCCAATTGATGAGTGTTTACTGCGCGAGTTTGAGATGGTGTTGCTTGAGGAGCTCGGCTACGGTCTAGTTTTAGATTGCGAAGCGGTTAGTGGAGAACCGCTGCTGCCAGCTGGGCGCTATGATTATCGCGCAGATTTCGGTGTGGTCGCCGGGCGCAGTTTTAGCGGTGAAGAACTGCTAGCCATCGCCAGTGGTGATTTTCGCAGCAGCGGCCCACGCGCTGCAGCCAAGCGTTTGCTGCGCTCGGCAATAGATTTTCATCTTGATGGCAAACGCCTTAACAGCCGCATGCTCTATCGGCAGTATCTCGACAGTGCCGCGTTTGTACCAGATGCTAACCAGGCCATTGCAGAGTAAAAATTATGAAAGGGATCGGTACTGACATTGTTGCCATTGGCCGTTTTACCGCTATTCTTGAACGCCAGGGAGAAAAGTTTATTGAGCGTGTGCTCACTCCGGCTGAGCGCGAAACTTACCGCTTGCGCGGTGAGCCGATCAGTTTCTTGGCCAAACGGTTTGCCGCCAAAGAGGCAACAGCCAAAGCGCTAGGAACGGGTATAGGGCGTGGTGTCAGCTTTCAACATATTGAGATCAGCAATAACTCTGAGGGTGCTCCACAGGTCGTGTTGAGTGCAGGTGCACTGTCAGCGGCTCAGGCTCTGGGGGGCGGGACTGTGCTCCTGTCACTCTCCGATGAGACCGATTACGCCATAGCTTACGCCACCTTAGTCTAAACTGTTGCGCATAAGTTATAACTGCATCAATGCACAATTGGCTGCTACCATCAGGCACAATAAGTTGCTGAAAATCACACCGTAAATATTGAGTAATCCGATATGAATACCCCTTCATCTGAGCCTTTTGGCTGCCACTACCCCTCTATAGATGCGACGGTCGGAGAGACTCGCTTGGTCCGTCTGCAGCGTATTGGCGCCGACAGTGGCAATGTGATTTTAGCTAAACTCGAGGGTGACAATCCGGCTGGCTCGGTCAAAGACCGACCGGCTCTCAATCTTATTGTTCAAGCTGAGCTGCGGGGTGATATTCATCCGGGTGACCGCTTGATTGAGGCGACCAGTGGCAACACCGGTATTGCATTGGCTATGGCCGCAGCGATGAAAGGTTACAAGATGACCCTAATCATGCCGGCCAATGCGACTGCTGAGCGCAAAGCGGCAATGACGGCTTACGGAGCTGAATTGATTGAGGTCAGTGGCGAAGAGGGTATGGAGGGTGCGCGTGATTTGGCTTTAGCGATGCAGTCTCGCGGCGAGGGCAGGGTGCTCGATCAATTTAACAACCCGGATAACTCCGCAGCACACTACAGCGGCACAGGGCCAGAAATTTGGCGGCAGACCGACGGCTGTGTGACTCATTTCATCAGCTCTATGGGTACCACAGGCACGATTACGGGCACTGGGCGTTATCTCAAAGAGTGTAACAGTGAGGTGCAGATTATTGGTCTGCAACCGCAACCTGATGCCTCAATACCAGGTATTCGGCGCTGGCCACAGGAGTATCTGCCGGGTATTTATGACCCCGATGTAGTGGATCGCGTAGTGGATATCGGCCAAGCCGATGCCGAACAGATGATGCTGCGATTGGCCCGCGAGGAGGGTATTTTTTGTGGCGTTTCATCCGGGGGCTCAATTTATGCTGCCGCCCAACTGGCCGCTCAAATCCCCAACGCCGGAGCAACCATCGTGGCGATAATCTGTGATCGCGGCGATCGCTATCTCTCCTCCGGTCTCTTTGCTCAGTAGTTGAGCGACTCTTATGGTAACTGTCCGCGATCGCCTACTTGAGACCGATATCGATACTATTGATATCGGTCAGTGGAGCGAAGATTTAGCCCTGCGCTGGGATCTGGCGCTCGATGAAGTGCAGCCTTCTCTGACAGCGGCTGGAGAAATGGCACGTCAAGCACAACTGGCCACTCCAGCGTTAAACCGAGTTTGGGCGCGCGAGGTGAGTTGTCTGCACAGTGGACTGGAGATGGTCGAGGTTTTGGCTGAATTCCAGCTGGATACCGCAGCTTTACAAGCTGGACTACTTTATCGCGCTGTGCGTGAGGGACGTTTGACACTCTCACAAATAGAGAGGCAGTTCGGTGCTGAAGTCTGTGGACTAATCGAACAAGTACAGCGCATGGCGGTGGTGAGCACTCTGCGCAATGACAGCAGCGCCGCGGTATTTGGCGATCAAGGCAGCCGCCAAGCGGGCAAAATCCGTCAGATGCTGGTCTCGCTGATTGATGATGTCCGGGTCCCTCTGATCAAGCTCGCTGAGCGCGCCTGCGCCATTCGCGCAGTAAAAAGTGCTGATACAGATAAGCAGCTGCGCGTGGCTCGCGAGATTTTTGATATCTATGCGCCACTGGCGGATCGGTTAGGTATTGGTCATCTCAAGTGGGAGCTGGAAGATTTAGCTTTTCGCTACCTTGAACCAGATGACTACAAAGCAATCGCAAAATTGTTGGCGGAGAAGCGCTCGCAGCGCCAAGACTATATCGATGAAGTGGTGGCGACATTAAAAGAACAACTAGTCGCTGCGGACATTGCCGGGGAGATTAGCGGTCGGGCTAAACATATTTACTCAATCTGGCGAAAAATGCAGCGCAAAGAGGTGGGGTTTTCACAAGTTTATGATATCCGCGCAGTGCGCGTCTTAGTGCCGAGCGTAGCGGACTGTTACACACTGTTAAGTTGGGTACACGCCAACTGGCGCGGCATACCCAAAGAATTTGATGACTACATTGCCCACCCCAAAGAGAATGGTTATCGCTCTTTGCACACCGCAGTGGTTGGCCCAGACAACAAAGTGGTAGAAATCCAGATACGTACATTTGATATGCATCGCGAATCTGAATTGGGTGTGTGTGCGCACTGGCGTTATAAGAGTGGTGACGGCGATCCTGCCGCGCGTGATTACGAGAGTAAAATCGAGTGGTTGCGCCAGGTATTGAGTTGGCAGCAGCAGCTAGAAAGCCAAGCTGGCGGACCAATGGCAGCAGGGATTAACGATCAGAGAGTGTATGTCTTCACCCCTGATGGCCATGTTGTCGATCTGCCCAGAGGGTCTACTCCTCTCGATTTTGCCTACCACATTCATACCGATATCGGCCATCGCTGCCGCGGCGCTAAGGTCAATGGTCGTCTGGTTGCTCTAACCACTGAGCTTGCTACAGCTGATCGTGTTGAAATTATTACTGCAGAACAAGCTGCGCCATCGCGCGATTGGCTGCGCTCCACTATGGGCTATTTAGTCAGTAGCCGTGCTCGCGAAAAAATTAGTCAGTGGTTTCGCCGTCAGCGCCATACTCAGGCTTTAGAAGAGGGTGAAAAACTCTGGCAGCGAGCCTGGAAAGAGGCGGGTCGGCCGAGGATAGACTTACAGGAACTGGCGCCATCATTTAATAAAGTAAGCGAGCGAGGGCTGCTAATTGCGCTGGGCAGTGGTGAGCTGCAAGCGGCGCAACTACTGCGCCATGCGCAAGGGCCTGAACAGTTACCAGCTTCTAAAGCGCAAGCCAAGCTTGCTTATGCGCCTGCGGCACTGCCACTGGTCGGCCTCGAGGGAATGCTTCACCGTTTGGCCGGCTGCTGTGCGCCTCAGCCGGGCTGCGCAGTGGGTGGGTTTATTACCCAGGGACGGGGCGTATCGGTTCACCGCGCTGAGTGCAAAAACTTTAAGCAACTTTGCAGTGTCGAGCCCGAGCGCGTTTTGGCGATTAGTTGGGCGCAAACTGAACAGGTTGGAGAGATTCCGCGGCAGCTGGGCGACTCTGTGCGTCTCGATTTAGCCTACGTTGATCGCACTGGTTTGCTGTTGGCGGTGACTGCTCTGCTCAATGAGAATGATGTCAACATCATCGATGTAGAGACTGTTGCTGAGGGTGTAGGCCGGCGAATTCTGCGCATGTGGGTAGAACTGCCCAGCGACACTCTGGCCACTGAGGCGCTGTATGCTGCGCTGCGTCAGATTGAGGGAGTTACCAGCCTTTGTGTGACCACTAATGGCGACTGAGAAGAGAGTAAAGATGGCAGAGCAGCATTACTGTTTGAACGATCTACTGCATTTGATGAGTCGGCTGCGCGCCCCACAGGGTGGCTGTCCGTGGGACTTAGAGCAAAATTTCCACTCGATTGTACCGAGCACCATTGAGGAGCTCTACGAAGTAGTGGAACTGATTGAAGCAGAGCGCTTTGATGAGCTCCCCGACGAGCTTGGCGATCTGCTTTTTCAGATTGTCTTCTATGCGCAGCTGGGCCGTGAACAAGGTCTGTTCAATTTTGATGATGTGATCGATGCGATCACTCGCAAATTGTTGCGTCGCCACCCCCATGTATTTGTTGACGGTGACCTCTACGGCGCGGTGCGCCAGGGTCCGGCGCCAGAAAAATCTGTTCTGAGTGAACAGTGGCAGCAGATCAAGGCGGCTGAAAAAGCACAGCGCAGTGAGCAACCCAATCCTCCAGTAGCGCCTCTGTGGGGCGATCTTCCCGCTGGATTGCCCGCTCTCGCTGCGGCGCAAAAAATTTCGGCACAAGCTGCTCGGCTCGGATTTGATTGGCCGACAGTGGCGGGCCCGGTAGCTAAAGTCAGCGAAGAACTCAACGAACTGAAGGCGGAGATTGACCTCGCTAGCCGCCCTGCTATTGAGGAAGAGTACGGCGATCTGCTGTTGGCGGTAGTTAATTTAGGTCGCCATATAAACATTGATGCAGAGCAAGCGCTGCGCACTGCCAACAATAAGTTCCGGCGACGCTTTGGTGCCATGCTGGATCTCCACTCAGAGCCTTTGAATGCGCTCTCTGGCGATGATTGGGATGTGCTCTGGGAGCAGGTAAAGGCTGCAGAGTAATCGCCTGCAGATGGCGCTATAGCAATTAGTAGGGTTGTGCTGGTATCGCTGTTCAGTGTATCTTTGCCGCCCGCTCGCGCTAGCAGACACCCCAAGGGTGCGTTAACACCTCCCATAAAGAGGCCGAAATAGCCCGCTGAGCCGACCAAATTTTAAACATAAAGACTAAAAAGCCATCTCGGCGAGGAGAGAATGATGCGAATTATTTTATTGGGCCCACCGGGTGCTGGCAAAGGGACTCAAGCTCAATTTATCACTGAGCATTACGGTATTCCTCAGATCTCTACGGGTGACATGTTGCGCGCTGCAGTTAAAGCCGGCAGCGAGCTGGGCTTAAAAGTAAAAGATATTATGGCCAGCGGCGGTTTGGTCTCCGATGAGATCATTATCGCTTTGGTTAAAGAGCGAATTACCGCAGCCGATTGCGCCAACGGTTTTTTGTTTGATGGCTTCCCGCGCACTATTGTTCAGGCCGAGGCGATGCGCGATGCCAATGTTGCTATCGATGCTGTGGTTGAAATCGCAGTTGACGATGAAGAGATCATCGCTCGTTTGAGTGGTCGCCGTGTTCATGAAGCCTCTGGGCGCGTCTATCATGTCAGCCACAATCCCCCAGCGGTTGAGGGTGTCGATGATGAAACGGGTGAACCATTGATCCAGCGTCTGGATGACAGTGAAGAGACCGTGCGCAACCGCTTGGGTATCTATCACGATCAAACCAAGCCACTGATCGAATTTTATACTGCCGTGGCCGGTGCAGATAGCCGTGTGAAATTTGCCACAGTGAACGGCTCGGGAGCCCTGACGGAAGTACAGCAGCGTATTGTTAGCGCCCTCGCATAAGAGCTTTGCTGGCGCAGGCTAACAAGGCTGGAGCGCAGCGACAAAGCGGTTTAAAATCCTCGTTTAGCTATTGTTAAACGGGGATTTTTTATTCCCCATCAATACACTTCAAAACAGGCACTGCATGCCCGCTATTCTCGCTATTGAAACTTCTACGGCTGCCTGCTCGGTAGCGCTGCGCCATATCAGCGACACGGGTGAAGTGCGCGACTGGTGGCTGCAAAGTGATCAGCCGCGCACACACAGTGCCACTTTGTTGCAACTCATCGAGCAACTCCTCGAGCAGGCGCAGCTCGCGCGCACGCAACTCAGTGCGGTGGCTATCAGCACAGGCCCGGGCTCATTCACCGGTTTGCGCATCGGGCTGGCGGTAGCTCAGGGGTTGGCGGTCGGTTTGGCTCTGCCGCTGCTGCCGATAGACTCTCTGGAGGTGTTGGCCTCGACAGCTCAACAACAGCGCTCGCTGCCCGCCGGAGAGACACTGGTAGCAGTCACCGATGCGCGTATGCAGCAGTTTAATTTTGGCCACTTCACACTCGCACAGGCTCAGCAGCGGCCGATTCGCAACGCACCCTTACAGCTGTGTGGGGTCGACCAGGTTGTGGAGCAGAGCCGTGCGGCACAAACGTTAGCTGGCGAAATCTCTGGCTTACAATGTGACGATCTCGACCCAGTGAACTGTTTTGAAATACTGCCGCGCGCTGATGCGATGCTGGCTGCTGCACAGCAGCTGTTCACTGCGGGCGGCTGGCTGGTAGCTTCTAAAGTCGAGCTTATCTATCTGCGCGGCAGTGAGGCTTGGCAGAAACATCAGCCTATTATGTCGTCCAGCAGCAGTTCGCAAACGTGACTATGGAGAGTTTTCAGCTGTTTTTCCTGGCGTTGCTACAGGGGCTCACAGAGTTTCTGCCCATCTCTAGCTCTGCCCATCTTATATTGCCCAGCCAGCTACTGGGCTGGCAGGATCAAGGATTGGCCTTTGATGTCGCCGTGCATGTTGGCTCCCTGGCCGCGGTAGTGATCTACTTTCGGCAGCGTTTGGCGCAGTTGGCAGTGGCTTGGGGGCGACAGCTGGCCGGCAGTGCACGCAGTTCAGAGAGCGACTTGGCCTGGCTGTTGATGATAGCCACTGTCCCGGTCGGTTTGGCGGGTCTTCTGGGTGGTGATTTTATCGCCACCCATCTGCGCAGTGACTGGGTTATAGCGACCTCAACCGTCGTCTTTGGCCTGCTGTTGGGTCTAGCCGATCGATTTGGCGCCAAACAGCTGGTCGCTATAAGTTGGCGCGCCGCGCTGATTATCGGGCTGGCTCAAGTTTTAGCGCTCATTCCGGGTACCTCGCGCTCGGGCATCACGATTACCGCTGCACTACTGCTCGGTTATCGTCGCGCCGCTGCCGCTGAATTCTCGTTCTTGCTCTCTGTTCCGGTTATTGCCCTCAGTGGTCTCTATCTCGCTCTCGGGCTACTCACTCAAGGGGGCGTGCAGTGGGCAGTATTACTGATCGGCGCCTTGGTCTCCGGACTTGCGGCACATATCTGCATCGCGCTGTTTATGCGCTGGGTAGAGCGCATGGGTATGTGGCCTTTTGTAATTTATCGATTGCTGCTGGGTGCGCTGTTATTTATCTTAATCGCTCATTAGTGGCGACAGTTTTTGGAGAGACCGGCAATGCAGTCAAACCCAGAGTTACCCACCGTCGCTTTTATTGGTTTAGGGGTGATGGGTTTTCCCATGGCGGGCCATCTCGCTAAGGCTGGTTATCAGGTTCAGGTTTACAACCGCAGTAGCGATAAAGCTCAGCGCTGGGCCGGGCAATACTCCGGTACGGTTTGCGCGACTCCGCGCGCCGCAGCGCAAGGTGCCCAGTGTGTGTTTACTTGTGTCGGCAACGACGACGACTTGCGCGCAGTACTTCTGGGTGAGCAGGGCGCCCTCGCTGGGCTTGAAGAGGGCGCAGTGGTGGTCGATCACAGCACAGTCTCTGTAGAGGTCTGTGAAGAGCTCGCCGAACTCTGCCAACAGCGGCAAGCTAGCTTCGTAGATGCGCCGATCTCGGGTGGTCAACAGGGGGCCGAAAACGGCGTACTGACAGTCATGTGTGGCGGCAGTCAGGCAGCGCTCGCCAATGCCACTGCGGCCATCGACTGTTACGCGCGCGCAGTCACCCATTTGGGCCCAGTCGGCAGTGGCCAACGTTGTAAGATGGTCAATCAGATCTGTATTGCAGGCCTGCTCCAAGGCTTGGCTGAGGGGCTCAATTTTGCTCAGCGCTCGGGGCTCGATCCAGCTCAAGTCGTCGATGTGATAAGCCGCGGTGCGGCGCAATCTTGGCAGATGGAAAATCGCGCTGCGACTATGTTGGCCGACCACTACGAGCACGGTTTTGCGGTGGATTGGATGGTCAAGGATCTAGGTATTGCCCAAGCCGAGGCGGAGCGCAACGGCAGCCAGCTACCGGTGGCGGCGACTGTGGCAAACTACTACCAAGAACTGCAAAAACGTGGCGGCGGGCGCTGGGATACCTCAAGTTTGCTGCGCCTACTGCAGACAGAACAATAACTAATAGAGAGTCCAAGGAGAATAGTATGGCCGATAGCGGTCTGTTGAATGGTCAATTAATGGCTTTTTTGGATGCTTCGCCAACCCCCTTTCACGCTGTTGAGAGTATGCAAGGGCTGCTCAACGAGGCAGGTTTTAGCCGTCTGGATGAGAGCCAAGAGTGGCAGCTCGAAGCGGGGGGGCGCTATTATTTAACCCGCAACGGCAGCTCGATTATTGCGTTTGTTCACGGCAGTGAAGATGCCGCAACAGGTGGTCTGCGTATGATCGGCGCCCATACCGACAGCCCCTGCCTGATGGTAAAGCCCAACGCAGATATCTTTGCCCACGGCTATCACCAACTCAGTGTCGAGGTTTACGGTGGTGCACTGTTAAACCCCTGGTTTGATCGCGATTTGAGTATTGCTGGACGCCTGGTGTTCAGCGATGAGCAGGGCCTGTTGCGCTCGCGCACGGTCGACTTTAAACGGCCAATGGCGGTTATTCCCAGTCTGGCCATCCATCTCGACCGCGAGGCTAACAGCCGCCGCACCATCAATCCGCAAACCGATATAAAACCGATCTTGCTGCAAGGTGGCGAGAGCCCTTTCAACGACATAGTCAGCGCAGAATTTCTCCGCGCAGGCGAGCAATTAGTTGACTATGAGTTGGCCCTTTACGACTGCAGTCGCGCTGCATTCAGTGGTGTTAACAGTGAATTTATTAGCAGTGCCCGCTTGGATAACTTGCTCAGTTGCTTTGCCGGGCTTCAAGCATTGTTAAACGCAGATAGCCGCCACACCGCTGTGCTGGTCTGCAATGACCACGAAGAGGTAGGCTCTGTCTCTGCGGTAGGTGCTGACGGGCCGTTTTTACAGACCCTGTTAGCCCGCCTGTGTGGCCAGCAGCTCGATACAGTATTGGCCGCCTCGCTGCTGCTCTCATGTGACAACGCCCACGCTCTCCACCCCAATTTCCCCGCAGTGCACGACACTGAACACTTGCCAGCGCTCAATGGTGGCCCGGTGATTAAAACCAATGTTAAGCAGCGCTATGCCAGCAATGCATTGGGTAGTGCCCTGGTTAAGCAGCTCGGAAAGCAGTGCGGCGTACCGCTACAGAGTTTTGCCGCGCGCAACGATATGGGTTGTGGCAGTACCATTGGACCGATAAGTGCTGCAAAGCTTGGCGTTAATACTCTGGATATCGGCATTGCTCAGTTGGCTATGCACTCGTGCAGAGAGCTGACCGGTGCTCGCGATCCTGCGCGTCTGGTTGAATTGCTCGCCGCTTTCATTAATAGTGGCGCCCCTCTTACCGTGGTGGCCGAATAATTGACCACCTTAGCTAACAACGAGAAATCACTATGAGCGATAGCGAAACGGCAAAAGTTCGCGTTCTTACCGGCATCACTACCTCGGGGACCCCGCACTTGGGTAATTATGTCGGTGCCATCCGCCCCGCGATTGAAGCCAGCCGCGACAGTTCGCAGCAGAGCTACTATTTTTTAGCCGACTACCACGCGCTAATAAAATCACATGATCCCGCTCTAGTGCAGCAGTCTACGCTGGAAGTGGCCGCCACCTGGCTGGCGTTTGGTTTGAATACTGACAGCGCACTTTTCTACCGTCAGTCCGATGTCCCAGAGATCCCTGAGCTCACCTGGTATCTCACCTGCATGGCGGCCAAAGGCTTAATGAACCGCAGTCACGCTTATAAAGCGGCAGTGCAAGAGAACAGCGAAAAAGGTGAGGATGCAGATTTTGGTGTCACCATGGGACTGTTTAGCTACCCTATTTTAATGGCAGCCGATATCTTGATTTTTAACGCCCAGCGCGTGCCAGTAGGGCGCGATCAGATTCAACATGTCGAAATGGCGCGCGATATGGCGCAGCGCTTTAACCACCACTACGGCGAGTACTTTACTCTGCCAGAGGCGGTGGTCGACGATAAAGTCGCTGTCTTACAGGGGCTCGATGGTCGCAAAATGAGCAAGAGCTACGGCAATACTATTCCTCTATTTGAGGACGAGAAAAAACTGCGCAAAAAAATTAACAAAATTAAAACTAACTTACTTGAACCAGGCGATCCCAAAGATCCCGACGATTCGGCGCTGTTTCAAATCTGGCAGGCGTTTGCTACACCTGAGCAGTCCGCTCAGATGCGCACTGCTTTCGCTGAAGGGATTGGCTGGGGAGAGGCTAAAAAACAGTTGTTTGAGTTGGTTAACAGCCAGTTGGCTGAACCTCGCGAGCGCTATCAAGAGCTTATTGCCAATCCTGCAGAGATCGAAGCGGTACTTCAGCGCGGTGCTGAACGCGCCCGAGCAGAGGCAGCGCCACTTCTGGCTAAATTGCGCCGCGCTGTGGGTATTCGGCCGCTGGGTTGAGTGCCGCCAATACTCTGGCAAAGCGACCGGTTTGTCGTATAATGCCGCCCAAATAATTTTGTTTTAAACCGTGGAGACCACCATGTTGAATTTGACTCGCACCGCCCTAGTTGCTGCCACCCTGTTGGTAGTTGCTTGTAATCCCAACAATGGCCCGGCAGAGCTGACCGAAAAACAGACTTCTGCGGTGGCTGAGCGCATTGCGCCACACGGCCAACTTGCTATGGAAGGTGATGCGATGACGGCGCCGCCCGTGGCTGCCGGTGGTGTTGCCCGGTCAGGCGAAGATATCTATAACAGCAACTGCGTGGCCTGCCACAGCAGTGGTGCGATGGGTGCTCCCAAGCTGGGTGATGCCGGTGCTTGGGCCGCGCGTATTGATGCCAAAGGTTTAGAGACAATCTATGCCAATGCCATCAATGGTATTGGTATGATGCCAGCTATGGGTACTTGTATGAGCTGCTCTGACGACGATATTAGAGCCACTACCGATTACATGGTTGAGAACTCGCAGTAATTTTTTATCGCTGCTAAAGTATTAAATAGGCCCGCATTAGCGGGCTTTTTTATTTGAAATTGATCGCCAAGTTACGCGGAGTTAAATGGAGAGAACAATGAAAATTACTGTAGTAGGCAGTGGTTATGTGGGTATGTCTAATGCTGTATTGATCGCCCAGCGCCACGAGGTAGCTATTCTTGATATCGATGCCGAACGGGTGGCAATGATCAACCGCGGCCAAGCGCCGATAGAGGACAGCGAGTTGTCACAGTACCTAGCTGCCGGTGCACTGCAGCTCACTGCAACCACCGATGCGGCCACTGCCTATGCGGATGCCGACTACGTGATTGTGGCAACGCCCACTGATTACGATCCTGAGACCAACTACTTTAATACCGGCACAGTTGAGGCGGTCACAGAGCAAGCTTTAGCGCACAACACAACGGCTACCGTGGTGATTAAGTCGACTATCCCGGTCGGTTTTACTGTCGGCTTACGCACAAAATTACACAGTGATAGGGTGATTTTTTCGCCAGAATTTTTGCGTGAAGGTACCGCGCTTTACGACAACCTACACCCTTCGCGGATTATTGTCGGCGGCCAAGATGCCCCAGCCCAGGGTTTTGCCCAGCTGCTGCGCGAGGCCTCATTAAAGCCGGAAGTAGAAGTCCTTCTAACTGACTCCACCGAGGCCGAGGCGATCAAACTGTTTGCCAACACCTATTTGGCGATGCGCGTAGCATTTTTTAATGAGCTCGACAGTTATGCTCAAGTGCACCAACTCGACAGCCGACAAATTATTCAGGGTGTCGGCTTGGATCCCCGCATTGGCACCCACTACAACAACCCCTCGTTTGGCTACGGTGGCTACTGTCTGCCCAAAGACACCAAACAGCTACTGGCCAACTACGCCGATGTGCCGAGCAATATGATTAAGGCGATTGTCGATGCCAATTCGACCCGCAAAGATTTTATTGCCGACTCAATTATGGCGCAGCAGCCGCAAACGGTGGGTATCTATCGCCTAGTGATGAAGGCGGGCTCGGATAACTATCGCGCCTCGGCAATGCAGGGAGTGATGAAGCGACTCAAAGCCAAAGGTGTTGAAGTGGTCGTCTATGAGCCGACAATTGCCGAGAGCCACTTCTTCAACTCTGAGGTGGTAAACGATTTGACCGCGTTTAAAGCTCGCTGCGATTTGATTGTCAGCAATCGTATGGGTGCCGATCTTGATGATGTCGCCACGAAAGTCTTTACTCGCGACCTGTTTGGCGGCGACTTCTAAACGGAGCTATTACCGCTGCGGCTGCGCAGATAGCTGCGCGGTGGTACGCCGGTCCACTGTTTGAAGGCGCGGGTAAAAGAGCGCGGCTCGGCAAAGCCCAGCTGCTGCGAGAGAGTCTCTACGGAGAGATGGTGGTCTGCTAGTTTTTCCAGTGCGTATTCGCGCCGATAGTTGTCTTTGATCTTCTGGTAGCTGCTGCCGTGTTCGCGCAACCTGCGGTGGAGCGTTTGGCTGCTGACCCCCAAAACTTCAGCGACCTGGTTGAGTGTCGGCAGCGCGGCGCTGTTGCGATGCTCACTGCTAATTAGCCTTTCTACACGCCGTTCGAAGCTACTGTCGCGTCCGGGTATGGTCATCACATCCGCAGGGGCATTGCGCAAGTAGGCGGCCAGTTCATCGCGGCTGCGCAAAAGTGGGCGCTCTAATTGGTTGGCGTCAAATACCAGGCGGTTGGCACTCTGTTTATAGAGCAGTTTGCCTGGGAACATAATCTCCAGCTCGCTGTGGTGATTCGGGCGGCTAAAAGTGAACTGGGTCTCTTCTAGAACAATCGGATTGCCGATCATCCAACTGGGAAAACGGTGCCAAATTACCAGCCAAAATTCGCTCATGAAATGATCGGGGTCGAGCTCAGGGTCGGCCATATTGAACGCCAGCGCTGCTCTTGAGCCAGAGCGTTCAAGTTTCATAACAATGCCGGGGTTCACCAAGTTGTAAAACTCTACGGCTCGGGCGAGCAGTTCACCCAGGTTGGCCAGCCCTGCGACCAGTTCACACATGGTGGCAAACAAACCAACTCGGCAAGATTGTGCGGTAAAACCCATATACTCATCATCGAGCTCTTCCTGTACCGATTTAAACAGCCGCGCTACCTGGTCGGTATGAATGCGCCCTTGTGGGCTATGTAGAACGGCAGGGTTGATACCGGCGCGCTCGAGTAGAAGCTGTTGCGAGCCGCCGCTACTGCGTACAGCGTGTAGGCAGGCGATGACATGGTGGTGGCAGATAGTGGCCAATATTGACTCCTCCAAGGGCATCCGATTGCGCTTGCAACGCACCGCTTGCCAATAGTATTTGTGATATTTTTAGTTATTCTAACCCAATTGCTCGGCAGATTTAGGTGATATCTGATAAAAAATGTGAGTATTTTTGATCGATTTAGCCCTAGCCCTACCCGCTAGGCTAGCTCATCATGTCTTACTTAACAGGCGTCTAACAGTGGCCGTGATAAGGTGTTTTGGAGTAATAGATCATGAGTAATAACGAGAAATTGGATCAATGGCGCGAGCTTGCTGAAAAAGAACTGCGCGGTAAGCCGCTCGAGGATTTGACTTGGCAGACGCCAGAAGGCATTGCAGTCAAACCACTTTACACCGCTGCCGACACGGTAGATCTGCCCCATCAAAATAATCTGCCCGGCATAGCTCCGTTCATGCGCGGTCCCAAAGCGACAATGTACGCCGGCCGCCCGTGGACAGTGCGCCAATATGCTGGCTTCTCGACTGCCGAGGCTTCCAACGCCTTTTATCGTCGCAATTTAGCCGCCGGCCAACAGGGTTTATCGGTGGCTTTCGACCTGCCAACCCACCGCGGTTACGACTCGGACCATCCGCGTGTCGAGGGCGATGTCGGCAAAGCCGGTGTGGCGATCGACTCCGTTGAAGATATGAAAGTACTTTTTGATGGTATTCCACTCGATAAAGTCTCGGTGTCGATGACTATGAACGGTGCAGTACTGCCGGTTATGGCCAATTATATTGTGGCTGCGCAAGAGCAGGGGGTTAGCCCTGAGCAGCTCGCCGGCACACTGCAAAACGATATTCTCAAAGAGTTCATGGTGCGCAATACCTATATTTACCCGCCGGAACCGTCGATGCGCATTGTCGCCGACATCATCGGTTACACCGCCGAAAATATGCCTAAATTTAACTCTATCTCCATCTCGGGTTATCACATGCAAGAGGCGGGGGCGACCAACGTGCAGGAGTTGGCCTTCACCATCGCCGACGGTATCGAGTATGTGCGCACCGCGATTGCCAGCGGTCTCGAGGTCGACAGCTTTGCCCCGCGCCTGTCGTTCTTCTTTGCGATCGGTATGAACTTCTTTATGGAGATCGCCAAATTGCGCGCCGCGCGTATCCTCTGGGCTGAACTGATGGCGGAAAAATTTGCCCCGCAGAGTGAAAAGTCGCTGATGCTGCGCACCCACTGCCAAACCTCGGGTGTCAGCTTGACCAGTAAAGACCCCTATAACAATGTCGTGCGCACCACTATCGAGGCGATGTCTGCAGTCTTGGGTGGCACGCAATCGCTGCACACCAACGCCTTAGATGAAGCGTTGGCACTGCCAACCGATTTCTCTGCGCGTATCGCCCGCAATACTCAGTTAGTCGTTCAGGAGGAGAGCGGTATCACTAACGTGGTCGATCCGATGGCCGGTTCTTATTATGTCGAGTCGCTCACTAACGAGTTAGTTCAGGCTGCGCGCAAACTCATTGACGAAGTAGAAGAGCTCGGCGGCATGACCAAAGCCGTTGAATCGGGTATGCCTAAACTGCGTATCGAAGAGGCGGCCGCGCAGAAGCAAGCGCGTATCGACCGCGGCGAAGAGGTGATTGTCGGTGTCAACAAATACCAGTTGGCAGAAGAGCCGGATGTTGAAGTTTTAGATATTGATAACAGTGCAGTGCGCGCCGGCCAAGTAGAACGGCTGGCCAAGTTGCGTGCACAGCGCGATGTGGCTGCATGTAACGCCGCATTGGAGGCGCTCAGTGCCAGCGCCGAGAGCGGCGAGGGCAATCTGCTCGCACTCGCTGTCGAAGCGGCTCGCGCTCGCGCCACAGTCGGAGAGATATCAGATGCATTAGAGAAGCATTGGGGCCGCCACAAAGCAGAGCAGCGCTCAATCAGCGGTGTCTACGGCGCCGCCTATGAAGGAGATGAAGAATTTATGGCGATCCAGCAGCGAGTAAATAGTTTTGCCCAGCAGCACGGCCGTCGCCCGCGTATGCTGGTGGTTAAGATGGGCCAAGATGGCCACGACCGCGGCGCAAAAGTGATCGCCACAGCGTTTGCCGATATTGGTTTTGATGTCGATGTTGGCCCGATGTTCCAGACCCCCGCCGAGGCAGCTCGCCAAGCGATCGAAAATGATGTGCACGTCGTGGGAGTTAGCTCGCAAGCGGCTGGCCACAAGACCTTGGTACCACAACTGATCGCTGAGCTTAAAGCGGCCGGTGCTGACGATATCTTAGTGATTTGCGGTGGAGTTATCCCACCCAAAGATTACCCCGCACTGCGCGAACAGGGAGTGGCGGCCATCTTTGGCCCCGGCACCAATATCCCGGTTGCCGCTGATGAAGTGCTAGCGCTGATTGACGCAGCTAACCCCAACTAATTGCCAAACTAGAAAAATACGAGAAAGCTTATGAACAACATACTCAATGAACTCGAAAATCGCAGAGAGCGCGCCAAACAAGGCGGCGGAGAAAAACGCATTGCCGCGCAGCACGCCAAGGGTAAATTGACCGCTCGAGAGCGCGTCGACTTGCTTCTCGACGAGGGTAGTTTTGAAGAGTGGGACATGTTTGTCGAACACCGCTGTGCCGATTTTGATATGGATAAAGAGCATATCCCCGGCGACGGCGTAGTTATCGGTTACGGTACCGTCAATGGCCGTTTGGTATTTGTTTTCAGCCAGGACTTCACTGTTTATGGCGGCTCGCTCTCTGAGGCGCACGCCGAGAAAATTTGTAAGCTGATGGACCAAGCGATGAAGGTCGGGGCACCGGTTATCGGCCTCAACGACTCTGGTGGTGCGCGCATTCAAGAGGGTGTCGCCTCACTGGGTGGCTACGCCGATGTCTTTCAGCGCAATGTCATGGCCTCGGGTGTTATCCCACAAATTTCAATGATTATGGGGCCGTGTGCTGGCGGTGCGGTTTACTCGCCGGCTATCACCGATTTTATCTTTATGGTTCAAGATAGCTCGTACATGTTTGTCACCGGCCCCGATGTAGTGAAAACGGTAACCCATGAAACAGTCAGCGCTGAAGAGCTCGGTGGTGCCTCTACTCACTCCTCAAAGTCTGGCGTTGCCGATTTGGCTTTTGATAACGATATCGATGCACTGCTAAAACTGCGCCGTTTTATTAACTACCTGCCGGCCAACAATAAAGAAAAACCACCGGTTTGGCCCAGTGAAGACCCCGCCGAGCGCGCCGAAATGTCGCTCGATACCATTGTTCCCGACGATCCCAACAAGCCCTACGATATTAAAGAAGTGATCCTCAAAGTGGCCGATGAACAAGAGTTTTTCGAGCTGCAACCCAATTATGCGCGCAATATTGTCACCGGCTTTATCCGTGTCGAGGGCTCTACTGTCGGTGTAGTCGCCAACCAGCCGCTGGTGCTGGCGGGCTGCCTAGACATTGATGCTTCGAAAAAAGCGGCGCGTTTTATCCGCTTCTGTGACGCCTTTAATATTCCGGTATTGACCTTTGTCGATGTGCCCGGATTTATGCCCGGTACCAGCCAAGAACACGGCGGCATTATCAAGCACGGTGCTAAGTTACTTTACGCCTACGCCGAGTGCACGGTGCCCAAAGTAACTGTGATTACCCGCAAAGCTTACGGCGGTGCCTACGATGTAATGGCCTCTAAACATTTGCGCGGAGATGTTAATTTCGCGTGGCCAAAAGCGGAGATCGCTGTCATGGGCCCGAAAGGGGCGGTTGAGATTATCTTTCGCAAAGATATTGGCGATGCCGAAAAAATTGAGGCGCGCACCGAAGAGTATCGCCAAAAATTTGCCAACCCGTTCATTGCCGGTAAACGCGGTTATATCGACGATGTGATTCTGCCGCACAACACACGCAAACGGGTAGCCCGTTCACTGGCTATGCTGCGCGATAAAGAACTCAGTAATCCGTGGAAAAAACACGGCAATATACCGCTGTAAGTTAGCCGGCCACGACCTGAACAGAATAGAGATAGGCAACCGATATGATTAAAAAGATTTTAGTAGCTAACCGCGGTGAGATTGCTTGTAGAGTTTTTGCCACTGCCAAAAAAATGGGTATCGCCACAGTGGCGGTTTACTCAGACGCCGACCGCGAGGCCCTGCATGTACAGCAAGCTGACGAGGCAGTGCATATTGGCCCTTCGGCCTCGGCAGAGAGTTATTTGGTAATAGAGAAAATCGTTGCCGCCTGCAAGCAGACCGGCGCCGACGCGGTGCATCCTGGTTACGGCTTTCTCTCTGAAAATAGCCGTTTTCGCGACGCCTTAGATGAGGCCGGTATTATCTTCATCGGCCCGGGCAAAAAAGCCATTGAGTCGATGGGCGATAAAATCACCTCTAAGCTTATTGCTGAAAAAGCCGGCGTCAATACCATCCCCGGTTATACCGATGTAGTTAAAGATGCCGCCGAGGCCGCTGAAATTGCTGAGGGGATAGGTTATCCGGTCATGCTCAAAGCCTCTGCCGGCGGCGGTGGCAAGGGTATGCGGGTGGCGTTTAACCGCGAGGAGTGTCTGGACGGGTTCGAGCGCGCGACCAACGAGGCGCGTTCAAGCTTTGGCGACGACCGCGTCTTCATCGAAAAATACATTCAACAGCCGCGCCATATCGAAATCCAAGTCATTGCCGATGGCCACGGTAATGTGGTCTATCTCGGTGAGCGCGAATGCTCGATTCAGCGCCGCCACCAAAAGGTGATTGAGGAGGCTCCGTCGCCCTTTTTGACTGAAGAGGTGCGCCGCAAAATGGGCGAGCAGTCTTGTGCCTTGGCGCGCGCGGTAGATTACCAATCGGCCGGTACCGTTGAGTTTATCGCCGACGCCGATATGAACTTCTACTTTCTGGAGATGAATACCCGTCTGCAGGTTGAACACCCGGTTACCGAATTGGTCACCGGCCAGGATCTAGTTGAGTTGATGATTCGTGTTGCCGCCGGTGAGCAGCTGCCCCTCGACCAAGCTGATGTGCAGCTAAATGGTTGGGCGATTGAAACTCGCGTTTATGCAGAGGATCCGTTCCGTAACTTCTTGCCCTCCACCGGTCGCTTAGTGGGATACCAACCGCCAGTTGGCGAGGGTATTCGAGTCGATACTGGCGTCTATGAGGGCGGTGAAGTATCGATGTTCTACGACCCCATGATCGCTAAACTAATTACCTATGGAAACGATCGCGCCGAAGCCTGCCAACGCATGGTCGGCGCGTTAGACGCCTACTATATTCGCGGTGTCAGCCACAATATTAGCTTTCTCAATGCACTGATGGTTCACCCGCGCTTTATTGCCGGTGAATTAACCACTAACTTTATTGCCGACGAATACCCCGACGGCTTCAGTGCCGATTTAGTGCCACAAGACGAACCAGAAGTATTTATCGTTGTCGCTGCAGCAGTGCACCAATTTTACCGCGAGCGCTCAGGCATGCTTTCCGGACAGATGGCCGGCCACGAGTGTGTGGTGCCCAACCACTGGGTAGTGGCCGCTAACGGTCTCCAGCACAGCGTCGCTGTAGAGCTCACTGATGAAGGCTTTTTAGTGCACCTCGACGGCACTGACTACCATGTTGAGTCAGAGTGGTATCTGGGAGATCCGCTATTTTTCGCCACCATTAATGGCCGCGAGTTAACCGTACAGGTAGAGCGTAAAGGGTCTGGATATCAGCTCTTTTACCGCGGTGCTACCGTCGATGCACTGGTGCTTTCGCCACTGACTGCTAAGCTCAGTGCGCATATGCTGGAAAAAGTGCCGCCTGATCTCTCTAAATTTTTGCTTTCGCCGATGCCCGGTTTGCTGGTTAAGCTCAACGTCGCAGTGGGTGACAAAGTCGAAGAGGGGCAAGAGCTAGCGGTTATCGAAGCCATGAAGATGGAGAACAGCTTGCGCGCACTGCAAGCGGGCACGGTCTCCAAAGTATCGGCCGCAGTGGGCGACAGTTTGATGGTCGATCAAATTATCCTCGAATTCGAGTAACTGCCTGTGACTTTGCCTACCCAAGACCCGCAGCAATTGGCCGCAGATATTATTGCCGGCAACCGGCGTGCGCTGGCCAAGGGTATAACGTTGGTGGAGTCCACTCATCCGGATCACCGCCGCGCCGCTCTAGAGCTGTTGGCGGCGGTTATGCCACATACCGGAGGTGCTTCACGTATCGGTATTTCAGGTGTGCCGGGGGTGGGCAAATCGACGTTTATCGAAGCGTTCGGCAGCTCGCTTATCGACTCTGGTCACCGTGTCGCAGTGTTGGCGGTAGATCCTACCTCGGCGTTATCTGGCGGCTCTATCCTCGGCGATAAGACCCGTATGCAGACTCTGGCTTTCAATCCGGACGCCTTCATCCGCCCTTCGCCGGCAGGTAAAACACTCGGTGGGGTGACTCGCCGCACGCGCGAATCACTGCTGTTGTGTGAGGCGGCCGGGTTTGATGTGGTACTAATTGAAACAGTCGGTGTCGGCCAGTCAGAGACGGCGGTAGCCGATATGACCGATCTGTTTATGCTTCTATTGCTGCCCAGTGGCGGTGATGAACTGCAAGGTATTAAACGCGGCATTATGGAGTTGGCCGATTTAGTCGTGGTCAATAAAGCCGATGGCGATCAATTTAATACGGCCCAACAAACTCTGGCTGACTACCGTTCAGCGCTGCACTTTATGCAGTCGCGCAGCGCCCAGTGGCGGCCACAGGCGCTCGCCTGTTCGGCACTGCACAATCAACAGATCGATGCCGTGTGGGAGGCGATACAAGCTTTTTACGCCGCTATGCATGAACAGGGTGCCTTGGCCAAACGCCGCGCTGAGCAGGCGCGCAGCTGGATGTGGAGCGAGATGGGCGAGAGCCTGCTGACTGATCTGCGCAGTGACCCGCGCGTTAAACAAGCCTTGCCCACCATTGAAGCTAAAGTGGTGGCCGGCCAGCTGCCCGCCACCGCCGCGGCTTTAGAGCTGGTGGAAATATTTCGCTCCTCACGTTAGCGCGCTAATACATAAGTAGCTCTATTGTCGATAATAGCTTGGATCGCCCGGTTATTTGTCCAGCAATCTGGCATCGCTTTAGTTAAAATATCCTTCAGTTGTATTCCTTGTCAACGCGGCTGCGTTGCATCCAGATAACTAGAGTTAAAAATTATGGGCGATAGCCATTTAGAGAGTGATGTGGGTAAAAGGCGAACTTTTGCTATCATCTCCCACCCTGATGCGGGCAAAACCACCATCACCGAAAAGCTGCTGCTATTGGGTAATCTTATTCAGGTGGCCGGCACCGTTAAGGGCCGCAAGAGCGATCGCCACGCCACCTCAGACTGGATGTCGATGGAGAAAGAGCGCGGCATTTCGGTCACCTCATCGGTGATGCAGTTTCCCTACCGCGATTGTACCGTTAACCTGCTCGATACCCCCGGCCACGAGGACTTCTCGGAAGATACCTACCGCACCCTGACTGCCGTAGACTCTGCGCTGATGGTCATCGATGGTGCCAAAGGGGTCGAGGCGCGCACCATTAAACTGATGGATGTCTGCCGCTTGCGCGATACCCCAATCATCTCTTTTGTGAACAAAATGGATCGCGATATTCGCGAACCGATTGAGTTGCTCGATGAGATAGAGAGCGTACTTAACATTGAAGCTGCGCCAATCAACTGGCCTATCGGTATGGGGCGTGGGTTTCGCGGTGTCTATAACTTCTACACCGATACCATTCATGTTTTTGTGCAAGGTAAAGGCCACACCTTGATGGATGATATTCAGATCAAGGGGCTAGAGTCGGCAGAGGCGCGGGCAGCCCTTGGCGACTACGTTGATGATGTTCTCGAAGAGTTAGAACTGGTCCGCGAAGCGACCCACAAATTTGATATCGAGGCATTTGCCGCCGGCAAACTGACGCCGGTGTTTTTTGGTACGGCACTGGGTAACTTTGGTGTGCGCGAAATGCTCGACGACTTTGTTCGCTGGGCGCCGCCGCCACAGCCGCGCGCCAGCGAGCTTCGCGAGGTAGAGGCGAACGAGTCAGGCTTCAGTGGTTTTGTATTTAAAATCCAAGCCAACATGGACCCTAAGCATCGCGACCGAATCGCCTTTATGCGCATTTGTTCGGGGCGCTACCAGAAGGGGATGAAAATGCGCCAAGTGCGGATTGGCAAAGATGTCCGTGTCAGTGACGCATTTAGCTTTAAAGCGGGCGAGCGCATCTCTGTAGAAGAGGCGGTTGCCGGCGATATTATCGGCCTGCACAACCATGGCTCTATCGCCATCGGCGATACCTTCAGCGATGGCGAAAATCTAAAATTTACCGGTATCCCGCACTTTGCGCCGGAGCTTTTCAAGCGCATCCGTCTGCGCGATCCGATGAGAATGAAAGCGCTACAAAATGGCATTCGCCAGCTCTCAGAGGAGGGCAGTACTCAGGTATTTTTCCCTATGCGTAACAACGACATTGTCGTCGGTGCCGTGGGTCAGCTGCAATTTGAGGTGGTCGCATACCGTCTCAAAGAGGAGTACGGTGTTGAGGCGATCTACGAACCGGTCAACGTCTATACCGCGCGCTGGACGACCGCCAAAGACCAGCGCACACTGGATAAATTCCGCGATAAAGCTGAAGACAACCTCGCCATCGACGGCGGCGGCCATCTCACCTATTTGGCGCCCACCCGGGTCAACCTGTCGCTGGTAAAAGAGCGTCACGAGGAGATTACCTTCAGCGCCACGCGCGAACACTAGCGAGAGACGTCAATGCAGCCTTGGCAGAGCTATCCCGACATTGTCCCCGAGGACATTCCTAACAATCTGCGCGCCGGCCGCGGCCGCTTTGCGCAGTGGTTGGGTGGCGCGATCTTACACCTTGGTGGTTGGCGCGTAGTCGGTGAGGTACCCGATCTGCCACGCATGATGTTGTGCGCTGCACCGCACACCTCCAACTGGGACTTTGTCTGGGGGATGGCGGCCATTTTAAAGATGGACTGCCAGGTGCGATGGTTGGGCAAACACACTATTTTTTTCTTCGGTACGCGCAGTTTCATGCGTTGGCTGGGTGGTATCCCGGTCAATCGTGAAAACCCCGCTAGTTTAATAGCTGATGTCGCAAAGCTAGCCGAGCGCGAGGGCAGTATCGCCTTTGCCATGGCGCCAGAGGGCACTCGCAAAAAAGTTGAAAAATGGAAGAGCGGTTTTTTGCGCATTACCGCAGCGGCCGACTGCCAAATAGTGCTGGCCGGCTTCGACTTCCCCTCCAAGTGTATTGTGATTGGCGAGCAGTTTACCCCCAGCGGTGAGAATGACAGCGATATTGCCGCGATCAAACAGCGCTTCATGCCCTATGCGGGCAAAAAGCCGGATCAGTTCTAGCGTGGAGGGTGAGCTGCTAGCGCTGTTAGTTGCGGTAGCTTTCTTTGCCGGCTTTATCTCTTCGATGGCAGGTGCCGGTGGTTTGTTAACCCTGCCGCTGTTGCTATGGGCCGGCTTGCCTCCGCTTGCGGCTTTGGCGACTAATAAAGTGCAAAGCGCCATGGGTACGCTCTCCTCGAGTTGGAACTTCTTCCGTCGCGGACATATCCACTTCGCGGCAATTGCTTGGCTGTTGCCGGCGGTCCTGCTGGGCAGCGTTGTCGGCACGTTGGCGGTGCAGCGGCTGGATGGCAGCCAGCTGGCGCAGCTGTTGCCGCTACTGCTGATTGGCATTGCACTCTATTTTTTAGTTAAACCAGCACTCTCAGAGTCGCGCGCAGCGCGGCTAAGCCCAAAGGTATTTGCACTCGCCGCTGGTCTACCAATGGGTTTTTACGGCGGTTTTTTTGGCCCGGCCAGCGGCTCAATACTGCCATTTTTGCTGGTCAGTTTGGCCGGGCGCAATTTGGTGCGCGCCACCGCCGAGACCAAAATTCTGATTCTCACTATCAACGGCAGCTCGGCTCTGCTGTTTATTGTCGCCGGCCAGGTTAACTGGACGCTCGCGTTGGCCATGGGCAGTGCGCAGATTATTGGCGCCAGGCTCGGCTCTAATATGGTCATTAAACGCGGCGCCGCCTGGGTGCAGCCGCTTATTGTTGCGGTAACTCTGCTGGTGGCCATTCATCTGTTGGTGACAGCGTGACTTTTATTATTACGCTATTGCTCACCACTGCTGTGATTGCTGTCGCGCTGCTCGGGTTTTACTGGTTTGGCGTGCCCAATTACCGTGTCGATGAAAAAAACCTCACCGCGTTAATTGGGCAAACTTTACAGGGCAGTGCCAGCCCGAGCGACTGGGACGTGCTGGCCAGCTTTATGATCCACCACAATGACCAGCTCGAGCAGTTGCGCTGCCAGTTGGTCTCTATAGCCGAGCATGAGATGATTGCTGGCAGTAATCCGGTGCGGTTTACTCCGCTGGGTGAGTGCCAGCTGCACGAACAGCTGGCGGCCATAAAACGCTTAAGTGAGTCTTCTTAACAAGAGTACAGATAATGAGCGAACAGAGTTCAACTGACCCGCAAATAACGCCGTCGCTGCCAGCGCTGATCGAGAGCGCAGAGAATGTTGTCGGTGGTGCTGAAAATAGCCAGTCTACACGCTACGCCAGCTGGTTGGTGGCGCTGCTGGGTGCTGCTGCAGCGGTGGTGATTATTGCCGGTTTGCGAGTGGCAGCTGAACTAATCGTACCGATGCTTTTGGCCGTTTTTACTGCGATGATTCTTTCGCCACCGCTGCGCTGGCTTAAAGCTAAACGTTTTCCCGCACCGTTAGCCATCGCCTTATTGATAGGTCTGGTTATTGTCATCACTATGATGGTGGCGGCGGTAGTCAGTGCTGCGATTAGTGATTTTCGCTTAGCGCTGCCCACTTATGGTTCACAGTTTGAAACCCTCAGCAGCAGCTTAGTCGCTGCACTTGCCCAGTACGGTATAGTGCTCGACCAGTCCCAGTGGCAGACGCTGTTTGACCCCAGCGCATTGTTTAAAATGGTCGCCAATACGCTCTCTTCACTGGGCAACGCGCTCACTAATGGCTTGCTAATCCTGCTGCTGGTGGTATTTATTCTGGCCGAGGACCAGAGCTTTATCGATAAGCTCGAGCGCTCCGGCGGCTCTGCTGCCGGTGTGGCCTCACTGCGCTCCTTCGCCCGCAGTGTTAACTCCTATATGGCGCTTAAAAGTCTGATCAGTTTAGCGACAGGCATTGTTATCTGGCTGTGGCTCTGGTTGCTGGGTGTCGACTACGCAGTGATGTGGGGGCTGCTGGCTTTTCTGCTCAACTTTGTCCCCAATGTCGGCTCGCTGATTGCCGCCGTGCCCGCAGTGCTGCTGGCACTATTACAGCTGGGTGTCAGCGGTGCGGTTATGGCGGCCAGCGGTTATTTAGCGGTCAATTTTGTTATGGGCAACCTGATTGAGCCCAGAGTAATGGGCCGCGGCCTCAACCTTTCGCCGCTGGTAATTTTCCTGTCGCTGCTGTTGTGGGGTTGGGTGCTCGGCCCTGTCGGTATGCTGCTGTCGGTGCCGCTCACCATTATGCTCAAGCTGGCGCTGGAAAGTCGTCAACAGAGTGCATGGGTGGGTGCTATGTTAGGCGGTAGTCAGATTAATTAGGCGGCAAAAAAAAACGCCCGACAGCTCTCTGTCGGGCGTTTTTTGATTTTGGTAATCTGTTTAGAATCGGTAAGAAATACTGGTCTCAAATTGAGTGGCGCGTTTGGGAATATTTTCAAACGGTGTTGTATTCATATTGTTTGAGTAAGAAAAATTCACATCGGTGCGCTCTCCCAGGGGCACAATCAAGCTGCTCTCCAGTGTAGTTCTGTAGTCGTCAAAATCACTCAGATTGGGCTGATGGTATATGACAACGTTGAGTTTGTTGTTGCTCTTAAACGTCCACTGTAACTGCGTGGAGAGTGTCATACGGTCGACATCGCGATTCAGGGTTGCATCGGTAAGGTGCTCTTCTTTTTCGTTCATGACACCTACCATCACATGGTAGCTAAGTTGCTCGTTTAAATCGCGGTAACTCAAGCCGCCACCAATCAGTTCGCGCTCAGCAACCAAATTTACATCGTTCGCCTGGTTTTGATAAAAAGTTTCACCGCGCAATGGACCAACCAACTCTTTGCGAACGTAGCGTAAATGTACCAATTTGTTGTCAGTTACATCGTTGCCGTTGGTCTCGTTATAAGCGAGGCCACCGTGTGAGCGAAATTGATTGAGGCCGTTGTTGTACTCGGTAGAGTAGTTGGCGCCGTAAACAGTCTTTTCGGTCTTGCCCGTGGTCTCAGCGTAAGAGCCCGCTAGCTTTAAAGTCCAGCCCTCCAGCTCTTCGTTGAGCCCTTGAACAATGACAGTAGCTAAACTTTGTGTGGAGAGTGCCAGCAGTGGCAGTGCGAGTAATTTGCGCAACATTTTGAATTCCTTCGGGGCTTGTTTTGACTGTACAGCTCTGGCCCCTGTCAGTCATTTTAGTTGTCTAGATAAGTTGCTCGGCCAGAAACAGCGCGCAATTTAACTAAACTAGGTTTTTATTGCAATATCAGGCAGTTATAAAAAAGTAGCGCTGTGAATGAAGCTCTGCCTCTCTGTAAGTGGATTGATGCCAATCCGCTGTGGCGGTTTGGCACCCTGCGGGCGCGATGTCAATTGGTAGGGTCGGCGGAATGATGCCAATCCGCTCTGGCGGTTTGGCACCCTGCGGGCGGGATGTCAATTGTTAGGGTCGGCGGAATGATGCCAACCCGCTGTGGCGGTTTGGCACCCTGCGGGCGGGATGTCAATTGTTAGGGTCGGCGGAATGATGCCAATCCGCTCTGGCGGTTTGGCACCCTGCGGGCGCCTGCGGCGTCCAAAACGCTGTGCGCGTTTTGTTGAACCAAGCGGTGGTTCTCATCCAGCCTTGGCCACAAAAAAAGCCCCGTCCTATGGACGAGGCTTATTCAGGTAGGGTCAGCGGAATGATGCCAATCCGCTGTGGCGGTTTGGCACCCTGCGGGCGCCTGCGGGCGCCTGCGGTGTCCAAAACGCTCTTCGTGTTTTGTCGAACCAAGCGCTGGTTCTCATCCAGCCTTGGCCAAAAAAAAGCCCCATCCTATGGACGAGGCTTGTTTTTATGGTGCCCAGAGGCGGAATCGAACCACCGACACGGGGATTTTCAATCCCCTGCTCTACCAACTGAGCTATCTGGGCAAAACTTGTGAGGTAGTTGTGCTGCCTCAAATAAGGCGCGTATTAAACCGTCCGCGCGCCAGTTCGTCAAGGCTGGAGATAGGAAATTTGTAAATTTACTCGCTGGGCGCGACGTAGCCTTCCGCTTGGTCTACTTCTTCGCCGGAGAAAAATTTATCGCGCTGTTCAGCCAGGTAGGTGCGTGCGGTCATATCCATCATATTCAGACGCATCTCATTGATGAGGGTTGTCTGGTGCGCCATCCATAACTGCCAAGCTTCTTTTGAAACATGGTTAAATACTTCTTCGCCCTTAGGGCCTGGAAAGGGCGGCTGGTCGAGTGCGGGGAGTTCGCGTTTGAGTTTTTTGCACATCACAGTTCTGGCCATAGTGTCCTCTTTGTTAATCGGTTGTCAGTGCGGCAGTTTTGAGCATTTTCACGACAGGGGCGGGTAACCCGAGCAGTTCTGATTGAGTGTCTATGTTATACCAAACTTGGTCACTGTTGTCGGCCACCTGCTGTCCACAGTAGTCGGCATTGACGTCTGCGACACGGTAGTCGAGGTGATAGTGACTAAAAGTGTGTCGCTGTTGGGGGCCGAAATGGGAACTGTTTAGCGTAAAGCCGAGCTCTTCTATAAGTGCAGGGAGTTGCTCGATAGCTTCACAGCGCGGCGGCACCCACAGTCCACCCCACAGACCGGTGGGAGGGTTGCGCTGCAGCAGTACCTCGCCGTGCTGATTGCGGATGAGTGCGAAGATCGCATTGCGGACAGGTAATTTTTTCTTCGGTTTTTTGCCGGGGTAGTCGGCGACAGTTTCGGTTGAATGGGCAATGCAGTCGACATTGACTGGGCAGTGATAACAGTTGGGCTTGCTGCGAGTGCAGAGCGTGGCTCCGAGGTCCATCATGGCTTGGCTGTAAGCGCCACTGCTCTTTTGGGGTGTCAGTGTTTCGCTAACTTGCCAAAGTGCTTTATGAACAGCGGTAGTGCCGGGCCAGCCGGCTACCGCACGATGTCGAGCCAAAACTCGCTTGACGTTGCCGTCGAGTATTGCGGCGCGCTGGCCGTGTGCAATAGAGACGATAGCGCCAGCAGTAGAGCGGCCGATACCGGGGAGCTGTTCGAGTAGCTCGACGCTCTCAGGGAAACGACCATCGTATTGATTAGTGATCAGTTGAGCCGCTTTGTGCAGGTTGCGGGCCCTGGCGTAATAGCCAAGCCCAGTCCAGAGATGTAATACCTCGTCAATAGGTGCTGCAGCCAATTTCGCGACAGTGGCAAAGTTCTGCATAAAACGTTCGAAATAGGGGATTACAGTATTCACTTGCGTCTGCTGCAGCATAATCTCTGAGACCCAGACGCGGTAGGGCGTAATACTCTTCTGCCAGGGTAGATCGTGCCTGCCGCTGTGGCTAGACCACGCTAGCACACGCTCGCTAAAGGTGACGGCAAGTTCGGTATCAATATTATCTGCAGTGGCACTCACTGGAAAAGTTTGTCCAGCAGTGGAGAGAGTGCGTTATCGCTATTTTTTTCTAGTTTGCGCTGCAATGTTTCTAGTAATTTAGTTTTGAGTAGTTGCCTGACTACGCGCTGATCGAGGCTGCAACTCTGGCTGGGCTGATCTGAGTAGTTGCCTTTGCAGGTAAATGGTAATGGTCGGTCGGCGAGTTTGTCACTGACATCGCATCCGCGGCTGTTGGCAACGACGCTGTCCAGAGTGGCAGAAAAATCCAGTTGATAGCGCTGTTTGGTCAGCTCTACGTTGCCGTCGCCCTGCAGTGAAAGTGCGTCAGTGCCACCGGCAATATCGCTTAAAAATAATTTACCCTGACTAAGCTGCCAATTAGCGCTGATATCTTGAAGCTCAGTTTGTGCGCTCTGGTTAGTGGTAACTGCACGCTGCTTGCTTAGTGACTTACCCTCGAGCAGTGTTGCAGCACTGCAGAAATCGCGCTCTAAGTTGGTGGCTGTAAACAGTAGGGCCTCACTGTTGAGCTGTCCACGGCCACTGACCACAGTGAGCAGAGAGGGACTGCCACTACTAGCTAACGGTATTGTGCCACTCCAGTCGCCCGTAAAATTGATAAATCCAGCCAGTGGCAGATCGCTTTGTTGGCTGGCTAACAGAGGTTCAATAGAGAGCTGCAGCAGCTGGCTTTTTGCGGTGAACGTGGTGCTGTCTGTTGTGATATCGGCGTGTCCATTGGCTTCAATTTTTCCACCGCCTAAGTTGCCTGTGAGTGAATCAAGGGTAATAGCGTTACTGGATACATCAAGTTGAGCTTGCAGCTGCTCAATCCATAGCGGTTGAGCACCACTGAGAAGGCCTATGTTGAGTTGGGCATCGTGTAAGCTAACTTTAGCCCTACCGCTGTCGCGCCACTCTAGATCTATGGCTAGTTGGCCATTGACTGCAGTTTGTTCATTAGCTACGGCCTGTATGGCGCCTACCTGTTCGCTTAGCTGCAACCTCCCCTCGATCTCAACAGTGGTTGTATGACCGGCTAGAGGTGCTGTGATCGAACTATTGGTGATATCAATATGGTTAATATTGAGGCTGCTGTTTGCCGAAGAGGATGGTTCGCTGGACGTGCTTTTAGAGGTGCCACCCATCGCCGCTAGTGCAGCAAAGTTATTGATTGCGATGTCAGCACCATCGATTGCAATGGTGTCTAGCCCGAGTTGACCGCTGACTAACTGTTGCCAATCAGCGGCTACGCTAAGATTGGTGATCTCTGCGCGCAGATTGGCCTGTTGTGGATCAGCCGAGTCTGAAAATGTAATTTCGCTGAGAGTGACGCGCGGTGCTGGCCAAACGCTCCAACCAATATCACCGGCCACTTTGAGTTGGTAGCCCTGTTTGGCAGCAAGTTGTTCGAGCTGCTCTGAGAGGTTGAGTTGTGAGACCAGTGCCGACAGCGCCGCGATGGCAACAGCTAACGCGGCAACTGTGGCAATAATAACTTTACTTAGGCTTTTCATAGCATCACCTCTGGTTGGCGAGCCACTGCCAACCAGAGGCTCGGCCTTAGTCGATAGTGTAGCGCAGTGAGAGCACTACTGTGCGACCGCTCTCAGGTGCCAAGTTGCGAATAGCTGAGCTGGCATTGCGTATCTCTTCATCAGTGAGATTGTCTACCGATAGCCCCCAGTTGAACTGTTGCCACTGGTAGTTCACTCCCAGTGAGAGTGCGGTATAACCTGTCGTAGTGCTCTCTGCTCGCCCGACACGATTTTGTGACTTTACTCGTTCTAGCGCAGCATTCCAGGCCCACTGATCGTAGTTGCTCTGCCAACTCAAGGTGGCAGAATCGGCTGGTACTCGCGGTACGGCATAACCGTCATCGAGTTTGGCGCGGACACGATCAGCTTGCAGCACCAGTTGGTGGTGTTTAGCAATCGGTACAGCCAGCTCTAGCTCTATCCCCTGAAAAGAAGCTGGCTGCTGATCATACTGGTAGCAGAGCGGTGCCTCCTCAAAGTGCTCTAGACTGTCATCAAAATTGCTCAGAGCCGCACTGCAGCTGTCACTGTCGACACTAAAGCGTTGCCAGCCACTGTCATCAGCGAGTGCCGAGAGATAAGTGAAACGACTAAACTCATTGCGATAGATAGTTGCTTCAAATTCCACCGTGCGATCATGGTTAGCCTGCCAAGCCCATCTCGCATTGAGCTCTCCACTCAAAGCGCGCTCACTGTCCAGGTCATTACTGCCGAGTTCAACCGCGCTAGTGGCGGCGTGGTAACCATCAGAATAGAGCTCTTCAACCGTTGGTGCACGCTCACTACGATCTACTCGCAGAGCGATAATTGGCGAACTCCAGCCACTTTTTTCCGAACCATAGATGAGAGCAGCACTGGTATTAAACAGCGTGTTATCAGTGCGTTTAGAAAACCCCTCGGCGTCAATGCGCTGCCAATCCAGACGGCTACCTAGCTCGACGCGCAAGTCATTGCGCTGCCACTCGCCCAGCCAAAAAATACCGCCGGAGTCGGCAGTGCTGTCGGGCGTTATTGGCTGCTCTGCGATTACAGCGCTATTTTTGCGCTCTAGCTGGATACCCACTGCTCCCTGATGTTGTTTACTGCGTTGATAAAGAGCCTCACTGCGCCAGTTGAATTGTTCGATATCAAAACGCGCTTCATTATATCGAGCCTCTTCACTAACTCCCCACTCGGTGTGGCGATAGTCACTGTATTGAATATCGCTTGAGAACTGCTGCCAGAGCGCACCATCATGATCATAGCGCCAGCGGCCGTTGAGCGTTGTGCGTTGTAGAGTGATCTCTACTCGCTCCTCGTCACCATGCTCATCGTGCTCATCGTGCTCATCGTCATGATGTTCTTCACCAAGATGCAAATGCTCACCAGGTATACCGTAGCGTTGGTTCAGGCTGTTAGCGCTAAACCCCCACAGTGTATCGCCTCGGTGAAAGCTGTAGCCAAAGCCCAGCGAACTCATGTCGTAGGCGCTATTTTCGAGTATGCCTGTGGGTTGCTCTAGGTCATCGTTGTTTGCACGGCCTGAGATTTCCAGATCATTGCTGTTGCTGTGGGCACCATCGAGATGCAGTGTATGGCGACCATTACCGCCATCCAAACGGCCGGCCAAACTGCCCAGGTCGCCATTGCTGGCATAGCGCATATCTAGAGCGCCTTCAATTTCTGCAAGCGACTGCGGATGAATGCGGTTGTCGATAAGGTTGATCACCCCACCAATCGCACCAGGTCCATAGCGTAGAGTGGCCGGTCCGCGAATGACTTCAATACGATCAAGCATTAAGGTATCGAAAGCGTTGGAGTGATCACTGCTCAATGCCGAAGCGTCGCTGCTTGCCATTGAGTTGTTGAGTATCGCCAGACGTTTGCCGCTTTGGCCGCGCACAACGGGGTGCCCAGAGGCAGGGCCAAAAGAGCTGTTGCTGATGCCCACTTGGCCAGCCAGTGTGGCGCCAAGACTGGAGCGATTGGCTTGGGCAAGCTGGTCGCCACTGAGTGCTGAGACGTTACCGGCGATTTGGTCGACACTGCGTTGGTGCGGAGAAGCCGATATGACCACCTCTTGCAATGGTTCGGCAGCCATAGTGGGCAGGCTGGACACAGCCAGTAGTGCAGAAGCGAACGCGCTTTTGCGCGATTGAGTTGGCTTACAGTTTTTCAACCGCTGACGGTTAGAGTTAATCAACATAATTTTCTCTCATATACAAAACTCGCCCTGTACCAGAGCACAGAGCCAGAACAAAAAAAATTGCCGAGCAGCGAGGCCGGCAGTAGCAGAACTTTAGATCAGTTGAATAGAGAGGGTGGGCCGCGGATAGGTGACTGTAATGGAGTGCACTTAGCGTAGTGTTGGGTAGATGCTAAGGGTGGTGCAACACAGAGAAAGGGAGCTTTAAAGATCTCTGCTTCGGTAACACTGGCTAATGCGCCTTGGCTTAAACAGAGTTCACAGTGGTTTGAACTGTCATCTATGTGCAGGTGGGCTGGATCGACATGGCTTAACGCCAGCGGCGCCAGAGCCAAAAGTAATAGCGCTAAAAAGATTAGCGTAGAACGTTTGCATGCGCGTAAAAAAGTGCTGTTGTTGAGTCTGTGAGCCATAATTAGATATTAGCAAACTTAGCTGAAAATGTAACAACGTTATGTAGTGATTTCCGCGCCGCTAGGTTAGAGCTATAATGCGTTGTTAAATAATCTATCGGAGCAAAATATGGTTGCCTCTACCGAGCGCGTAGCAACAGTGACACGCAATACGCTGGAATCACAAATCACCATTACCATTAATTTAGATGGCAGCGGCGCTGCGCAACTTAATACCCCAGTGCCATTTTTGAACCATATGCTCGACCAGATTGCTCGCCACGGTTTAATTGATATTACTATTGAAGCGCAGGGCGATGTTGAAATTGATGACCACCACACGGTCGAAGATATCGGCATTACTTTGGGTATGGCATTTGCGCAAGCCATCGGCGACAAAAAAGGTATTAATCGTTACGGCAGTGCCTATGTGCCGCTGGACGAGGCGCTGTCGCGAGTGGTTTTGGACTTTTCAGGGCGCCCAGGCTTGATCCTCAACGCCGATTTTGTGCGCAGCCATGTCGGCAGTTTTGATGTCGATTTAGTCTCCGAATTCTTCCACGGTTTTGTCAACCATGCACTGGTTACCCTGCACATCGACAACTTGCGCGGTGCCAATGCTCACCACCAGATAGAGACTATTTTTAAAGCGTTTGGTCGCGCTTTGCGTATGGCAGCAAAGGCGGATAGCCGCATGGCAGGGATCATGCCCTCGACCAAAGGTTCGCTGTGAGCCAGAGTCAAATCGCCATACTGGATTACGGTATGGGCAACCTACATTCGGTTGCCAATGCAGTTAAAACAGTCGCACCCGATTGCGATGTGGTGATTACTGCCGAGGCTGCGGTTGCCGATAGCGCAGATCGGATTATCTTCCCCGGTGTCGGTGCTATCCGCGACTGTATGAGCGAAATATTGCGTCTGGGCTTTGACCGAATTTTAACTAAGGCGATCGCAGAAAAACCGGTACTGGGAATTTGTGTAGGTATGCAAGCGCTGATGCAGCGCAGCGATGAAAAT
The DNA here is from genome assembly GCA_048549915.1 of Porticoccaceae bacterium. Lineage (GTDB taxonomy): Bacteria > Pseudomonadota > Gammaproteobacteria > Pseudomonadales > Porticoccaceae > LSUCC0057. The sequence continues at coordinate 62,312 of JBLYYE010000044.1, forward strand.
GGCGGCTCTGACTGTCTTGGTCTGCTGCCCGGAGCGTTTCATAAATTCCAAGCGGCTGTCGACGATAGTGGCAACAAGCTCAAAGTCCCGCACATGGGCTGGAGCCAGGTGGAACACGATCAGCACCCAATCTGGCAGGGTATTGAGCAACATGAGCGCTTCTACTTTGTCCACAGCTACTACCTACCAGTCGCCGAGAGCGACTGTGTCGCTGCGCACTGCCAATACGGGGTAGATTTTGTTGCGGCAGTTGCTCAAGGCAACCTCTTTGCAGTGCAGTTTCATCCAGAAAAAAGTGCCGCCGCGGGCTTGCAGCTGCTAGAAAATTTCAGCCAGTGGCGCGGCGTGTAAATGAACGAGGTGCGCGCCAAACTCAACCGCGAGACAGCCAAAATCGGCTGGATAGAGCTGCAGCGCCACTACGCGGCAGGTAATGTCTTGACTGTTGCTGAGGGTGCAGATTTAGTAGCAGTGGCCGAGGCGTTTCACACCGACAGTGCGCAACAAGTCAAAGATTGGCTGGGCGACGGTACCGTGGCGCCGGTTGATGATCAAAGTGCTGCAGCTTGGGTTGACACTGACGCCGAGCACTGGGCAGTAGTCGTGGCGCCCTTCGTTTTAATACAGCTGATAGCTCAATAACCACTCTCAGCAACCTCTTTCAAGAATAAGGTCAATTCTATGGATTTCTCCGCGACCGAAGAGCAGCGTTTTATTCAAGACAGTGCTGCGCGTTTTTCACAACAATATCTGGCTCCGAATGCAGCGGCACTCGATCAAAACCCAGAGGGTGAAAAGCAGCATTTTTTAGCTCGACTCAAACAGTTGGCCGATATCGGCTTTATGGGTCTCAATATCGATAGCCAATACGGCGGCAGTGAAGCTGGAGTCGTTGGCTTTAGTCTGGCACTGACTGAGTTGGCGCGCGGCTGCGCAGCGACAGCAGTGACTGTCTCTGTGACCAATATGGCCGCTGAGATTATTCAGGCGTGTGGCAGTGAGCAACAGAAGAACCACTACCTACCCAAAATTTGCTCTGGTGAGTACTCAGCTGCCGGATTCTGTTTAACAGAGAGCAGTGCCGGTTCCGATCCGGCCTCGATGCGCTGCAGAGCCACTCGCGATGGTGAGGGTTGGCGGCTGAACGGAGCTAAAGTCTGGATTACCAGCGCTGAGTATGCCGGTGTATTCATTGTTTGGGCGGTTACCGATCCCGATGCACCGCGGGGCAAGGGGATCAGTTGCTTCTTGGTTGAGGCGTCTACCGTTGGCGTCTCAGTGGCAAAACGCGAACACAAAATGGGCCAGAGCGGCTCTGCCACCAACCAGGTGACGTTTGAAGATTGCTGGGTCGGCGATACGGCTCTGTTGGGAGAGCTGAACCGAGGTTTCGCTATTGCTATGGGCGAACTCGCCGGTGGCCGTATTGGCATCGCTTCGCTGGCGCTGGGTGTCGGAAGTGCAGCGTTAGATTACGCGCGCAGTTATATCGTCGAGCGCGAGCAGTTTGGTCGCAAACTCAGTGATTTTCAGGGTCTACAGTGGCAGTTGGCCGACCGCTATACAGAGCTAGAAGCGGCGCGTTTATTAGTGCTGCAGGCGGCTTGGGTCAAAGAGCAGGGCCGAGACTTTGCCATGCAGGCCTCCATGGCAAAACTGTTTGCCAGTGAAAAGGCCAACGAGGCTTGTTACACCGCAATACAGTTATTGGGTGGCAACGGCTACAGTGCCGAATACCCGGTAGAGCGGATGGCGCGCGATGCGCGCATTACGACTATTTATGAGGGGACCAGTGAGATACAGCGAGTGATCATTAGCCGCCAGCTGTTGGCCGAGCTAGATTGAGCACCCTATCAGGGCAGTAAAATAGTCATTGCTTATAGTTGTCAGCAGCGTATACTTGTGGGTGCTTGAAAGTAAGCTTTATATATGTGCATACAAAGTTAATCAGCAGTAAAGGTTAGCAGTAGGTTCCGGTTGTTGAATTTCGGCCTGTTAAACATCTATAGCGTCACTTCTAGCGTAACCGCTGCGGTCGGGTTGTCTGGCCAAAGCATGAAAACTTTTGTTTAAACAGGAAATTATTATGTCTACTACTACTGGAACTGTTAAGTGGTTCAACGAATCTAAAGGCTTTGGCTTCATCGAGCAAGAGTCTGGCCCCGATGTCTTCGCTCACTTCAGCGCTATCGTTGGTGACGGCTTCAAGACTCTCGTCGAAGGCCAAAAAGTATCGTTCACTGTGACTCAAGGTCAAAAAGGCCTGCAAGCAGAGAACATCGTTGCTATCTAATCTCTGATTAGTAACAACTGAGAGAGGCGAGCCACTGGCTCGCCTTTTTTTATGCCCTAAATTTAGTGCTATACCTTCAAGTCCCCATTGCCTATGTGCCAAAGCGGTGCACTGCCAAGCAGAACTGTGCCAATTAGGTGCATTCATTTGTCGCTATCCTTTAATCAGCCCAACTAAAACCGGCTGGTTGCCTTTAATTATAGATTTTTAAAAAGTTGGCACGGGTTATGCATGGTGTATGGCAGGCAAATAAATTAATGCCTAACCACAACTAAACCAGTACGGAGAAACACCATGAAAAAGACCTCAATCGCATTAGCTATCGGTTCACTCACCCTCGGCGCTATGGCTATGACTGCAACTACAGCAGCTATTGCCGCTGAAGTGTCTGGCAATATTGCACTGGGTACAGATTACAAATTCCGCGGTATCAGCCAAAGTGATGGCGAAGCGATCTCGGGTGGTTTTGATGTCGCTTTTGACAACGGCTTCTATGTCGGTACTTGGGGTTCAAGCATTGAAGACTGGGGTAATGGCTTGGAGCTGGACTACTACGCCGGCTACGGTGGCGAGTTCAGCGAGTCAGTCAGCTATGACGTAGGTCTGCTCGCGTACACCTACCCCAACGAAGAGACTGGCGATCTGGACTACAACGAAATCTACGGCAGTATCGGTGTCGCTGATTTCACCTTCGGCTTTGCTTACTCAGACGACTACTTCGCCGGCACTGGCGACTTCACTTATCTCTATGTGGATTACAGCTACGCGCTGAGCGAAAGCTACAGCCTAGATCTGCACTTGGGCGATAACGCTATCGATGATGAAGACGCATTTGGCACACCTGACTACATGGATTACTCCATCGGTGTCAGCACCTCATTCGAAGGTTTAGACCTCAGCCTCTCTTATATCGACACCGATCTCAGCACGGATGAGTGCTTTGGTGGTGACGACCTGTGCGACGGTAGCGTGGTATTCACCCTATCTAAGTCACTGTAAGTCCAGCCAGTTAAGGAGAACGTAGATGAAATTGATTACAGCAGTTATTAAGCCGTTCAAGCTCGATGAGGTCCGCGAGGCCCTCAGCGAGATGGGCGTCACCGGAGTGACCGTCAGTGAAGTGAAAGGTTTCGGTCGCCAAAAAGGCCACACTGAGCTCTATCGCGGCGCTGAATACGTAGTCGACTTCCTGCCTAAAGTTAAGCTGGAAATTGCTCTGGATGACGGCATGGTTGATCAGGCAGTTGAGGCGATCAGCGAAGCTGCGCGCACCGGCAAAATTGGTGACGGCAAGATCTTTATCTCGTCGCTCGAAGAAGTTGTCCGCATCCGCACCGGTGAAACCGGCGCGGAAGCGGTATAACCACAGTCTAAGGAGAGATCTAAATGAGTCCCGATATCATTGAAGTCAAATACGCGCTGGATACCTTTTATTTTTTGGTCTCCGGTGCATTAGTTATGTGGATGGCAGCCGGTTTTGCCATGCTCGAAGCCGGCCTGGTGCGCAGTAAGAACACCACCGAAATCCTGACTAAAAACGTCGCTTTGTTTGCGATTGCTTGCACCATGTATCTACTGATGGGTTACACCATTATGTACGGTGGCAGTGCTGCTGGCTTTTTGCCAGATGCGTGGTTTGGCAACTCTATTGCCAATGCCACTGCTGAAGAAGTGCTGGCCAGTAATGGCGATACCTACTACTCAGGTGCCTCTGACTTCTTCTTCCAAGTGGTATTTGTTGCCACGGCGATGTCGATTGTCTCCGGTGCGGTTGCCGAGCGTATGAAGCTGTGGGCGTTCTTAGTCTTCGCTGTAGTGATGACTGGCTTTATCTACCCGATGCAAGGTATGTGGAAGTGGGGCGGCGGTTTCCTTGACGCGGCTGGTTTCCAAGACTTCGCCGGCTCTGGTGTTGTACATCTGTGTGGTGCTGCTGCAGCACTCTCAGGGGTACTGCTGCTCGGTGCACGCAAAGGTAAGTACGGCAAAGATGGCAGCGTAAAAGCTATCCCCGGTGCCAACATGCCGCTGGCTGCAATTGGTATGTTCATCTTATGGATGGGTTGGTTCGGCTTTAACGGCGGCTCAGAGCTTAAAGTCTCTGATATTGGCGAAGCTAACGCCGTGGCAGATGTGTTTGTTAACACCAACGCGGCAGCGTGTGGTGGACTGCTGGCGGCACTGATCGTCGCACACTTCAAGTTCGGCAAAGCGGATCTCACTATGGCGGTTAACGGTGCTCTAGCAGGCTTGGTGTCGATCACTGCTGAGCCGTTGGCTTGGGATGCACTGTCGGCAACTCTCATAGGTGCTGTTGGTGGCTTGATAGTGGTCTTCTCGGTACTGCTGATGGATAAAGTGCGTATCGATGATCCTGTCGGTGCTATCTCAGTCCACGGTGTTGCTGGTATCTGGGGTCTGTTGGCGGTCTGCTTGTCGGGCAACGATTCGGCTACGCTCTCTGGCCAGTTGCTGGGTATTGTGACCATCTTTGCTTGGACCTTTGTCACCAGCGGTATCGTTTGGATGATTCTTAAAGCGACTATGGGGATCAGAGTCTCTGAACAAGAGGAGTACGAAGGTGTAGATATCTCTGAATGTGGTATCGATGCCTACCCCGAGTTTGTCGCCGGCAAATAACAGCCGAACAACAAAAGGGTGTATAAAACCGGCCGCAGTGATTGCGGCCGGTTTTTTTCGTTTTATTGAAGCAGTTGTTGTTTGTTGCGGGTTTGCATAAACTCTAAGCTGAAACTGAAAAACTAAAGGTCAACCATGAAATTGATTACTGCTGTTATCAAACCGTTTAAGCTCGATGATGTGCGCGAAGCGCTTGCCGATATCGGTGTTCAGGGCATTACTGTCAGCGAAGTAAAAGGTTTTGGTCGTCAGAAAGGCCATACAGAACTCTACCGCGGAGCAGAGTATGTGGTGGATTTTCTGCCCAAGGTGAAGCTGGAAATTGCGATTGGCGATGACCTTGTCGACAGTGTCGTCGAAGCGGTTACAAAATCTGCAGCGACCGGAAAAATTGGTGATGGCAAAATATTTATTACCAATTTAGAAGAGGTAATTCGTATCCGCACAGGCGAAACAGGTCAAGAAGCTATCTAAGGCTTAATGCATAGTCCGTGCGCACGTCAAGGCGACCTTAGGGTCGCTTTTTTGTTGCGTCAAATCGGCGCACAATAACCCCTGTAAAATTCTTTCTGCCCGTATTCACCAGTTGTCGTTAAGAGCCTCTATGAAAATCACTCACGCTGCACTCGCTAACCCTGCTGCCATTTTAGTGGCTGTGGTACTGATTGTGCTGCTTGGAATAGTGAGCCTGGCCAATCTGCCCGTACAGCTTTTTCCCAACATCGACGATCCTATTATCACTGTGCAGGCCGACTGGCGCGCCGCCTCACCACGCGAGGTAGAGGCAGAACTGATTGAGCCGATAGAAGAGGTTCTCGAGGGGCTCTCTGGTGTTGTCGAAATGAACGGCCGCGCCGCTGCGGGCAGGGCGCGAGTGACACTGACTTTTGCGCTTGGCACCGATATGCAGCAGTCACTGATTGAGGTGATAAGCCGACTCAATCGGCTCCCAGCGCTGCCGCGCAATGTTAAACCGCCGACAGTGCATCTCGGCGGCGCCGGCGGTGCAGCCCCTCTGTTGAGCTGGTTTTTTTTGCAGCGCTTAGAGGGCAATAACGCCGATATCGAAAGTTACCTGCCGTTAATGGATTCTCAAATAGAACCGTTGATTGAAGCTGTACCCGGTGTCTCCGGAGTTGAGTTGGGTTCAGGCGGTCGTTACAAAGAGCGACTTATTGTTGAATTTGACCCCTATGCCACGGCTCAATTGGGCATTGAAATTCCCAGAGTGGCCGCTCTGATAGGCGCCTCGAACGATAGCGCCGGCGGGTTCGTCGACGTTGGCCGGCGCCGCTATATGTTGCGCCTGGAGGGCCGTTATGAGCTAGAAGAGCTGGGCAAGATGGTTGTTGATTGGCGCGATGGCCGGCCCGTTTATCTCAACGATATCGCCGCTATTTCGATGGAAGTACCTGATGACGTCGGTATCTTCCGGCAGAACGGCAACCCCGCAATCGGTTTTATGGTGAATCGCAGGCCCGAGGCCAATCTGCTTTCCACTTTGGCCGAGGTTAAACGCCGCATTGCCAAACTCAATATTGAAACTCTCGAGCCGCAGGGGCTGCGCATTGTTCAATCGTTTGATCCCTCGGTGTTTATTCATCGCGCAATACAGTTGGTGTCGAGTAATCTAGTGATAGGCGTACTGCTGGCGATTGGCGGGTTGTGGCTGTTTTTCCGCCGCTGGCGTGCCACGCTGATTGTTGCTGCGGCGATCCCGCTCTCTCTACTGAGCACTTTCATAGTTCTCAAACTGACTGGTCGCACACTCAATGTCATCTCGTTGGCGGGTTTAGCCTTTGCTGTTGGCATGGTGGTGGATGCTGCCATCGTTGTGTTGGAGAGCATTGTCCGCCAGCGCGAGCGCGGTATAGGTGCCGACAATGCGGCTCTAGAGGGCGCTGGCCGCGTCTGGGGCGCGCTGCTCGCCTCAACGGCTACCACGGTGATTATTTTTTTACCGGTGCTCTTCATGCAGGAGGTCGAGGGCCAACTGTTTGGTGACTTGGCGCTAACTATCGCGGTAGCGGTCACGGTATCGCTACTAATTGCTGTGACTTTGGTTCCGTTAGCTACCCGCTATTGGTTGGATGGCGCACCGGCGCCAGATCACTTTGCCCCCTTGTGGCGCAAAATGACCGATATTATTCTCGGCCTTACAGAGACATCAAAGCAGCGCTATCGATTAATTGCGCTGCTCAGTCTTCTACCCATTGCTGTGACAGTGACACTGCTGCCAGAGCGCGACTATTTGCCGCCGGTCAAACGCGATGCCATCGACGCCGTATTTCGGCTGCCACCAGGTGCCTCAAAAGGTTCATTAGAGCGCGATGTGGTGGCCGTGCTTGAGCAGCGGCTTGCACCCTATATGAATGGTGAGAAACAGCCCGCACTAAAAAATTACTACATTCTTATCTATGGGCAGGGTGGTCGGCTCGGTGTGAGAGCCGTCGATCAAAACCGGGTCGAAGAGCTACAAGAGATTGTGCGCCGCGATATCGTTGCCGATATCCCCGATCTGCAGGCATTTGTTCGCCAAGATGATCTGTTCGGGGCATTTGGCGGTGTGCGCGGCATACCGATGTATATTCAAGGGCGCGATTCGGACGCGACCAGTGCTGCCGCAATGGAAGCTAAGCAAGTGTTGGAGCAAGTGATGCCCGGCGTCCAAGTGCGCCCGCTGGCAGAGCTGGTCGACTCTGATCCCGAATTGCGTCTGCGCCCTCGCGACAGTCGTATTCATGAGGCGGGGTGGTCGCGCAGCGACCTGAGTTTAGTGACCCGGGCCCTGGGTGATGGGCTGTTTGTCGGCAATTATTTCGATGGCGAGCACCAGGTTGATATCTTGTTGCGCAGCCGCGTCTGGGATAACCCCGACCAGTTCTCCCAACTGCCGTTGGCGACCCCCGCGGCCGGTGTAGTACCGCTCAGCGAGTTGGTAGAGATAAACCGCGCTGTTGGCCCCAACACCATCGTCAGGATAGATAGCCGTCGGACTAAAATTCTCGAAGTGGTCCCACCGCCAGCGATGACGCTTGAACATGCACTGGAGATTCTTAAAGACCAAGTAGAGCCGGCCATTGCCGAGTTGATGCCCAGTGATGGCACGGTTGCCTACGGTGGCTCAGCCGATGATTTGCAGCGCGCCACAGCGACACTGGGCAGCAACTTTTTAGTCGCACTATTGGTACTGTTGTTACTGATTAGCGCCCTGTTCCGCTCATTGCGCGACGGTTTGCTAGTAATAATCGCACTGCCATTGGCTATGGTCGGTTCGATCTTAACGCTGCAGCTGCTCAACTTGTTTAGTTTCGCCCCGCTCGATCTGTTAACTATGATCGGTTTTGTGATCTTGCTCGGCTTGGTGGTCAACAATGCTATTTTATTGGTCCACCAGACACGTCAGGCTGAGCGCGATGGAGCTAGCCGCCGCACAGCGGTCGAAAGCGCGCTTCTGCTGCGCTTGCGGCCAATTTTTATGAGCACCCTGACTAGCCTGTTTGGAATGTTGCCGCTGCTGTTAATGCCCGGTGTCGGTTCAATAATCTATCGTGGCATGGCCGCAGTCATTGTCGGCGGTATGAGTGTCAGCGCGCTGTTTACCCTATTGTTGCTGCCGGCCCTGCTGCGTTTAGGTGAGCAGGCCAATCCAGCTACAGATGAATCCTGAGAGAGAACTATGTTGTCCTTGTTAACAGAGCAAAAAAAATCGCCGCGTTTGATGGTCCTTGGCGCGCTATTGCTGAGTCTAGTAGCTGGTGTGCAAAACAGCTCGGCGCAGTCGCTGCCCGCAGTCGAGGTGAGCCGTGTGACACTGCGCGATGTAGCGCCGGCTTATACGGCGATTGGCAGTGTCGTGAGCCGCTTCGACGCCGAAGTCGCTGCACAAAGTTCGGGCCGGGTAGTTTGGAGCGCTGAGCTAGGTGCACAGTTACAAGCAGGGGAGCCACTGCTGCGTCTAGACAGGGCCGATCTCAACCTGCAGCGACAGTTCGACACTACGGAAATAGCCCGCCTGCAGGCTCAGCAAAATTATTTAGACAAACAGTTGGCTCGCCTATCGCAGCTGCGTGAGCGCGACAGTAGCTCCCAGCAAGAACTCGACCGCTTGCACGCTGATCGCAATGTGGTGGAACAGCAGCTCATCGCCGCTCAAGTGCAGCTAGCCAAAACTGACCTAGCTCTAGAGCGTTGCGATGTTGTTGCACCATTTGCCGGGGTTGTCGCTGAGCGCCTAGTAGAGACCGGAGAGTATGTCACTGCAGGGCAGTCGGCGGGGCGTTTGGTCAGCACCACAGAGCTCGAAGGTGCGGTATTGGCCCCCGCAGCGACTCTGCGTTACACCAAGACCGGCGCGCAAGTGCTTGCCAGTGGTGAGTACTTTGAGCAGCTAGCCACGGTCAGCCGGGTAGTGGCTGTCGCCGACAGGGTCTCTCGGTTGATTGAAGTGCGGGTAAAGTTGGATGGTGAGCGCTGGGTAGTGGGTGAGCCGGTGCGTGTATTGCTCGCTCGCGGCGCCCCGCAGCAGGCGCTGACAGTGCCGCGCGATGCGCTGATTTTGCGCGAAGGAGAGAGTTCGATCGCGCTGCTAGATGAGCAGCAAAAAGTGATTAAGATGCCGGTCAAATTGGGTTTTGGTCAAGCTGACTTTGTTGCTGTACAACCCATAGGATCGACGACACTCAAGCCAAGCGATCGTGTTGTCGTGCGTGGCGCAGAGCGTTTACGGGCGGGTCAGCAAGTCAAAGTGTTGAGTTCCAAACAGGTTGCCCAATAGGCCTAAAATTCAACTGTGATGCGGCCTAGACTTCTCGTTGTGGTCGAGTAAACTGGCAGCATTATTTTGTCGCCGCCCTACACATTTTGGGGCAAATGAGGTGTTCTCTTGAAACTTTTGTTCTCTCTTTTGGCCGGTTTTTTGCTGGTTCAGACCACCGCCGCGCTGCCTCTTAATGCCGAGCAGCGCGATGCGATTACCTCAGGTATCGAGTCTGTGCGCCCCGATCTCGAGTTGAAAATTATTGGTCCTGCACCGGTTGCCGGTCTTTATGAGGTGCAAGTAGTCAATGGTCCGGTGCTTTATGTTTCAGCGGATGGCGGGCACTTTTTTGATGGATCATTGTTCCGAATAGAGCAGGGTAGTTTTGTCGATGTGGCCGGCGTGCGGCTCAACGCTGAGCGCGCTGAAAAACTTGCTGCCATCGACACCAGCAATATGATCATCTATCGCCCTGACAGTCCTAGTCGCGCAGTGATTACGGTATTTACCGATATCGATTGCGGCTACTGCCGCAAGTTGCACCGCGAACTCGACGAGTTGTTGGACTACGGTATTGAGGTGCGCTATCTCGCTTACCCGCGGGCAGGTATTGGCTCTGATTCTTACCGCAAAATCGCTACCGCTTGGTGCGCAGATGATCCAAATGCCGCGCTGACTGCACTCAAAGCGGGCGAAAAGCTCCCCAGTAATGTTTGCTCTGACAACCCAGTGGCCGCGCATTTTGCCATGGGTGGGTTAATGGGGGTCAATGGCACCCCAGCGATCGTTATGGAAGATGGTTCAATGGTGCCCGGCTATCAGCCGGCAGCGTCGTTTGCCGCCATGCTAGGTCTCGACTAACCAAAGCGTCCACAAGCGGGTTTGACAGTGGCTATAACGATGAGTAATGTTGTCGCCCTTTTTCTTTTCCATTCAGGGAGTTACCTTGCGTAAAATTAACGTTGGTGTGTGTGGTCTCGGTACTGTCGGCAGTGGCACCGTCAATTTGTTGCGCGATAACGCAGAACTGATAGCCAGCCGTGCGCAGTGTGAAATTATTGTCACTCAAATTGGTGCAAGGCGTCCCAATCCAGCCTGCGATACGCAGGATATAGACGTCAATGCCGATATTTTTGCTGTGCCAGCCAACCCGGAAATCGATGTTGTTGTCGAGCTGATTGGCGGCACTACGGTTGCCTATGATTTGGTGATGGGTGCGATTGCCAATGGCAAACATGTAGTGACTGCCAACAAAGCTCTTATTGCGGAACACGGTGGTGAAATTTTTGCCGCCGCAGCCAAAGCGGGAGTGATGGTGGGTTACGAAGCAGCCGTGGCCGGCGGTATCCCGATCATTAAAGCTCTGCGCGAGGGCTTGGCGGGCAACAAGATCAACTGGATTGCCGGCATTATCAATGGCACCACTAACTTTATACTTTCTGAGATGGCGGCCAAAGGCACGCCCTTTGATCAACTGCTGGCCGACGCTCAAGCTAAAGGCTATGCAGAAGCCGATCCCACTTTTGATATCGAGGGCATTGATGCCGCTCACAAACTGGTTATCCTCGCCTCGCTCGGCTTTGCACTGCCGCTCTCTTTGGAGGGACTCTACAGTGAGGGTATCACTAAATTGGAGCCACTCGATGTCGCCTATGCAGACGAGCTGGGCTATAAAATTAAGCACCTGGGCATTGCTCGCCAGACAGCAGAGGGTGTTGAGCTGCGCGTACACCCCACACTGGTGCCGCACAATAGCTTGATATCTGGAGTCGATGGCGTGCTTAACGCTGTCATGGTCAACTCCGATGCGCTCGGGACAACGCTTTACTCCGGTGCCGGTGCTGGCGCACTGCCAACCGCCTCCTCCGTGGTAGGGGATTTGGTCGATGTCGCGCGCCGAATAAGTTGTAAGCCCGAGAACTGGCCGCCGGCACTGGGTGTGCCGGTTGCCCAGTTGACAGAGCAGCCGATGCTGTCGATCGAACAGATAGATACGGCATTTTATATTCGCTTTGCTGCACTGGATAAGCCCGGAGTGCTCTCCTCTGTCACTAAAATTATGAGTGACTCGGGGGTTAGTATTGAGGCGATCATTCAGCGCGAACAGCCCGCCGGTGAAGAGTTTGTCAATGTTATAATTGTCACTGATGTTACCAAAGAGCAGCACCTCGAAAGGGCCGTGGCCGCTATTGAGGCGCTCGATACTGTGCGCGACACGGTCACCTCTATCCGCGTAGAACACCTGGACCAGTAAATGAAATTTATCAGCACCCGCGGTGCCACAGCACCGCACAGCTTTGAAGAAGTGGTAATGACCGGCTTGGCACCCGATGGTGGCCTGTTTGTGCCAGAGGCGCTGCCACAGTTTAGCCGCGAAGAGATAGCCAGTTGGAGTGGCTTGAGTTATCCCGAGTTGGCTCTCAAGGTGATAGCGCCTTTTGTCGATGGCGAGATCCCCGAGGCCGATCTCAAAGAACTCATTGATCGCTCTTACGGCAGTTTCCGCCACGAGGCGATCGCGCCTTTAGTGCAGAGTGGCCACAACGAGTGGATTTTAGAGCTCTTTCACGGTCCAACACTGGCGTTTAAAGACTTTGCTCTGCAATTTTTGGGCAATCTGCTCGACTACATTTTGGCCAAGCGCAATCAGCGTGTAGTGATTATGGGGGCGACCTCTGGAGATACTGGCTCGGCTGCGATTGAAGGCTGCAAACAGTGCAAAAACTTGGATATCTTTATCCTTCATCCGCACAACCGCGTCTCTGCTGTACAGCGCCGCCAGATGACTACAGTACTCGCCGACAATGTCCACAATATTGCTTTGCACGGTAACTTCGACGACTGTCAGAACATGGTTAAAGCGAGCTTTGCCGACCAATCTTTCCTGCCCGAAGGACGCCAATTAGCTGCCGTTAACTCGATTAACTGGGCGCGTATTATGGCGCAGATTGTCTATTATTTTTGGGCCGGTTTAGCGCTGGGTGCGCCGCAGCGCCCCGTCTCATTTTCGGTGCCGACCGGCAACTTTGGTGATATTTTTGCCGGCTATCTCGCTCAGCGCATGGGTTTGCCAGTAGAACAGCTGGTGATAGCCACTAATCAAAATGACATTCTACACCGCTGCATCAGTGCCAATGACCACACTACTCACGAGCTGCAGCAGAGCTTGGCGCCGAGTATGGACATCATGATCTCGAGTAACTTCGAGCGCCTGCTGTTCGATCTCTACGATCGCGATGGCGATAAAATTGCCGCGCTGATGGCAGAGGCCAAAGCGGGCCAGATGAATTTGAGCGAAGAAGCGCTAGCCAAGGCGCGCGAACTGTTCAGCAGCTATCGCACCGACGACGCCGGTATGGTGGAGACCATTCGCCAAGTCTGGGTTGACAGTGGTTACTTGCTCGACCCACACACAGCCATCGGCCTGGCAGCCGCGCGCGCATGCCGCATCAATAGTACTACCCCGATGGTGACACTGGCCACTGCACACCCGGCTAAGTTTGCCGATGCGGTACACGCCGCAGGTTACGATAAAGAGCCCGATCTGCCTGCGCACATGGCAGACCTTTGGGAGCGCGAAGAGCGCTTTACAGTGTTAGAGCATGAGATCGGTACAGTACAGAATTTCATGGCGGCAAACCTCACCGCCTAAGCGCATGGCTTAGCGGCGCACCGGTCGTTTGGCCAGTTTGCGCTGCAGAGTGCGCCGATGCATGCCCAGTGCTCTGGCAGTAGCGGACACATTGCCCTGCTGTTCGGTTAATACACGCTGAATATGCTCCCACTCTAGCCGCTCCACAGAAGGCAGTGTGTCTAGCTCTCCTACACTTGTGGCGCCATTGGTCGGCTGGCCGCTAAATGCGGCCACAATCTCTTCGACACCAGCCGGTTTGCACAGATAGTCGTGCGCCCCGCGTTTAATCGCCTCTACCGCTGTCGATATGCTCGAATAGCCGGTCAACACCACCACTTCCGCAGAGGGCAGCTGTTCGCACAACAGTGGCAGCAGAGTTAGCCCGCTCTCGTGTTTGAGTTTGAGATCTAAAATTATCCGCTCCACTTCGCTGCACCGAGTGGTGCTTAGCAGTGCCTCGAGTTCTTTACCATCGTGAGCAATTGCCACCGAGTTATTACGCCTCTCCAGCGCGCGCGCCAGTACTTGGCTAAACACCGGATCATCATCGATTATCAGGTAGTTCAAGATGACTCCCCGTCAACTAATGGCACGATGAGCCGCGCCAAACTGCCGCCTTCATTGAGACTTTGCAATTCGAGTTGACCGCCAAAGCGTTCCACGGTTGCCTGGGTTAAGGTCAATCCAATGCCCAAGCCATGGCTATTCTGAACAAGATTAGAATGTATCCCAGGGCCACGGTCCTGCACAGTAATCGTAAGCTGCTGGTCGCTTTCAGAGGCTCGGATAGAGATCTGTTCTGGGCTGGCATCGGCAGCGTTATTGAGCAAGTTGATAATCGCCTGATCGATAGCCGGGTGCATACGCGCTTGCAGAGCAGCAGCAATAGCGATCTCGCAGGCCACAGTCACTCCAGGGCGCAGTAGTTGCCAGCGTTCAACTAGTTTATCTAAGTGCGCAGCGACCGCTACGCAGTGTGCCGAAGGGTCAGTGGCTTGGCGCGCTGTATCGACCAAACTGCGCAGAATATGTTGGCATTGGGCCACTTGCTGGCTGAGAAGATCAATGTCGCTGGGTGCTGGGGTTGTACTGGGCTCACGCAGTTCATCGAGAACAATACGCAGGGTGTTTAGTGGGGTGCCCAGCTCATGCGCAGTCCCTGCCGCGAGTAGGCCAATGGCATTGAGCTGGTCGCTGCGCAGTTGATCGGCGCGCTGTTGTTCAAGGCGTTTCTGCTGCTCGCGCACAGTCGCAGCCATACGCGATATATAGTAACCAATAATGGATGCGCTAAGCGCAAAGTTAACCCACATACCAATAATGTGCAGGTTGGCGCCACCTTGGGCGGCATGACCCGCGTGGCCGCTGTACGATGAGATAGAGAGCGCCTCTATGGGTACATGAATCTCCAGCAGCACACTGTAACTGAGCAGGGCAAACAGCGTGATTGCAGCGGTAAGCCGCCCCGATAAGGTGATCGCGGCGATGGTGATGGGGATCAAGTAGTAAGAGATAAACGGGTTTGAAGCGCCGCCGCTAAAGTAGAGCAGCAGCGTGAAGAGAGTACAATCGGCCATCAGATTGGCGAAAAACTCGCGACTGCTGATAGCGCTGCGCCACTGACGCCACCAGCCCTGTAGAGTGATTAAGGCAAATACAAGTAGCAGCAGTCCCAGCTCTGCGGTCGGCAGGCCGAGTGGCCGCACAGCGCTAAAGTAGAGCAGGGCGGAGAACTGCCCAGCTAATACCACGGCGCGAATCGCAGAGAGGCGCTGCAAATTACTGCTCATATCAGCAATGTTAACGCGGCTGTTAGTTGTGGTTGTGTTCACGGGTATGCTCATTGCGCCTTACTTAGACCGCGTTCGTACGGCAGATAACAGCAGCTATGTTAGCACGACAGCGCGGCCGATAAACCGCTATACTCGCCGGCTTACAGAGCAACCGCAGCGTTTCGAAAAGCAGATAATCTATGGCAGAACTCCAGGCACTCAATGCTCGTTTGGTCGAGGGCGACGTCGGCAAGTTGCTGTTTAAACTCTCGCTGCCGATGATTGCGGGCATCTTTGCGCTGATGTCGTACAACGCTGTGGATACCTTTTTTGTGGCCCAGCTCGGCGTGCAAGAGCTGGCGGCGATGAGTTTTACTTTTCCAGTGGCAATGATGGTTAGCAGTATCGCCATTGGCCTGGGCGCCGCCGCCTCCTCGTGTGTAGCGCGAGCTATTGGCCGCGGTGACAAGTTGCGCGCCAAGCGTCTGATTAGCGATTGTCTACTCGTTGCCACAGGAATATCTCTGCTGGTGACCGCAGCCGGGCTCTATTTTCTCGAGCCACTATTTCTGATGCTAGGTGCCAGCCGCGAACTACTGCCGCTGATCAGCGACTACATGGTGCTGTGGCTGTGGGGTACTTTTGCCATGGTGGTGCCGATGGTAGCGACTTCTATTATGCGCGCTATGGGCGATGCCTCACTGGTTGGCAAACTGATGATTGCCGGCGCAGTGGTAAATATTGCTCTCGATCCGATTCTAATTTTTGGTCTGCTCGGCGCGCCGCGCCTAGAACTACAGGGTGCCGCTTGGGCGACACTATTGTCGCGCGCTATCGGTGTAGTCATTGCGTTGCGCTACTTTGTCGGCCAAAAGTTATTGGTTAACCCCTTTGCTGAGCTGGCGCCACTGCGTCAATCTTTGCGCGAAATTTCACATATTGGTATTCCGGCGATGGCCACCAATATGATTATTCCCTTTGCCAGCGGTTTGGTGTTGGTGATGATCGCCAGTTACGGTGACTACGCTGTGGCCGGGTTTGGTATCGCGGTGCGCATAGAACCCCTGGCGTTAATCGCTTTTTACGCCCTCTCGGCGGTGATTGGTGGCTTTTGCGGGCAGAACCTCGGCGCAGCTGCTTATGGCCGCCTGCAGCAATCTTTGCGCTGGTCGTTGCGTTATGCGCTGGCTATTGGTTTGGTGATCGCCGCGTTGCTCTATATGACGGCTCCGTGGTTAGTCGCTGCGTTCTCTAGCACACCGGAGACCGCTGCAGTAGCTGTCAGCTATTTGCGGATTGTTCCGATCAGTTACGGCTGCTACGGCTTAGTGATGGCTGCCAACGCCTCGTTCAACGGGCTCGGTCGCCCGCTGCCGG
>JBLYYE010000045.1:0-48115 GCA_048549915.1 Porticoccaceae bacterium
ATGACGTTGACCCAATTAAAACGAGTCATGTAACGGTTCTTTACGAAGTTCAATTCGTCTTTGAACATCACTGAAGCTGAGTTCTTGTTACCGTACAGCAGTGTGACGGAGCTCTTCGGCTCGCGCGATAACACCGACTTTATAATAGACAGCATAGGCGTAATGCCACTGCCCGCACAGATACACATGTAGTGCTTTTTATTTTCACTGTTTAGCTGTGTGTAAAAATTTCCTTGCGGGGGCATCACATTGAGCGAATCGCCAGCACGCAACTGGCTGTTTGCGTAGGTAGAGAAAACACCACCATCAATTGCTTTGACAGCTACCTGTAACTTGCCATCATCGACACCAGAACAGATTGAATACGATCGACGAATAGACTCCCCACCTACATCGCTCTCCAACGTTAGATACTGCCCTTGAATAAAACTGAATGTCTCGCGCAGATTTTCTGGGACAGCGAAAGTGAGACAAACTGCAGTGTCCGTTTCTTGACGAACATCGGCTAACTGCAATTGATGAAACTGAGTTGAACTCATAATTTGTCCTTAACAGGCACTAAATGCACTTAAAATAATCAAAAGGCTCGAGACAGTCACTACAACGATAGAGCGCCTTGCAGGCAGTTGAACCAAATTCACTGATCAGCTCGACCTCTTCACTGCGACACTGCGGGCAGCTAATTTTCTCTCCTAGCGATTTTGGTGCAGGGGGAGCAATGCCGTACTCGCGAAGTTTCTCGCGACCCTGGCTGCTCATAAAATCAGTTGTCCATGTGGGAGTTAACAGGCTAACCACTTCAACCTCCCGATAGTCTGTCGCTGCCAGCGCTTTTTCGATCTCTACGGCAATCTCAGCCATAGCAGGACAGCCCGAGTAAGTGGGCGTAATCTCTACGGTAAGCTTATCTCCGTCAGCCTTAATATCTTGTAAAATGCCCAAGTCCCACAATGAGACAACCGGTATTTCAGGATCGCTGACAGCATCGAGGAGCGCCCATAATTCTGGTAGCTGCGAACTGCTGCGACGCAACTGACGCTCGCGCTGGGCCTCTGTCACAAGGGGTATGGTTTCCATCACCACTCAACGCCGGGATAGCTGCGCTGTAAATACTGCATCTCAGAGAGCATATGGCCAAGGTGCTCGGTATGAATACCCTCGCGACCACCGACAACTTTCCAACCATCTTCAGGGCGCGACAGGGTAGCCTCTTTGAGAACCGCATCAATCTGATCACTCCATTGGCTATACAGAGACTCTCGATCAACCGCTATGTTATTAGCAATCAACTCTCGCTCGCCATCGGTAGGGATAAACAGCTCTTTGTGATAACCCCAAACCTCTTCGAGACCCTTCTGCATTTTTTCGTGGCTCTCTTCAGTACCATCGCCTAAACGGATAACCCAGTCGCTGCTGCGGCGCAAATGATAACGGCTCTCTTTGATCGCCTTTGCCGCTATCGCAGCAATGCGCTCATCGGCTGAGTTAACTAGTTGTTCAAGATAGAGAACGTTAAAGGTATCAACAATCAGGAAACGAGACATGCTAAAAGCAAAGTCACCGCGGGGCAGCTCATTAATCAGCAAATTGGTGTAGCTGCGCGCATCGCGAAGAAAGGCTATATCATCCGCACTGCGGCCATCATCGGCGAGCTCGGCGGCGTAATCGTAAAACATTTGCGCACGGCCAATAAGATCAAGCGCAACATTAGCTAGCGCTAAATCTTCCTCCAAGAACGGAGCGCTGTAGCACCACTCAGTCATACGTTGACCAAATATCAGCGCGTCATCGCCTTGGGCAATGCAATAATCAATTAACGGTTGGCTCACAAGAGGCCTCACTTACATATTGTTGACAGCATCGGGAAGCTGATAATGAGTGGCATGACGATAAGGCTTATCATCCATCGGATCATAAAAACTCTCAGCATCTTCTTCTTGAGATGCGACAATATCACTAGAGTTGACGACCCAGAGGCTGACCCCTTCGCTGCGCCGGGTATAACAATCACGCGCATATTCTAGGGCTTGTTCAGCATCTTCGGCATGAAGGCTGCCGACATGCTTGTGGTCAAGTCCGCGCTTAGAGCGGACAAAGACCTCAAACAATTTCAAATTTTCATCGCTGCTCATAACTGGTTCCTTGAGAAACTACCGCGCTTAGGCGGCGAGACGTTGTCGTTTTTTGCCTTCGTAGGCGCGCAGAGCATCGCGTACCCAAGCGCCTTCAGCATGCGCTTTCTTATGGTGTTCGATGCGGTCGCGGTTACAGGGACCGTCGCCGTTGATAACCCGCTGAAACTCATCCCAATCGAGCTCGCCGTGGTCGTAACTACCGCGCTCATCATTCCATTTCATATCGGGATCAGGCACTTTCAAACCCAAAAATTCGATCTGAGGCATAGACTGATCAATAAATGCCTGACGCAGCTCATCATTGCTTTTACGCTTGATCTTCCACTTCATAGATTGCGCACTGTGCGCCGACTCACCGTCGTGCGGACCAAACATCATTAGCGCGGGCCACCACCAGCGGTTGAGAGCATCTTGTGCCATTGCTTTTTGCTCTAGGCTACCAAATGCCAATACCATCAGGCTCTCATAGCCCTGACGCTGGTGGAAACTCTCTTCTTTACAGATGCGCACCATAGCGCGCGCATAGGGGCCGTAAGAAGTTCGCTGCAAAGTGATCTGGTTAACGATAGCTGCACCATCAACCAACCAACCGATAGCACCAATATCGGCCCAGCTCAAAGACGGGTAGTTGAATATAGAGGCGTACTTGGCGCGACCCTCGTGAAGCGCTTCAATCAATTCTTCGCGAGTAACACCTAACGTCTCGGTGGCACTGTACAAATAGAGGGCGTGGCCGCCTTCATCCTGGACTTTTGCCAGCAATACCATCTTGCGACGCAGAGTTGGAGCGCGGCTAATCCAGTTGCCTTCAGGCTGCATACCGATCACTTCAGAATGAGCATGCTGGGACATTTGGCGTATTAAATTTTTACGGTAAGTCTCAGGCATCCAGTCCTTGGGTTCAATTTTCTGCTCTGCGTCTATACGCGCCTGGAAGGCTTGCTCAAGTTGTTCATCGTTTAGTTTGAACTGACTCATCTCACTGACCTCTCACAAATATAATTAGACTTTGCACCACTGACCTAGCGCACTTTGTTACTACAAGCTGAAATATATGATACCAAATAAAAAACTTCAACTAAATTTTAGTATCACTTAAGGACTCAACGGTCACATCCGCTCGATGATAATAGCTATCCCTTGCCCTACCCCAATGCACATAGCACATAGAGCATAGCGTCCACCGCTATTGCGGAGCTGATAAGCGGCTGTTGTCACCAGACGAGCGCCACTCATGCCGAGGGGGTGACCCAGCGCTATAGCGCCACCATTGGGATTAAGACGGGCGTCATCATCACTCATACCCAAGTCGCGAGTAACCGCCAGTGCCTGCGCAGCAAAAGCTTCGTTAAATTCGATGACATCCATTTGTTCGAGCGTCAAACCTGCTTTAGCCAGCACTTTGCGCGCCGCTGGCGCCGGACCAAAGCCCATAATTCTTGGCTCAAGACCGACTGTTGCCATCGCTAGCACTTTCGCCATGGGTGTCAGCTGGTGCTCACTCAATGCTTGCTCTGAGGCCATCAGCAGCGCACAGGCACCATCGTTTACACCTGAGGCATTACCCGCTGTAACACTACCCTCTGAACGAAACGGCGTACCCAGGCGCGCCAAAGACTCAATCGTAGTCTCAGGCCGGATATGCTCATCGTGTTCAACTATGCGGGGCTCACCTTTGCGTTGAGGTATAGTGACCGCAACAATCTCTTCGGCCAAACGACCACTCTCGCGTGCGGCTGCAGCTAAAGCGTGGCTGCGCGCGGCAAAACTATCTTGCGCTGCGCGCTCAATGGCAAATTGTTCCGCTACGTTTTCAGCAGTTTCGGGCATTGAGTCAATACCGTATTGCTTCTTGAGTAGCTTGTTGATAAAACGCCAGCCAATTGTTGTATCGTAAATTTCGGCATTGCGACTAAAGGCGCTGTCGGCCTTGGCCAGAACCATCGGCGCTCGCGACATAGATTCAACACCACCGGCAATTGCCAGCTCCATCTCGCCGGATTTTATCGCTCGCGCGGCACTGCCTACGGCATCCATCCCTGACCCACACAAGCGATTCAGAGTCACTCCGGGCACCGTATCAGGCAGGCCAGCTAGGAGCCCAGCCATACGCGCCACATTGCGGTTGTCTTCGCCGGCCTGATTGGCACAACCGTAAAAGAGGTCTTCTACAGCAGACCAGTCAAGATTCGGATTGCGTTCTCTCAGGGCGCGAATCGGCACCGCCGCCAAGTCATCTGCGCGGACTGCACTGAGAGCGCCTCCATAACGGCCAATGGGTGTACGTATTGCGTCTACGATATAAGCATTTTTCAAAATAACTTCCTCTTAATCTGAATACATAAATCTAATTTATACAGTCTGCTCTTTAATGACTGGCCCACCAATGCGCATCGAACGCCCACGCACTTGTCCGATAACTTGATCCATCTGATTGCGGACAACGATGTCGTAGAGACCACTGCGTTTACTTTGGTTAACTACCTGTGCCTGTGCAACCAAGCGGTCGCCACGTTTGGCGGGACGTAAAAAATCAATCGACACCCCGGCAGCCACAGCAGCCAGATTGTGTGAATTACAGGCAAAAGCGAAAGCCGAATCGGCTAGGGCAAAGACAAAGCCGCCGTGGCAAATATCTAAGCCGTTGACCATATCCTCACGCACGGTCATGCTCAGACGAGACCAGCCCTCGCCTACCGCTTCTATCTGCATCCCCAAGCCGGCAGAGGCCTTATCTTCAGCCCACATTGCACTTGCTGCCGCCTGTGCCAGCTGATCCGCACTGCTCGCAGAGTTATTATCGTCGCTTTCCACGTTTACTCTCCTGTGAATTGGGGTTTGCGCTTTTCCATAAAAGCGGAGACCCCTTCGCGATAATCGGCTGAACGACCCAGCTCTCGCATGGTCATTTTTTCTTGCTCCAACTGCTCGTGCAGAGCGGTTGAGAAGCTGGCATTGAGGAGCCGCTTAATATTCGCCAAGCCGCGGGTAGGCTGAGCTGCGAGATGGGCGGCCATCGCAAGCGCTTCATCCTGCAATTGGTCGTCGTCTATCGCCTTCCAAATCAACCCCCACTGCTCGGCTTGCTCGGCTGGCAATTTATCGCCCAGCAGCGCTAAACCCTTAGCGCGGGGTAAACCAACGGCACGAGGCAGATTAAAAGTGCCACCAGAATCCGGCACCAAACCGATGTTGCAAAATACTTGGACAAATTTTGCCGATTTTGCTGCAAGAACAATATCGCACGCCAGTGCGATACTCGCCCCCGCCCCTGCGGCTACCCCGTTGACAGCACAGATCACCGGTTTTTGCATAGTCATAATGTTGCGGATTAATGGGTTGTAGTAGCGCTCTACCGACTCGCCTAAATCCGGTGCAGCGTCATCGGCACTGACAGCGCGATCACCTAAATCTTGGCCGGCACAGAAACCACGCCCCGCAGCGGTGAGAAGCAAGCAGCGAATAGCGCTGTCATCGCGCGCTATGGCCATAGCTGTAGCGACCTCTTCGTGCATTGCGACCGTAAAACTATTGAGCGTCTGCGGGCGGTTTAAAGTTAGAACAGCCACCCCCGCATCCACTGTAAAGTTAATATTTTCAAAGTTCATATCGATCTCCTATTATTTATTCACCCGCGCCACGATTGCCTTACGCTGCGGCAGTTATGTTTAAATACCCAACCCAACATGACTCAACATTAAAAACTATGCCTTGTTTCGCCATTGAAAATCTAATACCCGTTGTCGATCCGACCGCTTTCGTCCATCCCACAGCAGTACTCATAGGGGACGTTATTATTGGCCCAAATTGCTACGTAGGGGCCAACGCGGTGCTGCGCGGCGACTTCGGTCGCATCGCAATGCATACCGGCTCCAATCTACAAGACAACTGCGTTATGCATAGCTTTCCCGGCCAAGACTGCATCATTGAGGCTGATGGCCATGTCGGCCATGGAGCTATTCTCCACGGCTGCACAGTGGGCAAAAATGCCTTAGTCGGGATGCAAAGTGTCGTCATGGACGGCGCCACCATAGGCGCCAACAGCTTTGTTGCTGCCTGCTCATTTGTTAAAGCTGGCTTTGAGGGCGCTGAACAAGTACTCCTTATTGGTAACCCAGCGACCGTTAAACGCCCTCTCAGCGACGATGAAGTGGCGTGGAAACACCGCGGCACTGGTGAGTATCAAACACTCACCGAGCGCTCCCTGCAAAGCCACCGTATGGTCCAACCCTTGACTGCCGAACAAACCGACCGACCGCGGTTTACCGCCAGCAACCACACCCCTAAAAAAAGCTGATTAACCGTCTTTGCGCACAACCAGAGTGAGAATATCGTAGAGCGCGACCATTTCCTCATGCTGATTAATAACCTCAACGTCCCACACTACGACACCTGTGGCTTGCTCCTCATCGGGGCGTTTATCCTTGGCGATTTTCTGTTTGGCTGTAATTTTCACCTGCAGGGTGTCACCGATACCGACCGGCTCAATAAAGCGCAGATTATTGAGCCCATAGTTAGCCAGTACAGGGCCAGGCGCTGGGGATACAAACATACCTGCAGCAGCAGAGATAATAAAATAGCCGTGTGCCACTCGCTTGCCAAACAGTGAATCTTTAGCCGCCAACTCATCGAAGTGGGCGTAAAAGTGGTCACCCGATAGGCAGCCAAAATTAACAATATCCGCCTCGGTTACTGTGCGTCGATGAGTCACTAGCTGCTCACCAATCTGCAGGTCTTCAAAATAGCGACGGAATGGGTGAATTTCTGTATGGATAGGTTGTGCCCCACTCATATACTGACGAGTGATAGCGGCCAATGTTGTTGGCGAACCTTGCACAGAGGTGCGTTGCATATAGTGTTTAACGGCGCGCGCACCGCCTAGCTCTTCTCCGCCACCTGCGCGACCGGGGCCGCCGTGGACTAACGTCGGCAGAGGAGAGCCATGGCCGGTAGATTCGCCAGCACAGTCGCGATTGATCACCAACATACGACCGTGATACGCAGCACAACCCAGTATCAACTCTGCAGCCTCAGCATTGTCATAGGTAAAAACGGACCCAGCCAAACTGCCTTTACCCAAACTGACCAGCTCGATAGCCTCATCGAGAGAGGTATAGGGCATCACTGTACACACGGGGCCAAATGCTTCTATCTCATGCGGAGCAGAGACCGTCAGCGGCGTGTCACAACGCAACACTGTCGGCGGATAAAACGCCGCAGCACTGCACTGCTCGCCCACTAAGTTGAGTGGCTCCTGCTCCCCACCAATTACGATTTCACAATGCTCTGCAAGCTGGGCCACTTTGTCCGCCACATCGCGCTTTTGCGCAGCTCCGAGCAGAGCGCCCATGCGCACCCCCTCTGCCGCGGGGTCGCCGACGACCACTTTACCTAACCGTTCACGAAGCGCATCGATAACTGGGACGACCATTTCCTGAGGGGCAAAAACACGGCGTATGGAAGTACATTTCTGTCCAGCTTTAGTGGTCATCTCTCTGACGATCTCTTTGACAAACAGCCCAAACTCTTCATCTTGATGGCCGACAGTCTGCCCCAAAATAGTGCAGTTAAGTGAATCCGCCTCCATGTTAAATGGAATACTTTTAGCAATAATATTGGGATGCGCTTTGAGCATCTGTCCTGTAGAAGCAGAGCCAGTAAAAGTCACACAGTCCTGCTCTGTCAGATGGTCAAGTAGGTCTCCTGCAGAGCCACAAATTAACTGTATGGAGCCCTCTGGAAGAATTTTTGAATCGATGATGTCGCGCACCATCGCCTCAGTTAAATAGGCAGAATCAGTCGCAGGTTTGACCACCACAGGCACACCTGCTACCAAGCTAGGTGCGATTTTCTCCAGCATGCCCCAGCAGGGGAAGTTGAATGCGTTGATATGCACAGAGACACCGCGCTTGGAAACCAAAATATGTCTAGCCGCAAAAGTGTTATTAGCCGATAGCGGCTCTGGCGCGCCCTCAACAGCAAAAGTTTCGTTGTCAAACTCGCGCCGTGCGATCCCAGAATAGCTGAACAAGGTGGCAACACCGCCTTCAATATCTACCCAGCTGTCGGCTTTGGTGGCACCGGTGGCCGCGGACAGGGCATAGAGCGCGTCTTTGCGTTCGAGGAGGTATTTACCCAGATTTTTAAGCGCTGTACCGCGCTCGTGGATTGTCATAGCTCGCAGTGCTGTCCCACCCTGACGCCGCCCGTAATCGAGAACTTTAGCAAAATCTATACCCCGACTACCGGTTTCACAAAGCGGCTCGCCAGTAATGGCATGGTTCAGTACTTTGCCCTGACCTTCTCCCGCTAACCACTCGCCGTAAACATAACTTTTTGTGTGAGGAACAGTACTCATTGAAATTTCTCGCTCAGTAGAATTAGCGCCGCTGCCAATTTGAACGGCTTGTTACCAATAATTGGGTCGAATAATTATGATACACTTTTGTTGATTTAAGTCAATTTTGTGTATAACATTTATTACGAATTGCGATGGTGCTGTTAGCGAGCCTCGCCGAATAAAAATAGATTTAAGCGCCAAAGGGGTGCCCTATGTCCGAATCAGTGATTGGTTATGAAGCGATTGAGAATGCCAGTATCGATGAAATACGCTCACTCCAACTCTCTCGGCTCAAAGAGACGCTGCATCATGTGTACAGTAATTCTCCGGTCTACAAGGCCAAGTTCGATTCCCACGGTGTTCATCCCGATGATCTTCACACCCTTGAAGATCTAGCCCGATTTCCGTTCACCACTAAAGCTGACCTACGCGATAACTATCCTTTTGGTTTGTTTTGCACGCCCATGGAACAGATTGTGCGCATTCACGCTTCGAGTGGCACCACCGGCAAACCCACGGTTGTAGGCTATACCCAACAAGATATCGACACCTGGGCGAGTGTGGGCGCACGCTCTATTTATGCCGCTGGTGGTCGCCCCAATGACAAAGTACATGTCGCCTACGGTTACGGACTCTTCACCGGGGGCTTGGGCGCACACTACGGTGCGGAGAGGCTCGGTTGTGCGGTGATCCCCATGTCAGGTGGCCAGACTGAAAAACAGGTGCAGTTGATTAAAGATTTCAATCCAGAAATTATCATGGTCACTCCTTCCTATATGCTCAATATTTGCGATGAAGTTGCCCGCCAACAGATCGACCCTAAACAACTAGCCTTGCGGGTAGGTATCTTTGGCGCCGAGCCATGGACCGGTTCTATGCGCCAAGAGCTCGAAGAAAAAATGGGCATTGATGCTGTTGATATCTACGGTCTCTCTGAAGTCATGGGTCCCGGTGTTGCCCAGGAGTGCGTAGAAAGCAAAGATGGTCCGACGATTTGGGAAGACCACTTTTACCCTGAAATCATCAACCCTGAGACCGGCCAAGTGGTGGAAGATGGAGAAGAAGGCGAATTGGTTTTTACCAACTTAACTAAAGTCGGCATGCCAATGATTCGCTATCGCACTCGAGATTTGACACGTCTCCTGCCGGGTACCTCGCGCAGCATGCGTCGCATGGATAAAATCACCGGCCGCAGTGATGACATGTTAATTGTGCGTGGCGTGAATGTTTTTCCTACACAAATAGAAGAGCAAATTCTGCGGATAAAAGGTTTATCACCACATTACCAAATCGAACTCACTAAACAGGGCAATCTCGACTCTGTAACAGTCCGAGTCGAAAAAAGTGGCAGTGCTGACAACAGCGCACTGAGCAAAGAACTCCAACACCATATTAAATCGATTATTGGCATCTCGGCGGCTGTAGAAATTGTCGCCGAAGGCGCACTGCCCCGGTCGGAAGGCAAAGCAAAACGTGTTTTTGACAACCGCGGCAACCATTAAAAAATGTGTTACAAGTTGAACAGTGAATATATTTTATATATAAAGAATAATCACAAGTAAATGTATATAAACTAGATTCTCACGAGGATCTCAAAAAGAATTGTGTACAACCTTACGTACGCAACAAAGCGCAGATTGGGGGGGTCCTGGTCTGCTTCAAACTAGGAGAAGTTTATACTATGAAAAACAAAAACTACCTTGCACTCAGTGTAGCCGCTGCCGTTGCGTCAGTAGGTTCTATTGCCACTGCAGCCCAGCTTGAGGAAATCACAGTTACCGCACAATACCGAGCTGAAAATGTTCAGGATGTGCCCATCGCAATCACTGCGATGAGCGGTGATATGATGGCTAAAGCTGATATCTCAGACTTGACCGGTATCGCCGAGCGCACGCCAGGCCTTACCTATATGGAATTCTCCCCAGGACAAACCATTCCGTCGCTGCGCGGAATCTCCTCTGCAGATGACGGCGCCGGTCTCGATAACTCGGCAGCACTCTTCTTAGATGGCGTGTATATAGGACGCAGCGCAGGCATCAACTTCGACATGTACGACTTGGAGAGGGTAGAAGTTCTCCGCGGCCCGCAAGGTACACTTTTTGGTCGCAACGCCATTGGTGGGGCTATCAGTGTTGTATCAGCTAAGCCCTCGCAAGAGACGCGCCTCAAAGCAGGTATCACTGCTGGCAACGAAGGTATTTTCCGCGCACAAGCTCTTGCCAGCGGCGGCATTACAGATAATATTGCCGGCAAAATAACCGTATCTCACCGCCAGCATGATGGTTTCGTTGAAAACGTGCTGCTCGGCACAGAACTGCAAGATGAAGACTCTACGTCAGTCCGCGGCCAATTACTCTTCACCGGCGAAAGCAGCGAGTGGTTGTTAACGGCAGACAGCATGGAAGACGACCGTGCTGATATGGGTCGTACCCCTATCGTAAATAATGCGCCTTTAACTGATATTGCAGCCGCTAACGGTGTAACCGGACCGCGTCAAAATGCCTCACCTAAAGATGGCTATTCAACGCGCGACACAAGCGGCTTCAGTTTACAAGGCGATTTTGATTTAGGCACTGGCACACTGACCACTATTACCGCGGTACGTAAAGCAGAGACAGATTGGTCTATGGCATCTGCCGGTGTGAGTTTAGGCCCTGTGGCGCCATTTGATGAGGTGATGGACGATATCGTTGAAGAGATTGATACGTTTTCGCAAGAAATTCGTTGGAACTCAATGATAGGCGATAGCATTAACTACACTGTAGGTGCTTTTTACTTCACAGAAGAGACAGATCGGACCGAAATTTTCCGCACTACCGTTGAGGGAACTTACGATGGTTTTGAATTAACCAGCCTAGGCGACCAATCTATTCGAGGCAATGATTACACACGCACTCAAAACGAAACAACAAGTTACGCCTTATTTGGGCAAGCTGACTGGTCGGTAAGTGAGCAACTCTCAGTGTCAGTAGGCGCTCGGTTTACTCGAGACGAAAAAGACTACATTGCTACAGCCGTCAACTGTGCTCAAGTTGTTGATGGCACCAACGACGGAACCCCATTTGAGGATTGGGCTGCATGTGGCGGTGTTGGCGCATCTGGCTTAAACATTGTTGCAGAATCCTTCCGGGTTACCCCATCGGATAGCTGGACGGATTTCTCGCCAAAAATTGCCATTAATTACACGCCTAGTGATGGCACTATGTTCTACGGCACGCTGTCTAAGGGCTTTAAAAGTGGAGGCTTTGCAGGCTCACAAGGTGTCGAGGCAGCGGCCTCTAATCCTGTAGATCCAGAAGAGGTTATCAACTACGAAGTAGGTATCAAATCTGATGTTTCGGACACGCTGCGCGTAAACGCCAGTGTCTTTATGATGGACTATACCGATCTGCAAATCGTCCGTTTCGGTCCAGTAGAAGGCTCAGAGTTTGGCACATTCCAAACCACCAATATCGGTGAGGCTGACATTACAGGCATCGAGACAGAATTTACCTGGTATGCGAATGAGAACCTTCGTTTTAGCGGATTTTATGCTTATCTTGAGTCAGAGGCCAATGATCTAGTGTTCAATGGTACTGATTACAGCGGCGCCTCTTTGCGTAGCGCTCCAAAAAATAGCTACAGCTTAGCGGCCAACTACACGGTACCCTCTAGTTACGGCGTTTGGGAGTTCTCGCTCGATTACAACTTCACCGACGAGCAGACAACCGATTTTGCAGATACGCGTATTGGCATCGAGGACCGCGCACTCGTCAATGGCTATATTAGTCTCACCAGCAATGACGAAGCGTGGGACATCAGCTTGTGGGGTAAAAACATCACAGATGAAGATTACCTGACGCATATGTATGTCATTGGCCCTGGCGGTATTGGTGCTTGGGGTGCGCCCGCCACTTTCGGCGTTACGGTCACTTGGAGTAACTAATTACTTCATGAGCAGACTGTAGAGAGGGGGGTGTAGGCCATAGCTTACACCCCCCTCTTTCTTATGTTTTTTTAAATTACATTTGATCAGTAAAACAAAGCCTCTATTTGCAAGAGATGGGTGGTTTTTTATAAATTTAGGAGCACAAAGATGGGCATCTCTTCTCGATTTAACAAACTAACTAAGGTAGCGGCTTATCTCTCACTAGCCCTCCTTCTGGGCTGTGATAGCTACTCCCGATTGCAAGAAAAGAATCCCATCGCAACTATTTATCGCGATAGCTATGGTACCCCGCACGTCTTTGCGGACAATAACTACGGCGTTTACTACGGTTATGGTTATGCTGTTGCAGAAGACCGCCTCTATCAAATGGAAATGTTGCGTCGCACAGCAGAAGGCAGAGTAGCCGAGGTGCTCGGCAGAGAGTTCATAGAACTCGATATTCACATACGCTCTTTTTATGATCACCGGGCAATTTCAGCCCAGCTGGCCGAGTTAAATCCCGAACAGCTTGCTCTATTGGAAGGCTATGCTGACGGTTTCAACCGCCGAGTTGAGGAGGTGCTGGCCGATCGTAGTTTGCTGCCCAAAGAATTCAGTGACAATCAGTTCTATCCTGTAGCCTGGAAGCCATATGATGTGGCAATGGTTTTTGCAGGGGCTATTGCTCATCGCTACGCCGACTTCAACAGTGAATTGGAAAATTTGACGATTCTGCAGTCGCTGCAAGCTCAGCACGGAACCGAGCAGGGATTGGCCATATTCAATATGAGCAAGTGGCTAACCGATAGCGATTCGGTGACCACGGTGCCAGCGATTAAACCCTCCCTGCCGTCAGAGAACCTTGCCACAAGTGACTACCTAAGCTCACTCCCCGAGGCTCCGCGCGCCGCACGCGTAGCGATTGATCAAGACGGTAAATTTGCTGGTATCACTAAAGATGCTGCTGTCAACGTCCGCTTTAAGCAGCTACTCAGCGATAATGGATTTAATTTTAGTCCCGAGTTCGCTCCGGCTAGCAACTATTGGACAACCGCTGCCTCGAAAAGTCTCGGGGCCAAAGGTGTAGTCGTTAATGGCCCGCAATTTGGTTGGGGCACGCCGTCTTACGTATATGGCATTGGATTGCACGGCGGCGATTTTGACTTGGCGGGCAATACCCTACTCGCCTTGCCCTCGATTCTTTTTGCTCACAACAACAAGATCTCGTGGGGCAGTACTGCGGGCCTTAGCGATCAGGTCGATGTGTTCATTGAAACACTCAACCCAGCCAACTCTGAGCAATACCTGCACAACGGCGAATACCGCAATTTTGAGCAGTGGCAGGAGCAAATAGATGTCAAAGGAGCAGAGTCTATCAGCGTGACAGCGCGGCGCTCTGTGCACGGCATGGTTGTTGAGCACGACCCAGAAAAAGGTCTCGCTTGGAGCAGAGCTCGAAGCTGGGAGGGCGGCGAACTGGACTCGCTCTTTGGCTGGATTGAGCTTTCCAAGGCGCAGACACTAGACCAAGCACAGCAAGCTATAGCCGGTGTAACTACCAATATCAATTTTTACTATACCGATACCAACGGTAATATTGGGTATACACACGGCGGACGTTATCCGCAACGCCACCCGCAACAAGATTCACGGCTACCCACACCAGGCACTGGGGCGCTGGATTGGCAAGGAATGCGCCCTTACAGTGATAACCCAACAGTCCGAAACCCAACTCAAGGGTATATCAGCAACTGGAATAATCGTCCCAGCCGAGGTTGGCAGTCGAGTGACCTTTGGACATTAAGCTGGAGCGCTAGTGAACGAGTAGCGTTGATCAACGATATCATCGAAGAGAAGCCATCTCTCTCTGTCGATGAAGTGTGGGGGATAAACCGATTAGTGAGCGACGCCGGGCTTTCCTGGCCCTTTATGAAGCACCATCTATATGCTGCGGCCAAAAAGCACCCGCTGAGCGACAAGGCACAAGATGCACTGACGCTTTTAAGTGAATGGAATGGCCGCTGGAACCTCGATAGTGAGGAGCTATACGGTGCCGAACCCGCCTTAATGCAGGCTTGGATAGACCGATTACTTACGCGAGTATTTGCTGACGATGTCGGTGAATTACTCCACCCGTGGTATGCCAACAACAAAACATTTCATCATCCTCAAGGGCCCTCCACCCACCCCGCGGTTGGGACTAAAATTATTGTGCGCACTCTTGATTTACTAGCGCGAGGAGAGCAACCCGAATATGACTTTTTCAATCAAGCTTCACCGCACCTAGTACTTGCCGAAACCTTTTCAGAAGCTGTCAATGAGCTCAGCGAGCGATGGGGTTCAAACCACAATAATTGGCAGCTGAGCGCTGCTCCGATGGTCTGGAGACCGGTCAATTTTCGCGGTGTACCCCAAGCAGCACCTGAGATGCAAACTTCACTCCCAGGCTATATGAACCGGGGCACAGAAAATAACTTATTTATCGCCAGGGGCGATCACTTTGAGGCCTACGACGTCATCCCGCCAGGCCAAAGTGGTTATTTGAGTATGAACGGTAACACGAGTGAACACAGCAATGATCAGATGGCGTTATTCGCAGGCTACCGCTACAAGTCGATCCCCTTCACACGCGGTGATGTTGAAAAATCAGCCAAAAGTGTCAAGCAATTGAAGTAATTGCAGCTTTATCTGGCGAGAACAGGTGAAATAAATGCAGATTAGCTCACAAGTAGGCAAGCAAGGGATAGATCGTGATAGCTGGCATGCCCAGGCTGTCAGCACTTTTTGTAATATGGATATTCGCTATCCTAGCAACTCGTCATTTTACGGCGAGTTGTATAATACTGCCCTCAACCGTATTCATCTTGCGCGCATTGGAAGCAGTGCCATTGATGTATTGCGCACTCGCCAACACATTAGTTCTCATGATGAGGCCCACTATTTGGTTAAGTTCCAATTGGCAGGTCACGGATGGATAGAACAGTCTGGTCAGCAGGCGCTGTTATCACCCGGTGATTTTGTTATCTGTTCGAGTACAGAACCTTATCGTCTTAAATTTGAACAGCATTACCAGCAAGCTGTGTTGGCAATTCCAGCTGCACTGATGTTGGAAATGTATAAGCCGGCCAACGATATTTTAGGAGTCAGGATGGGCTCTGAGTCAGTCACTAATAGTCTGCTCAGTCAATTTGTAAGCTCTGTCGCTAGTCGTATCGATGAACTCGACCTGCAAACCATCTCTAGACTTGAGGCCAATATCCTCGATTTACTGATCACCTCTCTACAAAATACCCAACAAGATGCAGCGCTGAACAACAGCTTGCAGACTTCAGACCGGCATCTTGATTCCATTAAAAGGCTAATCACATTAAATTTGAACAACCCTGCACTGAATACTGAGTTCATTGCCAAAGCTGAAGGGATTAGTATACGTTATTTGCATCTTCTGTTTAAAAACGAAGCAACCACATTGACTCGGTTTATTCAAAGACAGCGCTTAGAGGAGTGCCGCAAAGCACTGGGTAAAGCCCATAGAATTGAGCAATCCACTACCGAGATTGCCCTCGAGTGGGGCTTTAGTGACGTATCTCACTTTCATCGCTGCTTCAAAGCAGCCTATGGGATGACACCGCGACAATATAAACTGAGCTGTTGCGAGTAAAGCCTGCACTCAGAGTCAATTCTGACTGCGCGGAAATTCAAGAAATTAAGTCCAAAAACTGGTCTACTGACCCGGTTTTAGGTATCTTAGATGGGCTGCGATGGGCTGATCTCGCAAACATTAAAAAAATAAATACACGTTGAGCCATACACAGTGGTCAAGACAGATAGAGGATAAATTATGCAACAGTTTTCCATGTACATCAACGGGGCCAATAGTGCTGGCCAAAAAAGTATTGATGTTATCAATCCAGCTACCGGTGCAGCGTTTGCCCAAGTGCAATGTGGCGACAGCAGTGATGTCGATCGCGCAGTAACCGCGGCGCGGGCTGCATTTCCAGCCTGGGCGGCGACTCCCTGGGCTGAGCGGAAGGCCGCAGTACAAAAATTAGCGGGGCTTCTCGAAGCGAATATGGCTGAACTCATGCAGTTAGTCACCCTGGAAACCGGCAAACCGTTGGGTGGATTAGCTCAGATTGGTTCAGGTATGGAGCTAGGGGGAGCCATTGGCTGGACTCAATATACCGCTGAACTTGAATTGCCTGTAGAGGTGGCGCAAGACGACGAGCAAGCGCT
The DNA here is from genome assembly GCA_048549915.1 of Porticoccaceae bacterium. Taxonomy (GTDB): domain Bacteria; phylum Pseudomonadota; class Gammaproteobacteria; order Pseudomonadales; family Porticoccaceae; genus LSUCC0057. The sequence continues at coordinate 16,619 of JBLYYE010000045.1, forward strand.
GATTGAGATACACCGTAAGCCACTGGGTGTGGTCGGCTCTATTACACCTTGGAACTGGCCGTTGATGATTGCTATTTGGCACGTTATTCCGGCACTGTTGACCGGTAACACTGTGGTGATTAAGCCCTCACCCTACACGCCTACTTCGACTTTACGTTTTGTTGAGCTGGCCGGTTCAGTACTGCCAGCTGGAGTAATGAATGCTGTAGTGGGAGAAGGTGATGTCGGTGCTGCGATGGTTAATCATGCCGACATAAACAAGATTGTTTTCACCGGTTCTACCCCCACCGGCAAGAAGATCATGCAGGGGGCTGCAGACAATCTGAAGAGATTGACGCTAGAGTTGGGAGGCAATGATGCGGGTATTATTCTTCCCGGGACTGATATCGAGCGTATTGCAGATGAGATTTTTGCGGCCTGTTTTCACAATAACGGACAAACCTGCGCTGCCCTCAAGCGCCTTTATGTTCACTCTTCTCAATATGAAGAGATGGGGCAGCTACTCGCAGAGCGGGCCAAGGCCGTTGTAGTCGGTGATGGGCTAGATGAATCAACTCAGCTCGGCCCGATACAAAATGCAGCTCAACTGCGAATCGTCGAAGAACTAGCCGACTCGGCTAAAGCAGATGGTGGTCGCTTCTTAGCGGGTGGCCAGCGTTTACCGGGAGAGGGTTACTTTTTTGCACCAACTATTGTTGCAGACCTGACTGATGGCTCGCGTCTGGTCGACGAGGAGCCCTTTGGCCCGATAGTGCCGCTTATTAAATACGACGACATCGAAGATGTGCTGCGCCGGGCTAACGATAATGATCGTGGCCTGGGTGGCTCTGTATGGGGCAATGATGTCGCAGCAGCTGCGGCGCTGGCCATGCGCTTGGAAAGCGGTACAGCTTGGGTCAATACCCACGGCAGTATCCAGCCCAATGCTCCATTTGGCGGTGTCAAACAATCCGGTGTTGGCGTGGAATTTGGCGCTCATGGTTTAGCCGAATACACATCCATTCAAACTCTCAAAATTGCCCGTTAATTTTGCTCTACTCGAATCATCAGAGAGGTATGTAAAATGAAATTACGCAACCCATTAGCCTTGGCGACCATAACATTGCTGACGGCTTATGGCTGTAGCTCAGAGCCGCAGCCCAGCGCTGAAAGCCATGCAGATCACGCCCCTGCTGCGACTGAAATTGTTGCAGACCCCACCCTGCCACCACTGCCTATCGAATATATCGGTACGGTAGAAACACTGCCCGAGCGCTACCCCGAAAATTGGGTGCTGGTCGACGAGACCAGCTTTTTCAAAATGAGCGCGGGCAAAATCATTGTTCTCGATCTGCTCGAAGAGAAACCCGCGCGCCGCATCAAAGGAATGATGGATAAGAGTTTGATTGGCAACTTTGTGCAGCACCCTACGCGCAATGAGCAATACATCATGGAGTCATTCCATGAGCGCGGATCGCGAGGCAAGAAATTTGACGTTCTCGCTATTTATGACAAAACCGGTCTCAACCTCAAGAAAGAGATTTTCTGGGAGGAGACTGGCACAGACCGTCTACAAGCACTTCCCGAGCGTTACTCGATGGCAGTATCAGGCGACGGTGAGTTACTGTTTGTCGCCAACTTCAATCCAGCCGCCTCTTTTACTGTTGTTGATTTAGAGACGCACGAAATTGTCTCTACTATAGGCACCCCCGGCTGCGTTCTTACCTATCCGACAGGCCCGCGCAGCGTCAGTTCTCTGTGCAGTAATGGCAGCATGCTGACCACCGTTGTCGGCGCTGACGGTACACTGGCGAGACAACAGCGCATAGAGCCGTTTTTTGATACCGATAAAACACCCATTTTTGAGCGGCCCGCCATTATTGATGGGATCGCCTATTTCCCAAGTTTTACCGGCACTATGCACGTTGTCGATATGAGTGGTGAACTGGCCGAATATCGCGGTTCATGGGATATGCTCACTGAACAAGAAGCCGCTGCCAACCACCGTCCGAGTGGGCTCTCTTTCACTGACTATGATGATCAAGGACATTTTTATACCATCATGCAGGCAGATGGTGGTGAGGGCACACAATCTCACGGCGGCCACCAAGTCTGGGTGTTCGATCCCATTGCCCAAAAGAAAGTAGCCGAAATTGATCTGCCTAATTGGGGTATCTCTATGGCTGTGACTCGCGGCGAAAAGCCACTGCTTGTTGTCACCAATGGAGAGCTTCAACTGGACGTGTTTGATGCCAGCAGTGGTGAGCATATACAGACTATCGGTGATATCGGCAGCGATACACCTCTGTTAATTCACAAAGCATTGTAACCACTGTGTTAGAGCCAATTGCTTTACTGTTTGCCAATGCCGCCACGCTATTTATAGCCTGGCTGTTGGTTGATAGCGGCTGGCACAAACGCGATAGAGCAAACCGTGATTACTACCACGGCGTATTTGCCGGGTACGGTCTGCTATTAGCCGAGCGTTGGAGAGGATTGATCTCATTGTGGGGCTGGGCTGAGGTGGCATTAGCATTGACACTTCTAATCGACCCGCTGCGCTGGATTGCCGCTCCCGCTGCGTTAGTGTTATTGAGCGTTTATTTTGCAGCTATTGCCAGCCAGCTTGTGAGAGGACAATACGGTAGAGATTGCGGTTGCGCAGGCCCAGATGGTGTACTCAAAATAAGCCCTGCGTTACTGGTTCGCAATGGATTGTTAGTTGGGCTCGGAGCTCTGGCGTTAACTGCACAACTAGGTGCTAGCAGCCTTCTTTGGTGGCAGATTATACCCACTGCTGCAATCTTGTGGATGAGCTACCTCAGTTTTGAACAACTGCTGACTAATCGGCAAAAAATTCTCTCCCTTTAAAAGAGAACAATTACAGGATATCTGTGTGGATTTTTTATTAATTTCAAATATAGCACTGTGGGCTTTGGTGGTGATGCTATCAGTGGCTGTCTACGCCCTCACCCGTCAGGTTGGCGTACTCTTCGAGCGCGTAGCTCCGGCCGGTGCATTATCCGTCAACAAACAACTTGAAGTTGGCCAGGCAGCCCCGGCGATGAGCCTGACAACACTGGACAGCAAATTGGTTGAAATCGCGGGGACGCGCGCCAGCGGTAAATCGCAACTGCTGTTCTTCGTCTCGCCCGACTGCCCCATCTGTAAAACGCTGCTGCCTGCATTAACCGCAGCTGCTCATGTAGAACGCGACTGGATGGAGCTAGTGCTCGCCAGTGATGGCGCAGAACAAGACCACAATGGCTACGTCAAACGCTTTAAGCTGCGTAACTTCCCATATGTGGTTTCAGAAATTCTCGGGCAGAGTTATGGCGTCGCTAAACTGCCTTACGCGGTTTTAATTGACGAGGTAGGCAATGTCGCCTCAATGGGCATTATTAATTCACGAGAACATCTCGACAGCCTGTTTGAAGCCAAAGAGCGTGGATTAGCATCAATACAAGATTATTTTAGCCAACAACAAGAGCAACCCGCATCCGGCGCGCTCTACAGCGAAGTTACACCAAAGGGGACTCAGCCATGAAATTACTCGATAAATTGTTCGAAAAATCGGCTCGCCGCGTTGCTCAAAACTCATCGCGCCGAGGTATGCTTAAAGCTGTGGGTGCGGCCATGGTCGGCGGTGCTGCGATCCCACTCTTGCCGGTTGCAAGGGCCGCAGACGGTGCTTCAGAGGCCCCTGTGCGCCCAGGTGAAGTTGGCGACCCTACCTCCTGTGATTACTGGCGCTACTGTGCTGTAGACGGTTTTTTGTGCGAATGTTGTGGTGGCAGCGTCAATACCTGCCCGCCCGGCACCGAAATGTCTACCATTACCTGGATTGGCACTTGTCGCAACCCAGTGGATGGCCGCAGCTATGTTATCTCATACAACGATTGTTGTGGGACCACACAGTGTGGAACCTGCCTGTGTCAGCGCGATGAAGGCGACCGCCCACTCTACCGGGCAGATAAATCTAACGACGTGAACTGGTGCTTGGGCTCAAAGAGCTCAATCTACCACTGCTCTACGGCGATCGTCGTCGGCATGGCGTTTGAGGAGTAGGTCACTATGTTCGCCAGAACGGTCATAGCCAGCCTCTTATTAGTCAGCTCCATAGCCTTTGGCAAAGAGACGCGTCAAGAGAGTTATGAACGTTTAGAGATCAATCCTGCCCGGGCAAAATTTAACTACCAGATGCTCTGCCAAGGCTGCCATATCCCCACGGGTGAAGGCGGCCGCGGAGTACCTAATATGCTCAATCAAGTCGGCTACTTTTTGAATATTGCACAAGCTCGCGAATATCTCATACGAGTACCGGGCTCGGCTAACTCTGCACTCAATGATGAACGACTGGCTGAGCTATTAAATTGGGTGATAGTTGAGTTTGCCCAACAAAGTGAGCCCGAGCAGTGGCCGCCATTTACTCAGCCTGAGATCACTGCAGCGCGCGCAGAACCACTGTTTGAAGTGGTTCAACACCGCCGCAAATTGGTTGACCAGCTCAACGCTGCTGGCTTTCCCGTGGTGCAGTAAACAAGCAATTTTTTATCCACCCATCGGCAAACGGACGCCGAATACTAACAATGAGAGAGACCATGAAAAAACTGACCCTCAGCACCCTCGTCGCCTTTGGCGCTCTGTTGGCGAGCAGCTTTTCACTTGCCGATAACTCCAAACTGAACACCCTACTCACTACGTGCGCCACATGCCACGGCAGTGAAGGGGTTTCAATCAATCCACAGTGGCCCAATATCGCCGGCCAAAACGATAAGTATCTCGCTGATCAACTGCGCGCTTACCGCTCTGGGCAGCGTGTCAACGCACTGATGTCTGGCCAGGCTAAAAATCTATCAGACACACAAATAGATGCCTTGGCTAAACACTATTCAGCACTCACCCCCGCGCCTGCAGCGGGAGGAGAGCTCAACCAAGCGGGCGCTCATGTTCGCGGTCGGTGTATCTCTTGCCACGGCATTGAAGGCAAACCGGTTAATGCCGAATGGCCTATTTTAGCCGGCCAAAAAGCCGCTTATCTTCGTGAGCAGTTAATGGCATTTAAATCTGGCACCCGCAAAGGTAGCTTGATGAATGTAGTCGCCGCAGAACTCAGCGACACTCAAATTGCTAATGTAGCTGAATACTTCAGCCAACAGCAGCCTTAGTTATATTGGCTTCATCAGAGCCAAATTAGCTCTGATGAAGCACTCCTTTCGCCCCTAAGCGGGCCGAGCGCTGGAAAGCTGCCCGTTGTTTAAGCCGCTGCAGATAATCAAGTGTGAGCGGAGAGTAACTCTGCGCAGCACCACTAAACTCGCCCAAATAAAGTGCATAACCAATAGCGATATCAGCAATGGTAAAACGCTCGGCGACTAAGTACTGGCGCCCTAGCAGATGGGTCTCTAACTTGCGCAGACGGCTCAAATACCAGTGGCGATAATCTTCTGCGACCTGCTCACTGCGCCGTTCGGCAGTTTCAAATTTTCCATATCTCAGCATAAGCGCTTGCGGGAAAGTCAATGTTGCATCAGCGTGATAAAGCCAGTTGAGATAGTCGCCATACTCTGCGTCTTCCGCGGTCAGCGCTAAGCTCGGCGCAGACTCTTTATACCGTTCAACTAGATAATGACAGATTGCTGTCGACTCCGTCATCTCAACAGTAGCTGTAGAGGTGTCATCGCGGAAAAATGGCACCGTACCCAATGGGTTAACCTGTAGATAGCTCTTATCGAATACCCGCGGTGGAAATGGAAGATCGACCAAGGTGTATTGCAGCTGCATCTCTTCCAAAAGCCAAAGTGGTCTCAGTGATCGCGAATCGCGGCAGTGCCAGAGCGTTATAGACATGGTGACCTCAAAAACTTAGTAAAAAAAACGCCAGCCGCGAGCGACTAGCGTTTCACATGGGCCGATTAGCTTGGCTTAAAAATCTACACTAAAACGCACGCCGACTCGACGCGGCTCAGCATAACCGAAACGGTGGGCAGCAATATTGCCCTCGCGACCGGTGATGCCTTTAAAGTAAAACTCGTCAGTGACATTGCTTACCCACAAAGAGGCCTGCCAGTTGTCGCCACTCTCGTAGCCGAGGCGGATATTGCTGGTGGTAAAGCTCTCCAAGATGAGCGGATCATCATTAAACTCGCCAAAGCCGGGTGAGTCGCCCTGATGGAAGGTCTCCCAAGTAAAGGCAAGATCGCCGTGATTTAAGGGCCAGCGGTAAGTAGCTACTAATGCGCCACTGAAATCTACCGTACCAGAGAGTTCGGCACCCTCATCGCAATCGACAAGATCGCAGAAGTCTGCAGCAGCTCGGGTAAGTTCAGAGTCCGCCCAACCCATCGCCAGATAAATATCTAGCTGGTCAGTTGGCAACCAGCGCATATCAAACTCGATACCCTGGCCTTCGGCATCGCCGACATTACTGAGAATATAAACAGAGCCATCGCGGTAGGCGCCAACCTGCATATTGTCAAACTCGTAGCGGTAGATGTTGCCGTTGAGCTGCATAGCGCCATCGAGCAGCGTCGCTTTGAAGCCGAACTCCATATTGAGAACTTCTTCTTCTTCGAACTGTTCGGGCTTTGCACCTAATCCGGCAGTGCTAGCATCTGGAAGGTCTTCGTCTCCACAACCCGATGCAAGTTCGTCACAACTTGTCGCCAAGTCTAGAGGGTCTACCCCCTCAGCAAACTCAAGGAAGAAGGTATTAAAGCCACCCGCTTTGTAACCGGTGGAGAGATTACCGTATAGCATGACATCGTCATTAAACTGATAATTAGCCGCAAATCGCCAAGAGAGATTGCTCCACTCCTCACTGGCAGTGACAGGCTCACTAGTAAAATACGGGAAGCCGTAGTAAAAACCGGGATAACCCTCAGCGTTGTAACCGTTGTGGCTAACTGAAAAATCGCGTTTATCAACGGTATAGCGAGTACCCGCGGTGAGAGTCAGCTGTTCAGTCGCCTCCCAAGTAGCATCGCCATAAATTCCCCAGCCCTCGTAATCAGCATCGACATCGGTAGCGTCATTACGCATACCTATACCTGGGTCGTACTCTACAAAATCATCGCCATCAGCAAACTCTTCGTAGCTGGCATAATCTTCTGCGTAGTAATTTACAAAGTTGTAGTAGTTGTAGTAACTGGCGCAATCGGTAACGTATTCAGGGTCATAGCCGGTATATGCCTGGCCCCAGCTACCGCACATAACGTCTTCATCAAACGTTTGATTGTAGCGTGTTTTGAGATCCTCTTTGTAGAGAGAAGCACCGACAAACCAGCTGACCGGGCCATTACCGTCGTAGTTTATGCGAAACTCTTGGCTGTAATAGTCCTGCTCTTGGAGTTGTTCAAAACTAAACACCTCGGCGCGGTTGCCATCAAAATCTTCGCGGTAGTGGTAGTCGTGGCCGCGGATACCGGTTAAGGAGTTGAGTGTATAGCCATCACCCAGATCGACGGTCACATCCAGCGTAGTACCCCACACTTGGCCCTCATCAAAGAGCTGATCGCTATCTAGGTCTGACTCAAAAGAGTCTTCTGCCGACGATAGGTTAGTCAAAAAATCAAAATCGAGCTGCTCCGGGTCAAACGATTGATAGAGCGATGGCGGCAAGAGCCGGTCTTCATGCTCTACAGTCAATACGCTGGTGACCAGATCGTTTTGATGTTGCACCGTGAAGCGCGCTGCACTCACTTCTAACTCACCCACAGTTTGGCCATTGATGGAATTTTCTACCCAACCATCTTTGGTTTCTCGGTAGAGCGCCATGCGCGATGACCACTCATCGTTAATAGGTAAATTGGCGACTACGGTCATTTCGGTATAACCGTCTTGGCCAACACCCACCTCGGCTGAACCACCTTGCTCGTCGGTCGGCCGGTTTGTGTGAACAGTAATAGCGCCGGCGCTGGCATTGCGACCGAACAGCGTACCCTGCGGCCCTTTGATGACCTCTACCCGATCAATATCGAAGAAGCTCGACAGTGCGCCACCGGTACGACCGAGGTAGATGCCGTTTTGGTAGACGCCCACCGAGGGCTCCGCGCCGACACCAAAGTCGTTGGTGCTAATACCGCGAATATTGATGGTATCTAAAAAGCTGTCGTCGCTGTTGCCGGCGACCCCGGGAGTTAGCAGCGCCAACTCCTTAGCATCGGTAATTTGTGCCGAATCGATAAAAGAGCCTGAAAAGGCTGAAATTGTCATTGGAATATCTTGCGCAGACTGCTCACGCTTCTGAGCCGTCACCAAAACCTCTTCAATAGTGGCGGTGTGGCCAGTGTGGGCAACTGATGCGGTTATTGCAGCGGCCAGCAATCGGCGATTGAGCTTAAATTGAGGCAAACGATTTGATAATTGCATTCAAAATTCTCCAGGGAAGATTTTCTTTTTTTGACAGGCTCAGCGAACTCTGCACACAACAAATATAGCAGGAATTACTACACACTCAATAGGGCTTTTTCTCGAGAATAGCGCTCTGCCGCCAATCCAAATTCAGCAAATAAACGACTCGATAGCTTGTCTTTGGCAAACTGCCACTCGGGATGCCATTGCACGCCCATTGCCCAGTTCTCTTCATCGGCCAACCGCACTGCCTCGATCAGGCCATCCGGCGCGTGCGCTTCGGCAATAAGGCCAGTGGCCAAGCGATCGATACCCTGCCCGTGCAGAGAATTAACCTGCCACTGTTCAGCATCCATCCACTCTGCCAGCCAACCTTGGGTGTTTAATTGAACAAGATGTGCAGAGCTGTACTGCTGCTCGCGAGTCAGCTCTAAATCTTCGCGGTGCTCAATAAAATTGCCCTGCTCTTGCAGGGATTGGTGAAGAGAGCCACCGAGGGCAACATTGAGCTCTTGAAAGCCTCGGCAGATAGCTAACACTGGCATTTTTCGCGATAGCGCAGCACGTACCAGCGGCAAGGTGAGATGATCGCGCTGCGGATCGGCCTTGCCGTCGCCTGCCAACTCCGGCGCATAATGACGCGGCTCCACATTAGAGGGGCTCCCGGGCAATAACAGGCCATCAACACTATCCAGTAAATTCTCGACACTGTAAGTTGCCTCTCTGTGTAGATCGCCGCCTGAACCGGTTGCAGGCAGCAACAGCGGCAGACCGCCAACACCGTGCACTACCGCGTTTATATATTTCTCACCGACACCATGAAATGGGTGGATACCCCGGGCAAATACATCACAAGGGATACCAATACGTGGCGGTGAATTTTGTTGACTCATTTACGCTCTCTCAGGTCGGGACAATTGCAGCGGCTGATCGCTCCCCTTTTGGGGTAGCGACAAATTCTCTAGCAAAGCGTTTAATAGTGCAACGCAAACTGCGCGAGTACGCTCCCCTCGCTGCAGACGGTCTAATAGAAAGAGAGGGTTAGCCATGAGCCATTCACCACGCAGCAGCGCCGAACTCAAAGCTCTCGACAGGGCTCACCACCTACAACCTTTTACCGATTACGCAGACTATCGCCAACAGCCTGGCCGTATCATCACCAGCGCGGAGCACATCACTATTTGCGACAGCGATGGGCGCGAATACATGGACGGCATGTCTGGCCTGTGGTGCTGTAATTTAGGTTACAGCCAGCCGGATATTGTCAATGCGGTCACCTCACAATTAAACCAACTGCCGTTTTACAATAATTTTTTTCAGTGCAGCAACCAACCCTCGGTTGAGTTGGCCTCGGCCCTCGCGGAACTACTACCTGATCCATTCAACAACGTTTTTTTCACTAACTCAGGTTCTGAAGCGAACGATACCAATCTGCGCATTGTCCGCCGCTACTGGGATCTGCTCGAAAAACCCAATAAACGTATCGTGCTGTCACGCCAGTACGGCTATCACGGCAGCACTATCGCAGCCGCAAGCTTGGGCGGGTTCGATTTTGTACACGGCCAGTTCGAGAAGCTCCCCTACGTTGAGCATATCCAACCTCCCAACTGGTTTGCACACGGTCGTCACCTCAGTGAACACGACTTTGGTATTGAGGTCGCTCAGCAGCTACAAAAAGCGATCGACCACCACGGTGCAGAAAACATTGCTGCTTTTATTGCTGAGCCCGTGCAAGGTGCCGGTGGCGTCATAGTGCCCCCCGCCAGCTATTGGCCCGAAGTACAACGCATCTTAGATGCACACGATATTCTCTTCATTAGCGATGAGGTGATCTGCGGATTTGGTCGCACTGGCGAGATGTTTGGTTACCAGACTTACAATACTAAACCTGATCTGATTACCTTTGCCAAAGCGGTTACCAATGGCTACCAACCTCTCGGTGGAGTCATGGTGAGCGACCGTATAGCCGAGGTCATCACCTCTCAAGGGGGTGAATTCGGTCACGGGTTTACCTACTCCGGCCACCCCGCCGCCTGTGCCGCGGCTCTAGCTACGCTGCACATCATGGCGCGCGACAATATTCAGCAAAATGTTAAAAACCATCTTGCCCCCCATTTCCAAGCGGGTTGGCAGGCATTGGCAGATCACCCAATAGTTGGCCACGTGCGCGGGCTTGGGATGTTTGGCTCCATCGAGCTGGTTGGCAATAAACAGAGCGGTGAGCGACTCGGCAAAGACAGTGAAGCCGGAGCCACCTGCCGACAAGCCTGCCTCGATAATGGCCTGGTTATGCGGGCAGTGGGAGATTCGATGATTATCGCCCCGCCGCTGGTCTGCTCTATTCAAGACATCGACGAGCTATTGCGCCGTGCAATTGCCGCTCTGGATGCCACAGCGGCTCACTTTGGGGTGTAGATGTAATCGCTCTTAAATAGCCCAACAATTTATTTTATTTATGAAATAAATTCCGGTATGGTAGCGTCTTGTCTGACTTTGTTGATTTTTATCATTGATTTTAAAGCACGTAGCGCACACCACAGGAGACCGATATGGCTGGCGATTGGGGCAAATTTAACTGGCAAGATCCTTTCCAACTAGACCAACAACTCACCGATGAAGAGCGCATGGTCCGTGATACCGCTCGCGACTATGCACAAAACAAGCTTGCTCCACGAGTCCAGCAGGCATTTCGCGAAGAGTTTACCCATCGAGAAATCTTCAACGAAATGGGTGAGCTAGGCTTGCTCGGTTCCACCATTGACGGCTACGGTTGTCCTGGAGTCAGTTATGTCAGTTATGGTCTTGTCGCCCGAGAAGTGGAGCGCGTTGACTCCGGTTATCGCTCGATGATGAGTGTACAGTCAAGCCTAGTGATGTACCCGATTTATACCTATGGCACACAAGCGCAGCGCGAAAAGTATCTGCCCAAGTTAGCTTCGGGTGAATGGGTAGGCTGCTTTGGCTTGACTGAACCGGATGCTGGCTCCGACCCGGGCGGCATGCGGACACGAGCCAAAAAAGTCGATGGTGGTTACCGCATCACCGGCAGTAAAATGTGGATCACTAATTCACCCATCGCCGATGTCTTTGTGGTGTGGGCAAAAACTGACGATGACGTGATACGAGGCTTCGTACTTGAAAAAGGTATGCAAGGACTCAGCGCACCCAAAATCGAGGGCAAGTTAGCACTGCGCGCCTCGGTTACCGGTGAAATCGTGATGGAAGATGTATTGGTTAGCGACGACCACCTGTTACCCAATGTGGAAGGCCTTAAAGGGCCATTTGGCTGCTTGAACAGCGCACGCTACGGCATTAGCTGGGGCGTTATGGGTGCTGCGGAGGCTTGTTGGCACGCCGCACTCAACTATACATTGGAGCGTCAGCAGTTTGGCAAGCCACTGGCTTCCAAGCAGCTTATCCAGCATAAACTGGCGGTGATGCAGACAGAGATTTCTCTCGGATTGCAGGGCTCATTGCAAGCCGGCAGGTTGAAAGAAAACGGTCAACTGGCACCGGAGCTAATATCACTACTCAAACGCAACAACTGTGTTAAGGCGCTTGATATCGCTCGCAACGCCCGCGATATGCACGGTGGCAATGGCATTTCGGATGAATACTGCATAATGCGCCACATGCTCAACTTAGAGGTAGTCAATACCTATGAGGGTACAGCTGACGTGCACGCGCTCATACTCGGACGCGCACAAACCGGTTTGCAAGCCTTCGCGTGATCCCTAGTAGTTATCTACTCAGCCACTCAGAGCCCACTCTGAGTGGTTTTTTTTCGCTCATTGCCCTCAGCCAGTTACATTTTTGCCCGCTTTCCGCTAGAGTTTGCCCGTGAAACTTTCTAATTGACGGACCCAAAAGAACAACACTATGAGCGAAGCAAACACCCCCAATGATGGCCAAACCAATTTCTCTATCGATGTGCGCAAACTTTTTAATATGAGCGCCAATCTCTTGGCCGCAGGTTTTTTCAAGCAAAAGCCAGATGAAGCAAAAGCACTCTATAAAAAGCTCAAGGATGGCAATCAAGTTAAAGCCGGCGAGCTCACCAACAACCAAAACGGTAACAAGCTCCCAGTTACTCTAGAGCTGGACCGCAGTGAGTTTAACGGTGCATTTAATTACCCCAATTTTCAGGCCTCTCTGCGCGCACTACTGCAAAGATTTGAGACACACGGCCGCAAGGACCCCGAACTAAAAACACTGCGCACTCTACAAAACGAAAAGACCGGCGGTATTTTGTTTAATTTGCCAGGCGTAGTTGAAATCGATAGCCAGCTCAACGTGCTGATGGCGGCTATCGAACCCAGTAAAACTGGCATGGCACTGCGGTTGATGTTTATGGACCCCGAGCAATTTGTTCAGCGCGATGAAGAGAGCGACACCACTGCAAATTAAGCGCCCTCTTGAGCCGCTGTGAGCCAACTCCAACACGTCAGTGACACACTTGCACCTCTGCTGGCTTTAGCTGGCAGGGAGTCGTTTCAGCCGCGCTTAGCCGAGGCTTTTGCGGAGCTGGTCAGTGCCGACAACTTAGTCGCTCTGCTCTACCACAGCGATCGCTCTCCAGAACTTCTCTACAATAGCTCCAACCCCAGCCCGGGGTCACCCATAGACCGTTTTGTCGCCGCCGCTTATCTGCTCGATCCGATCTATCGCGCTACGCGGGATAAAAATTACAGCGGCTTTTACCACTTGCAGAAGCTCGCTCCCCAGGGTTTCGAAAGCAGCGCCTACTATAAAAATTATTTTAAACAGACGGCCATCAGCGATGAGGCTGGCTATATCGTTCAGCTCAGCAAACAGACTTTCGTCAATCTCTCTTTAAGCCGTATCAGCGACTCACCGCGTTTGAGCCGCGCAGATCTCAATAAACTCAAAGCACTCGAGAGCTGGGTGGCAGAGCTAGTTAAACTACATTGGCGCGAATATCGCCGCCGCACTCCCGAGCAACACAAAACCACACTCACCTGGCAATTAGATACCGCGCTAAAAGAGTTCGGCAGTTCGCGGCTCACTAAGCGGGAAAACCAAGTGATCAGGTTGTTATTGCAGGGCCACACCAGCAAGTCGATAGCAGAGCAGCTGGGCATAACCCTTGAGACCGTGAAACTACACCGCAAAAAAAGCTATGCCAAACTGCTGATCAGATCGCAGTCGGAGCTCTTCCACCTATTTATTGACTCACTGGCAGGCCGCACCCACTACCGCGGCGGCGACCCACTCAACGGTCACCCGCGTTTTCGCGGCAGCGCCTAACTGGGGAAACTGTAACTGACCCCTTCGCGAACCCCGCTCGAAGGCCAGCGCTGAGTGATAGTCTTGCGCTGCGTATAAAAACGCACACCGTCCGGCCCGTAGGCGCTGAGATCGCCAAATAGCGAGCGCTTCCAACCGCCAAAAGAGTGGTAGGCGACTGGTACCGGCAGCGGCACATTGACACCGACCATACCGACTAAAATATTGTCACAAAAATAGCGTGCAGCTTCGCCATCGCGGGTAAATATTGCTGTGCCGTTGCCAAACTCATGTTCGTTAACCAGCTTCATTGCCGCTGCTAAATCTGGCACCCGCACCACACAGAGCACAGGGCCAAATATCTCGTCGCGATAAATCGACATACTCTCTTCGACTCGATCAAACAGTGAGGCACCCAGGAAAAAGCCCTCGCTGGGCACTGCTGCTGTACGCCCATCCACTACTAACTGAGCACCCGCCTCGACACCCGCCTGCAGGTAGGCAGCGACTTTATCGCGCTGCTCTGCGGTAATCAGTGGCCCCATATCATTGTTGTTATCGCGACCATTGCCGACGCGAAGATCGCCCATGGCCGACTTTAATCTCGCCACCAAGGCATCTGCGGTCTCGTCGCCCACCGCTACTGCCACCGAGATAGCCATGCAGCGCTCACCGCACGAACCGTAGGCAGCGCCCATCAAAGCACTTACAGCATTGTCTAAATCGGCATCCGGCATTACTACCGCATGGTTTTTTGCACCGCCAAGCGCCTGTACGCGCTTTCCTGCCGCGCTACCGCGAGCGTAAATAGACTCGGCGATAGGGGTAGAACCGACGAAGCTGATAGCTTTGATGCGCTGGTCATCCAACAGCTGTTCAACAACTTCACGGCCGCCATTGACAACATTGAGTACACCGGCAGGGAGCCCTGCTTGCTGAGCTAATTCGGCGATACGCAACGCCACCGATGGATCCCGCTCAGAGGGTTTCAATATAAAACAGTTGCCGCAAACCACTGCCAACGGCCACATCCACATAGGCACCATAGCGGGGAAGTTAAACGGGGTAATACCTACAACCACACCGAGCGGCTGCATATCACTCCAAGAGTCAATTTCTGGACCCACATTGCGGCTGTACTCACCCTTCAATAGCTCTGGAGCACCTGCAGCGTACTCTACATTTTCTATACCGCGCTGCAGTTCACCCAGCGCATCGTGCAATACTTTGCCGTGCTCATCGGTAATCAGTTCACACAGCTCATCCGCGTGAGCTTCGAGTAGTGACTTTAATGCAAACATCACTCGAGCACGTTTCAGCGGCGGTGTTGCACGCCAGCTTGGGTAAGCCGCCTGGGCGGTCTCTATGGCCAGCTCTACTGTAGCGGGTTGTGCTAGCGCAACGCTCCCAGTCACTGCTCCGCTAGCGGGGTTGTAGAGCGGCTGCTGTACGCCGCTATCGACTAGTATTTTCCCGTTAATCAGGTGTCCAACAGTTTTGTTACTCATAATGCAGTTCCAATCGTTCAGTTAAATTTCACGCAGTGTCTGGCCTAAAGCCTCAATTAAAGCTGAGAGCTCGTCATCAGTGCTAGCAAAGGGCAAACCCAGTTGTAGCGTGTCGCCGCCGTAGCGCACGTAGTAGCCTTTCTCCCAGAGTTTCATAGCTGCCTCATAGGGGCGCCGCGCAGGCTCACCAGGATAACTTGTCAGAGTAATGCCGGCGGCACTGCCGCAGTTGCGAATGTCCGCCACATTGGACAGACCGCGCAGCGAATGGACCGCGTCCTCTAATTTGCTCGCCAGTTGCGCAGATTGGGCAAACATCCCCTCGCTCTGTAACAGCTCTAAGCTGGCCAACCCCGCGGCACAAGCCAGTGGATGGGCAGAATAGGTATAGCCGTGTGGCAGTTCTACCATGTAATCGGGACCACCCTGCTCCATAAAGGTGTCGTAAATCTCTTGCTTGGCAATAACCGCACCCATCGGCACTGCACCGTTAGTCAACTGCTTAGCCACATTGATCATATCCGGCACCACGCCAAAAGCCTCCGCACCCGTCGCGGCGCCGAGACGACCAAAGGCCGTGATAACCTCGTCGAAGATCAACAGGATCTGATGTTTGTCACAGATCTCGCGCAACCGTTGCAGGTAACCCACCGGCGGTGGCAATACACCCGCCGACCCGGCCATCGGCTCGACAATCAGTGCCGCAATATTGCTTGCATCGTGCAGCCCAATCAGCTCTTCAAGCTGGTCTGCCAAGTGAGCACCGTGCTCTGGCAGACCGCGGGCAAAGAGGTTTTCAGGCAGCAAGGTGGATGAGAGGTGATCAGCTTCAACCGCATGTCCATACAGGGCTCGGTTGCCAACAATACCGCCGACACTGATGCCGCCAAAATTGACTCCATGGTAGCCCTTGATTCGCCCCAACAACTTGGTCTTTGACGCCATACCGCGCTTGCGCCAATAAGCGCGTGCAATTTTCAAAGAAGTATCGGCACTCTCTGAGCCAGAGCCGGTATAAAAAACTCGATTGAGTCCGGCGGGCATCAAATCAACAATGCGCTCAGCTAACTCAAATGCCTTTGGGTGTCCAAATTGGAAGGTAGGAGAAAAATCCAGTTGCCCCGCTTGTTTAGCTATCGCCTCGGCTATTTTGGGCTGGCTATGGCCCATGCCGCAGGTCCACAAACCTGACAGCCCATCAAAAATCTTTCGACCACTACCGTCGAACAAATAGTGCCCTTGTGCTCCAACCACCATTCTCGGGTTGGCTTTGAACTCGCGGTTGCCGGTCGAGGGCATCCAGTAATAATCGAGACTCTGTCCCTGCCACTGTGCAGTCTCTGCAACCGGATGGTGTGCAGCCACTTTGCCGGGAGACTTAATTTTATTGATCAGCTGTTTAAACATGCCTGGCCCTTTCACGTTGTTATGCCACTAGTTTAGGCCTCGGCTTAAGTTTGATAAATAATATATTTCGCGAGTATAGTTTCATACTTATCAAACTTTAACCGACAACCCCAAAGTGGCTTTATATGCATTCTCAGCGACCTCCGGCCAAGCTTGGTCAAGTCAGTGACACCGAACTGCGTCTGTTGCGCGTATTTCGCGCAATTGTTGAAAGTGGTGGTATCAGCGCCGCAGAACCGGAGTTAGGGATTGGTCGCTCGACCATTAGCCGGCAACTTAAAGAGCTCGAAGAGCGCCTCGGAGTGGCGCTGTGCAACCGCGGTAGAGCAGGGTTTAGCTTAACCGCCGAGGGCGGCCAGATCTACCAGTCGACATTGACGCTGCTCGGCGCTCTAGATAGTTTTCGCGCCGAGGTCGCCGATACTCAGCGCCAACCGGCTGGACGTCTCAACTTGGCGATTTTTGAGAAATCGCTCGGCAACCCCGATGCGGCCATAGAGTTGTCGATTGCCCGTTTTACGGAACGCGCGCCGCGAGTGGATCTGCATGTCTACGGCGGCACAGTGGCAGAGATAGAGAGCGGTGTGATTGATGGCAAATACCATATGGGTATTGTTCCCACCCACCGCTTGGCAACCGGTTTAGATTACTCGGTGCTTTTTGAGGAGCAGATGTGGCTCTACTGCGGCTCTCGCCACCCGCTGTTTACAGCAGCAGAAAGTGTATCGCCAGAGGAAATTTTCCAACAGCGCTATGCCGGCTTGGGTTACCACTCACCCAACTTTGAAAACAGCCACCGTCTCGGCCTCAAGCGCAGCGCTACTGCTTATGACCAAGAGGCTATCGCTTCTTTGATTCTCTCCGGGGCGTATATCGGATTTCTACCCGAGCACTTTTCCCTGCCGTTTGTGCGCGATGGTAATCTCGCCCCTTTGGCGCAGCAGAGTTTCAGTTACCGCTGCCAGTTTGCCGCCGCAGTGCGCAGCGGCAAACGCCCCCCTAGATTAGTAACCGCCATGCTGGAAGAGTTAATGGCGGCACACAAGCGCAACAGGATTAGTTAGGGAAGGTCGTCTACCAGTTCGCCCTCAACTGGCTGAAGTAGGTCTTCACGGCTAACTTTGAACAGCAATAGCAAGTTGGCAGCTACATAAATAGATGAGTAGGTGCCCACCAAAACACCAAACAGCAAAGCAGCGGCAAAATTATGGATAAGCTCACCACCAAACAGATACAAAGACAACAGTACCAAAAGAGTAGTTGCCGAAGTATTTAATGTGCGCCAGAGTGTCTGCGACAGTGACTCGTTAATCACATCCACGGCTTGTGTTTTACGCAACTTGCGAAAATTCTCGCGCACCCGGTCAAAGACAATAATGGTGTCGTTAAGCGAATAGCCGATTACCGCCAGGATTGCCGCCAGGACAGTGAGATCAAACTCCATTTGCGTGACAGAGAAAAAGCCCAGCGTCAGGATCACATCGTGAGCCAGCGCCAATACCGCCCCCAGCGCAAATTTGAACTGAAAACGCACGGCAACATAGAGCATCACCACGGCGAGCGCGACCAACATCCCCAGGCCACCCTCTTCGCGCAGCTCTTCGCCAATTTGTGGGCCGACATAATCGACTCTGCGCAACTCAATCTGCTCACCACCGGCAGAGAGCGCAGAGACTACCCGCTGACCGATATCCGGCTGCTGTTCTTCACTTTGTACTGCTGCCTGATCGACGACTGGGATCTCTTTAAGACGCAGCAAAACCTCAGTTTCAGCACCAAAATGGACAACTGTCGGACCATCGAAACCCGCATCCACCAGCTGAGCCCTAACGGTCTCAACCGCAGCCGGTTGTTGGTAACCCACTTCAATTTGTGTGCCGCCGGAAAAATCTAAACCCAAGTGAATACCGCGGGTCGACAACGAGACAATAGAGAGCAGAAGCAGCACGGCGGAGACGACCACCATAGCCCGACTGGGACCCATGAAGTTATAAATTTTTAACTCTTTCATCGTTCTGCTCCTAAATCGACAAACGGTCGATTTTGCGACCGCCGTAGATAACATTGACCATCGCCCGGGTGACCACAATGGAGGTAAACATCGAGGTAATGATGCCCAACGACAGTGTTACCGCAAAACCTTGGACCGGCCCGGAACCAATCAAGTAGAGGATCATCGCGACAATCAAGGTGGTTAAGTTGGCATCGATAATGGAGACGAAGGCGCGGTCGTAACCGGCGCTGATAGCTGCCTGGGGCTTAAGCCCGACGTTGAGCTCTTCACGTATGCGCGAAAAGATCAGCACATTGGCATCCACCGCCATACCCACCGTCAATACAATACCGGCAATCCCTGGCAGGGTAAGAGTCGCGCCCAGTAGCGACATAAAGGCGACCAAAATCACCAGATTAAGAGACAACGCAATATTCGCATAGATTCCGAATACACGATAAACCACCAGCATAAATAGCAACACCATGCCCATGCCGATAGTGACCGAACGCACACCTAACTGGATATTTTCGGCGCCCAATGACGGCCCTATGGTGCGCTCTTCAACAATATACATCGGCGCAGCCAAAGCACCGGCGCGAAGCAACAGCGCTAATTCGGAGGATTCGCGCTGGCTATCCAGGCCGGTGATTCGAAAGCTTTTACCTAGCTGAGCTTGTACCGTAGCGAGACTGATGATGTTTTTCTCGACGAAAGGTACCGGGACCATGACCGGCTCTCCCTCATCATCTAGCCCTTTTTCCAAGCGAGTTTTGTATTCGATGAAAAGTACGCCCAAGCGTTTGCCGATATTGTCTCGGGTGGCGTGACCCATCTGCCAACCACCGCCCGCATCGAGCGTGATATTCACCTGAGGACGGCCATTTTCGTCAAAGCTAGAGCGCGCATCGGTGACGTTTTCGCCGGTAATGATGGGCGTATTTTGCAACACCGCACTGGTAGCTGCATCGCGGAAGCTGAAGCGCTCGCCCAGTGCACTGTCCGATTCAAGGCGAAACTCAAGATTGGCAGTTTTACCGATAATACGCTTCGCTTCGGCGGTGTCTTGCACACCAGGCAGCTCGACAACAATACGGTTTTTACCCTGCCGAGAGACCAATGGCTCTGAAACGCCTAGCTCATTGACTCGATTGCGCAATGAAGTAAGGTTTTGCTTGAGGGCGTTTTCTTGTAGATCTTTGAGGGTGATATCGTTGACCACCAACACCAGTGTAAGGGGATTTTGACTGGGGTTAGTCACTGTCGTTAAAGCTTGTGACTGCGCTCGAATCGCTCTTTCAGCTGCCGCACGCTCCTCTTCATTGCGAAACTGCCCAATCAATTCGGGGCCGACAATTTCTAGCGAACGATAGCGCACACGGGCTTCACGCAGAGCAACCTTGGCATCCTCGAGCTCGCTCTCTAAGCGGGTGGCAAGAGCCGCATCCAGATCGACCTCTAACAAAAAGTGGACACCGCCACTCAGATCAAGACCGAGCTTCATCGGCGAGGCCCCAAAATTGCGCAACCAATCGGGCGTAGTCGGTGCGAGGTTGAGCGCGACAATATAGGCGCCACCTAAACTCTGCTGAATCACTTCCTTGGCACTCAGCTGCTGCTCTTTATCGCGCAACCGAATCAGAATCGCTTCGCCGTCGGCGACGCCTTCAAAATGTTCAATATTGGCTTCATCCAAAGAGCGCTCAACCTGCCTGAGCACATCCTCGTCAATCACCATTGCACCACTCTGTCCAGAGAGCTGAATAGCCGGGTCGGGCGGGTAGAGATTAGGGGCTGCGTAGATAAAACCTAAAGTAATTGCGAGAAGAATCATCAGATTCTTCCACAGAGGGTATTTGTTTGGCATTGGCAGAGCTGTCCTTTCGATTAGGCAGCCATTATAGCCGCTGCAACCGCTTGGTTAACAGAGCTGCAGACGATTCAGCCTCAACTGACAAACAAGTTCATCAGCGCACCGATCAAAACCACCTGAGGCAGAGTAATAAGCGGCAAAAATAGCGCTATTTTCCAAGAGCCGGTCAGATCTCGCAGCACCATAATCTCGGTGTAATCCGTGGCCACACCGGCCATCAAAAAAGTAAAACCATTGCCCGGTGCTGCGGCGCGAGTGACGATATCTGCGGCAATCGGCGTTGAGCCTTCAGAGCAGACCTCAATAATGGTCGCCGCCAGCAAGGTGGCGAAAAGGCCTGCTAAAGTCGGCCCAAACCACATTTGATAGCTTTCAAGCGGCACCAATGCGCGCACTGCTACCGCGAGTAATAGTCCAAAAAACAACCAGCGAAAAACCATCTTCGAACCGCGCAGACCGTCCACAAGCAAGGCGACCAATCCCTTCCAGCTCTTCTCACTGTTCTGCCAAGCCTCTGCAAACAGAGCTTTGACACTACTCTGCTGCACACTTGGCAGAGCTAAAGTATTAGGATTTTGCGGCAACTTTCCGGCCGCCACTAAGCGGTCAAATAAAAGTCCAGAGACGATACCAATCAACATCGATGCGGCAATGAATAGCAGCGTCCACCCCCAACCAATTAGAGCGATCAAAACAATCGTCAACGACAGTGAATTCCACGGACTGGCGATGAGGAAGGCCATCAACTGACCGAGACTGGCGCCGCGCTGATAGAGTTTGGTGCCCACCATTAAAATACCGTGACTACAGAGATCGAGCAGCACCCCAGCAAAAGTCGCACGGCAGATACCGACCAAACTACCGCCCTGGCCGAGCAGCCCCATGATGAGCTCGCGCGGCAGGCGCTCGAGCAGACCGACGAAGAAAATCGCCATTAACAGCCCCCACCACATGGTATTCATCAGCTCGTAAATGCCACTGCTAGCCGTGGCCAACCACACCGGCAGCCCGCTCGTGTCTGTTGCTAAAAGAGCTGTGGCATAGAGCAGAGCGACTCCAGTGGCGCCAAAGCGCAGCAAATAATCCGGGCGCGCTTTTGTACTGTTACAGCAGCTCGTAGAGCCTACTGCAGAGTGCGCTGGTTCATTTTCTGCAGCTGGTTTTGGCTTCGGCGCTGGCGGAGGGCAACAACTACTCATAATTAAACTCGCGGGTTGATCTGACCGCACAACCCGACTAGGGTGGGCGCTTTTAGAGAAAACATCGATATAATGGCGTTTCACTGCACTGTTGGCAATTATACTGCGGCCAAACCGTCGACTAGAGATACCCGCTATGGTTACAAGATTTCTGTTCAGATCGTGTCTAGATAAGGGCTCAAAAGCAATATCTAGCTTGGTAGCAATTGCTGCTGCCCCGTTGGCAGCGGCCTCTCCGCTGCAAGTGTTTCGCTATGCCGATGGCTCCACCAATTGGCAGTACGTCTCCAATACCAGCGGTTCGCTGCTGATTATTGCACTGAGCTATGTGGTCATTCGGTTATTTTTAAGCCGGTCTGAATCGCGCCGCTACTCGCGCCAACTGGAAAAAATTCGCAACGAGCTCGAAGAGCGCGTTCAGCAGCGCACCGCGACGCTGGACGAATTCAATCAGCTGCTCAAAGAGAGCAACCTGGCATTGGAGAGCGAGGCTTCCGAACACAAGCAGACCGCCCAGCAACTCCAACAGTCGGAACACTACCTCAGCAATGTACTTGCATCGATGCCACTTATTTTGATTGGACTGGATCAAAAGGGGGCGGTAACTCAATGGAACCGCAGGGCTGCTGAGATAAGTGGTATTAACACAGAGCAAGCTGTTGGCAGTAACCTCTGGGAGGTCTACCCGGCGATTACCGTGCAACCTGGACAGGTCAACCAAGCCCTAACTCAGAGCAAAACTGTCACGATCAAACACAGCCAGCGCGGCCAGTACCACTTTGATATCACTATCTACCCGCTCAGCAACAGCAGTGAACCAGGAGTAGTGCTGCTAATCGACGATGTGACTGACCGCATTTTGGCTGAAAATAGTTTGGTACAGCGCGACAAAATGTCCTCTATGGGTGAGCTTGCCGCGGTGATGGCTCGCGATCTCAACACCCCTTTGGCTGCGGTCGCAGAGGCGATAGCCAGCAATGACAACGCTGTGGCGGCCGATCGCAATCAGCAGGCCCAGTCAATAATTGCCAACTTGGTGAGTTTTTCACAACAGCGTGGCGGAGAGATCGCCGCGATAGATTTAATCGATCTAACCGAAACGGCCCTCAGTCAAGCCAGCCAGCTGTTCTCCGCAGCTAACGGCTTACTGTTCAGCGAAATAGAGCTGGAGAAAATCTACCCACAACAGCTGCCCGCCGCTCCCGGCTACCGGCCTGAATTAGAACAGGTACTGCTGAGTTTGTTGCGTCACGCCTGCTCTGCCCTGGCAGAAGCAGAAAATCCAAAACTGCGCATTGAACTGCGCGAACGCAGTGGCGATGCCTGGATCTCAATACAATTTCACGGCACTGCACTGAGCGATCAACAGCAACGCTACCTGTTTGAACCCGCTTACCGAGAAGCGGGCGGTAAAGCCGAGCCACTGGATGCCTCACAGCGGCTCTCTTTCGCCCACTTTATTGTCTGTGAGCAACACCATGGTAATTTGGCAGTCACCTCAGATACACAGCACGGCACGACATTTCATCTGCGTCTGCCTCTCGCTTAGTTTAGCGATTGAGCTGACGCAGCAGCTGCAGAGGTGGCAAACCCACGCTGCGCGCACTGTAGGCGACGCCTAGAAGCGACACCAGTAGAGCCCCGCCCAGCGGACCCACCAGCCAGATCCATGGGTGAAGCTGTAGCGATCCAGCAAACAGCTGCTGAGCTATCACCACCAAAGTCAGCTCTGCAGCCAGTGCAGCAACCAGCCCCGCTACCCCGCCGAGCAGTGCAAATTCCACTGCTTGCAGCTGCAACACCGTGCGACGAGAACTGCCCAGCGTGCGCAGAAGAGCGCTCTGTTGCAGCCTAGTCGGCATCGACAGTGCCACTCCCGCGTAGAGAATCAGCACACCGCACAACAGTATCATCCCCGTCATCATCTGCAGCCCTTGTGTCACCTGATAAACCACAGACTGTATCTGCGCGATCACCTTGTCTAACTCAATAACCACCACTGTTGGATAGCGGCGCAGCAGATCGTTAATAACCATTTTTTCGCTGGCGGGAATATGCAAACTGGTGATGCCCGAACGTGGAAAATCTTCTAGCACCCCCTCGGGAAACAGAAAATAAAAGTTTGGCGTCATGCTCTCCCAGCGCAAAGAACGGGTATTGACCAACTGCGCTTCAAAACGCAAACCACCCAAGCTAAAGGTAACAAGGTCACCCAAACTGAGCCCCAGCTCTTCTGCGAGCTCTACCTCTATCGACATCGGTACCGGGCCATCGTTGGCCGCAGTATCAGCTTGCCACCACTCACCCGCCACTAGCTGGTTATTCTCTGGCAAGGTCGCACTCCAACTGAGATTGAGCTCTCGGTTGAGCGATTCATGGCGCTCTTTAAGGTCGGCCGGCGGTGGCGCACCGTTGATCTCGACCAAGCGCCCGCGCACCATCGAAAACCAGCCAGCGCTCTCTAAACCGCGTTCAGCGAGGAGAGCTTTTACCGGCTCTAACTCATAGGGGGCGACATTAACTAAAAAGTGGTTGGGGGCATCGTCCGCCAACTGCCAGCGCCACTCTTCGATCAGCGAGCCGCGCACCACAGCCATAACCAGCAGCAGTGCAATAGCTGCAGCAAAACCCAGCATCTGCAGCTGACTTTGCAGGCGCTGCCGCCACAGGTTGGCCGCCGCCATGCGCCAGACGCCACCCAGCCGACTAAAGAATCGGCGCAAAATTGCCAGAACAAACAATGCCAAAGTGCCAATAAAAACTGCCACTGCGGTCAATGCAGCAACCATACCGAGAGTGATCCAAAAATTGCCACTGTAACCGTACAGCAGAAGCACCGCGACTGCGCCACCAATAAAAAGGCGCACGGCTGTTGTCATCGGACTGCCTGTGATTTCTGAGCGCAACACAGCCAGCGCAGAAAGCTGTGGCAAGTGCCACAGCGCGGGCAGCGCGAAACCGAGCAATGACAGCACCCCGGTAGCGATACCGACCAACCAAGGCTGCAGGCTCGCTGCTGGTAACTCGGCGGGAAGATAGTCAGCCAACACCGCCAATAGTGCTGTGTGAAATAGCCAACCCAGTAACAATCCCAATGCGGTGCCGACTATCGCCAGAAGCGAAACTTGCACCAGGTAAAAACGGCGCACCTCAAAGCTGCGCAGTCCCCAACATTTAAACAGCGCTACTTGCGCCAGCTGGCGGTCAGCAAACTGGCGACTGGCCAAGGCCAGCGCTACACCGGCCAATATCACTCCAATGGAACCGGCCAACAACAAAAATTTTCGGCCGCGGTCAACGGTATCGGCAATACTCGCCTCAGCACCATCCGGGGTGATTATTTTCCAGTGTTGATCGGCGCGCAGCTCCAAGTCGGCAGCCAATTGCGCTTGCAGTGCAGCTAAACTCCCGCTCTTACCCGCCATTAAAAAACGGTAACTAACACGGCTACCGGGCTGGATCACCGCAGCTGCCTGCAGATCTGCATAGTGCATCAATACTCGGGCACCAAACAGCGAGAAACTTCCGCCGCGATCCGGCTCAGTCACCACTACTTGGGTAATTTTGAGCTGCGTGGCACCTAGCTCAATGGTATCACCTAACTCAACGTCGAGGAGTGGCAGTAACCGTGAATCCACCCAGACCTCACCTACTTCCGGTCCTGTACCCACAGCCTGCCAATCACTCTGCAGTTGACTAAATGGCTGTTGTGAGACCACCACTTCTCCTCGCAACGGGTAGCCGCCATCAACCGCTTTGACAGCGGCCAGATGCATTTCGTCACCCGCGTAAACCATCGAGTTAAACGAGGCGGTGCGCGTCGTGTGCAGTTCGGCATGATTCGCCCACTCAGCCCAATCAGAGGGTGGCTCATGCGGACCGCGCACCACCAAATCGGCCGCTAGGAAAGTGGCCGACTGCTCAGTCAGAGCCAGCTGTACCCGATCGGCCAGCAGCGACACCGAGGTGACCACAGCCACCGCTAAGAGCAGTGCACCCGCTACTAACTGCAACGCACCGGCACGCCAACTACGCCACAATAATTTTATCGGCAGAGCAATCATCGCCGCGCCACAACACTGCCAGCATCAAGCGTTATCTGCTTGCCGCAGCGCTCTGCCAGCCCGTGCTCGTGAGTTACCAAGACTAATGTGGTGCCCTGTTCTTGATTCATTTCAAACAGCAGCTCGTCAACTGCGCGGCCGGTTACGGTATCGAGGTTTCCCGTCGGCTCATCGGCAAATAGAATCTCAGCACGGCTGGCAAAGGCGCGCGCTAGAGCGACCCTCTGCTGCTCGCCACCCGAGAGCTGGCTGGGATAGTGAGCGAGACGTGCAGAGAGCCCAACACGCTCTAGAAACTGAGCCGCCGCACGCTCTGCTCCGGTATCACCGCGCAGCTCTAGCGGCAGAGCAACATTTTCTAACGCGGTCAAACTGGGTAGAAGTTGAAAGGACTGAAAGACAAAACCTACGTGGCGCTCGCGCAGCGCCGCGCGCTGATCTTCACTCAACTTAGTTATCTCTTCACCGGCTAAACTGACTGAACCCGAACTAGGTAGATCTAGCCCAGCCAACAGGCCGAGCAGAGTCGACTTGCCCGAACCCGAGGCACCGACAATCGCCAGTGATTCACCCCGCTCTAAAGCGAGATCAACAGCGTTTAAAATATTTAGTGAACTCCCGGAAACACTCACCTGCTTGGTCAACTGATGCGCTTGTAGTATGGTCACTGCGACTCCTGTGCGAAGGCTTCATTGAAGGGAAAATACTCTATGTACAACTTTATCACGGCCAAACTATTAATTGTTTTTATCACCTTAATTGTTACTGGTGGAGCTTCAAGCCAGCCGGTAATGGGTACTAACACTGAACCCAAAACCAAGCTGCTAGTACTGGGCGACAGCCTCAGCGCAGCTTACGGTATGTCGATCGAAGAGGGCTGGGTAGCGCTGTTAAGCGAGCAGATGAGCGATGAGTTAATGGTTGTTAATGCCAGTGTCAGCGGCGAAACTAGTGGTGGCGGGCTGGCTCGTCTGCCGGCGCTATTAGAGCGCCACCGCCCCGACTGGGTGCTGATTGAGCTGGGAGCCAACGACGGCTTGCGCGGCTATCCACTGAGCCGTCTGCGCGACAACCTAACGGCTAAAATAGCGTTAGTGCGCAACTCAAAAGCCGAGCCGTTGCTGTTTGCCATGGCACTGCCCGCTAACTATGGCGAGCGCTATACGCGCCAGTTTGCCCAACTCTACCCTGAGCTAGCAGAACAGCATCAACTGGGGCTGCTACCCTTTCAGTTCAGCGATCTACTCGGCCAAACAGAGATGATTCAAGAGGATGGCCTACACCCCACCGCCAAAGCACAACCGATCATTGCCCAGCGTGTCGCTGATGCACTGCGGGAACTGCTCTAGCCGCAGCCGGGCTCGAGCTGTTCGATCATCAACTGCAGCGAACTGCGACCGCGGAAATGATTAACATCCAGCCGGTAGAGCACCTCGACAAACTCTGGCAGCGGCTCAGACAGCCATCGGCTGGGCACGTTAAACCAGATGGCTTCGAGCGGTGCTGCTTGGGCGTCAACTTTTAGTGTCAATTTGATATGCCGCTCGCCGACTATGCGCTGCGCCACTACATTGAACGGTCCATCAAATTGTGGCGCTGGGAATTGCTGTCCCCACGGGCCTGCGCGGCGCAGTTTCTCAGCACAAGCCAGTGAAAGATCTTCCTCCGCCAAGGGGCCGTCGCTAAATTGCTTTGCTTGCAACTGCTCAACCGTCAGTTTCACACTGGCCAGTGCTACCACGGCTGTGCGGAAACGCTCCAGTTGTCCCGCCGGCAGTGTTAACCCCGCCGCCATGGCGTGACCGCCAAATTTTTCGATTAAGCCCGGCTCGCTATTGGCCAGCTCATCGAGAAGATCGCGTATGTGCAAACCCTCAATAGAGCGCGCCGACCCCTTCAGATCGCCGCTCTCACTGTCGGTAAAAACTACTGTTGGACGGTGATAGCGCTCCTTGATACGACTGGCCAGTAAACCCACGATCCCTTCGTGCCACTCGGGCCTGTAGAGAACCAGTAGGGCCGGCAGCTGCTGAGTATCGAGCGCTTGCCACTCTGTCTCGAGATCGGCCAGCGCTTCACTCTGCATACCCTGTTCAATAGCGCGACGCTCGCGGTTGAGCGCATCCAACTCTGATGCCAATCTGTGAGCCTGTTGCGGCGACTCGGCCAGCAAACAGTCAATGCCAATGGTCATGTTATCCAAGCGGCCTGCAGCATTGAGTCGCGGACCCACTGTGAAGCCGAGATCACTGGCCTGTAACTGAGAAGGGTCGCGACCAGCCAACTGCAATAGAGCCAAAATACCCGGCCGGCAACGGGCAGCACGGATGCGCTGAATACCGTGGTGAATCAACGACCGATTGAGTTTATCCAACGGCACCACGTCGGCGACAGTACCCAGTGCTACAAGATCTAACCAGTGGGCCAAATTGGGCTCGGGTCGCTCGCGGAAAAAACCCTTTTTACGCAGCTTACTGCGCAGCGCTAACAGGAGATAAAAGGCGACGCCCACTCCGGCGATCGCTTTGCTGGGAAATTGACAACCCGGCTGGTTGGGATTGACGATCGCCACGGCCGCAGGCAGCTCTGCACCAGGCAGATGATGATCAGTAATTATCACGTCAATGTTGTGTGTAGCAGCGCGGCACACGCCCTCAATACTGGCAATGCCGTTATCCACTGTAATAATTAGGTCGGGGCAGTGTTGCTCGGCGACGATATCGACGATGGCTGGGCTAAGGCCGTAACCGAGAGTAAAGCGGTCTGGAACGATAAAATCGACACAAGCGCCCAGCGATTGCAATGCCAACACCATCAGCGCGCAACTGGTGGCGCCGTCGGCATCAAAGTCACCCACTATCAATACCGATTGGCGCATCGCTAGCGCCTTCTCCAAGCGCTCCACTGCCGCTTCGACACCCAGCAGTTGTTGCGGATCAGGCAGTGATTTAAGGCTGTAATCGAGATCGCTAACTTGGCTTATGCCGCGTTGGCGATAGAGCCGTTGCAGCAAAGGTTCGCCGCTAAGTTCAAGATCAGTTAACTCGGCGCGAGCGACTATTTCTGCCATTAAAAGAAGTCTGCTAAGTATCCTTGGCTAACCGCTATACCGCGCGCCAATACACCTAGTCCAACCACAATGACGGCTAAAAAACCGGCCAGCCACCATCCACGAAACGGCTTCTTCTCGGTCTGGTTATAACCGCTGTGCAGTACCGCATCAACGCGAGCTTGGTCTTCTTCACTCAAACGCACTTCACTCATAACAACACTCCAGTATAGTTTGGCTATCCAGCTGGGAGGCGACTGCCGCCGCCGAAGGCTCGTCAAGAAAAGGGACAACACCCCAGCATGGGGCCGGGAGTAGCGACTTCAGCGTAGCTATATTTTCCTTTATCCGAGCCCCATCTGGGTCGATAATATTGGCGACCCAGCCGACGATTTGCAAGCCATCGCGAGCAATGGCTTCAGCAGTGAGCAACGCGTGGTTGATACAGCCCAGCTTTACTCCTACTACGAGTACGACCTGACACTCCAATGCCACCGCTAGGCCGGCGAAGCTTTCACGCAAATTTAGCGGCACACGCCAACCGCCCGCGCCCTCGATGAGGGCGATATCAGTGCGCTGCAACAAGGCACCGCGGCAGTATCCAGCCACTTTGTCGACCGTTATTGCCAGCCCCTGCTCTTCTGCTGCAATGTGTGGTGCTATCGGTGGCTGCAGTGCGATCGGGTTGATTTGGGTGTAATCTAGAGGGGTATTCGCCGCCGCCTGAAGTGCCAGCGCATCACTGTTGCGCAAACCCTCTTCCGTCACCTCACACCCCGCCGCAATCGGCTTTAAACCCAGTGTTTTTAGGCCTTGATCGCCAAGTAACTGCAGCAAACCCGCAGCGATAGCGGTTTTACCAATATCGGTATCTGTACCGGTGATAAACCAGCGCTGACGTTTGAATAACTCTCGATTCACTATCGTCTCCATTGAGGATTTACCTCAACTCACTTGTTTGCAGCGGCCAAAAAGAACCTGCCAGGTAGCAGTGCAACTGCCATCCTCAGCAGTGGGATAGGCGGCATAAAGTTGCTTGATGCGACCACGTCCAGTGGCACTACTACTTCGCCCACGCTGGCTGTTGTGCGCCCCTACCGCTTTGATGGAGCGCATTAGCGCAGCCACCGACGCGTGGCTTTCGAGATACTCGCGTGTCTCCAATTGGTCCACACTAAAGCCGGCCTGCTCTAGTGCTTCACGCCAGCGCGCAGCACTGGCAAAGCGATTAATGTGGCTATCGGTATCCACCTCTGCCCAGGCGGCGCGCAATTCTCGCAGAGTTCCCGCCACCGGTATCGCCAGCAGCAGGTCACCGTTGGGCGCGGCTACCCGCGCCAGCTCGCTGGCAACTGCCTCAACTCTCTCACACCACTGCAGGGAAAAACTACTAAATACCGTATTTAAACATCCCGCTCTCAGCGGCAACTGCTCTGCATCACCACACAACCATTGGCAAGTTGCCTGCTGTTGCTGTTGGGCGACTTGGAGCATGCCCAGCGATAAGTCCAACCCTAGCTGCTGAGCTGAGGGGTAAGAGTGCTGCAGTGCTTGCGTCTGGACACCGCTGGCACAGCCCAGATCGAGCAGAAGGCCTGCGCTGGCGCTGGCGTGCTCTGCCAACAAATCATTGGCCACCTGCGCCTGCATCACAGCAGCGCTGCGATACTGTCCAGCTGCGCGAGAAAAACCTTTGGCAACCGCGCGCTTGTCCAGCTGCGGTTGCCTATCCATACGCAACAATAGCTGCTCCACTGCCAGCACAATCGCCTCAGGCTGCTCAAGCGGCACCATGTGACTGCCGCTGCAGTAGCTCACATCAAATTCGGGATAAAGCGCGGCAATCTGCTCACTGACCGCCACCGGCACTAGGGCATCTTGCTGAGCAAATAGCTGAGACACTGGCAAAGCCGCATCGGCGAGACCCTGCGCAGCAGAAAAAAGCGATAGCTCGCCCAGCAGCCTAAGCTGAGCAGCACCGGCCGATACTGACGGCGGCAGCGGAAGATCCCGGGCGAGTTGTTTTTTTACCTCGCGCTGGGCATTGCAGGCCAGCGCAGTAAAGCGGGCTAAGGTGCGCTCTGGATCATCTTGATAGCCGGCGTTAAATTGATCAAATTGCTCTTCTGCTAGCGCTGTTGGCCAATCTTGCGTTGCGACAAACTTGAGGTTACTGGCTACAGTCAGCACACCACTCACTCGCCGCGGGTGGCGAGACGCATAGGCCATGGCGAGCATTCCGCCGAGTGAAAAGCCTACCACTAGCGCGGTTGCCGGCAAACGCTGCTCTAACCAGCAAAGATAGCCATCCAAGCTGTTGTCTGCCAGTTCAGGTTCGCCCCCATAACCGGGCAAGTCGACACACTCCACACGGCCAAATTCGGCCAATAGCTGTGGCACCTTCCCCCAGCTGCGACTGTTGCCGCCCCAACCGTGTAGCAAGACAATAGTTGCAATCGCCATCACCCCAGCCCGGGCTCAAGACCGCCAACACCGAGCTGTGCGAGTGCCTCGAGCAGCCTATCGACATCTTCACGGCTGTGAGCTGCAGTGAGTGTCACACGCAACCGAGCACTGCCCTGCGCAACCGTGGGAGGACGTATCGCACCCACCCAGAGCCCGCGCGCGCGCAAGCCAGAGTCGATAGCCATCAACTCTGCCTCATCGCCAATCAACAGCGGCTGGATCGGCGATTGCGACTCCATCAGCGGCAACTCTAACTGCGCGGCTGCGCTGCGAAAGTAGGCCACTAACTCTTTTAAGTGCTCTCTGCGCCAGCCTTCGCTGCGCACCAACTCCAGAGCGGCCAAACTGGCCGCGGCGAGC
>JBLYYE010000046.1:0-34366 GCA_048549915.1 Porticoccaceae bacterium
CATTGCGATAGGCTGCACCGGTGGTCAGCATCGCTCAGTTTTTGTTGCAGCCCAACTCTACCAGCGACTCAAGCAACAATTTGACCAGGTGCAGCTGCTGCACCGTGACTTGAGCTGAATCTAACGTGATCACGGACTCAATTACTATAGTCAATAAACTCGGGCTACATGCTCGCGCAGCGACCAAACTCGCGGCAACCTGCGCCCGTTTTGCCTGTACCGTGCAATGCGGAAGAGAGGGACAGCTAGTCGATGCCAAGAGCATTATGTCTCTGATGCTTTTGGCCGCACCCCAAGGTAGCCAGCTGCAATTTACTTTTGATGGCGAAGATGCCGAGCAAGCTCATAGCGCTGTCACTGCTTTGATAGCAGATTTTTTTGGCGAAGGTGGCTGAGGCTACTGCGAAAAATCTTCCCAGCGGGTAAACTAGTTTTTTATAGAGCCATCAGCTAGCACCGCAAAGGAGGGTGACATGCCGAGCAAAGTCGATTATCACCTTCTGAGCCAATTAGACAGTGCTATTGAGTCAACCTCGCTCAATCAAATTCGCCACACCCTTAACAATCTCACGCCACAAGATATTGCTCACCAACTTGAGAGCGCACCCGCAAAATATCGTCAGTTTCTCTGGGAGCTCGTCGACGATGAAAACAGTGGTGAAGTGCTCCAAGAACTGAGCGAGGATATTCAAACCGATTTCCTCAAGGAGATGGACGGTTCAGAGGTAGCTGCACTTACCGAGGGGCTTAATGTCGATGATATTGTCGATATCTTGCAGCAACTGCCAGAGCGACTGATTCCCGAAGTATTGCAATCGATGTCGAGCCAAGATCGGATGCGTGTAGAGAGCGTACTCACCTATGATGAGGAGAGTGCCGGCGGCTTAATGGACACGGAGATCATTACCGTCCGCCCGGACCTCACTGTTGATGTGGTACTGCGTTATCTGCGTCGATTTGATGACATACCCGATACAACTGACAACCTTTTTGTTGTCAATCGACGAGACACTTTCCTCGGCACTCTGCCTATTGGCCGGCTACTAACAGCCAGCCCGGCAACCACTGTGCGCGAAATCATGAAAACCGAGAGCGCAGTTATACCCATTGATATGCGCGACTCAGAAGTTGCCAAACTGTTTAAACGCTATGATTTAGTATCTGCACCGGTTGTCGATGTCGACAATAGGCTGGTCGGCCGTGTCACAATTGATGATGTCGTTGATGTCATCATCGAAGATGCAGACCATTCGTTGTTGGCATTGGCCCGGCTGAGTGATACCGAAGATACCTTCTCGTCGGTAGCTAAAGCTGCTCCGCGCCGAGCGGTCTGGCTTGGCGTCAACTTGCTCACCGCCATCCTCGCTTCAACTGTGATTAGCCTGTTCGAGGCCACTCTTGAGAAAGTCGTTGCACTCGCCATATTGATGCCAATTGTCGCCAGCATGGGCGGTGTTGCCGGCAGCCAGACACTCACCGTTGTGGTTAGGGCTTTGGCTTTGGGTCAAATTGAGCGCAGCAATATCAGCTGGCTGCTGGGCAAAGAGTTTGGCGTGGCCGCACTCAACGGGTTACTGTGGGCCATTGTCATGGGTGCTGTTGCCAGCTACTGGTTTGACGACTGGAACTTAGCATTAGTCATCGGCTTGGCAATGCTCATCAATCTTTGTGCAGCAGGTGCCGTTGGCACGCTGCTACCGCTTATATTGCGCAGCGTAAAAATTGACCCAGCTTTAGCTGGCAGCGTCATCCTCACCACCGTCACTGATGTTGTCGGATTTCTGTCGTTTCTCGGTCTCGCCACGCTATTTTTTGCGTAGCCCGTTATCAGGGGTAGTTTATGTCTAGTCCAACACCACACTATTACGACAGAGATGAGAGCGAGCCTGAAGAGATCAGCAAGTCGCAGCTCAAACGCGAAATGGTTGAGTTACAAAAACTGGGCGCCGAGATGGTGGAAATGACAGAGAACCAGCTCGCTAAATTAGATATCCCCGATGAATTACGCGCCGCATTGGCGGAGTGCAAACGGCTTAAACAGCGTGAGGCAAAACGTCGTTTTTTACAGTTTATCGGCAAGATGATGCGCCGACTAGATTTACAACCGCTCTACGCCAGCATGCAACAGGTCGAGAAAAGCGCCCAACTTCATCTGCAACTCTTACAGCGCCTAGAGACTCTGCGCGACCGTATTGGCGGTGGAGATAACAGCGCTATCGATGAAGTGTTGCAGGAATGGCCCAGGGCAGAACGACAACAACTGCGCAATCTACAACGCCAAATTAGCCGCCAACCTGAAGGATCCAACTCCAGCAGTAAAAAGCTGATGGCGTACTTGCGCGAGATCAGCCTACCCGACCAATAGCCCTATTGCTCTAATTGGCGGGCAAAAACTCGGTCTACCTCCAGTTCAATATCATCCCATGGGCCACTTAATAGATAACTGATACTGGATAATCTGTCTAACTCTTGTGACATAATTTTACTGGTTAGGTAGACCCCCGCTGCGGCGGGCAGCCCGCCCACCAAAGCAACAATCCAAGGTAAATTGGTAGCAACGGGAAGTGTTGCAACCAGCTTTCCATCGATTGTCTGTGCCGCCAAATCGAGTTCAGCTGAAAGCGCCATATTGCCTGAAGGCAGTTCGGCAGTGAGTGGTGGAGACAAAGTCAGCAATCCGTTATCAAACAGTAGGCTGCCGGCCAATTGATCATAGGCGAGGTTTTCACCAAATACATCGGAGAAATCAAACTGTAGCCGTCGCAGCCAGTTGGCAAAGTTAAATAGGCTTATCGCGCGCAATGCCGTTTCTCCACCACCGCGGCGGCTGAAGAACTGCCCATCGTTTAACTCCACTTGAAGCTCACCAGACAATTGTTCACTGTTCAGCTGCCATGGATGTCCAGGCCAACTAATATCTGCCTGGACATATGCCGCACTACTGTCCGCAATCGGCTCACTGCCTAACAATCCAAATAGCTCGCCAATATCGCCGGTGGCAAACCCTCCTGCTAGTGATGTAGTTGGTGTTGCAGTTGCATAATCCCAGATTAGCCCGTTCGACTCTAAGCCGAATTTTTCTCGCTCTCCTCCCAAATGAACACCGAGTAGCTCTCCGCCAATCTTTTCAAATCGCAATCGGTCCAATTCAGGGCGCAACTCAAATATCAAAGATCCTAGTTGTCTTTCACCCCAGGCTAGCAATTGAACGCTGAAATCAACTGCCGGGAGGCTGGCTAACGACTGCGGATTAAGCAGAGAATCTTCATCCGCTTGCAGCGAGGGAATTCTCAGCTCAGCGAGCGCCAATGAGATCGGCTGATCTGCAGAGTGCTGGTAGGGCCAAAAACCAATACCTGCGTAATGCTTAGCATCGACAGCAAAATCAACTCCTGAAGACGACAGATTTCCGCTCATATTTATATGCTCGCCGATAAAGCCTGTATCGGGCAGTGTGGCCACTTGAAGATCAAAACCGACCTGCAATGCCGGGCTCGATTCTCGCTGCAATGCAGCACCCCAGGTGCCTGACGGCAGGTCAAACCACCAATCACGCCACATCCGCCAGTCGAGCTGAGGTTGCTTCGTTGCGATCAAAAACTGTCCTTGCTCGGGGAGTGGCTCGCTGGCAGCTATGTTAACAACACCGCGCAACAAGGTGTTTTCACTCAGCGCTAACTGCGCAGTTAACCTGCTGCTATTAACTGTGACTCGTTGTTCGTCACGCTCAAAGATCACATCAACCTGAAGTGGCTCAGCCTCGCCAGCCGATTTTTCCAAGGGCGCTGGCATGCGGTAATCGAGCCCCACCTGATCACTCTGTACCGTCAGGCGTACGGGCAGTTTTGCGCTCGCAGGTGGCAGTGTCAGCAGTCCACTTAGAGAGGACTCACCTGTAATTAGCTGCTCCCAACGCAGTGGAGAGAGCTGATTGAGCAGTTGACTATTGAAAGGCGCCGTAAAACTGACACGCTGACCGCCAATATTGCTGTAGAGCGAAAATTCGACAGGCTTGTCGACAACTTTACCTGTCAACCCACTTCCCACTACCCCCTCTTGGCGGCTAACGACTAGTTCGCCATCTATCTGATCAATCACTAAAGCAGGCTTATTGAGTAGGATCGCCCCCTCAAAAAGCTCCATAGCAACGCGATAATCTATATTCTGCGCCAACTCTGCATTCGAGCGCGCCGCTAGAGGAATTGTCAGGGCAAGATCAGCATCGGCGCTACCGCGATAATCCCAACCCAGCAATACTTTTAAGGGCTCAGCCAGAGTCGTCGAGCTAAGAAAATCACGATAACCTTTGAGAGGCCCAGAGCTCTGCGCAGCGATAGTTAATTCGTTGCTGCTTGCTGCTCGTCCAACTGCGATATTTCTTAAAATAACTGGGCCACTGGTGAGGCGATCAAATTGCGCACCCACTCGCCCGTCACTAACTAATATAGAGCCTTTTAACTGCTCCAGAGTCGGCCAATCGGGCGAGTAACTCAGCATCCCATCATCTAAATTCACCGCTACTTGGCTGCTCAGAGAGAGAGTCTCACGGCTATCTCGATCACCCCGCACCAGCAACTTAAACTGCTCAATCTGCGGATCCTGAAGTGCATTGGGCAACCAGTTCAACAGAGCAGGAGGTAGTTTTTCTGGCAGATAAGTCGCCCATGTAGGGCCCTGCAATCGCTGCGCAGCAATGCTCAACTCAAAAAAACTATTGGCTCGACTTGTTGGCGAACTGCGATACGAATAAAAAGAAATTGCTGAAGTGCCGTCTAACGCCTGTGCAGCCAGTTGATGCCCGGCCACTTGTAACTCACCACTAGCGCTAGACCACTCCGCTGTCACTATACCCTCAGCACTATTAGCTACGATGTAATCGCTGTAATTGGGGTACAACAGCAGCTCCAGACCATCGCTATCTCTTAGCTGTAATGCAGCGCGCTCACCTTGGAGCTCTAGCTGTCCATCTAATCCGATAATACCCGGCACACCGCGCCATGGATCAAGGCTAAAATCACGCAGATCTGCAGCGACAAAATAGCCCTCCTCAGTTCGCCCCACCGTAACCCTTTGCAAATCACCGCGCGGGTTTACATCTTCAACGAGCGTTTGCCACTTGGGCAACAGTAGACCACTGTCGGCTAATAACTCTACCAAAAGGTCTGCATTAATCTGATTAAATGCTAAGGCAAACTCAACTGGCTCAGCGAGCGATTGACTAAAGGCCATATTGAATGGCTTGACGGGGCGTTGCGCCCAATTTAAGTCGATTTGCTGTAGCCGCACTCCCCAGTCTATTTCCGGAGTCAACCAGCCGCTGAGCTGGGTGGTGAGATCGGTGATGGGATCTAGATCGCTCGCCCAGTTAAGCGGAATTTGTTTCGCCTCAAGCTGGCCGTGAAAGTCGAGGACACCGCCCTGCGAAAGTTCAAACCAGACATCGCCCGCCAGCGGCACTGAGAGCTCTGTTAACTGTTGCTTATCAACAAATATGGTTGGAAAAAGCGCGCTGCCCAGAGTCGCCAACGGCGAGGCGAGATCCAATTGATCTAGCTCAATATAACCTTTTCCTGTGAACGCTTCTCGGTCAAGGGGATCACCATGGCCTTCGGCAACCACTTTTATTGGCACACTCTGCGTGTGATCAAAACTCAACGATGCTTGTAGGCGGTGAAACTCTCCTTGGTTTTCTACACGCAGCTGGGTACCGTGCAACCTTGTGCTACTGCCGCGCAAAGGTTGTAGCTCTATTTCAAGATCAAGTAGCTGTACAAACCGGCTATAAGCCAGGGGAGCGAGAAGAGTGTTTAGCCTTAAGCCTTCCTCCCGGGTTGGCATACCTTGCATACTCCAACGCCCGGCCTGCTGTTCCTCCAAAACAACGACCACACGCTCGGCAGAGAGTTCGCGCCAAATAAATGTGCGGTGCCAAAGGCTTCGCCACAAGTTAACTTCAAGACGAACTACAGAGAGCTCAAGGGGCACATGCCCAGATTCTGTATAGAGCGATACGCTGTTTAGTTTCAAGCGAGGTATGGGGCCGTACCAATCAGCAGAGAGCTCACCTAGCGCTACTTGAGCACCGAGCGAGTCGCTGATCAGCTGAGCGATTTGCGGCCGCATCTGGTCAACTCTATCGATACTACGCTGCGCGGCAAAGAGCCCTACTGCCGTAGTTAACAGGGCTATAGCAGTGGCCAAAGCAGTAATACGCCAACTGCTCACAGCTATTTTTTTGAGCACCATGGCTACACCGGGATAATATCGAATTGTTCTTGTGAGTAAACGCTCTCTACTCTAAATTCGATAGTGCGTTCGATAAATAGTTCCAAGTCAGACACTTGGGCCGAATCTTCATCCAGCAATCTGTCTATCACTGGCTGCGCGGCTAACACTCTAAACGTAGGGCTTTCATAGGCGCGCGCCGAGCGCAATACTTCGCGCAATACCTCATAACTGACTGTCTCGGCCGACTTAACAGCACCGCGACCGTTACAGGTGGGGCATGGATCACATAAAACGTGCTGCAAGCTCAAGTGGCTGCGCTTGCGGGTAAGCTGAACCAATCCCAATTCGGTGACACCGGAAAACGTGGTTTTTACTCGATCGCGTTCCAAGCCCTTTTCCAGAGCGCGCAGCACTTGGCGCTGGTGCTCAGCGTCGTGCATATCGATAAAATCGATAATAATAATTCCACCGAGATTGCGCATGCGCAACTGCCGAGCAATCGCTGCAGCCGCCTCTAAATTGGTTTTGTAAACAGTTTCCGCCAGAGTGCGATGACCGACATAGCCTCCGGTGTTGACATCAATCGTTGTCATTGCCTCAGTTTGATCGACTACCAGATAGCCGCCAGACTTTAAATCGACTCGGCGCTGGAGTGCGCGCGCAATCTCCTCCTCTACCCCGTGCAGATAGAAGAGCGGACGCTCTCCTGGATAATGCTCCAATAAATCAGCAATTTCTGGACTAAACTTGGCAGCAAACTCTCGCAGCAATTCAAACACTTCGCGCGAGTCGACTAAAATGCGCTCTACCATCGGCCCAGCCATATCGCGCAAAACACGTTTAAACAACGGCAGATCTCCGTGAACACACGCAGGTGCGCGCTGACCTTTGGAGGCATCCTGGAGATGACTCCAAAGCCGTCCAAGAAAGGCTAAATCGGCACGAATATCCTCGCCACTTGCCCCCTCTGCGGCAGTGCGCAAGATAAAACCGCTGGGACGCTGCTGTTCAGGCAGCTCGTCCAAACTCTCTTCGAGTAGCACACGCAATCTTTCTCTTTCTGCTTCGTCCTCTATTCGCTGGGATATACCGACATGATCACTATCCGCCATCGACACTAAATAACGCGACGCAACAGAAAGCTTTGCGGTAAGACGCGCACCTTTAGCCGCTACGGGATCTTTCAAGACCTGAACTAGTAGCTCGCTACCCTCGCGCAGTTCGCCGCGAATATCGCGAGTGCCAATTGGCTCCAGAGAAATTAGATCGTCGACATGTAGGAACCCCGCTCGCTCTATACCAATATCGACAAATGCCGCCTGCATACCGGGCAGAACTCGCGCCACACGGCCCTTGTAAATATTCCCGACTAGGCCGCGCTGTTGATTGCGCTCTATCTCTATCTCTTGTGGCACACCGTTCTCGACTAGCGCTACGCGGGTCTCGGCAGGGGTGACATTGATCAGGATCTCTCTGCTCATCAACTATTTTTCCAGTAGGGAATGGCAAATTGCTCAAGTAGTTGCCTAGTCTCACAGAGTGGTAGACCGACAACACCGGTGTAACTGCCGTGAATGCTTGTAATCAAAGCCGCAGCTGCACCTTGGATAGCATAGCCCGCAGCTTTATCTAAAGATTCATTACAGCGCAGGTACTCTGTAATCATAGCGTTGTCTAACACCTCGAACTGCACTGTAGTGGCACTTAAACGTAATTTTTTTTGGCTACCACGCACCACACAAACCGCACTTAGCACTTTATGCTCGCGACCAGAGAGCTTATGTAACATGCCGGCAGCCTCGGCGAGCGTATTAGGCTTACCCAATATTTCACCATCCAGAGCTATAGCCGTATCTGCGGTTAGTATCGCACGCTCACCAAACAGCACTTGAGCAGCTTTCGATTTCTCTACAGCCATACGCTCCACGTAAACCGCCGGGGTTTCGCCCATGTGTGGGCTCTCATCGATATCGACTGCGCAGATATCAAAACTCACCCCTAATTGGCGCAATAGATCTGCACGCCGCGGGGAACCTGACGCCAACAGCAAAGTGTTATTACTCACGGATCGCACCCGAGTCATAAAATTTGTCGAGTAACACGGCTATAACTGGCCAGAGCAGGCCACTCAACAAGCCACTGATTAGGGCCGGCAACACAGCGACGTCAGCACCATCAACTCGCGCCCAGCCCAACTGCCAAAATTTAGCTAACACGACAAATACTACGGCAATCAGAGCCTGCTGAAAAAGCGTGGGTTTTAACAAAACTCGGCCTAGCCCAAGCAGTAAAAACCCTAAAAGAACAAACATCAACATCTGTTGGCCCAGCCAACCACCAAACAACAGATCGGCTATCAACCCCAGCCAAGCCGCGCAGGTTAAACCACATGATTGGGGGTGACGGCCAAGCCAAAATAACATCACCAACAAAAGATAATGGGGCGAGTAGAGACTAGCAGTGTATCCAGCAGGTATTAGGTGCACAAAAATTGCCAGCAACACAGAGAGAGGAACGGCTACAACAAGTGCGAACATCAGCGAGACATCAGCTCTGCATTGTGCTCATTGAAGAGTAATAACAAGTAGTGGCTGCGATCGATAGAGGCAGCCGGGCGCACCTCAACCTCAAGAAAGTCACGCCCGGTTACACGCTCAATAGAGACCACCAAGCCTACCGGATATCCCGCGGGAAAAAGCTCACCCAACCCTGAAGTGACCAATTCATCGCCGACAGCGATATCTGTTGTCGTCGACAAATAGCGCAACCGCAGCCGATTACTATCACCGGTACCCTCTGCAATCGATCTGGCTCCGTTGCGCAGTGTGCGAACTGGCAGCGCATGACTGACGTCGGTGATCGATAAAACTGTGCTGCTTTTCTCGCTGACACTGATCACCTGGCCAACTAAACCCTCTGCATC
Source organism: Porticoccaceae bacterium (assembly GCA_048549915.1). Classification (GTDB taxonomy): domain Bacteria; phylum Pseudomonadota; class Gammaproteobacteria; order Pseudomonadales; family Porticoccaceae; genus LSUCC0057. The sequence goes on from JBLYYE010000046.1 coordinate 9,152, forward strand.
GATTACCGGCTGGCCTACAAAGACACCATCGCGACTGCCGCGATTGATAGTCACCGTGTGCCGATAAGGGTTTGGGGACAAACCGACAACCTCACTGACCATCAAACTCTCGGCCAGCACTTCGGTGGCGTTGAGCAGTGCACGCAAACGAGCGTTCTCGGCAGCCAGCTCTACTCCCTGCTGAAGTTTGCCTTTGTAAATAAGAAGTTCTTGGTTGAGCTGACGTAAACTTTGCTCTACGGATTCTTGTGGCTGTAGCTGATTCTCACCCCACCGCAGAGCGTTATCAGGTAAGCTGGCAAGCCATACCAGAGGTGTTAATGCCCGACTAAATGCACTCTTGGCGGGCTCAAAAAAATGACTATTGCGGTCAACCAGCAACAAAAGCCCTGCAACCAGCCCCACCAAAAAAAGACGCCGAAGTAGAGAGGTACCTGAAGTGAATCTCGAGTTGATAATCTACCTCTCTCACTCAAAGGCTATTAGTGGCTAATCTGGTTACTAATTGGCTGCCAGCTATTAGTTGCCGAGCAGGTCAAGTCGCTTGGCGTCGAGCATCTCCAAACAGGTACCTCCGCCGCGCGCCACACAATCCAGTGGCTCGTCAGCCACCAACACCGGCAGGCCGGTTTCATGAGCAAGCAGCCGATCCAAGTCGCGCAGCAAGGCGCCCCCGCCTGTCAATACAATCCCCGTTTCAGCAATGTCCGAGGCCAGTTCGGGCGGCGATTGCTCAAGCACACGTTTCACCGCCTGCACGATCCCAGTGAGAGACTCTTGCAGCGCCTCGAGCACCTCATCACTATTGAGGGTAAAACTCTTGGGGACACCTTCGGCAAGATTGCGCCCGCGCACGTCTATTTCACGCACCTCTTTAGCGGGGAACGCGGTACCTATCTCCATCTTGATCCGCTCAGCAGTAGTATCACCAATGACACTGCCGTGCTTGCGGCGTATAAAGTTAACTATCGCCTCGTCAAAACGGTCGCCCCCAATGCGCACAGAGTCAGAGAAAACCACGCCGCTGAGTGACAAAATAGCGATCTCTGTAGTGCCACCGCCAATGTCGACAACCATTGACCCGACAGCCTCATCGACCGGCATACCCGCGCCTATCGCTGCCGCCATAGGCTCTTCAATTAAATAGACAACCCGCGCACCGGCGCTGTAAGCCGACTCTTTAATAGCGCGCTTTTCCACTTCTGTAGCACCGCATGGCACGCAGATGAGTACGCGCGGACTGGGCGGCACCAAACTCTTTTGATGCACTTTTTTAATAAAGTGCTGGAGCATTTTTTCGGTTACTTGAAAGTCGGCGATAACACCATCTTTAAGAGGCCTGATCGCGGTAATGTTGCCCGGGGTACGACCGAGCATTCGCTTGGCGTCAATACCCACTGCCTCTACAATTTTCTGGCCGTGGTGGTGACGAATAGCCACAACTGACGGTTCGTTGAGGACAATGCCTTTTTCTTTGACATAAATCAGTGTGTTAGCTGTACCCAAGTCGATACTGAGATCGCTGGAGAAGTAACCACGCAATTTTTTAAAAATAGCCATGCTAACTGAGGTCCTCTTGAAGACACGTATGCGTTTGCTTGTTTTTTTTGGTTATAGAGCTCATAAATCTAACAGCAGCAGGCGCTAACAGCAAGCAATCGCTTACTTTTTTCGTGCCGCAAAGCCAGCCCAGCATACCCTCAGACAACTATTTATGTTAATTTGTTGCGCTAAATTTCAGCCGATTGTGTTGTCAAAAACTCACACCACCGCAGCACCCATAAATGGAGTCTTGATGGATATCGAGCAGCTACAAAAACTCGCCACCTTGTCGCGACTAAATATCACCCCGGAACAGAGCCCCGCACTGGCGGAAGAACTCGACAATGTGCTCAGTTTAGTCGACCAGCTACAGGCGGCCAAAACAGACGGAATCGAGCCAATGGCACACCCACTGCAGATCGATCAGCCGCTGCGCAGCGACACTGCAGCGCAGCCAGCAGACCGCTCTGCACTTCAAAACATTGCCCCAGCCACCGAAGCCGGACTCTATCTAGTCCCTAAAGTGATCGATTAAACATCGACAGCCACGCTAACCATAAACTTTTACAGCGATCCGATTCATGCATAACCTGACACTTACGCAGAGCATTGCCGGCCTCAGAAATGGCCAGTTTTCTAGCCGCGAACTCAGCGAAGCGCTGCTGGCGCGCATTGCGGAACACAACCCCTCCCTCAATGCGTTTATAACCGTGACTGCAGAGCGAGCACTGGCCGCTGCGGACCACGCAGACCAACAACGTGCGGCAGGCAATGTAGGGCCGCTTTGTGGTCTGCCGATAGCCCACAAAGACATTTTTTGCACCCGCGACGTGCGCACCTCGGCTGGCTCGAAGATGCTGGATAATTTTGTACCGCCCTACAGCGCCACCGCGGTAGAGCGGCTCGAGCAAGCTGGCGCTATATCGCTGGGCAAAGCGAATATGGACGAGTTCGCTATGGGCTCCTCAAACGAGACTAGCTACTACGGCGCAGTGCAAAATCCCTGGGCGCGCGACAGTGTTGCAGGCGGCTCCTCGGGCGGGTCAGCAGCCGCGGTAGCGGCGCGTTTAGTGGCCGGTGCCACAGCGACCGACACCGGCGGTTCGATTCGCCAACCGGCGGCCCTGTGTGGGATTACCGGCCTAAAACCTACCTACGGGCGCATCTCGCGCTGGGGAATGATCGCCTACGCTTCCAGCCTCGACCAGGCTGGGCCCATGGCGCGCAGTGCCGAAGATTGTGCACTGCTGCTGCGCGAGATGGCTGGCCACGACCAACGCGACTCGACCAGTGCAGATATTGCAGTGCCTGACTACTGCGGCGAACTCAACAACCGCAAAGATCTGAGCGATCTAAAAATTGGCGTGCCCAGTCAATACTTCGGTGCCGGTCTCGATGATGGGGTAGCAACAGCCGTTCGTGAAGCACTCGCGGTTTACGAATCTCTCGGCGCCACATTGGTTGAAATAGAGTTGCCCAACAGTGCACTGGCGATACCCGCCTACTACGTAATTGCCCCCGCAGAAGCTTCGGCCAACCTCTCGCGCTTTGACGGTGTCCGCTACGGCTACCGCTGCGCCGACCCAAAAAATCTAGAGGATCTCTACCGGCGCAGCCGCAGTGAAGGATTTTGCGATGAGGTTAAACGCCGTATCATGATCGGCAGCTACGCGCTCTCGGCTGGCTATTACGACGCCTACTACCGCAAAGCGCAGCAGGTGCGCCAGCTCATCAAGCAAGATTACGACGCCGCTTTCAACCAGTGCGACCTCATCGCTGGCCCCACCACGCCCAATACCGCCTGGGCAATAGGTGAGAAGTCCAGCGACCCGGTCTCTATGTACCTTGAAGACATCTACACCATCGCCACCAATTTGGCCGGCCTGCCCGGGCTGTCGCTGCCGTGTGGCTTCGCCCAAGGTAAGCCAGTCGGGCTGCAACTGACCGGCCGCCACTTTGATGAGAGTACGCTACTGCAGGCGGCGCACCACTACCAACTCAACAGCGACTGGCATCAACGCGGCCCCGAGGAGTTCTGCCAATGAGCAACTGGGAGACAGTAATCGGCCTAGAAGTCCACGTACAGCTGGCCACAGCCAGTAAAATCTTCTCAGCCTCGAGTACAGCATTCGGCGCCGAGCCCAACACCCAAGCCAGCGAGATAGACTTGGCTATGCCCGGCACACTGCCGGTACTCAACCGCCGTGCAGTCGAGTACGCGGTGATGTTTGGCCTGGCGATTGATGCAGAGATCGGCATGACCTCGGTGTTTGAGCGCAAAAATTACTTCTACCCCGACCTGCCCAAAGGCTACCAGACCACCCAGCTCGACAAACCGATAGTCGGCCCGGGCAGTGTAGAGATAGAACTGGCCGACGGCAGTAGAAAGAGTGTGCGCATTCATCACGCCCACCTCGAAGAGGATGCCGGCAAATCGCTCCATGAAGATTTCCATGGCATGTCGGGTATCGACCTCAACCGCGCCGGCACACCGCTGATTGAAATCGTCTCAGAGCCCGATATGAGCAGCGCCGAAGAGGCGGTCGCCTTTGCCCGCAAACTGCACAGCATCGTCACCTCTATCGGCATCTGTGACGGCAAGATGGCGCAGGGTTCAATGCGTTTTGATGTCAATATTTCTGTGCGCCCGCGCGGCAGCGAAACGCTCGGCACCCGCACCGAGACCAAAAATCTCAACTCGTTTAAATTTATGCAAGATGCCATCGCCCTCGAGGTTGAGCGGCAAATAGACCTGCTTGAAGATGGCGGCACTATTACCCAAGAGACGCGCCTCTACAACGGTGACACCAAAGTAGCGCGCTCTATGCGCAGCAAAGAGGAAGCCAACGACTACCGCTACTTCCCCTGTCCCGATCTGTTGCCGGTCGTGCTCAGCGAAGAGACGGTCGAGCAGCTGCGCAGCGAAATGCCAGAACTGCCCGATGCGCGCATTGCCCGCCTCGCCGAACAGTTCCAACTCGGCGACTACGACGCCGCGCAAATTGGCAGCGATCGCGCCACCAGCGGCTACTTTGAAGCGGTCGCCGCCAATGCCGACGCCAAACTAGCCGCCAACTGGATCAATGGCGAGCTCAGCGCTCAGCTCAACAGCGCCGATCTCAGCATCGACGAGAGCCCAATTGGTGCCAGCCAACTGGCTGCGCTACTGCAGCGCATCAGCGACAATACTCTCTCCAGCAAGATGGCCCGCGAAGTGTTCACCGCACTCTGGGAGGGCGAGCAAGATGTCGATGCCATTATCGATCAGCGAGGCTTGCGCCAGGTGTCAGACAGCGGTGCACTCGGTGCCATAGTCGCTGAGGTATTGGCCAACAACAGTGCCATGGTCGCCGACTACTTAGGCACACCCGAAGAGAAGCGCAAGAAGAAACTCGGCGGCTTTATGGGGCAAATTATGAAAGCCTCCAAAGGCCAAGCCAACCCGCAGCAGGTCAATCAAATACTTCTCGAGCAGCTGCAAGCGCTCGACAGCTAAATCCAGGATCACTATGAGCACACTAAAAAAAGATAAACAGAAAGTACTCGGCGAAGTATTCGACAGCGCCCGCGTCGCCGAATTTTTAATTACTCAAGCACCGGCCGGCGTCGATGTTGATTTCCACGCCCTCGAACGCGCTTATCGCGGCATGAATATCGATAACTTTAATGAGTTTTTAGCGCTGTTTGTCGCCGCGGGGCGCAACATTAACGCCACTAACCCACAGGGCCAAACGCTCGCTGAGATCGCCGCGCAACACACCTTTGGTAGCGACTATGTCGCTGCGTTACAACACTGTGGTGGTTGAGCAGCGCAGTGAGGGCCGCAAGCTCCACTCGCATCACTCTAAGATAATTTTTAATCTACATTAATTGGTACATAACAATGTTTAGGCAACTTTCTGTACGCCATCAGCTCTGTCTCACCCTACTACTGGCACTCTTTTCCCACTCTACCTGGGCCAGCTGGACTCACCCCACCACCGGGGTTATCTACAACCTTTCAACCACCAGCTACGCTGGCGTCAATGGCTACAATAACCTTGTCGCCGATGTGGCAGCAGGCAAACATCCTTGGTGGGGCGATGCCAGCGCCGCCGAATCTTGCGCCAGAGCCGCCAACCCCACAAGTGTTAATAACGGCCCCGGCTGTGCCTATAGTGCCAATGCTATCACCGGCGGTGTTCAAAACGCTGGCGGTCAGTTTTATGGCTACAACTTCATGGCAGGCTGGTATAGCGGCGGCTTCAATATGGGTTCCAGCTACTCACCGAGCTTTATCACCGCTACACCCGCCGCACCCCCGGTACCGGTTATCAGCCAGTTGACCGATGCCACCAACACCGGTAGCACCAGCGACAGTATCACCGCCAACGGCCAGCCAGTGATAACAGGCAGTGCTCAGGCGGGCGCAACTGTTACACTCTATCTGAGCGGCAGCGAACTGGCCGCCGTGGTTGCCGACGGCAGTGGCAACTGGAGCTACACCTTTGCAAGCCAGAGCGACGGCAGCCTCTCTGTAACCGCTACAGCTACCGACAGCAACGGCACTTCGGCGCAGTCGTCGCCTTTTATAATGACTATCGACAGCGTCAACCCCACTGTCGGCACGATTGCTCTTGCCGCCGGCTCGAATAGCGCGAGTACCGCAGACTTAGTTACCAACGACAACACACCACAAATTACCGGCACTGCAGAACCTTTCGCGACTATCACCGTGCTTGCCGGCAGTGCCGTTGTGGCTACCACCAGTGCGGATGCCAGCGGTAATTGGGCGGTAAGCACCAACTTGCTTAGCGACGGTGATGCCACTCTTACCGCAGTGGCGCAGGATGCCGCCGGCAACAGCTCTGCACCCTCCAGCGCGCTGGCACTAACCATCGATACCCTGATAGCGGTACCTAGCGCCTCTCTATCAGGAGGATCGCAGACCAACAACACCACGCCTACACTATCAGGCAGTGACGCCGAGCCAGGTGCCATAATAGAGATCCGGCTCGATGGCACTTTGCAGACTACCGTGACCGCCGACAATAGCGGCGCCTGGAGCTATACGTCCTCCAGCCCACTCAGTGACGGAGACTACAGCTATACATTAAAGCAGACTGATATCGCCGGTAACGCCAGCGGCGAGCCGGGAGATGCCGGCACTGTTTTGTTTACCGTCGACACTGTCCCTCCAGCGCTTGGCCCTGTGTTGCTAGACAGCGGCTCCAACAGCGCTAGCAGCGCCGATCTGGTCACCAATGACAACAGCCCCACATTTATTGGAACGGCTGAACCCAATGCTCAGATTACTGTGTTTGCCGGCTCAACCGCGCTGGGTACTACCAGCGCCGACGGCAGCGGTAACTGGGCCTTCACTAGCACAACAATTACCGATGCCACCTACAATATTTCTGCAATAGCTAACGATGCGGCGGGCAATAGCTCAGCGCCCAGCGCTGCAATTGCGGTGACTATTGATACCCAGGTGGCAGTACCTTTGGCCAGCTTGGATGAAGAGAGCCCGACCAACAATCCGACTCCACAACTGACCGGCAGCTTGGCCGAACCACAGGCCACCATAGCGATCAGCGTCGATGGCAGCGAAGTCGGCACTACCGTTGCCGATGCAAACGGCGACTGGAGCTACACTTTTAATCCAGCACTGGTTGAAGGCAGCCGCGCCATCACACTTAAACAGACTGATATAGCCGGCAATATCTCAACAGACTCACCCACGACCACGCTACTGGTAGACACTACACCACCAGCCAAGCCAGTCGTTGACGGCCTAGACAGTGGCTCAGCGACTGGTCTAGTCAGTAGCAATATCACCGCACTTAGCTCTCCCACCATCACCGGCACAGCGGAAGCCAACGCCACCGTAACACTGTTTCTCGATGACGTAGAGATAGCCGAGGTCGTAGCAGACTCGAGTGGCAACTGGCAATACGCTTTTAGCGACGAGCTTAGCGACGGCGACTATCTCATCACGGTGGTGGCAACCGATGCCGCCGGCAACCCCTCGGCTAACTCAGAGCAATTTTCTTTAGTTGTAGATACTACCCAGCCGGGAGTTAGCGTCGTCGGTCCACAGGAGGTTCAGGTTGGCCCCTTCAACGTTGCTATTAATTTCACCGAGACGGTTTATGGGTTTGAGCTTGCCGATATCGCCATCACCAACGGCACCGTCACAGAGCTGACAGGCGGCCCCGGCGAATACACAGCACTGATCACTCCAGTAATGGGTCAAGTCGTCGCTATTACTATTCCTAGTGCGGTTGCCAGCGACGACGCTAGTAATAGCAACCTTGCCTCGAACCAGTTCTCAGTATTGGCCGGGTCGCCTCAATATGAATTTGAACAGCGCAAAAGCGAGGTGCGGCGCATCATTCGCGATCAAGCCGGAGCCCGGTTAGTCGGTCGACTCAACCGTAGCCAGCAGATGATGACAGAAAGTCGTCAAGCAGGGATAACAGCCATAGCTAACGGCAGTAACAGCTGTCAGCCCCGCACGGTCGCAGAGCGTATCACACCTCAGGGCCATGCCAGCAAAGGAAGTCGGGGTACGCAAATAAATGCCAATATTGATAGCGTTAGCGATTTTTGCAACGGCATTAACTGGCGCATCAGCGGCAATCTCAGCGTGATTGACGGGCCCAACCAGAATGACAGCAAAGAATACGATCTGCGCCTGTCGCGCGAGCAGCTGTTGGGCGAAGATCACCTGCTCGGTTTTTTCCTCGCAGTGGACTCAGCCTCTGCCACCATCACTGACAGTTTCACCGGCGAACAGGATGGCAAAGGGGTGACACTCGGTGGTTATTGGCTATCACGGGTTGCAGAGCAGCTTTATCTAGATGGTTTTGTTGCCGCCACCCGCGAGCGCAACAAATTATCGCTGCGCACAGCTCTGCAAAACGACCATCAACTACAACTAGGCAGTCAGTACTATGCCGATAGCTGGCAGAGCGGCCTCGGTATCACCGGGGTGGTCGAGTACCCAGCGCTCGAACTGCGCCCGAATCTCTCTCTCGCCTATGGCGCCACCCGCTTAGGCGAAATAGACTTCACGGCAGACGCCTATGGGCTGCGCGACCTGGTCTCACTCGACGGCGGGGTAGTAGAGGCTGCTATTGCCAAGTTGACACCTGAACTACTGTTCACGCTGCCCGCTACCAACCTCAAGCAGAGCACCACGCTGTCGTTGGCGCCCAGCGCCATCTGCCAGCACCGCAGTTCTCAAGCGGACTCCAGTCAGTGCGGCTTTGGTCTCGGCTTTGGCCTTAGTCGCTCCGGACGAGATGGTCATCTAGCACTCAAAATCGACTACGAAAAGGTCGATGATATCCAGCGTGTCAGCTCACAAATCAGCTACACGCTAAACTTCTGAGCAAAGCCAAGTGTAAAACCTGGCACCAAAGTACAGACGTAAAAAAGGGCCGCGGATCTCTCCACGGCCCTTTTGTTTTGCTGCTAACAATTAACCCATCAGCAGATCGCGGGCAATAATCATCTTCATCACTTCGTTGGTGCCACCATAAATACGCTGTACGCGCGAATCGGCAAACGCACGCGCTACCGGGTACTCCCACATATAGCCCCAGCCACCGAACAGCTGCAGACACTCATCGGCAACTTTGCACTGCAAGTCAGTGCCGAGCATTTTGATCATGCTGGCAGTCGCGGTATCGAGCTTCTCTTCAATGTGCAACTCTACACAGCGGTCGAGGAATACTCGTGCAGAGGTCACCTCGGCGTGCAATTGGGCGAGTTTAAACTGGGTGTTTTGGAAGCTGGCAACTGATTGGCCGAAGGCTTTGCGGTCTTTAACGTAAGCGACGGTCTCTTCAATCAACCACTCGGCATTGGCAATAGCGCCATTGCCAATCGCCAAACGCTCTTGCGGCAGATCTTGCATCAGGTAGATAAAGCCTTGGCCTTCGCCACCGAGCATCGCCGATGCGGGGATGCGTACATCTTGGAAGAACAGCTCTGAAGTGTCCTGCGCCTTCATACCAATTTTCTCAAGGTTCTTACCTTTACTGAAACCGGGGGTGCCCGCTTCTACCAAGAACAGGCTGGTGCCTTTGGCGCCCTGGCTGGGGTCGGTTTTAGCCACCACGATCACTAAGTCGGCCATCTGGCCATTGGTAATAAAGGTTTTAGAGCCATTGAGAATGTAGTCGTCGCCATCGCGAACCGCACTGGTCTTAATGCCCTGCAGGTCAGAACCGGTGCCAGGCTCAGTCATGGCAATCGCCATAATGCACTCGCCGCTGACACATTTAGGCAGATACTTCTGTTTTTGCTCTTCTGAACCGTAGCGCTGAATATAAGGCACAGCGATATCGGAGTGCAGCGACCAACCAATACCACTCAAGCCAACCCGGGCCACCTCTTCGCAGACAATGGCGTGATAGCGATAATCGGCGTCGACACCGCCGTACTCTTCACTGACGCTGGGGCAGAGAAATCCCTGCTCGCCGGCTTTGGTCCAAATTTCTCGGTCTACTTGGCCCTGTTTTTCCCAGCGCAGGTGGTGGGGCAGTGCCTCTACTTCTAAAAATTTGCGCACGCTATCGCGGAACATAGCGTGATCGGTGTCATAAACGGGGCTAGGTATCTTGGCCATGGTTAACTCTCCTGTGAGTATTTAATAATTATGTTGTCGGTTAAATTTTGATTTAGTCGGTCAGTAGCGCATTGGTCGCTGCCAAATCGCGCAGCAGCTGCGGCACTGCAAAGCGCTCGCCGTATTTGGCGGCTAGCTGATCAGCACGGGCAACAAACGCGGCGCTGCCAATAGAGTTAATAAATTGCAGTGTACCGCCAGTCCAAGCGGGGTAGCCAATACCCATAATGGCACCCACATTGGCGTCGCGGGTGGTGGTAATTACACCCTCTTCTCGGCAGCGCAGCGTCTCTATCGCTTGAATATAAAGCAGACGGTCTTGCACCTCGTTGATGTCGGCGTGCTCGCCAGCTGGCGGAAACAGCTCCGCTAGCCCCGGCCAGAGTGACTTCTTACCACCCTTCTCTGTCGGATAGTCGTAAAACGCACCACCGCTAGATTTGCCCGCACGCTCTGCGGCCAACATTTTATTCAGAACCGCCTCCCCGACTAGAGCAGGGACCGGCTCACCGGCAGCTGTAAAGTCGGCAATAGTCTGCTTGCGCACCTTGTCTTGCAGCGTCAGTGTCACTTCATCGGAAACCGCCAGCGGCCCAACCGGGTAGCCTGCCAAATAAGCGCCGTTCTCGATAGAGGCCGGCGCAATACCCTCCTCGACCATCGCCATACCCTCGGCAGTGTAGGTGCCAAACACCCGCGAGGTATAAAACCCGCGGCTGTCGTTAACGACAATAGGGGTTTTGCCAATCTGCTGGACAAAGTCGTACGCTTCGGCGAGGGTTTTGTCGTTAGTGGTGGCACCGACAATGATTTCGACCAGCGGCATTTTGTCGACCGGTGAGAAAAAGTGCAGCCCTATAAACTGCTCGGGGCGCACGCTCGCCTCGGCCAATCCAGTTATTGGCAGTGTCGAGGTATTAGAGGCAAACACAGCACTACCCGCTATCACCGCTTCACTGGCTGCGGTCACTTCCGCTTTTAATGGGCGGCTCTCAAACACCGCTTCGATCACTAAATCGCAATCGGCCAGCTCGGCGTAATCATCGGTGGTTGCAATCAAACCCAGCAAGTCAGCTTTTTTAGCCTCATCGGCGCGGCCGCGGGCGATCTGTTTGTCGATCAAATTGGCCGAGTAGGCCTTGCCCTTTTCTGCCGCTTCAATAGACACATCTTTCAACACACAGGCGATGCCGCGGCTGGCGCACGCCCAAGCAATGCCCGCGCCCATCATGCCGGCACCCAAAATCGCCACTCGCTTGAACTGGCGTTTTTCAACACCGTTGGGGCGGCCGACACCCGCTTTGATTTCGTTCATCTGGGTCCAGAAGGTGTTAATCAAATTTTTGCACACGCCGCCCGTCGCCAGCTCGACCATGTAGCGGCTCTCGATGCGCGAGGCGGTATCAAAGTCGACCTGCGCACCCTCTACCATGGTAGAGAGAATCGCCTCCGGGGCCGGCAGGCGGCCGCGGGTTTTCTGGCGCATTACCGCAGGAGCAACCGCAATCATGCCGGCAAGGGCCGGTGATGAGGGGCTGCCGCCGGGCAGGCGGTAGCCCTTTTGATCCCACGGCTGAACCACCTGCGGGTTGGCCTCTATCCATTTAACTGCTGCAGCTAGCAGTGCATCGCTGTCGCCCACCAACTCATCAATTAAACCCGCCTCATGTGCTTTGGCGGCATTCAACGTCCGCCCTTCCGTCAGGTAGGGCATGGCCGCTTGCAGGCCGAGCATACGCACCATGCGAGTGACACCGCCGCCACCGGGCAACAGCCCCAAAGTCACCTCAGGCAGGCCAACGCTAACACCCTTAGCCAGTGCCACACGGTAGTGGCTGGCCAGGCAGAGTTCAAAACCGCCACCCATGGCCGCACCATTTATCGCCGCTACCACCGGCACGCCGGCTGTCTCGATAGCGCGCATCGGGGCTTTCATACGCTCAACTAAGGCAAACAGTTCAGCCGCTTGCGCGGGCTGCACTTGGGCGAACATATTCAGATCGCCACCGGCAAAAAACATTTTTTTGGCCGAGCGGTAGATAACACCTTTGACATCATCGGCGAGCAGTTTATCTGCCAGCTCGGCAAATTCACCAATAAAGCGCTCATCCATAATGTTGGCACTGCCATCTTGGCGGTCGAAAATTACGTGGGCGATGCCGGCGGCATCTTTTTCATAGCGTACTGTCGTCATGGCTGCGCTCCTCACACTCGTTCAATAATGGTGGCAATACCAATGCCGCCGCCAACGCAAAGCGTGGCCATACCGCGCTGCAAACCGCGCGCCTCAAGCTCATTGAGCAGTGTTGCAACGATCACCGCACCGGTAGCACCGAGCGGGTGCCCCATAGCAATAGAACCACCATTGACGTTAATTTTGTCCCAATCTACATTCAGCTCGCGCTGAAAGCGCATCACCACCGAGGCGAAGGCCTCGTTGACCTCAAACAGATCAATATCTTCAACACTCAAACCCGCCACCGCGAGCGCTTTGCGCGCCGCAGGCGCGGGGCCGGTGAGCATAATGGTGGGGTCGGTACCGACCAGCGCTGTAGCAATCACTTTGGCGCGCGGCTGCAGACCACACTGTTGGCCCGCTTGCTCACTGCCAATCAACACAGCGGCGGCGCCGTCGACAATGCCAGAGGAGTTACCGGGGGTATGAACGTGGTTAATAGAGTCTACCCAGTGGTATTTTTTGCGCGCTACGTCGCTAAAGCCCATATCACCCAGAGTTTTAAAAGAAGGCTTGAGAGCACCGAGGCTTTCGAGGCTGCTCTCTGGGCGAATAAACTCATCGCGATCGAGAATGGTTACACCGTTGCTATCGATCACCGGCACTACCGAATTGGCGTAGGCGCCACGCTGCCAAGCGGCAGCCGCTTTTTGGTGCGAGGCGGCGGCAAACGCGTCGACATCGGTGCGGCTGTAACCGTCCAGTGTGGCGATCAAATCAGCACCAATACCTTGCGGCATAAAACCGGTGGCAAAATTAGTGGCTGGGTCTTGCGACCACGCGCCGCCGTCCGAGGCCATCGGCACGCGCGACATACTCTCTACGCCGCCGGCCACTACTAACTGCTCCCAACCGGAGCGCACCTTCATGGCTGCCATATTGACCGCCTCTAGGCCAGAGGCACAAAAACGGTTGATCTGTACACCGGCGACATCATCGTTCCAACCGGCGGCGAGAGCGGCTGTTTTGGCAATATCGGCACCCTGATCACCTACTGGCGTTACACAGCCAATCACAATGTCGTCTACTGCGGCACTCTCAAAGCCGTTGCGCTGTTGCAGTTCAACTAACAAGTTGCTCAGCAGTGTAACTGGCTTTACCTCATGCAAAGTTCCACTGGCTTTACCGCGCCCGCGCGGGGTGCGAATGGCATCAAAAATATAGGCGTGCTCGGTCACGAGGCGACCCTCCGCTTGAATAAAAGTTATCCCTCTGCTCACCGCTAAGACGAATCAGACAAAAGGTTTAATGAGTTAAAAACGGGGCTTAGCTTACTCCGCAGCACGCCGGGTAAAAACGCTCAGCGGCCCGAAACAGTGACTGCGGGGTTCTTTGGCCATCACAAACAGTCACCTAACAGACAATTGACACCGGCCGCTGCGACTCATTGGTCGCTGCGCAGCGCAACAAAATATTGCCAGCTTCATATGTTTGCGGTATGTTCGCCATGCAGTTTTGGTAACTCTATGATAATTGTTAATTTCCAACGATATTTAGACAAAACCTAAACTGAACTCAAAGCGACTGCTGGAATCTGTAGTCGGTATAAGAGCCATAAAACACCCAAACATATTTAGGGGATAACTATGCAATCAATCAATCGCAAGCTTCTTGCCACCACCGTTGCCGCACTGGCGACTGGTGCACTGGCACTACCGGCTACCGCAGCGACCCTCGAAGAGGTCGTGGTAACCGCCACCAAACGTGCAGAATCTCTGCAAGATGTCTCTATCTCTATGCTCGCCGTCAGCGGTGAAACCATCCGTGAAGAGAGCATCACCAAAATGGAAGACCTCACCAACAGCATGCCTGCAGTGACCGTTACCTCAAATCCGATCGGCAACTTTATCTTTATTCGCGGCATCGGCTCGTCCACCAACCAAGGTATTGAGCAGTCGGTCTCTATGTTCCACGACGGTATATACATGGGCCGCCACCAGCTGAGCCGCGCACCGTTCATGGACATTGAGCGCGTTGAAATACTGCGTGGCCCGCAATCGATTATGTTCGGCAAAAATACCGTCGGTGGCGCACTCAGCGTTATCGCCGCCAAGCCCACCCAAGAAAATGAAGCTATGGTAAGCGTACTAGCCGGGCAAGACGGCGAGCAAGAAGTTAACCTTATGGTCTCTGGCGGGTTGACTGATAACGTTGCCGGCCGCTTTGCTTATCGCGACTACCAGTATGATGGTTTTATGACAAACCTAGCCACCGGCAACGACGAAGCTGGCAGCGACGACTGGACCGCCCGCGGCACTCTGGTCTGGGATGTCGATGATCAGACTACCGTTACCTTTAAACACGAAGCTAGTGAGTTCAATCAAACCGGCCGAACTATGCAGGCTTCGGTTAACAACCCCTTTGCTCTTGGTGCATTTTTCAACGGCCTGATCTCACAGCTCGCTGAACACTACAGCGGCTCTTCTTCGGAATCACTTGATGACCAACGTATCGCGATTAATGATGGCGGTCTAGGTTTAATTGCTATCGGAGCTTTCGGCGGGGCCTTCGAGGATGCGGCGACAGCAGCCGGCTTGCCGGATAAAGCCGAAATGAGCGACAACGAGATGCAAGTCTCTACATTGACGTTGGAGACATTAATAGGCGACAACACATTTACTGCTACCGCAGGGTTTGCGCACTATGAGTATGTCGATGTATGCGACTGTGACTTTGGCCCACTTCCACTAGTGCAAGTAGATGCTGCTGAAGATTATGACCAAGAGTCTCTGGAACTGCGCTTAACATCTCCCGGAGGGGAGTCTATAGACTATATTGTTGGTGCATACTTCCATAATTCTGATCTACGATTTGACTCAACAGAAACCTTCGGTTCCAGCATTGCCGCTCCTGCCTTGGGATTGACGCCAAGTGAAGTCCCCAACGTTGCCCGAGATTATTACTTCGATCAAGAGCAAGAACAGATGTCTGTATTTGGCTCTGCGACCTGGAATATGGACGATACGACTCGCCTAACTCTCGGCCTGCGCTATACCGAGGAGGAAAAGACAGTCGATCGCGAACTGTTCAAGCGCTTGGCAGCGGGTACTGTTGCTGGATATGACGCACTACCAGGCTCAGTTACTGGCTTCCTGGATGTTGGTCTCTGGAACGGCCTTCTCGGCACCTTCGAGCATGAGCTCCTAGGTCAAAAACGCAGCGAAGAGTTTGTTGATTGGTCTTTCAACCTTGAGCACGACATCAGCGATGATGTCATGGTCTACGGATTGGTCTCTACCGGTGTTAAAGGCGGCGGTTTTGATGCACGCTACTTAAAGAATCCTGACACTCCACAAGCCCCTATATCTAGCAACGGTAATATAGTTGTAGTTGACGTTCCGGGCTTTGATAAATACGAGTACGAGGAAGAAGAAGCGCTGAACATGGAGCTGGGCTTCAAGAGCACCCTGCTCGACGGCGCCATGACCTTTAACGCAACCTTGTTCCGCACCGAAATTACCGACCTGCAGGTTTCTATCTTTGATGGCGGTACCGCCTTCTTGGTAGATAACGCAGCCGAGATGACAGCACAGGGTGTGGAGTTTGATGTGAAATGGGCGGCTACGGACTCGCTTACCGTCTCTGCCGCCGGTGCTTACTTGGACAATAAGTTTGACTCGTTCCCAGAGTCACCTTGCTGGAAGCGTGCCCCAAGCAGCGATGATGCTGCTCTGTGTATAGACGGTGCTCAAGATGCCTCGGGCGAACCGAACATCTTATCGCCTGAATTCTCGATGAACCTGCGCCTGGACCACGAGATGCCGGTTGGCAACAGCTTGCTGCTGCGCAGCTCAGTTGAAGCCTTCTACTCGGATGAGCAATTCACTGCTGCTGATTTAGATCCCATCTATGCATTCCAAGATGCCTACACGCGTATCAATATGCGTTTGGCGCTGGGCGATGCCGCGGGCAAATGGGATGTGGCACTGATCGGTAAGAACATTACTGATGAAGAGGTAAGCTTCAACAATAATGATGTTCCACTTGTAAACGGTAACGGTTATTCCACGTTGCAGCGCCTAGGCAGCTGGGCCGTACAGGGCACCTACCGTTTCTAAGCACTATTTAAACGCTTAAAACGTTAGACACACTAAAAACCCCGCCACACCGGCGGGGTTTTTTTATGCGTTGAAAACCAGCACTAAGGAGACTGCGTTGCTAACGCGGTGGGTCTATCTGGCCGTTTATCGAACTGTTCAAACGGTACCAACCGGCCACACTGTAGCGGTCGCGCTGTGCCGGCAGCACCTCGTGCGGAAACTCTTCACTCAAAAACACCACCACACTGGCAAAACTGGGGGTTACGCTCACCAGCGGCGCCAGCTGCTCATCGCTGTAAACTAGCAGCTCGCCGCCGTGGTCGGGCTGCCAGCCGCGGTTGAGGTAGCCGACCACACTCAACACGCGGTTGCTCTCACCGCGAAAGGCATCGCGGTGGCGCTTGTAAAAATCGCCCGGGGCGTAGTGAGCCAGGTGGCTCTCGAACGAGAACAAACCCAAAAACAACCGTTTGTTTAGATAGAGGCGCAGTGACTCGCTCCACTGCCGCCACGCCTGCGCGTGCGGCTGCTGCTCATCCAGCCAGACGATTTTATCGCGGCGCACAAAGCGGTTGCGTTCGGCCTCGCCGCCACGGCCGATCGCCGCCGGCACAAACGCCTCGGCTTGGCTGGCCAGCGCAACTAGCAGTGAGTCTGTCACTGGCTCTGGCAGTGCCGCAGGGCAGATGGCGTAGCCGCGCTGCTCGAGCTGTTCGGCAATCTGTGCAAACAGCGTAATATCTGGCGGTTCGGCGGCACGGTTACGAGTGAGTGCAGCAATAGGGGCAATGGCCAAAGGGCAACTCCACAGTAAACTGCGATTATTAACCACAACCTCACGCGCGGCGAGCTATTTCGTTTTCAGTGCGCAGGCATGACGGCGCAGCACATTTTTGCTAGGGTAGCCGCTGTTTAAAAAATACTAAAAGAGGCCATTATGAACGACACAACACAGCCGCAAGACGCTGGCATGAACCCCAATGAGTTATTCCGCGAAGAGACCTATACCGACCAGAAAATGGGCACCATCCGCAAGCTGATTCCGGTCTGTGCAGATGGCAGCGACGACGCCGACCGCGAGGTGCAGTTTGTCGGTTCTGCGCAGGTGATGACACCAATGGGCGCGGTACCGCTGACCTTTGCCCTCGATGGCAGCACCATTGGCGAAGCGGCGCAAGATTTTGCCGGCAAGGCGCAGTTGGCCGTCGACCAGACCGCCAAAGAGATAGAGCAGATGCGCCGCGACCAAGCATCGCAAATTGTCGTGCCCGGCCAAGGCGGTGGTGGCGGTATGGGCGGCGGCATGGGTGGCGGCGCACCCGGTGGCGGCATTATCGTTTAACCGCCCAACAACCATCTAGCCACTAGCTTGTCAGTGACTAACCTATCAGCGCTCGCTTGGTGCTTGAGCTGAGCCGTTTAATCTCTATCTCGCGGCAGCTGGCGCTGCTGCGGTCGTGGCCGCCCTCGGTGTACACCACGGCCAATGGCTTGCGGCCCAAAAAATATTTAGCACCGCGGCGTGTCTTGTTTTCGCTGGGCTCGCTCATTTGTGCATGCTCAGCAAAGCGGCGCTGCACATCGGTGGCAATGCCGGTGTAGAGCGAGCCATCGCTGCACGCCAACATATAGACAAACCACTCTTTGTCTTCAGCCACGCTAAACGCTTGCCTGCAACGGGCCGCGGCAAGCTCGGCAGTGGTAAACCGCTTGTCCGCGGCTGGCGCGGCGATGGCGCACCGGCCCCAACTGGTGGCTGCGACAGCCACACTGGTAGGTAAAGCTGCGCTGCTGGCGCTGTGGGATGCCCTCTAAGCTGTAGCGGCCAGTAGCGCGCGCGGGAAGGCCAAAGGCGCGCATCACCGCCTGCCATTGCGGCCCGTGCGGCTTGAGCCGGCGCTGTGGGTAGAGCCGGCTAACCGCGTAGTGAGCCACCTCGTGTGGCACGGTGTCGGCCAAGCTCTCCTGCCAATATTTGGCAAATAACCACGGGTTAAAACGCAGCTTATCGGCTTGCGCGAGCCGTTTAGCGGTGGCTGGCCGCGCCGCGATAAAACTGCCAGCCACGCGGCCGCGCTGATCAAAGCGCACCTCTGGCAGCGGCAGTGCCACACTAAACAGCTGCTCGCCGGTTTGGCACCACTGCTGCACGGTATCGACAACCAGTGCCTGCTCGCGCTCGCCAATCGGCAGGTAGTAGCCATCTTCTATGGTTGGGGTGAAAGAGTTCATCGCCGACAGTATAACCAGCCGCCGCTGCGCTACAATGGCGGCATGAAAGTCGACCTGCACTGCCACACCCGCCACTCCGACGGCGAGCTCGACGCACCGGCACTGCTGGCGCTGGCCGCTGAGCGCGAAATAGCACTGCTCGCCATTACCGACCACGACTCGCTCGGCGCCCACGACGAGCTGGCGGCCAGTGGCGAGCCAGACAACGGTGTCAAACTACTCCCCGGCCTTGAGCTCTCCACCAGCTGGCGCGGTCGCGGGGTGCATATTGTTGGGCTGAATATAGACCCCGCCAACAAACAATTACGCGCCGGCATTGCCGAGCAGCAAACGGCGCGCGAGCGGCGCGCTGAAATTATCGACCAGCGCCTAGCTAAACTCGGTTTTGCCAACACCTTGGCCGGCGCCCGCCAGCGCGCCGCCAACGGTTTCATCGGCCGACCGCACTTTGCTGCCGAGCTAGTGGCGCGCGGCGTCGTTAAAGACCATAACGCTGCGTTCAAAAAATATCTGGGCGCTGGCAAGGCCGGCGACATTAAAGAGCAGTGGGCCGACTTAGCCACAGTGGTTGAGTGGATCACCGCTGCCGGTGGCAGTGCTGTACTCGCCCACCCAGACAAATACCAACTCACCCGCACCAAGCTGTGCGAACTGCTAGATGATTTTACTGGCGTTGGCGGCACGGCCATGGAGGTGGTCTCCGGTAATCAGACCCACGCTGCCAGCACTAAATTGGCACAACTGTGCCGCCAGTTTAATCTGCTCGCCTCATCGGGTAGTGACTACCACGGCCCCTCTCTGCCGTGGGCATCGCTGGGCAATCAGCCGGCGCTACCGGGCGGGTTGAATGCAGTCTGGGAGCAGTTCTAGAAATCCCCTACCGGCTCGCCTATACTGCCTGCCTTTATTAGCAAAGGCGGCTAACAGATGTCGCCACTAGGAGCACATAAGCCCGTGGATTTTTTTGTTTTTGTCAGTGAGCAGTGGCTGTTAATCAGCTTGTTAATGGTACTCGTTTACGCGTTTGCGATGCTTGAACGCAGCCGCGGCGGCAAGCCACTGTCCCCCGCCCAAGTGGTTGCTGAGCTCAATGCTGAGCGCGCACTGTTGGTAGATGTACGCGATGCTAAAGAGTTTGCTGGCGGCCATATACATGGCGCACTGCATATCCCACACAGCAAAATGACTACCCGCATGAGCGAGCTAGAAAAGCACCGCGACAAGACAGTGATTTTGGTCTGCAAAATGGGCCAGAGCGCGGCGGCCAGTGGCAAACTACTGACCAAGCAAGGCTATACTGTGCGCCGTCTTGGCGGTGGCATGATGGAGTGGGGGAACCAGGGCATGCCGATAGTTGGCGCAAAAGTCAGCAGCAAAAGCTAACAGAGTTGAACTTACCGATGAGCAACACTCCGATCACTGTCTATACCACCCGCTACTGCCCTTATTGCACTGCGGCCAAACAGCTTCTCAGCGCTTTGGGGCTCGACTTTGAAGAGATTTCAGCCGACAATAATCCGCAGTTGCGCGATGAGCTGCGCCAGCGCAGTGGCCAACACACTGTTCCACAGATTTGGTTTGGCGAGCACCATGTAGGCGGTTTTTCCGAGCTGCAACACCTGCATCAGCGCAATGCCATCAACGAACTTTTAGAGGAAGGCGATAGTTCGTCCGCCGTATAACCCCACAACGACTACAAGGCTTAATACCATGACCGAAGAGAATCAAGCAGCTGCCGCACAAGAGCAGAAACCCGAAGTTCAATTTGCGTTGCAGCGCGTTTACCTCAAGGACCTCTCGTTCGAATCACCCCAGGGCGTCAAGGCTTTCACCACACAAGCCAAACCCAAGGTAAACCAAGAGCTCAATACTAAAACCGCCAAAATTGAAGATAACCTCTATGAAGTGGCTCTGCGCCTTACGGTGACTGTTGCCGACGGGGAAGATACACTCTACTTGGTAGAAGTTGAACAAGCCGGCTTGTTTGCCGTAAGCGGCCTGGAAGACCAGCAGCTGGCACAGGTACTCAACACCGCTTGCCCGAACATTCTGTTCCCCTACGCACGCGAAGCTATCGACAACACGTTGACTAAAGCCACCTTCCCGCCGCTGCTGTTACCGCCGATTAATTTTGATGCTCTGTTTGCTTCTGCCGTGCAGCAAGCACAACAAAAAGCACAAGCCGAAGGTGAGGAAGAGACAGCTCACTAAACTCTCTCCGTTACAACCAAAACGCCCGCATTAATGCGGGCGTTTTGGCTTGGGCGACTAGTGAATGCCGTACTCTTTGAGCTTGCGGGTCAGCGTATTGCGACCCCAACCGAGCTTGTCGGCAGCCTCGCGCTTGCGCCCGTCAGTCGCTACTAGGGCCGCTTCAATTAACACCCGCTCTGCCGCTTCTACCGCGCGCTGAGCAACATCGAGTCGATCGCTGGCGAGCTCACTGCTCGCCCAACGCTCGAGCAGTTGTGGCCACTGCTCCGGGCTCTGCCCAATACCATTTGCCATTGCTGACGAAATAACTCCTGGCTGATCCGGCTGCTCTGCGGCGAGCAAATCGGCTGGCAAATCGGCAGGTAATACCTCACGCCCCGCCGCCATCACTGTCAGCCAGCGACAGACATTTTCCAGTTGGCGCACATTGCCTGGCCAATCTAACTGACACAGGCGCTGCTCTGCTTCAACAGAGAGCGTCTTGCTCTCAACACCCAGCTCGGTGGCAGCGCGTTGAAAAAAGTAGCTCATCAACTGCGGGATATCTTGGCGGCGTTCGGCCAAACGGGGTAGCTGTATACGGATAACATTGAGCCGATGGAAGAGATCTTCGCGAAAACCGCCCCCCTCCACTAAACGCTCTAAATTTTGGTGGGTGGCGGCGATAATACGCACATCCACTTTTACCGAGGTGTGGCCACCGACACGAAAGAACTCGCCATCGGCCAGCACCCGCAATAACCGGGTCTGCGCCTCTTGTGGCATATCGCCTATCTCATCTAAAAAAAGCGTGCCGCCGTTAGCTTGTTCGAAACGGCCTTCGCGACTTGCCGCAGCGCCAGTAAAGGCACCCTTCTCATGCCCAAAAAGCTCTGACTCGATAAGCTCAGAAGGTATAGCGGCCATATTAAGCGCAATAAATTTACCCTCGCGGCGCGGGCTGTGGCGATGCAAAGCCTGTGCAACAAGCTCTTTACCGGTGCCCGACTCACCATTGATCAATACAGTTATATTGGACTTAGAGAGACGACCAATTGCACGAAATACCTCCTGCATGGCGGGCGCCTCACCAATAATCTCTTGCGCTAAAGGCAGCTGCGCTGAATCGTCCCCCTGTTCGCGCTTAAACTCCGCAGCCACGGTGAGCGCTCGCTCAACCACCGCTTGCAGCTCATCAATATCAAAGGGCTTGGGCAAATATTCAAAGGCGCCCCCCTCGTAAGCGGCGACTGCGCTGTCCAGATCGGAGTGCGCAGTCGTAATAATAATGGGCAGCTGCGGTTGGCTACTGTGCAATTCGGCCAGCAGTTCAAGCCCGTCGATACCGGGCATACGAATATCGGAGATAACTACCTGCGGTGTTTGTTCGGCAAATGCCTCGAGCAGCGCATCGCCGCTGGCGAAGACTCGCACAGAGAGTTCCGCCCGCTGCAGCGCTCGCTGCATCACTTTGCGCAGCGAATCATCGTCTTCGGCAAGCCACACTTGTTCTTTTGCGGTTGACATACTTTACCTCGAAAGTGTTGCTGGCAGCTTGGCCACCAACGGCAAATAGATTGAGAATTGGGTGTTGCCGGGCAGTGATTGGCACTCGATAATTCCGCCGTGGTTTTGCACTAAAGATTGCGCAATAGTCAGCCCTAAGCCACTGCCCTCGGCGTGGCCGCTAACCATCGGAAAAAATATCTTCTCGGCTATTTCAGGGGCAATGCCGGGGCCGTTATCGATCACATCAATACGGCAAACAACACGGTGAGGAACCCCATTGATGGTGTAGTTGCGCTGAATACGGCTGCGCAAAGTAATCTGGGCAGCCACGGTACCGATCAGCTCTCGCTGAGCATTGCGAGCAATGTTGAGCAGCGCCTGAATCAACTGTTCTTTGTCTGCCACTAACAGAGGGATACTGGGGTCGTAATCGCGCTCCAAGTTCACTGCACCGTGGCTCTCAACTTCAACCAACGCCGCTACCCGCTCTGTCACTTCATGGAT
This sequence comes from Porticoccaceae bacterium, assembly GCA_048549915.1. GTDB lineage: Bacteria > Pseudomonadota > Gammaproteobacteria > Pseudomonadales > Porticoccaceae > LSUCC0057. The sequence goes on from JBLYYE010000046.1 coordinate 32,025, forward strand.
GTTGAGCTCAGCCAGTTGCGGCTTGCTAGTGGGGCCCAACAACCGGTCTACCAAATTGCGCAAACGGTCTGTCTCATCGCGGATAATAGTACATAACTCATCCGCCTCGGCTCGCACTTCGCTAGCGAGATCACTGGCTGCTAGCTCTGCCGACAACAACTGCGCTGCACCGCGAATACCCCCGAGCGGGTTTTTCACCTCATGCGCTAAACCGCGCACCAACAGACGCGATGTGTCATGTGCAGCGAGCAGGGCCTCTTCGCGCTCTATGCGCAAAAACCTATCGACTGGCTGCATCTCTAACAGCACGGCTGCCTCATCGCTATCCAATGGCGAGACGGTGTAATCCACTTGGGTTTGTGCCGCCCCTAAAGTTTGCAGATATTCGTGGCGGCGGGTAAAGGGCTGCCCCAGCTCTAGGGCGTCGCGCAACGTAGTGCGCGCCAAGTTATCGTTGGCAAACAGCTCACTGGCGACACTCTGCAGCAGGCGCGGGCCACTCAGTTGCAACAGTGTCTGCGCCGCGGAATTGGCATAGGTAATACGCAAGCAGCTATCGACAACCAACACGGCTGTATTAAGGCTATCGAGAAGTCTCTGCTCAGAGCTAATCGATTGGCTGGTGCTGCTGACTGCTGGCATGGCGGTGCTATCTCGTGTCAGGTCGTTACTGAATAGTTTGCTTGCTAACTACCTTGCAATTTACAGGCCAACTCTGCGTAACCGTTTGGCTCGCTATAGAGGCCTTAAAGAGGGATTACTGAATTAACCCTACCGCATAATGCACCATTTTGGTGCGGCAGGCCAGCCGACTGTTCGGCGCAGAGGCTACTGCTGAGATGGAAACAGAGGAGCGGCAGGCAGGTGGTGGCGCTGCACAACAATGCTGACCGGCTCACTGAGTACCACCGGCTGCTGGCTTGCTGAGTAAATAGCTAACTGAAGTTGCTGCTCACCGCGTTCGGGTAGTGGCACCCAACAGTTAAAGCTGCTGTTAAGCACAGCAACAGCGACTCGGTTTAGCAGGCAGTGAATCTGCTCGCCTTTGGCGAGCGCACCCTTAAAACTCGCGGTTATACGCACTCCGCTGCTCTGATGCGCTATTAACATACCCTCACTGGGCGAGAGTATTTCAAGCTGCCTTTTTTCTCTAGCCTGTGGCTTGGCTTCTGCCTTAGAGGGGCGCACTGCGCTTACTGGAACACTGTTTAAATGCGGCAGCTCGAGCGCCGACCCCGCCGCAGGGTCGTCACTGTAGAGCGGCGGCGTATCGACTGCGCTGCGGTAGACACCCGTCTGGCCAACAGCCAACGGTACCAATAACAGTAAAGTGTAGAAAAATTTACCCATACAGATAGCTTAACCGCGCCGCCCGAGCCGAGCCAGTTTAAACCGACACAAAAAAACCGCCGAGCAAGTGCGCGGCGGCTTAATTGTTGCCGGCAGCACAGCTACCGGCATACAACGATAATTAAACGCTGTAGTAGAGGTCGAACTCAACCGGGTGAGTGGTATGCTCAACGCGGTAGACATCTTCCATCTTCAGGTCGATGTAAGCATCGATCATCTCGTCGGTAAATACGCCACCTTGGGTCAAGAAGCTGCGGTCTGCATCCAAGCACTCGAGTGCTTCGCGCAGGCTGCCGGCCACTTGTGGAATCGCCGCTGCTTCTTCAGCAGGCAGATCGTAGAGATCTTTGTCGGCTGCATCGCCAGGGTGGATCTTGTTGATAACTCCATCGAGGCCGGCCATCAACAGCGCGGCAAAACAGAGGTAGGGGTTGGCGATAGGGTCGGGGAAGCGAGCCTCTACACGAACCGCTTTCGGCGAAGAGACGTAAGGGATACGGATTGATGCAGAGCGGTTGCGCGCAGAGTAAGCGAGCATTACGGGTGCTTCAAAACCGGGGATCAGACGCTTGTAGCTGTTGGTGCCTGGGTTGGTGAAGGCGTTCAACGCTTTGGCGTGCTTGATGATACCGCCAATGTAGTAGAGCGCTGTTTCGCTCAGGCCCGCATAGCTGTCACCGGCGAACTGGTTGACGCCATCTTTCCAGAATGAAGAGTGGACGTGCATGCCAGAGCCGTTGTCGCCAACGATAGGCTTGGGCATAAATGTCGCTGTTTTGCCGTAAGCGTGAGCAACGTTGTGTACACAGTACTTGAGGATCTGAACTTCATCCGCTTTGCTCACCAAAGTATTGAACTTAACACCGATCTCACACTGGCCGGCGTTCGCTACTTCGTGGTGATGCACTTCAACATCTAAGCCCATTTGCTCCATGGCGGTACACATGGCGGCGCGCAGATCATGCAGAGAATCAACCGGGGGTACGGGGAAG
>JBLYYE010000047.1:0-10599 GCA_048549915.1 Porticoccaceae bacterium
AACAAGAAGAGAAGTTGCGCATAGATCGCTGGCTCTGGGCCGCGCGATTCTTTAAAACTCGCAACTTAGCTAAAACCGCTATCGACAGCGGTAAAGTGCACATAGATGGAGTAAAAATCAAACCCAGCCGACAAGTAGAGATCGGCCAACAGATAAAACTCAGCCAAGGCTGGGACGAAAAAACAGTGGTGGTAACCGCCCTCTCTGCAGTGCGTCGCGGAGCCCCCGAGGCAGCGCTTCTCTACAGCGAAACCGCACAAAGCTTAGCAGCGCGGAACGCCCACAAAGAGCAGCGCAGGCTGCAACCGGATATTGCGGGACAAGGGCGCCCCAACAAGCGTCAGCGACGCCAGATTCACCGTTTCATTCACAAAGATCAAAACGACCAGTGAGAGATTGCTCAATGCCAAAACCAGAGATCAGTGCCGACCAACTCCAACGCTTTACCTTTGTCGAGGCTGATGTGCGCGGCACGGTGGTAACGCTCTCGCAGAGTTATCGTGAACTTATCGGCAACCATCAGTACCCAGCGCCCGCAGCCACGCTACTTGGCCAGTTTGCCGCCGCGGCAACTCTACTGGCTACCCTACTAAAGCACGATGCCAGCGTCATCATTCAAGCACACGGCAGCGGTCTACTTTCCACGGTTATGGCTGAATCTGATCATCAGTTAAATATTCGCGGTATTGTCACCGCGACAGATAGCGAGGCCGGTATCGGAGCTATTGCCAGTGATGCAACTCTCGACGATCTGCTCGGCGCTGCAACACTGGCGATCACCATTCAGCCGGCACAAGGCCAACGCTACCAGGGCATTGTCAACCTTGAAGGGGGCGACCTCGCCAGCTGTCTGGAACAGTATTTCAATCAGTCTGAACAGCTCCACAGCTGTGTTAAGTTGGCTGCCAATTGCGATACAGCGGGCGGGCTAATCCTCCAGCAAATGCCCCCAGAACAAGCGGCCAGTGGCGCAACCAGCGACCCTGAACAATGGCGTGAACTAACCCTGTTAGCCGGCACTTTAAAACCGCAAGAACAGCTTGAACTTGATCACCAGGAGCAGCTCACTCGGCTCTTTCACGAGCACCCGGTGAATTTGCGCGACAGTCTACCCGTGCATTTTCGCTGCAGCTGCTCCGCACAGCGGACATTGACCGCATTGATGGCTTTGGGGCGCGATGAACTCCAAGCTATGATCGCTGAACAACCTGTGACCGAGGTGGTCTGTCAATTTTGCAACTTCCCCTACTCTTTCTCGTCCGGCCAGTTAAGTGCTCTCCTCACGGAGGATCCAATACACTAAAACCAATTTTTATAGACCAGAGAGACGATATTGATACGGTGAATAGTGGTATTACTTCGACCAATCAATACCCTCTTTTATGGCACAATATGGACCATATTCGACACTGACTGGTGACACTTTCAGTTCGGCACAGATTCACTGCACAGACATAGAGACGCTTAAAATGACTGAACCGACTATCTATCGCGACCTAAGCTCAGCACAACTCATTGAAATGTCTATCGCCCGCGGCGAAGGCTCTCTGACCGATACCGGCGCCTTACTGGCTGTGACTGGCGAGCGCACAGGCCGTTCTCCTGCAGACCGTTTCATTGTAGACGAGCCCAGCAGCAGCGAATCGATAGATTGGGGTTCGGTTAACCGCCCCATCGAAGCAGATAAGTTCGATGCTTTGTGGCAGCGTGTCGATGCTCATCTTGCCGCTACCGATCGTTATGTTTCGCGCCTACACGTCGGCCAAGACAGCGAGCACTATATTCCAGTGAAGGTCACCACAGAGACGGCCTGGCACCAACTGTTTGCCCGCAATATGTTTATCCGTGCAGAAAAATATAATGGCGGCGGCAAGGAAGAGTGGAAGATTCTCCACGCGGCCAACTTTGTCTGCGATCCCGAGCGCGATGGCACCAATAGCAGCGGTGTAGTAATCATTAATTTTGCACAGCGCAAAGTGCTCCTCGCCGGCATGAAGTACGCCGGTGAGATGAAGAAGGCTATGTTCTCCGTTCAAAACTTCCTGCTCCCAGAAAAAGATGTCATGCCGATGCACTGCTCGGCCAACGTTGGCGAAAATGGCGATACTGCACTCTTTTTTGGCCTGTCTGGCACCGGCAAAACTACCCTCTCTGCCGATCCAGACCGCTACCTTATCGGCGACGATGAGCACGGCTGGGGCAAAGGGACTGTGTTTAATTTAGAGGGCGGCTGCTACGCCAAAACGATCGATCTCTCGCAAAAGAACGAGCCAGTAATCTGGGATGCCATACGCTTTGGTGCGATTGTCGAGAACGTTGTAGTCGACAACCAGCAGAAACCCGATTACTGCGATACCTCACTCTCTGAAAATGGCCGCTGCAGCTACCCGTTAGAGCATGTTGAAAAGCGCTGCGAAGCTAACCAGAGTGGCGAGCCAAAAAATATTATTTTCCTGACTTGCGATGTTACTGGGGTACTGCCGCCGGTCTCTATCCTCAGTAAAGAGGCGGCCGCTTATCACTTCTTGAGTGGCTATACCGCGCGTGTTGGCTCGACTGAAATGGGTGCCGAGGCAGGTATTCATCCTACTTTCTCAACCTGTTTTGGCGCTCCATTTATGCCGCGTCCAGCAGCAGTGTATGCCGAACTTCTGATGCGTCGCATTGAAGAGTTTGGTTCGCGCGTCTATCTGGTCAACACCGGGTGGACGGGTGGTGCCGGTGGCGCAGGCGGCACGGGCAGCCGCTTCCCGATCCCAGTGACCCGCGCGGTGGTAACCGCCATCACCAATGGTGATCTAGAAAACTGCGCCACTGAGCGTCTCGAACAGCTCAATTTGGAGATCCCCACCTCGGTACCGGGTGTCGACGCTAGCTACCTCAACCCACGCAACAACTGGGGCGACACCGCAGCGTATGATGAGCAAGCCAGCAAATTGGCCGGCCTATTTGTAGAAAATATTAAAAAGTTTGCCCCGGCAGATGAAGTCATTGCAGCGGGCCCTAAAGCGTAACTTGCAAACACTTAAAAAACCGGCCGAGGTCTCTCTGCCGGTTTTTTTATGCCCCACTAAAATAGGCTTTTTCTATGAGTGAACTCTATTTAATCCGCCACGCTCAAGCCTCGTTTGACGCCGAGGACTACGATCAACTTTCTGCACTGGGGCAACAACAGAGTCTGCTGCTTGGCGAATACTTTGCCCGTCAAAAAATTCAATTCGACTGGGTTGCTTGCGGCACCATGCGCCGTCACCGACAAACACTAGAGGGCATCTGCAAATATCAGAACAGTTCTCTTAATGCGCCAGATGAACTGCCAGGCATCAACGAATATGACTTTCGCACGCTAACTGAAGATTATGTCGCTCGCTTTCCCAATGACCCACTGTGGCTTGCAGTGAAGGGCCAGCCCAGCGATAAAAAGGGCTATTATCGTCTGCTTCGCAATGTTTTAGCTGCCTGGCAGGCCGAACAGTTTGAGACGCGCGGCGAGCAATACAGCGACTTTCAACAGCGCGTCGCTGGCGTCAGCGAGTGGCTGATCGAAAAATCTGCCCAGAACCGACGCATCGCGCTAGTCGGCTCTGGGGGTTCATTGGCACTTCTGGTTGGCGCTGTGCTCGGTCTTGCCGATGACAAAGTCATTGAGTTGAATCTACAGACAAAGAACACTGCGATTCACCGCTGCTTTGCCAATTGCAACGGAATCAAACTGGCCAGCTGGAACAACGCCCCTCACTTGGAGACTAGCGAGCATCGACATCTGCTCACTTACGGCTAAAATAACCAGCATCACTTTTCACCTAAGGGTAAAAACCATGGATCCACGCCAACTGGCCGACAGTTTTTTCAGCAAACTCAGCGAACAACTTCCCGAGGGCGCCAATAAAATGGGCGAAGAACTCCGCGAGCAGATGCGCCGCGCCGCCATGGCGACATTTAAAGAGCTGCAACTGGTGACGCGCGATGAGTTTGACCAGCAAAATCAGCAGCTCTCACGCCTCAGCACACAGCTAGAACGCTTAGAGAAACAGTTAGACGATATCAATAAAAACTAACCATTCGCAGCTAACACTGACTGCTGGGGGAAATTTTAGCAGAGCCATCTACACTACATTTAGCGCGCCACAGTAGAGCGGCGCGTCCAATCGTGTGAGAGCTCGCTATGTCCTACGCTACATTATTCACCCGCGCCAAACACGGCATCACCGCGCCGCTGGTCTCTGTAGAAGTCCATATCAGTTCCGGGCTGCCCGGCTTCAATATTATTGGCTTGGCAGAGACCGCACTCAAAGAGTCTCGCGACCGCGTCCGCTCGGCACTGATGGCGAGCCATTTTGAATTTCCGATGCAGCGCATCACCGTCAATCTCGCCCCTGCTGAACTGCCCAAATCGGGTGGACACTATGACCTGGCTATAGCGCTGGGTATATTGGTTGCATCGGGACAACTGGCCACTGACGATCTCAACAACTGCGAATTTATTGGTGAACTCGGGTTAAATGGAGAACTGCGCTCAGCTCATGGATTATTGCCAGCGGCACTCGCCTGTAGTGAAGCGGGACATACTTTGATCTGCGCCAAAGAGCACGGCATCCCCACCGTTTTGGTGGAAAACATAAACGGATGCAGCGCCAACCACCTGTTAGAAGTCTCCGCACATCTTCAGCAGCGTCAAAGCTTACCTTCGTTAGGTGAATCAGTAGAGACTGCTCCTGAGGTTGGGGATGTCGATAACCGATGCGGAGATATCGCCGAAGTGGTTGGCCAGAATAGTGCTAAGAGAGCCCTGTTAATCGCTGCAAGCGGGGGACACAACCTGCTGTTTAGCGGTCCTCCTGGGAGTGGCAAAACCATGCTCGCCAGCCGTCTTCCCTCTCTACTACCGCCGCTAAATGATGATCAATTTCGCGAGGTTGCCATCCTCTACGCTGTCGCCCAGCAAGCGCTGCCGACACCGCTCTACCAGCCGCCATTTCGCGCCCCCCATCACAGCGCCTCGGCCACAGCGCTCGTCGGTGGTGGCGGCCACCCACAACCGGGCGAGGTCTCGTTGGCACACTGCGGTGTCCTTTTTTTAGATGAGTTAGCGGAGTACCCGCGACACACACTCGACCTGCTGCGCGAACCTTTAGAGTCGGGCGAGATCAATATAATCCGCACCCGCGCCAGCGCGCTGTTCCCGGCACAGTTTCAGTTAATTGCAGCGACTAACCCCTGCCCGTGTGGTTACGCACCCAGCAGCCGCTGCCAGTGCGGGCGCGAGCAGATCCGTCGCTACCGAGCTCGCCTCTCTGGGCCACTTCTGGACCGTATTGATCTGCAAGTTGAAGTGGCAGCACTGGGTGCCGAAGAGCTCACTGCACGCCAACTGACCAATAATGAACAAGGGCCGAGTAGTGCAGAATTGCGCGGCGAAGTCGTGCGCTGCCAAGAGATACAGCTGGAACGCCAGGCTAAGTTAAATGCGCAGCTCAACCGCGCTGAGTTAGAGCGTTTCTGCCCGCTGCAAGATGAGCAGCGCAAACTGCTCGGCAGTGCTGTAGAACGCTTCAATCTCTCAGCGCGCAGCTACTACCGTATTTTGCGGGTAATGCGCACACTCGCCGATCTGCGTCAGGCAGAGCACTGTAGTCTGGACGATCTCTACGAAGCACTCAGCCTGAGGATGGGTGAAACGTAAACCTTACTCGGGGCGCATATGGGGAAACAGCAATACATCGCGGATCGACGGCGAGTCGGTCAGCAGCATGACCAGTCGATCGATACCAATGCCCTCACCCGCTGTTGGCGGCAAACCGTACTCCAGTGCGCGAATATAGTCGTGATCGAAGTGCATCGCCTCATTGTCGCCAGCATCTTTCTCTGCAACTTGCTGACGGAAACGCTCCGCTTGATCTTCAGCATCATTGAGCTCGGAAAAACCGTTGGCTAGCTCGCGACCGCCGACAAAGAATTCGAATCGATCAGTTACAAAGGGGTCCTGGTCATTGCGCCGTGCCAGCGGAGAAACCTCGGCCGGGTAATGAGTAATGAAGGTCGGCTGAATCAAACGGTGTTCAACGGTCTCTTCAAAGATTTCAATTTGCACCTTACCCAGGCCCCAAGTGGGCTTGAGGGCAATACCCCGTTTTTCTGCAATCGCTAGCGCACCCTTCTCATCGGCTAGCTGTGCTGCATCGATGTCGGCGTTGTAGTGCAAAATTGCGTCGAATACCGAGAGTTGAGCAAACGGCTTGGCAAAGTCATAGTGAATTTCTTCAATCACCTCACCCTGCTCGTTCTTGACAGTATTGACTACTGTGCTGCTGCCGAGAACAGTCTCAGTGAGCTGGCGCAGCATATCCTCTGTGAGCGCAATCAGATCGCGATAATCGGCGTAGGCTTGGTAGAACTCCAACATGGTGAACTCGGGATTATGGCGAGTCGAGAGTCCCTCGTTGCGGAAGTTGCGGTTAATTTCATAGACGCGATCAAAACCACCCACAACCAGCCGCTTTAGATAGAGCTCGGGCGCAATACGCAGATACATATCGATATCCAGCGCGTTGTGATGGGTAATAAAGGGCCGTGCTACAGCGCCACCGGGAATCACTTGCAGCATAGGTGTCTCAACTTCGAGGAAGTTCTGCCCATCGAGGTAGCTGCGAATAAACTGAACCACCTTTGAGCGGATGCGAAAAGTATCGCGCACCTCTGGATTGGCAATCAGATCGACATAGCGCTGGCGATAGCGCAGCTCTTGATCGGCCAGGCCGTGGAACTTATCCGGCAGTGGACGCAGTGATTTGGTCAACAGCTGGTAGTTATCCAGCTGTACATAGAGCTCACCCTTACCCGACTTATGCAACTCGCCTCGCACTGCGACGATATCTCCTAAATCGAGTGATTTAGCAAACGGGCGCGCCTCTTTAGTCACATAGAGCTGGATAGTACCGCTGCTGTCTTGCAACACCATAAAGGCTCCGCGGTTGCGTATTAACCGACCCGCTACGGCTACAATATGATCCTCTTCAACCAGACCCTCTTTGCTCTTTTCACCGTGTTCCGCCAGCAAGCCAGCGGCACTGGCATCGGGACGAAAATCGTTGGGAAAAGCGACATCAACGCTTTCGCGCAACTGGGTAAGTTTGGCGCGGCGCTCGGCGATCAAGCGGTTTTCATCGACGGGGGCACTAGTGTTGGAATCACTCATGGGGTTACCTATTGATTGGCAAAATGGTTTGGGAATATTTACAGGCCAGCCTTGAGAGAGGCCTCGATAAATGCGTCGAGTTTACCGTCTAGCACTGCTTGGGTATTGCGTGTCTCAACACCGGTGCGCAGATCTTTGATACGCGCATCATCGAGCACATAAGAGCGAATCTGGCTGCCCCAACCGATATCCGATTTGGCATCTTCAGTGGCCTGCGCAGCGGCTTGTCGCTCCATCATCTCTTTCTCGTAGAGCTTAGCCCGCAGCATCTTCCAACACTTGTCGCGATTCTGGTGCTGCGAGCGCTCACTTTGGCACTGCACCACAATCCCGCTCGGGGCGTGCGTCAGGCGCACAGCAGAATCTGTTTTGTTAATATGCTGGCCACCGGCGCCGGAGGCGCGGTAGGTATCTGTGCGGACATCCGCGGGGTTGATTTCGATATCGATATTGTCATCGATCTCTGGGGAGACAAATACCGCTGAAAAAGAGGTGTGACGACGGTTGCCGGAATCAAACGGCGATTTTCGCACCAGCCTGTGAACACCGATTTCGGTGCGCAACCAGCCAAACGCGTAGTCGCCCTCGACCTGAACTGTGGCACTCTTGATACCGGCGACATCGCCAGCAGAGCACTCCACCAGAGTCGCTTTAAAACCTTTGTCGTCGGCCCAGCGCAGGTACATGCGCAACAGCATCTCCGCCCAATCTTGGGCCTCGGTGCCGCCAGAACCGGCTTGAATGTCCAGGTAGGCGTTGGAGGGGTCCATCTCACCAGAGAACATACGGCGAAACTCTAGTTGCGCCAGAGCATTCTCAAGCTTGGCAATCTCTTCTACCACCGCATCGACAGTATCGCTGTCCTGCTCCTCAACCGCCATATCGAGCAGTTCGCGGCTATCACTGACACCACTGTCGAGATTGTCGATAGTAGCGACAACACCCTCCAGAGAGGAGCGCTCGCGACCGAGCGCTTGAGCACGATCCGCATCGTTCCACACATCGGGCTCAGCCAGCTCCAGCTCGACTTCGGCTAAACGCTCTTTCTTGTCAGCGTAGTCAAAGGTACCCCCTAAGCACATCGGTGCGCGCGGCGAGATCGTCAAGAGCGGTGTAGTAGGGATTAACTTCCATTGCTGTTCCAAATTCAGGTGTGAGCTCACAGTGAGCAAGCCGCGCATTTTAGCCCAGCAGGGGTTGGGCCGTCCATGTTCAGATCACTGCCAACGCGGCTCAAGCTGAGTTACTATCACTGATGCAAAGCTATAATTCATAACATCAAAAAGGACTCTCGTGAAAAAAATTCTTCTACTCGCCGCTATGGCTCTGTTGGCTTACCTCATTTTTTGGCCCGTCGCTGTCGATCCAGTCGCATGGCAGAGCACTCCCTCACAAGGTTATACCGGCGCATTCACACCTAACGCGCAACTGGCCGCCATTGAGCGTTTACCGATGAGCGACAACCAGACTCAACTACACGGCCCCGAAGCGGTTGCGAAAGGCCCGGACAATTGGCTCTATTTTTCAACCGGCGAGGGTTGGATTATTCGCCACAACCCTGACACTGGGCTCTCGTCACAATGGGTCAACGTGGGCGGACGCCCGTTGGGGCTCGCCTTTAACTCACAGGGCGATCTACTGGTGGCCAACGCCTATCTCGGTTTGCAGGCAGTCAGTCGCAGCGGCGCGGTGCGCTTACTCACAGATCATGTGGACGGACGACGCATTGAATATGCGGACGATCTCGATATCGGAGCAGATGGCACCATCTACTTCAGCGATGCCTCAACCAAATTTGCGGCGCAACGCTTCGGCGGCACCTACCCAGCCAGTATCCTCGACCTACTCGAGCATGGTGGCCACGGCGAACTACTCGCTTACAGCCCTGAGAGCGGCGTCACATCTATGCTGCTGGATGGCTTGCAATTCGCCAATGGTGTCGCTGTCTCCAGCGATGGCAGCTTTGTGTTGGTAAACGAAACGGGCGCCAACCGCATAGCGCGCTACTGGCTGAGCGGCGAGAAAAGTGGCCAAAGTGAAATTTTCATAGCGGGGCTACCCGGCTACCCAGACAATATCGTTCGCCACGGCGAGCATTTTTGGGTCGGTCTAGTCTCGCCTCGTCTGCCAGTACTGGACAAACTTGCCGGCTGGCCACTGCTCAGGAAAATGATTGCCCGCCTACCCGAGCAACTCAAACCGGCAGCCAAGCACTACAGCCATGTGATTAAGATCGACAGCGACGGTCGCGTATTAAACTCTTTGCAAGATCCCGAGGGTGGCTACCACACCATCACCGGTGCGCTGCCAATCACTGCCAACAGCGGCGACTGGCTCTATCTCACCAGCCTGCATGAGAGCAGCCTGGCGCGCCTTCCCTATCCGAACCAATAAAGTCAAATATTCACAAAGATCGCATGGATAAAATTTCCCTTAGGGGCGTTATTCTTATCTGATGCTATCTACCTTTGAACAACAGCTAACCCACCCCTTCGCGGAGCGCTTTGGCGACACCAGCGATGGCACGCGCTATCTCAGCAATGTGGGGCCAACTCCGCTAAACAATCCGCGCTTTGTTCACCGCAATCGAGCACTGCTAGCTGAGCTCGGTATCGCGAGTGATGATTCGAAGCTGTTAGACTTTCTCGCCGGTAGTAAAGCAGTTCCCAAGAGCTGTGCCACGGTCTACTCCGGCCATCAATTTGGCCACTGGGCAGGCCAGCTTGGTGATGGGCGCGCACTGTTTTTGGGAGAACTGCGCGATCGCAGTGGCGGGCGTATTGAGCTGCAGCTCAAAGGGGCTGGGCCCACCCCTTATTCGCGCTTTGCCGACGGACGCGCTGTTTTGCGCTCAAGTATTCGCGAATATCTCTGTAGCGAGGCAATGCATGGATTGGGGATTCCGACAACACGGGCCCTTGCACTTATTGATAGCGACACCACTGTGCAGCGCGAGCGCCCCGAGCGCGGCGCGATAGTCTGTCGCAGTGCGCGCAGCTTTTTGCGCTTTGGCCACTTTGAACATTTTCACTACGCTGGCAATCCAGCTGGGGTCGCCGCACTGGCAAATTATCTGATCGAACAACATTTCCCCGATTGGAGCGATCTGCCCGCAGAGCAACGCCATCTGCAACTGTTTGCCTACACCGTCAGTGAGACTGCACGAACAATAGCCGCCTGGCAGTCGGTAGGGTTTGCCCACGGAGTACTCAATACCGACAACATGTCCCTGCTTGGCGACACTCTTGACTATGGACCCTTTGGATTTTTAGATCACTACCAGCCTGGGTTTATCTGCAACCACAGTGACAGCGGGGGCCGCTACGCTTTCGACAAACAGCCGACGATTGGTTTATGGAATCTCAATGCTCTGGCCAATGCCTTTCTGTCACTGCTGCCCAGCG
>JBLYYE010000048.1:0-31504 GCA_048549915.1 Porticoccaceae bacterium
CGGTCAGTGTAGCCAAACCAAGAGCGACGGCTAAGACAAGTGGTTGGTATAAATGATTGGCATGTACGGGGGATGCCAAAGAAAAGGCAGCAGAATTTTGGCGGTTTAGAGCGCGCATGGTAAATCTCCAAAGTTAGAGTAGAGTAGCAACGCAGACATTAGACGTACTACGAAATACAGTGAATACCCAAAATATGGTATGCACTGAACGTCATCAGGAAGATCAAGGCAGATTTAACGTGAGACGTGCGCCAGTAGGTTGGCTGATGAGTGTCAATTGGGCGTTAATTCGTAAGGCCCGTGCCTGCATATTTTTAATACCATGGCCTTGGTTAGTAGCTGAGCTGAGTGAGAAGCCCCCGCTATTTTCTACTATTAGCACATAAGTGCCATCCGGATTAATAGTGGCTTGAACGGTTAATTCAGTCGCCCGAGCTTTTGTAGTAGCATTGTGTAAGGCTTCTTGCAGAATACGAAAGATCTCTAAATTAGCCTGATTGTTTGGTGATTGGTAGTTTTCAAGTACTGTAATATCCCAGCGAGCAGTACAGCCCAAATATTCCAGAGTTTGCGTAATTTGTTCGCGAAGAGCAGAGCACGTAACTAAAAGAGAACCGGTACCTTGCTCAATATCAGTATCTAATATGACCCTGATCTCATTCATGGCATTTTTTGCTAATTTGTTGATATGATCGGCTTTTTCATATTTACTGCTTTCGCTAATAGCGTATATGCTCGATAGGTAGTTAAGCACACCATCGTGTAGGTCTGTTAAAAGATTTGCACGATGTTGTGCGTTGAGTTCTTTGTCGAGAAGAATTTGCCGCTCGGAAAATTGCTCCTCTAACTTAAGTGACTGGCGCTCTAATGCAGTTGTTAAATGCAACTCGTTAGTGCGAAGTTGTTTTATATTTTGAGCCGTACGCAACCCTAAAGCCATAGTTAGTGACAAACAGAGTGTCATTATTACAAGACTCACTGACATAAAGTCTGTATGGATTATGCCTAGCTTTAATAAGAAGTCATGCACAATTGCTAGAGAGAGAAACAGCAGAGAGGTAGATAGGCTAAAAGCTACTAATGAGCGACTCTTAAAAGTAATGTAAGAATAGTATAAGCCAAGTATCAACGCATTTAATATGGTGAACGGAACGGCGTAATACAAGAGAATTTGATCTTCTTCCAGGTTATACTGATTTTTTATAGCGGATAGGGTAGCAGAAATAAAGGCGTAAAAAAGTGATAAAATCAACATACGGTTATTAGGTTTAATACTAAAAGATCGCTCGATAAAAAAAGCGAATAAACCCACGGCGACGGGAAAAAAAATTATGGTTTTTTTCACTAGATATTTACTGCCGAGTGTCGCCGGTATTTGAGAAGACAAGCTAACTATCACAATTACTAAAAATGCGGTGATAAGACCAATTAGTTCAATTTTAAAGAGGCCTGATAGGCTCAGAACGACTAAAAACAAACAAGCAAATATCAATACAGCCGCGAGAGCAGGGCGCAGTAGTTCATAGAGGAATACTTTGTTAACAATCACTGAGCTAAAATCCTTCAAAGCTCCTGCATATACCTCACTGAGGCCAACAAAGAGGGTATCTGACCCGCTAATTTTGAAGCGTATCTCAGCGCTTTCAAGTTGCCCTTGGTTTATAGATTCAGGAAGTTCAATCAACAAATCTGACATGCGATTAGGCGAAGACGAAGAGAGGTTTTCAGAATTGTCAAAAATAAGTTCGTCATCCACTGTGACTTCTAAAGTGCCTTCAAAGTGTGGGAAATAGAGATGACTGATTGGTCTATTGAAATCTTCTGTTAGTTTAATTTCACCTACTACTTTATTTTTCTTCTCGGAATCGATTTCTCTAAAGGGAAGTTGAATTATTTTGCCTGTTGTTAAGTCTGTGTATCTGGTTATTTTCTGTTGATATTGATCCACTGACAGAAGTTCATCGGTCAAAAAGTACAATGCAAGAGGAAGTAAAAGTATAAGATAAAACCAGCTGTGCGATGCCTTGGATTGAGGCCTAATGCTGGCATTGCTCAATTGATAAGCCCTTGCTGTTTAGCCTCAGAAATAGCTTGTGTCCGATTGTTCGCATGTAATTTTCGGTAAATATTGCGCACATGGACAGGCAAAGTGCTAGTTGCCATATTGAGTATTTCTGCTGTTTCAGAATATGAATAACCCTTAGCTAAAATCGTTAATACCTCGTTTTCGCGCTTGGTCAGTTGCTCTTGCAGTACTGGTTGCGTTTTTGCTTTCCCTGGCTTGTTTTTATTATCTGAGGCCTCAAGGTTGCGATTGGTTTTATCTATTCGCTGTAACATCTTCCTTGCTATTGCAGATGATATTGGCGCACCTCCGTTCAAAGCTTGTTCGATACTTGCTATAACACCCAAGGCTAGGTCATCCTTGTGAAGATAACCTACGGCACCTGCTTCTATCGCTTTCATTATTGTGGTGGCATCAGACATGGCAGAGATTACAATGGTTAAACAGTTCGGGTTCTCCTGAGACATACGTACAATCGAATTGATACCACTACCATCTGATAAGCCAATATCGGCTAACAAAATATCGATTTCTCGCCAGTCTTTTTGTTCGTTTAGGGCACGATTATCTGTGAAATTGAACAATCGGCCCAGCGATTTCCAGTCACTCAGTATGTTTGTAAAACGCTCCTGAATTACTGCGTCGTCCTCTAAAATAGCGACGTTAATTCTGATATCACTACCACTTTCACGCTCATGTATTGGCATGGGCAACCTCAGGTCTTGTGTGGGATCATAAACGATCATTATTGCAGCTTCTTTAAACTCTTGGATACCCAAAATATGGTATGGCGCAAGCTGTTGCACCATTTGGTTATAACAGTAATTGCCTAAAGAGGTTATCGTTACTATGGCTGCATTATCGTGTCCCGCTGGGATAACGTTTCGCGGGGACTATGCGTTGGGTATGGTGGTTGGCCCGTCGCTGGCAGCAGATTACAGTAGTGAGCTAATCGATGAGTTAGGCCGCCATACGCACCTCAGAGTTACACGATGGCGTTGCCGAGCATCTATCAACCATCGTTGCATTGAGTCAGGCCAATGATGAGCTAAGCCAAGAAATTAAGCAGACTGCGCGCAATGCTTTGGATGAACTGCGTATGATTCTCGAGCCGTTTGCTACACCTGACAGTAATTTGCAGACAGTTTTGGCCGCTTACCGCGAGCGTTGTATCAAGCCTCTGGAGCGATTAGGCATTACCCTTCACTGGTCAATGAGCGGTCTGCCGGATACTAATGGTCTTACAGCACAAAATAATCTTGATATTTTAAGAATTATTCAAGAAGCCGTGACTAATGCAGTCAATCATGGTGAACCAAAAATCATAGAAGTGGAGTGCGCCTGTGAGCACGAGAGGATCACTATTATCGTCACAAATTCTGGCGGATGTAGCTATAACGGCGAGTCTAGTGGTTATGGTATCAGCAATATGCAAAAACGAGCACTTCAGCTTAAAGACGGCACTCTGCAGATTCACAGCCTAGTCGATGGAGCGCAATTGGTGCTTAGTTTTATTGGGTGAAAATTCCAAATAGACCTGAACCCATATCTGTTAAGAGATATCAAAGTCGTTCTGCTAGTAGCCAATCTAACCTAACCTCTTCCAGTTATTGTCGGCTTGTAACAGAATCTGCTCGTTTATATGAATGGGGTATTTTTAGTATCTGTAATGAAAAAAAGGATGCACTAGAAATGGCCCAATGCAGGTAGAAAATCGCTACACAACAGTCATCCTGAGTGAGGGTGCTCTATAACGGATGACTAATTTTAGGGTGTAGCCACAAAGAATTTATCAAGGCTCTCATATGAAAGCTAGAATTTCTCTCGAACAGAGAAAAAGATGGTGCCCAGGAGAGGACTTGAACCTCCACCCCCTTTCGAGGACCAGCACCTGAAGCTGGCGTGTCTACCAATTTCACCACCTGGGCATGGGGTGTTGCGTAGGGCGCGCATTATCGGCAGGCCGTTAAGCTTTGTCAATTGCTCGGTGGGTAAATTGTTATAGATAGGGAAATTCTCTCTTGTTACATGCAAAACAGAGTGACAGCGCTCTCTTCTCGGGGTAGGATCGCCGCCGAATTTATCCGGAGTTGTCCATGCTTACAGTAAACGAATATTTTGATGGAGCAGTAAAGTCTATTGGTTTCAATGGCGCTTCTGGTAGTGCCTCGAGCGGTGTTATGTCGCCTGGTCAATATACGTTCAATACATCAGCAGCCGAGGTGATGAGAGTGATGTATGGCGAGATGCGTGTCTTGCTGGCCGGGTCTGAACAGTGGCAGACTGTTTTGGCCGGAGAGGAATTTGAAGTTGCGGCGAATAGCTCTTTCGAAGCAAAGATTGCTCAGCCTACAGCCTATCTGTGTTTTTACTCTTAATTTGTGCAGGCGTGGCTAATTCCACTGAGCAGTAAAAACCAGACATAAAAAAACCGGCTTTAAAGCCGGTTTTTTTATGTCTGACAGCAATTAAGCAGCCAGAGACTTCACTCGAACATTGAGGCGGCTCTTATGGCGAGCGGCTTTGTTCTTGTGAATAATGCCTTTGTCGGCCATGCGGTCGATGACCGGTACAGCGCTGTTGTAAGCTTCGAGTGCAGCGGCGTGTTCGCCGGTGCCGATAGCGGCTTCAACTTTTTTGATGTAAGTGCGAACCATTGAGCGCAAGCTGGCGTTGTGCTGACGGCGCGTCTCGTTCTGGCGTGCACGTTTGCGTGCTTGGGGCGAATTGGCCACTTAATATACTCCTGTTGAGGGGGGTTACTTAAAGCGCGAGAGAATACAGTTTTTGCCGTGCGGATTCAACCGCTAACAACGGATTTTATTGACCAATTGCACACTGTTACTTTGTGGTGCGCCATGCAGCGGTTACACTGCCATCCATTCAGATGAGAGCAGTTTCCATAGAGAGGAAGAGTGGTGTCAGCGTCGAACCGTGACAAGCAGCCGCAAGGGCAGCAGGATAATGGCGTCGAAAAGCCATCGCGCCGCGTCGGCGGCCTGCTGCGCAGCAGTGCTGTGGTCAGCTTGTTTACTATGCTTTCACGTGTGCTCGGCTTGTTGCGCGATGTCGTATTGGCCCAGGTAATAGGGGCCAGTGCCTTGGCTGATGCATTTTTTGTCGCTTTTAAAATACCGAACTTTTTTCGTCGCTTATTTGCTGAAGGTGCCTTTGCGCAAGCCTTTGTCCCTGTTTTGGGCGAGTATCGTGAGAAAGGTTCTCAGGCGGCTGTCAGTGCTTTAGTGGCACGTGTCTACGCGAGTTTGGGCGGTGTGCTGCTGTTTTTTACCGGGTTGGTGGTTGTCGCGGCACCTGTGTTTGCCGCCTTGTTCGCACCCAGTTGGTGGTGGCAGGGGAGTGCGCAATTTGCGGTGGTTGCCGACTTGCTGCGAATCACTTTTCCTTACTTATTATTTATTTCTCTGGTGGGGGTGGCCGGTGGCATATTAAATAGCTACGACCGCTTTGCTGTGCCCGCATTTACCCCTGTTCTGCTCAACCTTGTGCTCATTTTGGCGGCCCTGTTTGCTACCCCCTATTTCAATGAGCCAGTCTACGCTTTGGCGTGGGGTGTTTTTGCGGCAGGGGTAGTACAGTTTGTTTTCCAGCTGCCGTTTTTAAAACGTATCGATATGTTGCCCCGTCCGGTTTGGGATTGGCGCGACAGCGGCGTAAAAAAGATACTCGGCTTGATGGGTCCAGCCATTTTTGGTGTCTCTGTCAGCCAAATCAACTTGTTATTAGATACCGTGCTGGCGACGTTTTTGCCTGCGGGGAGTGTTTCTTGGCTCTATTACGCAGACCGTCTGGCGGAACTGCCATTGGGTGTTTTTGCCATCGCCATCGCTGTGGTGATTCTGCCAAATCTCTCCCGCCATCACAGCGCTGACTCGCAGGAGCAGTTTTCGGCGACGCTAGATTGGGCGCTGCGGATGGTGTTGTTGATTGCGGTACCCGCTGCTGTGGCTCTTATCTTACTGGCCGAACCTATTTTGGCGGCACTCTTTTACTACGGCGAGGTGATGCAACCGCGAGATATTGCAATGGCAGCCTTCAGCCTGCGCGCTTACGCCCTCGGTTTAGTGTTTTTTATGCTGATTAAGGTCTTGGCGCCAGGTTTTTATGCCCGCCAGGATATGCGTACGCCGGTTCGAATTGGCGTTATCGCTATGGGCGCCAATATGGTTTTAAATCTTATTTTGGTTTTGGCGCTACACCATGCCTTGCGCCTGGGGCACGCCGGGCTGGCACTGGCAACGGCACTGTCGGCGGCGTTGAATATGGCACTGCTACTGCGCGGTTTGCGCCGTGCAGACATTTTTACGCCGAGTTTGGGTTGGTGGCGTTTCACTGCTCAACTGGGTTGCGCGGTAGTGTTCATGGCGGGTGTCGCCGTGTGGTTGGCAACATATTGGCAGCTATTTGATCAGCCCCAGTGGTTTGCCTGGGGTGTTTGGGAGCGAATCTGGAGACTGCTTTGTGTCTGCCTGTTGGCAGGCCTGGCATATTTAATGGTGCTGGTTGGTTTAGGGCTGCGCAAGAGTGATCTCTCTGGCCCCGCTGCAGCGGTTTCTCGCCAGTAATAGTCGGCCGGGGACTCTCACCATCACAACAGTAAAGACAGATAACAGTTGAGCATTTCGGGTTACCTTCTAGGCCGCCTGGCGCTATACTTCTCGGCACGTTTTTAAAGAGTCTGTCTGTGTCCTTCAGTGAAAGTAATCAACAGAGTTTCCGGTTTTCTCGCGGCATTGGTGCGGGGGAAGTTGATGCGCGCGGATCGGTGGTGACGATCGGCTGTTTTGACGGGGTTCACCGCGGCCATCAGGCACTTGTCGAACATGTTATTGAGCAGGCGCAGCAGCGCGATTTGCGATCGATTGCGGTCACCTTTGACCCGCATCCTGAGGAGTACTTTTCAGCTGAGGTGTGTCCGCCCCGGCTGATGCGTATACGCGACAAAGTAGAAGCGTTGCGTGCGCTGGGAGTAGATGAAGTGGTGTGTCTGCGTTTTGACGATAAGCTGCGCACACTCTCGGCGGAAGAGTTTGTCGAGCAGATACTAATCAAACGCCTAGTCACCCAGCATTTAGTCGTCGGCGATGACTTCAAGTTTGGCAGTGATCGCAGTGGTGACCACCACTCGCTACAGCAAAACGGCCAGCGTTGGGGCTTCACCGTAGAGGACAGCCCCACGGTCACTCTGGACGGTCAGAGAGTGAGCAGTACGCGCATACGCGAGCTGTTAGGGCGCGGCGAGTTTTCCAAAGCCTCAGAGTTGTTGGGTCGCCCATTCGCTATTGCCGGGCGAGTGATTCACGGTCAAAAACTTGGCCGCGAATTGGGATTTGCCACTGCCAATATTAATTTGCAGCGTTACAGAGCACCGTTATCGGGTGTTTTTGCGGTCAAAGTTGAGATCGCGGGCCAATCTTACATCGGCTCTGCCAATGTCGGTGTGCGACCAACAGTGGGCGATTTAGATAAACCAATATTGGAAGTACATTTGCTGGATTTTGACAGCGACCTCTATGGCCAAAGGCTCTCGGTGGAGTTTGTCTGCAAAGTTCGCGAAGAGCAGAAATTCGCCTCATTTGAGGCACTGGTAGAGCAAATAGGCCGCGATGTCGCTACCACCAGAGAATATTTTAACGCGCGCAATCACACATAAACTACGAGATAGAATAGCGACAATGACAGATTACAAAGCGACGCTTAACCTGCCTACAACCGGCTTTCCGATGCGTGCCAATTTGGCTCAGCGCGAGCCTGGAATGCTAAAAAATTGGCAAAAGAACGATGTTTACGGCCAGATTCGCGCGGCGCGCGCCGGCCGCGAAAAGTTTATTCTCCACGATGGTCCTCCCTACGCAAACGGCGACATTCACATCGGCCATGCGGTCAACAAGACCCTCAAAGACATTATCGTAAAGTCGCGGACCTTAATGGGCTACGACGCGCCCTATGTGCCCGGCTGGGACTGCCACGGCCTTCCGATTGAGCACAATGTCGAGAAGAAAATAGGCAAAGCGGGTGTCAAAGTAGATTACCGCAAGTTCCGCGCCAAATGCCGCGAATACGCCATGAAGCAAGTTGATGGCCAGCGCAAAGATTTTATCCGTCTTGGAGTCTTCGGTGAGTGGGACAATCCGTACCTGACGATGAATTTTAAGGTCGAGGCCGATATCGTCCGCGCTTTGGGTAAAATCGCAGAAAATGGCCACTTGGTAAAAGGTTACAAGCCGGTTTATTGGAGCGTAGTAGGCGGCTCTGCACTCGCTGAGGCAGAGGTCGAATACCAAGATAAAGAGTCATTCTCTATCGATGTTAAGTATCCAGTAACCAAAGCCGAGTCACTCGCGCAACTGGATACCGCTTTTGGCGGGTTGCCCGGCAGCGGCACAGTCAACGTATTGATCTGGACGACAACACCTTGGACGCTGCCCTCAAGTTTGGCGATTTCGGTTGGCGCCGAGCTTACCTATCAGCTTGTACAGGTCGGTGAACAGCGGCTCATCGTCGCGGCAGAGCTGCTCGAAAGCGTACTGCAGCGCGGTGAAATTGAGCAGCACACAGTGTTGGCTCAGTGCAGTGGCAATCTGCTGGAAAACATTATTGCTCAGCACCCCTTTTACGATCGGGATATCCCGGTTTTGCTCGGTGAGCATGTCACCACCGATGCTGGCAGTGGTTGTGTGCACACTGCGCCTGATCACGGCATGGAAGATTTTGTCGTGTCGCGTCGCTACGGCATCGAGACAATTAATTCGATAGCGGACAACGGTGTTTACCGCGACGATGTTGCGCTGTTTGCGGGCCAACATGTTTACAAAGTCGACGAGCCGATCATTGAGCTGCTTAAAGAGCGCGGCGCGCTGTTTAGTTGCAGTAAATTTACCCACAGTTATGCGCATTGTTGGCGCACTAAAACACCTCTGATCTATCGCGCAACTCCGCAGTGGTTTGTCTCGATGGAGAAAAATGGGTTGCTCAAAGATGCACTCGCAGCGGTTAAAGGGGTTGATTGGCACCCCGAGTGGGGCGAAGCGCGCATCGCTGGTATGTTGCAAAACAGCCCGGACTGGTGTGTTTCTCGTCAGCGCACCTGGGGTGTGCCAATTGCGCTGTTTATCGATCGCGACAGTGGTGATCTTCACCCCGAAACGCCGCGCCTTATCGAAGCCGTAGCGCAACTGATTGAACAAGAGGGTATAGATGCTTGGTTTGATCTCGACCCCGCCAAATTGTTGGGTGCAGATGCCGAGCGCTACAGCAAAGTGACCGATACCTTGGATGTATGGTTCGATTCGGGGGTAACTCACGCCGCCGTGTTATCCGCTCGAGATGAGTTGCAGTATCCGGCAGATCTCTATTTGGAAGGCTCGGATCAACACCGCGGCTGGTTCCAAAGCTCGCTGAAAACAGCGATCGCGATAAATGGTACAGCACCCTACAAAGCGGTGCTGACCCACGGTTTCACAGTGGATGCCAACGGCCGAAAAATGTCTAAGTCGATCGGCAATGTCATTGCTCCACAGAGTGTTATCAACGAGCTGGGCGCAGATGTGCTGCGACTCTGGGTCGCCTCCGCAGATGTCAGTGGCGAAATGACAGTCTCCGATCAAATTCTCAAGCGCGCAGGGGACTCTTACCGGCGTATTCGCAACACGGCGCGCTACTTTTTGGCCAACCTCGATGGTTTTGAACCAGAGCAGCACTTAGTTGAAGCCGACAATCTTCTCGCCCTAGACCGCTGGGCAGTAGAGCGCACCGCTGCACTGCAAGAGGAGATCGTCGCTGACTACAAAAGTTACCAAATGCACCTTATCTACCAGAAATTGCACAACTTCTGTGTGCGCGATATGGGTGGGTTTTATCTGGATGTAATTAAAGACCGTATCTACACCTGTCCAACCGAAAGCTTGGCGCGGCGCTCGGCGCAAACTGCGCTGTTCCATATTGCCGAGGCCTTTACCCGTTGGATTGCGCCTATCCTGAGCTTTACTGCCGACGAGATTTGGGGCTTTCTGCCCGGCAAGCGCAGCAGTTCAGTGTTTGTCGCAGAGCTCTATTCGCTGCCCAAGTTCAGTCAGCAGCCCACTATTACTGGTGCTGACTGGGAGCTTATCTTGGAGGCCAAAGAAGCGGTCAATAAAGTGCTTGAAGAGCAGCGCGCGCAGGGCACAGTCAAGGGCTCACTAGAGGCGGATGTGGCACTTTATGCCGAGGCTAAGCTGCACAGTGCGTTAGCCAAGCTAGAGGGCGAATTGCGCTTTGTCACTATTACCTCTACCGCCAGTTTGGCACCACTCGATGACAGCACAGGCAGTTCTTCGCCGCTTGCTGGCCTGAGTGTCGATGTGAGTCATTCGGCTGCGGCTAAGTGCGCTCGCTGCTGGCACTGCCGCAGTGATGTCGGCAGCCAGCCCAGCCACCCTGAGTTGTGTGGTCGCTGCGTTGACAATATTGAGGGTGCAGGGGAGCAGCGCCAGTATGCCTAAACTGACCATGGCCCAGCGCTGGTATCTGTTGGCCGCAGCGGTAGTGCTGCTCGACCAAGCCAGCAAAGCTGTGATCACCGCGATTTTCTCGCGGGGTGATGTCTTGCCGGTGACCAGTTTTTTCAACTTGGTGCTGACCTATAATCGCGGCGCGGCTTTCAGCTTTTTAGCTGGCGCGGGTGGTTGGCAGCGCTGGGCATTGAGCGCACTGGCTATCGTATTGAGTGTGGTATTGGTGATTTGGATAGCTCGCGCGGCACAGCGTTGGGTTGAGGCGTTGCCATTGGCGCTTATTTTGGGTGGTGCACTGGGCAACGTAGTTGATCGCCTGCGTCTGGGAGGCGTAGTAGATTTCTTAGACTTGCACTGGGGTGGCTACCACTGGCCAGCGTTTAACGTTGCCGATATGGCCATCAGTGCCGGGGCCATTATTATTTTGTTGGCAGTTATTTTCGATAAAGAGAGCCGCAAGCGGCGCGGAGGCAGGTCATGAGCGAAACCCGATTAACCGTTGGTGAAGAGACTAAAGTCACTTTGCATTTTTCTCTTGGCCTTGCGACTGGCGACTTGATCGACAGTAACTTTGAGGGCGAGCCGGCTACTTTTGTGTTTGGTGATGGTTCGTTATTGCCGGGTTTTGAACAGCCTTTGGTAGGTATGGCCGCAGGTAGCGAGGCCACCTTTACTATCGCGCCAGAGCACGCCTTTGGCCAGCACAACGAAAGTAATGTGCAAGCTGTAGGGCGGGCAAACTTTGCCGACGAAGAGCTAGAAGAGGGTATGGTGTTCTCTTTTATGAACGGCGATGGTGAGTTGCCAGGCGTTGTTTTAGAAATAAACGACGACGAGGTGATAGTTGACTTTAACCACCCGCTGGCGGGCCAGACCATTACCTTTAGTGTCAAAATTGTTGAAGTGCAGAGCGCCGTTTTACACTGATGGATATTCAGCTAGCTAATCCGCGCGGCTTTTGCGCGGGCGTCGATCGTGCCATTGATATCGTCAATCGCGCACTGGAGTTATTTGGCAGCCCAATCTATGTGCGCCACGAAGTTGTGCACAACAAATTCGTGGTAGATGACCTGCGCGCGCGCGGTGCAATATTTGTCGAGGAACTCGAAGAGGTTCCCGATGATGTGATTGTCATCTTTAGCGCCCACGGTGTTTCACAAGCTGTGCGCAACGAAGCCCAGCAGCGTGGTTTGAGAGTCTTTGATGCCACCTGTCCGCTGGTCACTAAGGTGCACCTAGAGGTAACAAAGTACGCCGCAGAAGGGCGCGAGTGTGTGCTTATCGGACATGCTGGTCACCCCGAGGTCGAGGGCACTATGGGGCAGTACGATGCCAGCCAAGGCGGCTGTGTCTACTTAGTTGAGAGTCCAGAAGATGTCGACAAGCTCGTTGTAGAAGATCCGCAAAAACTGGCTTTTGTCACCCAAACTACACTCTCTATGGATGATACCGCACTGGTTATAGACCGGCTGCGAGAGCGCTTCCCTACTATTGAGGGGCCGCGCAAAGATGATATCTGTTACGCCACGCAAAACCGTCAAGACGCGGTCAAACAGTTGGCGCTGGAGTCGCAGCTGGTCTTGGTGGTCGGTTCTGTGAGCAGTTCAAATTCCAATCGTCTGCGTGAACTGGCCGAGCGCTGCGGCTGTGCCGCCTATCTGATCGACGGTGCCGATGATATCGATCCCACCTGGTTGAATGGTGTCAAGAAAATAGGCATTACAGCCGGTGCCTCCGCCCCAGAAGTGCTGGTACATGGCGTAGTCGAACAGCTGCAAAAGCTCGGTGCTAACGCCCCGCATGAGTTAAATGGCATTCGCGAGGATGTCCATTTCTCACTGCCGCGCGAACTGCGACCCGAATAATTTAAACTCTGCGGCTGTCTATCTCGGCTAGCAAGGCTTGGGTCGAGCTGTCGCTGGCGCTATTGCCATCGAGCAGCTCATTGGCCATTTTTTTGCCCAGCTCAACGCCCCATTGATCGAAAGAGTTGATATTCCAAAGTATCCCTTGAGTGAAGACTTTGTGCTCATAAAGGGCGATGAGAGAACCAAGGTTAAAGGGTGTCAGCTCATCTAGCAGCAGTGTGTTGGAGGGGCGATTGCCTGGGTAGTAACGGTGTGGTTCGCCAACAGGCGCCTTCTGCCCGCTCATTAGCGCGCCGCTCTGGGCCAGCATGTTACCCAACAGCACTTGATGGTGCTCGCGGTTGCTGAGGTTATCGTTAATCGGTGCAATAAAGTCTACCGGTACAGTTTGGGTGCCTTGGTGCAGCAACTGAAAGAATGCATGCTGACCATTGGTGCCAGTCTGACCCCACAAAATAGGCCCGGTGTGATAACCGACGGGTTCACCGCCCACTCGGCAAGATTTGCCGTTACTCTCCATATCCAACTGCTGTAAGTAAGCCGGCAGCAAACCGAGGCGCTCACAGTAAGGAATCACGGCGTAGCTGCGGCTGTCGAGAAAGTTGCTCTCCCACAGACCTGTAAGCGCCATTAATACCGGCATGTTCTCCTCTGCAGGGGCAGTTAAAAAGTGCTGATCCATTGCACGCGCACCTTCTAGCAGCTGTTGAAATCGGTCGAACCCGACACACAGAGCTATAGATAAGCCAATCGCCGACCAGAGTGAGTAACGCCCTCCAACCCATTCGGCAAACTCCAAAATTTGCTCGCGGGGTATACCGTAGCGCTCTGCTTGCTGGGGGTTGGCAGTGAGCGCAAGGAAGTGTTTGCTAGTCTCTGGTTGCTGCAGCCCCAGCTGTTGGCTAAACCACGCTTGAGCGGTTCTGGCGTTGAGCAGCGTCTCTTGCGTCGTAAAGGTTTTACTGGCCACAGCCACCAACGTTGTCTCGGCGTCGAGCGTCTTCAATAATTGCAAAATTTCTGCGCCATCGACATTGGAGATAAAATGTAATTTCAGGCTCGGGTGAGCGTATTCTGCCAGTGCAGAGCAGACCATTTTAGGCCCAAGGTCCGACCCGCCAATGCCGATGTTGACGACATCGGTGATAGCTTTGCCGCTTTCACCGAGCCACTGCCCAGTGCGAATCGCCTCACTAACACGTTGTATCGCTTGGAGTTGATCGCTGACCTCGGTTGTAATTACTTGCGTCACACCATCTTCACGCTTGGCGCGCAAAGCGGTGTGCATCACCGCGCGTCCTTCACTGGCATTGATGGCAGCGCCCTCGAACATGGCTTGGCGCATTTGCGCTAAAGGCGATTCATCGGCAAGCGCTATGAGTGCATCTAATGCATGGCTGTCTATGCGATTTTTACTGTAATCCAACATCAAACCCCCACAGCGCAACTGATGCTGGGCGGCGCGCTGGCTGTTAGCCGAGAACAGTTGATTCAGCTCTGGGAGTCCCCGCTGCGCAATCTGCTCAAGCTGTTGCCAGGCGCTAGTTTGTAGGGGGGAGTAACCGTCGGATAAAAAGGACATAATTGATCGCCAATCAGTGGTGAGGTTTAAATGGATCGCATGAATATGGTTATTACACCCAGTAGACGCAATTTCGGTCTCACTGGTCGTTTTTTTGACAATAATATCGTTAACTTGGCTGTCTATCGGCCATAATTGTAAACCTATGTAAACGAGTCTACAGTAAATATTAATGTAGTTAAATTACAAAAATTGCACAAAAAACAACTCTATAACTTTTATTGTGTAACTAAGTTACAAATAGGGCTACAATTAACTCTATCGATACAGCGCTCTACCTATAATTATTTTTGAGGGTACTCCATGGCTATCCATCCAACTGTAGCTGCAGTGACACAGCGAATCGCCGAACGCAGTAAAGGCTTGCGCGACGACTATCTGGCTCAAATGCGAGATGCGGCAGAAAATCGTCCAACCCGCAGCCGGCTGAGTTGCGGTAACCTCGCTCACGGATTTGCAGCGTGTGACGCAACCGATAAAAATGCTTTGCGCCTGATGGAAACGGGCAATGTGGCGATCGTCACGGCTTACAACGATATGCTCTCTGCCCACCACCCCTATGTCGATTACCCAGAAAAAATAAAAGCAGCACTGCGCGATATGGGCTGGACAGCCCAAGTGGCGGGTGGTGTGCCCGCTATGTGTGATGGTGTCACACAGGGCCAGGCAGGCATGGAACTGAGCCTGTTTAGCCGCGATTTAATCGCTCAATGTACCGCAGTGGCACTTTCACATCAGATGTTCGATGCCGTTTTAGCGCTGGGAGTTTGCGACAAAATTGTCCCAGGTCTTCTCATCGGGGCGCTTAGCTTTGGTCACTTACCTGCGCTGTTTGTGCCAGCGGGGCCGATGGAGAGCGGTCTACCCAACAAAGAGAAACAGCGCATTCGCCAACTCTATGCAGAAGGGCAGGTAGGGCGTGAAGAGCTGCTTCAAGCCGAGTCAGATAGCTACCACAGTGCGGGAACGTGCACTTTTTATGGTACGGCCAATAGCAACCAAGTGATTCTTGAGGCGCTCGGCCTGCAGTTGCCGGGCAGCTCGTTCGTTAATCCGAGCAGTCCTTTGCGCGATCCACTGACCGTAGCTGCTGCTGAGCATGTGGCTAGAATTACCCATCTTGGCCCCGATTATCGTCCCATCGGCGAAATTGTCGACGAGCGCGCGGTTGTCAATGCCGTCATCTCACTGCTGGCCTCGGGCGGTTCGACCAACCATACCATTCACCTGATCGCTATCGCTCGCGCTGCGGGTATTATTCTCAATTGGGGTGATTTTTCTGATCTCTCTGCAGTGATTCCGCTGTTGGCCAAGGTCTACCCTAACGGCCATGCTGATGTTAACCACTTCCACGCGTCCGGAGGCACTAGCTGTCTATTTGGGCAGTTACTCAGAGCCGGTTTGATGCACGCTGATGCCAAAACAGCTTGGGGTGGAAGCTTCGCAGACTTTGCCTTGGAGCCGACACTGCGCGATGGCGCTATCGCCTGGCAAGCCTCCCCCGAGCGCTCTTTGGACAGCGAAGTATTGGCCTCTGTTGCCGAGCCATTTTCACCTGAGGGCGGTTTAAACCTTATTGATGGCAACCTTGGTCGCGGCGTGGTCAAGCTTTCAGCCGTGGCTGCCGAGCATCGCGTCGTTGAGGCGCCGGCGGTAGTTATTGAAAACCAAGACGAGTTAGCTGGGCTATTCGAGGCGGGTGAATTAGACCGCGATGTCATTGTGGTAGCGCGCTTTCAGGGGCCTAAAGCACTGGGAATGCCCGAGTTGCACAAACTAACGCCGCTGTTGGGCTCTCTACAGGATCGAGGCTTTAAGGTAGCTCTGGTGACGGACGGCCGTATGTCGGGCGCCTCTGGCAAGGTTCCCGCGGCTATTCATCTCGTTCCAGAAGCCGCCGCCGGTGGGCCGCTGGCGCGAGTCAATAGCGGCGATAGGCTGCGTCTCGATGCCGATGCGGGCACGCTAGAGTGGTTGGGAGACGAGCAAGTGCTGTTGCAGCGCGAGCTAGTTCAATCCCCACAGTTGGGTGAGCAGGGTTGCGGCCGCGAACTGTTTGCCCTCAGCCGGCGTGCAGTGACCAGTGCTGAGCACGGCGCTTCATATCTCTTTGACGAGGTTGAATAATGAGTCAACAAGCGTGGCAGCTGGTCGCGGACATTGGTGGAACCAATGCGCGCTTTGCAGCACTGCAACTCGGCCAAATGGAGAGCGAACACCAATTTTTTTATACCGTTGCTGAGCACGCAGATTTTATTGAGCTGCTAGCACAGTTGCGCCGCGATATAGCAGAGGCAACCGGCTGGGTAGATGCCCCACAGCGCGCCTGTCTCGCGGTAGCATGCCCTGCAGATGGTGTGGAAATTAAATTTACCAACAGCCATTGGCACTTCTCCAAGCAAGAGGTGGCAAAAGCGCTGGAGTCTAGCGTAGAGATTATTAATGACTTTGCCGCTATAGCCCACGGTGTGACGGAATTGGGCGCTGACGATGTTATCCAAGTGGGTGGCGGAACGCCGCAGCAGGTCAAGCCGATGGCCGTACTGGGTCCTGGTACCGGGTTGGGAGTCTCTGCACTGATTCCCCACAGCGGAGGCTATGCGGTTGTCGACGGCGAGGGCGGCCATGTTGGTTTCGCCCCGGGCGATGCTCGCCAGGCAGCTATTTTAGTAGGCTTGCAGCAGCGTTTTGGTGGCCATGTCTCAGCAGAGAGATTACTCAGTGGACGCGGCATAGTGACGCTCTACCAGCAGTTAGCAGAACTCGACGGTGTGGCTGCCCCTCTGCAGCAGGCCGCCGATATTACCGCTGCGGCGCTAAGTGATAGTGATCCCCTGGCAATCGCTACACTGCACCAGTTCTGTCAGATAATGGGAACTGTGGCGGGCGATGTCGCACTCAACTTCGGCGCAAAAGGGGGTGTCTATTTGGCGGGAGGGGTGATTCCGCGCTTCTCCGACTTCTTTTCTGCTAGCCAATTCAGAGAATATTTCCAAAATAAAGGCCGTTTTGCCGACTACCTAGCCGCTATTCCGGTTTACTTAGTGGTACGCGATCATCTCGGCTTGCTCGGCGCAGCCAAACATCTAAATAGCGAACCTGTGTAGTTCATGCACTCGAAACTCAACTCAAATTTTATGAGATTGTTATGAAAGAACTGTTATCTTCTGTCCCCGTTGTTCCCGTAATTGTTATTGACCAGTTGCAAGATGCCGTACCGCTGGCTAAAGCGTTAGTGGCTGGTGGGCTCCGGGTCCTTGAGGTTACATTGCGCACCCCGGTTGCTGTGGATGCTATTGCGGCAATGGTAGAGCATGTGCCGGGGGCCGTAGTGGGTAGTGGCACGGTGTGTAATGCCGAGCAGATTGAGCAGTCTATCGCTGCCGGTTGCCAGTTTATGGTTTCGCCTGGTGCAACCGATGCACTTTTAGATGCTGCAGCAAAAGCTTCAATCCCGCTACTGCCCGGTGTTGCCTCTGCCAGCGAGTTGATGCGTTGCCGCGAGCGCGGTTACGATGTAGTGAAGTTTTTCCCCGCTGAAGCTTCAGGCGGCGCACCTGCGCTGAAAGCGATAGCAGGCCCTTTTGCTGATATGCGCTTCTGCCCCACAGGCGGAATAGGCCCCGCTAATGTCATGGAGTATCTCAATCTAAAAAATGTACTCTGTGTCGGTGGCTCATGGATCTGTCCCAGTGATCTGGTTGCCGCAAAGCAGTGGGATAAAATTACAGAATTAGCTGCTGCCGCTGCGGCGTTGCGCTGAGAAATAAACTAACTAGGGGGTGTTTTGTGAGCAGTAACGTAGACCTAATTCTGTTTGGTGCGCGCGGTGATCTGTCTAAACGCAAATTGTTTCCCGCGCTCTATCAGCTAGAGCGCGCTGAGTTGTTGGACGAGAGCATTCGTATCGCCGGGGTGGCGCGCGAAGAGCTGAGCTCCGAACAATTTATTGAAGACGTTAAACAGCGCCTGCAAGAGGCACTCCCTGAAGGTGATTGGTGCGACAGTGCGTGGGCGCACTTCTCACGCAGGTTAACTTTTTTACGCATCGATTTTGCGCAAAAAAATCATTACCCAGCCCTTAAAGGGTGGTTGATTGAAGGGCGTACCGCAATCTACTACATGGCAACCCCGCCGAGTTTGTTTGGGCCCATCTGCCAGCACTTACATAGTGCAGGCTGTGTCGACAACAAGGCGCGCATCGTTTTGGAAAAGCCGATCGGCCACGATCTCGATAGCTCGCGCGAGGTCAACGACACTATCGGTCGCTATTTCCCGGAAAGAAATATCTATCGCATCGACCACTATCTGGGTAAAGAGACCGTACAAAATCTTTTAGTGCTGCGCTTCGCCAACCGTATGATCAACTCGCAGTGGGACAATAGCTGTATTGATCATATTCAGATAACTGCGGCGGAAACAGTCGGTATCGAGGGGCGCTGGAGCTACTACGACAAGGTTGGTCAGCTGCGCGATATGGTGCAAAACCATCTTTTGCAGCTGCTCTGCATGATCGCTATGGAGCCACCTAATTCAACCGATGCCGATGAAATCCGTGCCGAGAAAGTGAAATTATTGCGCGCGCTGTCACCAGTTAATGCCGAAAATGTCTCTGACCGCGTTGTGCGCGGCCAATACACCGCAGGTTGGATCAGTGGCAAGCCGGTGGTTGGTTATATGGAAGAGGAGGGCAGCGAGAGTGACAGCAGCAACACCGAGACTTTTGTTGCACTAAAAACTTACATCGATAATTGGCGTTGGGCGGGTGTGCCGTTCTATCTGCGCACAGGTAAGCGCATGACCGAAAAAATGACCGAGGTCGTCATTACTTATAAGGCCAATCCACACGGTATTTTCCCCGGGTCTAATGTCGAAAAAGCCAACCGCTTGATCTTTCGTTTGCAACCCAACGAGGGTGTAGAGATGGAGATGATCTCTAAGAAACACAGCCTCAGCAATGAGCTTAAGTTAGAGAAGCGCACGCTTAACCTCGACTTTTTTGACTCCTCGGGCGGCTCGCGTATCCCCGAAGCTTATGAGCGTCTGTTCTTGGAGGCGATACGCGGTGACCAGTGGCTATTTGTTAGCCGCGAAGAGATCGAAGCCTCATGGAAATGGTGCGACACGCTGATCGACTCTTGGAGCGAGCGCAACCTAGAGGTCAAACCTTACAGCGCTGGCAGCTGGGGCCCCTCTAAAGCTGAGATGTTAATTGAGAAAGACCAGCGCAGCTGGCACGGAGAGTAAATTTGTCGCTTTCAGAGAATAGCTTTGCCAACTCATCACAGCTCGATAGTGCTCTCGCCGCAGCGGTTGCCGCGCGCTTAGAGTCTGCAATAGCACAGAGCGGTGAGGCGTGGCTGGTAGTCTCGGGTGGGCGTACTCCTCTGGGATTGTTCGCCGAACTGGCCAACACTGAGCTATCGTGGAATAAAGTTAAAGTCACGCTCGCCGATGAACGCTGGGTAGACAATCAACACCGCGACAGCAACGAAAAGTTGGTGCGTGAAAACCTGCTGGTGGGTGCGGCTGCGCAGGCAGAGTTTGTCCCGTTAAAAACAGCAGACCAGCCGACAGATGAGGCTTTAAGTGATCTGGATGACACTTTTATGCGTGCTCCGCGTTTCGCCGCTCTGATTTTGGGTATGGGTGATGATGGCCATACCGCTTCATTATTTCCGGGGGCTAGAGCGTTGCCTGCCGGCCTCGATATGAACTCAGGCCGCAGCGTTTTGGCAGTAGAGCCTCTGGCAGTACCGCATCTGCGCATATCGCTGACGCTGCCGCGTCTGCTCGACAGCGATGAGATATTTATTCATATCGTCGGTGAAAATAAGCAGCGTGTTCTTCAACAAGCGCAAGCCGATGGCCCTGCGGAGGAGCTGCCGATACGAGCTATTTTGCGCCAGCAGGCGACTCCAGTGAGTCTTTACTGGAGTGCCAGTTAGCATAAGCTGTCACTTTTACTGACAGAGTTGTTACTATTGCGCCACGCATTTTGCGGTGACGTTTAAATAGTAAGGACGCGGTATGGCGCAGATCTCAACCCAGCCTTATCCAGGGCAAAAACCCGGCACTTCTGGGCTGCGCAAACGCGTTATCGAGTTTCAGCAGCCTCATTATTTAGAAAATTTTATTCAAGCGGTGTTTAACAGCCTGCCGGAGTTGCGTGGTGCCACTTTGGTTATTGGTGGTGATGGCCGCTTTTACAATCAAGTGGCGATTCAAACGCTGCTCAAAATGGCAGCGGCCAACGGTGTGGCCAAGGTATGGGTGGGCAGGCAAGGGTGGTTATCTACTCCGGCCGTCTCAGCGCTGATTCGTCGTCACTCGGCCGCAGGGGGCTTTATTCTCTCTGCCAGCCACAATCCGGGTGGGCCGCAGGGTGACTTTGGTATAAAGTTCAACAGTGCCAATGGCGGGCCTGCCAGCGACGCTATAACCGAGCGTATCTACGCTGCCAGCCAAACAATTGAACACTATTCAATCTGCCAAGTTGCGGATGTAGCATTAGATCAGCCGGGCCACGCCAAGCTCGCCGATATGGACGTCGAAGTGATTGATCCGGTGACAGAGTACGCTGATCTAATGGAGTCACTTTTTGATTTTTCCCAGATTCGGGTGTTGTTAGCAGAGCCTGAATTTACTTTCTACTTTGATGCCATGCATGCCATTACCGGCCCCTATGCGCAGGAAATATTTTCACGCCGCTTGGGTTTACCGACAAAATTTTTGCTTAATTGCGAGCCGCTGGAGGATTTTGGCGGTAGCCACCCGGACCCCAATTTGGCGCATGCCGATGATCTTTTGCATGTGCTGCAAGATGCTGGAGTTTTTTCATTCGGTGGCGCCTCTGACGGTGATGGTGACCGCAATATGTTGCTCGCGCAGAGTGAGATGATTAACCCCTGTGACAGTATTGCTCTGCTAGCAGCTAATGCCGAGCAACTGCCCGGCTATCCCGGCAAGTTGAACGGTGTCGCTCGCTCTATGCCGACTAGCCGGGCGCTTGACCGTGTGGCTGCAGAGTTAAACATCCCCTGTTATCAGACACCGACCGGTTGGAAGTATTTCGGCAGCCTGCTCGATGCCGGAAAAATTACTCTGTGTGGCGAAGAGAGCTTTGGCACAGGGTCAAACCACCTGCGTGAGAAAGATGGTCTCTGGGCGGTACTGTTTTGGCTCAACTTGATCGCCTTAGAGCGTTGTCCTGCGCAGACTATTTTACGCAATCACTGGATGAAATACGGGCGAGACTTCTTTACTCGGCATGACTACGAGCAGCTCGACAGCCAAGCCGCCGAGAAAATGTTAGCGTCTCTACAAGAGCAATTGCCCGCGTTGCCCGGCCGCACTGCAGCAGGCTTGAATCTTACTAAGGCAGAGTCGTTTAGCTACACAGACCCGGTTGATGGATCCGTGAGCCGAGATCAGGGTATTATTTTAGAGTTTTCAGATGGCAGCCGAGCAGTAGTTCGGCTGAGTGGCACAGGTACCGCGGGTGCTACTTTGCGGCTTTACTTTGATCGACACGAGATGGATACAAAGCAGTATGAGCAATCCCCTCAACAAGCGCTCATGCACACCATCTCTGCCACTCTCGAGTTGCTGGACATTAGGCAGCATTGCGGGCGCTCTGCTGCCGATGTCATTACTTAGCCAATTATTGCGCCTGTAGCATCACCAACGCGTTATCGAGCATGCGGTTAGAGAAACCCCACTCGTTGTCGTACCAGGCCATGACTTTGACTAAATTGCCTTGAACACGCGTCTGCGTGGCATCGAAGTTGCTCGAGAACGGTATGTGGTTGAAGTCGATGGAAACCAGCGGTTTGTCGTTGTAAAAGAGTACCTGGGAGAGAGGCCCGGCAGCGGCATTTGCCATAATTTGGTTGATCTCCTCAACGCTGGTCGCACGGCTGGCGGTAAAGGTGAAATCAACCAGTGATACATTAATCGTAGGCACACGCACAGCCATACCGTCGAGACGACCATTGAGCTCTGGGATGACCAAGCCGATAGCTGCCGCTGCCCCCGTCTTGGTGGGGATCATTGATTGAGTCGCGGAGCGGGCGCGGTACATATCACTGTGGTAGACGTCAGAGAGATTCTGATCATTGGTGTATGAGTGCACAGTCGTCATAAAGCCGGATTCAATCCCAACTGCTTGGTGCAGTGGCGCCGCGACAGGTGCTAAGCAGTTGGTGGTGCATGAGGCGTTGGAGACAATTGATTCGGCTGCACTCAACGACTGATGATTGATACCATAAACCACGGTGGCGTCCATATTATTGCCCGGGGCTGAAACCAGCACCTTTTTTGCACCAGCGGCGATATGCAGAGCCGCTTTCTCGCGAGCAGTAAAAAGCCCCGTGCACTCACAGACCAGATCGACACCCAGTTCACCCCACTGCAAGGCGGCGGGATCGCGCTGGGATGTGCAGAGAATACGGTCCTCGCCAATACAAAGGTAGTCACCATCGATGCTGACCGGCTCGGCAAAGCGGCCGTGGACAGAGTCAAACTGTAGAAGATGTGCGTTGATAGCGACATCGCCCAAATCGTTAATGGCGACCACGCGGAGCATTTTGCGCAACTCGGGGCGCTCGTAGAGGGCGCGTAAAATATTGCGGCCGATGCGGCCAAAACCGTTAATTGCTAGTTGGTACATTGCGAACCTCTCGTGCTATTAGAGTTGCCTAAGGGCAAGGTGCCCAGTGTAATTTAATTACAAAAATAGTAGGCAAAAGTGGGCTAAAAGTCGATATTTATTTGTAAAAATTACAAAAAAAGCGTTTCTAGAGCAATATTTATCGATTATTTGCCGTGGTTATGAAATATTATTACCCTTTTGATGAGGTGCAGATGGGTCTGGCACTCAACAATCCCCCTGAAAACTCAGTAACGGATAGTTTATGGAAGCGGCAAACCTACTCAACGTGATCAGCGATCAACTACCGACACTCAACCGCTCTGAGAGCAAAGTGGCAGCGGTGATACTGGCTGATCCAGAAGCGGCCACGCGCTCTAGCATCGCCAACTTAGCCAAAGCCGCCAATGTTAGTGAACCGAGCGTCAACCGGTTTTGTAAACGCTTTGATACCGCGGGCTTTCCAGATTTTAAGTTGCAGTTGGCCCGCTCACTGGCTAGCGGTATTCGTTTTGTTAACCGCAATGTCGATCCGGGTGACGATGTCTCTGCTTACACCGCTAAAATATTTGATAGCACTATTAACAGCTTGGCGTTGGTGCGCGACCGCATCAGCCACGACAGAGTCAGCCAAGTAGTAGATAAATTGGTGCAAGCCAAGCGTATCTACTTTTTTGGCTTGGGCGCTTCTGGGGCTGTGGCGCGCGATGCGGAGCACAAATTTTTCCGTTTTAACTTGCCGGTGTCGCACCACGACGATGTATTGATGCAGCGTATGTTGGCCTCCACCGGAAGTGCCGGAGATATCTTTTTTATTATCTCGTATACCGGGCGCACCCGAGAGCTGGTCGAAGTCGCTGAAGCGGCGCGCGAACGCGGCGCTACGGTAATAGGTTTGACTGCGCCCAATTCGCCATTAGCGGCGGCTTGCACTTTAGAATTTACGGTTGAAGTGCCTGAAAATACCGACGAATATATGCCGATGAGTTCACGCATTGTGCACTTGGTGATGCTCGATGTTTTGGCCACTGGCGTAACTTTGCGTC
This sequence comes from Porticoccaceae bacterium, assembly GCA_048549915.1. Lineage (GTDB taxonomy): Bacteria > Pseudomonadota > Gammaproteobacteria > Pseudomonadales > Porticoccaceae > LSUCC0057. The sequence goes on from JBLYYE010000048.1 coordinate 23,725, forward strand.
GCGGCCCAGAATTTTTGCCGCATTTAGAACGCATCAAAGCTTCATTGAAGCCAACACGCTTTCCCCCCCGCTAAGGGTTAGGGCCATCTCTTATCGTATCAACATTCCAATTTGCTGCTGTCGTTAGGCTAAAGGTCTAATGGCCTAGGCGTGGTAGGTTGGCGATCATAGCAATGTGAATTTACTGTTTTTCGCCACGCGCGTCACTTTTCTATTTTAAGGGTTTTGCTATGTCTGAATTTCCACTCCACCCCGTATCGGCCGAATGGTCCTCTAATGCTTGGATCGATGAGAAGAAATACGCAGAGCTTTACGCTCAGTCTGTCGAACAGCCCGAGCAGTTCTGGGCGGCGCAAGCCGAGCAGTTTCTGAGCTGGGACAAACGCTGGGACAGTGTTGTAGAGAGCGACATGCACAAAGGTGAGGCCACTTGGTTTGGCGGCGCTAAGCTCAATGTGGCGACTAACTGTATCGATCGCCATTTGCCAGAGCGGGCCGACCAAGTTGCGCTTATTTGGGAAGGGGACGATCCCAACGACGATAAAAAAATTACCTACGCTGAGCTCCATGAACAGGTATCGCGTTTGGGTAACGTATTGCGTGAGCGCGGCGTCAAAAAAGGAGACCGTGTCTGTATCTATATGCCGATGATCCCAGAGGCCGCCTACGCTATGTTGGCCTGTGCGCGTGTTGGCGCGGTGCACTCAATCGTCTTCGGCGGCTTTTCGCCAGATGCTTTGAAAGACCGTATTCTCGACTCAGATTGTCGCGTTCTTATCACTGCCGATGAGGGTGTTCGCGGTGGCAAGGCAGTCGCACTTAAGGCCAACGCCGATAAAGCCCTGGCAGAGTGCCCAAATTTGCATACCTGCCTAGTGGTTAAGCGAACCGGTGGCGATGTCGCCTGGGATGACGCTCGCGATGTTTGGTATCACCAAGCGACCGCTGCGGTGAGCAGCGACTGCCCCGCAGAGTTGATGGATGCAGAAGATCCCCTGTTTATTCTGTATACCTCAGGCTCTACCGGTAAACCTAAAGGCGTACTGCACAGCACCGCGGGCTATCTGCTGATGACCGCGATGACTCATAAATACGTCTTTGACTACAAAGATGGCGATATCTATTGGTGTACTGCCGATGTCGGCTGGGTAACTGGCCACAGCTATATCGTTTACGGGCCACTCTGTAACGGTGCCACTTCGCTTATGTTTGAAGGTGTCCCCACTTATCCCGATGCCTCGCGCTTTTGGCAGGTGGTTGACAAGCATCAGGTTAACCAATTCTATACCGCACCTACGGCAATCCGCTCACTGATGGCCGCCGGAGATGCCATGGTTAACAGTACTTCACGCAGTTCTCTCAAGCTGCTTGGCACAGTTGGTGAGCCTATCAACCCTGAAGCGTGGGAGTGGTACTATAAAGTGGTCGGCGACAGCCGCTGCCCGATCGTTGACACTTGGTGGCAGACAGAGACCGGCGCGCATATGTTGACACCGCTGCCCGGTGCGACTGCACTCAAGCCCGGTTCCGCGACTCGTCCATTCTTTGGTGTACAGCCAGTACTGCTTGATCAAGAGGGCAATGAACTCGAGGGCGCTGTAGAGGGTATGTTGGCGATTAAAGCGAGCTGGCCCAGCCAAATCCGCACGGTTTACGGTGATCATCAACGCCTGATCGATACCTACTTTAGTACCTTCCCTGGTTACTACTTTACCGGTGACGGCGCACGCCGCGATGAGGATGGTTACTACTGGATCACCGGCCGTGTCGACGACGTGCTCAATGTCTCTGGCCACCGTATGGGGACCGCAGAAGTAGAAAGTGCTTTGGTGCTACATGAAAAAATCGCCGAAGCGGCAGTCGTCGGTTACCCGCACGATATCAAGGGGCAGGGTATCTACGCTTACGTGACGCCGATGACCGGCGTTGAGCCAGACGAGGCGCTGCGCGCCGAGCTGATCGCAATGTGCGTACAAGAGATTGGCCCGATTGCCAAACCAGATCTTATCCAGTGGGCACCTGGCTTGCCAAAGACCCGCTCCGGTAAAATCATGCGCCGCATCCTGCGCAAGGTAGCTGCCAATGAGTTAGATAGCTTGGGCGATACCTCGACACTGGCAGATCCCGCTGTGGTCGATGAGCTTATAGACAACCGTCTTAACAAGTAATTTTAAAGCAGTAAGTTAAAAACGGTCTTGCCTAGCAAGGCCGTTTTTTTATAGGTTTAATTTACCCTCACGCTTGAAGCGGCAGTTAACCCTCTGGTAGCATGCAGGCTGTTTCCTAAGGGGCGGCAGCAGCTTTTCGAGTTAGCAGCCTGAGATGCACCCTTGAACCTGATCCGGATAATGCCGGCGTAGGAATAGGATTGCGCAACTCGCGCTACTCTCTCCGAAAGCTCATCCGGGTCTTTTTAACCACGTTAAAGAGGCTCTCTATGCACATTCGTAAAAGCTTTATATTCTCTTCTATGTTGCTGGCCATGCCATCACATGCGGTCCAGCAGGTTGAAGAAATAACAGTAACAGCCGATTTCATCACCGGTTCTATCAACCAGCTCAGTGGATCACTGTCGGTGGTTGATAGTGACACCCTAAATCGTCAAGCCCCACAGCATATCGACAGCCTGCTCGACTCATTGGTTAATGTCTCTCTGAGTTCAGCTGGTTCGCGCAGCCGCTTTATGCAGGTACGTGGTGTCGGCGATTTAGAACAGTTCCAAGATCCAAAAAACTACTCGTCAGTAGTGGTGACCCTCAATGGTGCCGAGCTAGGCGATGCGGCTGCGGCACTGCTGTTTGATATTGATCAGCTAGAATTGGCGCGCGGGCCGCAAGCGACCAGTCAGGGTGCAGTTGGCCACGCGGGTGCGTTGTCGCTCAACAGCACCAGTGCCGACAGCGATAACCGCTATGTGCAGCTCGGATTGGGTAGCGACGGTTTGTGGCAGGCGGGTTTGGCAGCCGGTGCTCGTATAGGGGGTATCGGTAACGACGGCTTAGATTTGCGGTTAGCGCTCTATAGCGGCAGCGAAGATGGCCAAATTAACAATCGTTATCTCAATCGCGATGACACGGCGGGGCGCGATGAGCAGTTGCTGCGCTTAACGGGTCGTCTGCAGCCAGAACCGCTGACTGATATCAGCTTCACCGCACAGTGGGTTGAGACGGACAACGGCTACGACGCTTGGTCGCTAGATGATGCGCGCACCACCGTTAGCGATCAACCCGGCAGTGACGATCTCAGCCACGCGCTGTTGTCTGTCAATGTCGCCCACACCCATTATTCCGGGGCTATTTCTGAAATCATTCTCAGCCACAGCCAGAGCGATAGCGATTACGGCTACGATGCCGACTGGGTCTCAGAAAGTTTTTCAGTCGAGACCGATATCGCGACCGAACGTTTTTTGCGCGACAAAGATTTCACCGCACTCGATCTGCGCTGGAACAGCTCAGCGCATGGCGATAGTGGCTACATCGCAGGTCTCTACTTGCGCCGCGCCAATGAAAAACTCAACTATCTCTATAACAGTTTTTTTTACGGGGACTTTGAGTCACAGGGTGACTACCATAGCGAGCAGCAAGCCGTTTATGCTCAGTGGATGACTACGGCTGAACGTTTGGAGTGGATAGTAGCGGCTCGTATTGAGCATTTTAGTGACGAGTACAGTGACAGTAACGAATTTGTCTCTGATAGCGATGAGTGGTTGCGACACGCTGCGGTAACTTTGAATTACCGCCCCAATGAGAGCGTGCTGGGTTACATTAAACTGGCTCAATCTGAGAAGCCGGGTGGTATTAATACCTCGACGAGTGCCAACCAGGTTTGGATGTCTGAACCATTTCAAGAGTTTACTGCTGATAAATTGCGCTTTGATAGCGAAAGACTTTTATCTGCAGAGCTAGGGTTCAAATGGCAGCGCAATAACAGCGAGTTGCGCGCTACACTTTTTTATAATGTGCGCGACAATGCCCAGCTCGAGAGTTGGATGTGGGATGATGCCGCAGGACTATGGATCGGCTATCTCGATAGCACTACTGACAGTAGTAATCTGGGGCTTGAACTTGAGTGGCAGCAGCGCCACACCGAACAGTTGAGTAGTTATGTCAATGTCGGATTGATGCGCACAGAGGTGGATTCAATCACCAGTTTTGATTTAGACCGGTGGGCCTTTAACCAACGCCAAAATCGCGATCAGGCCAAGTCCCCGCGCTATCAGTACAGCAGCGGTCTGCGTTATCAGCTCGATCAGAGCTCTCTGGAGTTACAACTACAGGGCGCCGATTCAAGCTACTACGGGTACTACCACGATGGCAAATTGCCCGGTTATCACTTGATTAACCTGTTTGTTAACACGCGCGTTGCAGGGGTAGAGTGGTCTCTGTGGGGACGCAATTTGGCCGACCGCGACTACGCCGTGCACGGTCTTTATTTTGCCGCTGATCCGCGCAACGGTTGGGTTAACGAAAGTTATCGCCAGCTGGCACCGGGTCGCAGTATCGGTATTAGCGGCCAATACCAATTTTAGTTAACTAAACAAGAGTGTGGGTTATGTCCGACCAGAGAGAGATCACAATCGATATCAGCATGTACCCTTTGCGCGAAGAGTACATAGCGCCGATCGATCGCTTTATTGAGCTGGTTAACGGCGACAGTGCCCTCAAAGTCGTCACTACGCCCACCTCAACCATTGTGCAAGGGCCTACGCTTGTCGCTATGGCGGCAGTCCAATCTGCGCTGTTGCAGTGCTATGACGAATTTGGTCGCGCAGTATTTGTTGTTAAATATATACCCGACTACCGAGCGCTCGATTGATGGGCGATGCGTTCAACTGGATCAATTTAGAAACTCTTGGGGTTGTGCTGGCGCTGGCTTTTTTGCTGCTAGCTACGGCTGAAAATAGCGCCTGTTGGCCAGTCGCCGTGGTTAGCAGTGTGGTTTATATGGTGGTTTTTTGGCGTGCTCAGCTACCCCTTCAAGCGGCGCTCAACGGCTTTTATCTGGTCACAGCACTCTACGGCTGGTGGGCTTGGCGGCACGCTGGAGAACAGAGTGATGAGCGCGGTGAGTTAGCTATCCAGCGCTGGCCGGCACTGCGTCACGCGCTGCTGCTAACAGCGATTGCTGTGCTGACGCTGCTCTCTGCCTACGCATTGCGCAGCGGCGGCGATCCTCTCAGTTGGTTGCTGCTCGACGGCTTTATCACTTGGGGCGCGGTTGCCGCAACCGTGATGGCGACGCGCAAAGTGCTCGAAAACTGGCTCTACTGGATTGTCTTAGATGCGGCGGCTATCTACCTTTATTTAGAGCGCGAGCTCAATCAAACGGCCTTTTTGTTTGTCATTTACACCGCGATGGCCTGCTACGGTTATTGGCGCTGGCGTCGCCACTATTTGCAGCTACACACAGTGGCAGAGGGTTAGTTGTCAAAGCCAATGACAGCAGAGCAGGCGCTCGATGATTGGCAGAGTTGGCAGCTGGATCTGTCAGTGCGCCCTGAGGTGGTTGCCACGCTCAGTGGTGGCCGAGTTAACCGCAGTTATCTGATAGCTGCTGGGCAGTGGCGTGCCGTACTACGTCTGAACAGTGAGCGCTCTGTGCAACTCGGTATAGACCGCAATAGCGAAGCGGCAATTTTACGCTTATTGGCAAGTCAACCCTACGTCGCACAACTCTACTTCAGCAGCAGCCAGTACATGGTCAGCGAATATATCGAAGGGCGCCAATGGCAAGAGTCAGATTGGTGCGACTCACACCAACAAGAACGATTGCAGCAGCTCATCGCCGACTACTCACAACTCCGAGAGTCAAGCTCGCCAGCCTCAATCCGCTGCTACGGGTATCACAATTACTGCAAACATTACGTGGATCAGCTAGCCGAGATCGCCCGCGCCAATTGGCAGCCGCTTTTAGATCTCGCTTTGCAGATCGATCAGCAGCTCGACAGTACTGGCCGGCAGCTGGTTCATCACGACCTGAGTGCCACCAATATCATTGAGGCTGAGCGCGGTTTGGTGATTCTGGATTGGGAGTATGCTGGGCTCTCAAGCTCTGCGGTTGATCGCCTCAGTTGTCCAAATTACTCCGCTAAAACGGCCGGTGAAAAGCGCTTGCTGAGCCTGACTGAACAGCTTTGTAAACTTTGGGAGCAGCTGCCGAGAGGCTGAACTGCTGGTATTTTGACCAATTTGCCGTTAAGCTGGGCGCTCTTGTCAGTCCTGTTGTGTTGTCCTTAGCAATTTTTTCGCTCACGGTTACTTTTCACTCCAAGCTCTGACCCCCCGAAGCAGTACTTTTTAACCTTGGATATGAAAATGACTAAATTCAGCGACCTGGGCCTCAGTGCGCCCATTCTTTCTGCTATTGAAAAACAGGGCTATACCAGCCCAACCCCAATTCAAGCACAAGCTATTGAACATGTTCTTGCCGGCCGCGATGTTATGGCTGCCGCGCAGACCGGTACCGGTAAAACTGCCGGCTTTACTCTGCCTATTCTAGAGCGTCTCAGTGGCGGCCGCGGCGCCGGTGCCAACCAAGCGCGCGTGCTGATTCTGACCCCCACCCGCGAACTGGCAGCACAAATACTCGACAGCGTGCAGACCTACGGTGCCGGCTTATCTCTGCGCAGTGCAGTGGTTTTTGGTGGCGTTAAGATCAACCCACAAATGATGAAGCTGCGTTCAGGTGTCGATATTCTCGTCGCCACCCCCGGTCGTCTGCTCGATTTATACCAACAGCGCGCTATTAAGTTCGAGCAGCTAGAAGTCTTAGTCTTAGATGAGGCTGACCGCATGCTGGATATGGGCTTCATCCACGATATCCGCAAAATTCTTGCCGTCTTACCGGCCAAACGCCAAACTCTGATGTTCTCGGCAACTTTTTCAGAAGATATCCGCAAGCTGGCCAAAGGGTTGGTTAAAGATCCGATCGAAGTCTCGGTAACACCGCGCAATACCACCACTGAGTTGGTCAGCCAGCGGCTCTGTTCGGTAGATAAAAAATCCAAGCCAGCACTGCTGGTTGAGCTCATGCGCAAGGGAGATTGGGGCCAAACACTGGTATTTACCAAAACTAAGCACGGTGCCAATAAACTCACTAAGTACCTCGAGAGTGAGGGAATAGTGGCCGCAGCCATCCACGGCAATAAAAGCCAAGGTGCGCGCACCAAAGCGTTGGCCGATTTTAAAGCCAATAAATGCCGCGCTCTTGTGGCGACAGATATCGCGGCGCGCGGCTTAGATATTGATCAATTGCCCCACGTAGTTAACTTTGATCTTCCCAATGTGCCAGAGGATTACGTTCACCGTATTGGCCGGACCGGCCGTGCCGGTGCCAGCGGTGAAGCGGTATCGCTGGTCAGCCACGATGAAGTGGGTTTACTCTCGGATATCGAACGTTTGATTGGTCAGTTAATAAAACGCGAGATCGTCGATGGCTTTGAGCCAGAACACAACCTGCCTGAAACCTGGCTGCACAAAGCGGTTCGCGGCCCTAAACAAGCGCCGTCTCAAAATCGCGGTCGCAATCGCACGGGTCGTCACAACAGTGGCAACCGTCGCACCGATGGTCGCAGCGATATTAGCCGCAGCGAGCGCAGCAGTGGCCGCGGTCACACCGGTGAAGGTACATCTGCGCGTGGTGCCGGGCGCTCAGCCAATCGCAGCAGTGACAGCCGCGATGAAAACCGTGGCAACCGCGCCGCCAGTGGCGCTCGCAATAGCAGTATTTACGGTGGACGCGATAGCCATAGCGACAACAACCGCGACAACAACCGCGATGA
>JBLYYE010000049.1:0-23866 GCA_048549915.1 Porticoccaceae bacterium
CTCTACCACGGGAATGCAGTCATCCTCGGTAGCTCCTGGGTAGACGGTTGACTCATAAATAATCACATCGTCTTTCTTGATAACCCTACCCAGCATCGCACTCGCTTTTAACAATGGCGTCAGATCTGGCCGCTTGAATTTGTCGATGGGCGTCGGTACTGTCACGACAAACGTGTTGCAGGATTTGAGATCATCTTCACTACAAGAGAAAGATAGAGCTTCGGCAGCAACCAACTCAGGATTTGACACTTCGAGAGTAGCGTCCACTCCAGTCTCGAGCTCTTTTACTCGGTTGGAATTAATATCAAACCCAAGAACGGGGAATCGTTTAGCGAAAGCTACAGCCAAGGGCAAGCCAACGTAACCTAACCCTATGATAGCAATTTTTACATCTGATAATTTAGACATGATGTTTTTAAAAATCCTTATTTATCATAATTAGCACTTTCCTACGGGACATTAAATTCTTGAACAGCTACTATTTTCAAACGTTTGATAAGAGCACTTATCGTTACTTAGACATGTCATCCTCTATGAACTTCTTCACCCTACTAATATTCTGCCAAAGGAGCGCCCGAGGAACTGAAATATCCATAGCCTTCATGCAACGCTCAAGCAGCGCCTTCTCCTCAGCTAACCTATTAATAACCTTGAAAAGATCTTTTTCTATGGCGTCACCGTAGGCCGTTTGTGATTTTGTGAGCGCCTTCGAAAACTCTGCGTTGGTTAGATTAAGCATGGCAAGGTCTATGACATCCCGGCAATGCATCCCCACATCTAGGCCCCGATCGGAATTGGCAAGTAGCTTGCTTGCAGCCATGTCTAGCCTGGTTAATGTGGCGACGCCTAATATGCTATCTCTCTTTTTTGGCTTTGCTAGCGCAATCCGTCCTTCAAGCACAATCTCAAATTTAATCGGCTTTGCTTGGACAAATATTTTGGTTCGGATGCCGTACTGGTCACTGCGAATATCCGCCGTTTGAAGTTGGCCGGTATCGGTATTTCTCATTAACGATTGTAGGCCCTGCACTCGGACGAGATTGCGCAAATACCGATATGAGGCCAAGTCCGATACCAAAAAATCTATATCAACCGACTCACGGTACTCACCATAACGCAGGGCGATTGCTGTGCCCCCCGCAAAAAAACAGTTATGCTGGTTCAGTAAATCGCCATCCAGGGTCTCAAGCACTTTCGCTATACGCTGGTGATGTGAACGGTTAAACATCAAATCTGGCCTCCCTCAAACGCAGAGCAAAGTAGCTCTATAAGCGCCTGTTCATTGTCGCTAAGGCTTTTTCTGTCCAAGAATCGCTTGTTCCTCTCATAGATAGAGTGGGCCTCAACAAGAGATAGCTCATCAACCCCATGCACATGCCATGCCAGCGCTTTTAATTGAGGGTAGTCTGAGAGCAATAGTCGAGCCGGCAGCTTACCGATGCTATCTGGATTAGCTGTATTGTCTGTACCCGTTTTTGCCGACAGCTGCAGATTCAAACCTAGTGCGCTGATAACATTGAGGTAGGCGCCTATACTCACGGTAGGCTCACCCTTCTCAATACGGTGCAGTGTTACCCGAGATATGCCCGCTGTCTGGGCGGCTGCATTTGCCGTGATCTTGAATGACTTACGGTGCTGCATTATCAACTGCCCAATGTCGGCGAGTTGACTAACCGCAGCGTCTGATATTTTTTCTATTTTTTTCTTCATAGTGTTTCATATAATATACATATTCGGGAAAATGTCAATTATATGAAACACATTTAATGTTTTTTTAGGCCAGGCTCTAGCTGTCATTAATGTGGCTCTTATCGCCCTGCAGAAACTGACAACTTAGTTTTTGGTACCTGAAACTCTATGCGCTACTACCTAATGCTGTAGTGCCGTTGCCAACTTATCGTACGAAATCGCATTAACACCGTTACTGAGCTCAAGCTCTACTCCATTGTAGACAACCCAACTTTGCTTGAGTGGCTGGTTATTTTCTGAAAATCTCACTAGTTGTTTAGTAAATTTGCTATGCCATGTAGAGGCTGCTTTTATTTCAATACCAACCAGCCCATTGCTGGTCTTGCACAGCAAGTCAATCTCGCTACCATTGCTGTCTCTAAAGAAATATAAGTTCGCATCACAGCCACTGTTATATCGCTGTTTGAGCACTTCGATCACGACTAGATTTTCAAAAATGCTGCCTAGTAGCGGGTCGCGCAACACTTGACTAGGTGTTTCTATACCTAACAAGTACGCTAGAAGACCGACATCGGTGAAAAAGTACTTGGGCGACTTGACTACCCGTTTGCCAAAATTCTCAAAATACGGCGGCAACTTCACAACGACATAAGACGCTTCAAGCACAGACAGCCATTGCTTTATGGTCTTGCCAGACACGCCTACCGCGTTTGACAGTGCCTGGTAGTCCATAAGCTGGCCAACCCGGCCTGCCAGCAATTTAATAAACTTTTCGAACAAACTGACGTCTTTGAGCTCGATTAACTGCCTGACATCGCGCTCAATATACGTTTGATAATAATTAGCGTAGGCTCGAAAAGGCCGCTGATTTTGACTGTGTACCCGGGGCAGAAACCCGCGCACAACATAGTCTTGGAAGCCATCAAAGGCCATTCCTGCCTGTCTTAACTCCGCAATAGACAGTGGCAACAAATGCAGTAAACCCGTGCGACCTGCTAGGGACTGTGCTACAGCCGCACGCAATTCCAACTGATGAGAACCCGTTATGACAAATCGGCCATTTTTCTGCTCTTTGTCTACTATGCCCTGCAAGTAACTTAGTAGCGTCGGCACACGCTGAACTTCATCAAATATCGTATTGCCACGGAAGCGCCTTAAAAAAGCCCGCGGGTCCTCTGCTGCCAGCATCCGCTCATCCGGATCTTCTAATGAGACATAGGCGTAATCTGGTAGCTCATGTTGAACCAGAGTTGTTTTACCAGCCTGCCGAGGCCCCAGCACAGTCACTATGGGGTACTCTTGCAACAGCAGGTGCAATTCTTTGGTGATATTTCTCTTAATCAAAGGGAGCCTCAATTATGTAAAAAAGGATTTAAACTCCAGTATTACATAAAAAAGAGGTATCGCAAATCAATTTCTACGTGCAATAAGTTAATGTCCGCACTATCTTGACACCCCCTTTGCGCAGCTCAGCTAAACGGACCACCATGGATCACGAGAAGGTTTTGCTCGCTTTGCTCTTTGCTGTTTTAACCGTTCAATGTGCTAAACAACACTTTTATGCGCATAAAAGTGTAACTTGCTGGTTTTTATGTGGATTGGCACACTAGTAACGCTGTCAAAGCTCGCTTGAAAACCGCTGCAAGTAAGTTTTGGTGTTGTCATCGCGCAGCCCTACGGCCACGTTAGCCCCCAAATAACCGCGTTTACTGCCGCAATCATACGTTTCTGCGTTGGTTAAAAATGCGCCCAGCGGTTGGTTTTGGAGTAGTGCGTCGAGTGCGTCGGTGAGTTGTATTTCGCCGCCGGCACCGGCTGTGGTTGTTTGCAGCAGATCCATCACCTCTGCTGGCAACAGGTAGCGGCCGAGCACGGCAAGGTTGGAGGGCGCCTCTTCGGGGCTCGGCTTTTCCACTAACTGTTTTACTGGGCTGCTGGCAAAAGGCGCTAGCTGGTTACCGTTTACATCGGCAATACCGTACTGCTCGACATCCTGCTGCGCGACTTGCTCTACCATCACCTGACCGTGGCCGGTGTGTTGCCAGGTTGCCATCATGGTGGCGAAACTGTGCCCGTGGCTTTGGTTGGCGGCATCTAGCACTAAAACATCGGGCAGCAGCACGGCAAAAGGCTCGCCGCCAATTTGTTGTTTGGCGCAGAGTACTGCGTGGCCCAAGCCGAGGGCGTCTGCCTGGCGGATGGAGACAATATTGATATGCGGCGGGATAATATCTTTTACCGTTTTAAGTATGGTCTCTTTGCCTTTGCGCTCTAGGCGGTGCTCTAGCTCGTAGTGGGCGTCAAAATGGTTCTCTATCGCCTCTTTGCCACTGCGGGTAACAAAGATGATCTCTTCTATACCGGCGGCTATCGCCTCTTCTACCACCCACTGGATTACTGGGCGGTCGTAAACAGGCAACAGCTCTTTTGGGATCGCTTTGGTAGCTGGCAGCATGCGCGTACCCAGCCCCGCTACGGGGATAATGGCCTTGCGGATAGTTCGGGTGGAGTGGGGTTTTTCCATAACTAGCTACCTAACTCTTCATTGAGCCGTTCTATATCGGCCTTTATTTGCTCGTACTCGCCCATTTTGCGCTTTAAAAATGACTGTGTAATGGCAATTTTTTCTGCCAAACCGGCAGGTGTCAGCACATAGGCGTAACCGCGCTTGTTATCTGAGCGGGCGAAGTTACCCGCCTTGACCAGGCCTCTGTCAATGAGTGCGGTTAACACGTAGTGGGTTTTACCCAACGAGACGCCTAACTGCGCGGCCAACTCACGCTGCGTGAGTTGTGGCTGCTGCTCTATCAGTTTTAGCAGTTGGTACTCTTTTTCTAGGTTATCTGTCTGGGCCATTAGGGGCAGGCGTTTCCTTTGGGCAGGCTACCGCAAGGCGTGCATTGCTGCAGGCCTTTTTTGAGCGTGAGACGTATAAGCGAGTCTATTGGTGAAATAGACAATACTGTTCACAACCTGAACAGTCTAACAGGGTGGACGAAATGACGCAGTAGTACGGAGGAATTAGGCATCCGGCTTATAAAGGTAGTTTGAAAGATAGGTATCAAACTGCAGACTTACAGGACTATTGAGGGGTTACCGAAGAGAGGCCTTTAAGCCAAATGCTCTACCGATACCGCCACCGGCTGCGCTTTGCCGAGCATCTCTATCAACATAATGGCGCGCTGCTCGCCTTTAGCTTGTTGGTAAACACCGCTAATACCGGCAAAGGGGCCATCGGTAATCTCTACCCTATCGCCCGGCTGGTACTTGGCTGCGGTATCTGGCCCACCGCTTTGTTCAATGTGCTGGAGCAACTCAATCACTGGTGTTGGCACTGGCACCAACTGCTGGCCAAAGCGGACTAAGTTGAGCACACCGGGGGTTGAGCGCACCACAGAGGTATCTTGCTGGCCAAACTCGACCTGAATGAACAGGTAACCGGGAAACAGCGCGCCGGTTACCTGCTGCCAGCGGTTGTTGCGCCGTTTGCGTTCGGTAATGGTGGGGCTAAAAACAGTGAACCCCTGCTCTTGCAGGTGCTGCTGGGCTTGCTGCTCTGCGCGCGGTTTAGTGCGCACCGCCAACCATACACTGGCCGTTGCGCCATCACTGGGAGATAGTTTGTCCATAAACACTCTCTTATTGGGATTTGAAATTGCCACTATTGTAGCGGTGCCAATAAGCGCGAGAGCCTACCCAGCGCTCGGCGCAGTGGGTGAGCGCTGCCGTATGCGACAGGGTCAAAGCGCTCACTGTTGGCGATATCGCGCTGCAGCATGGCCTCTACTTGCTGTGAGAACAATGCGTCATGCACGGCCAGTGTCAATTCAAAGTTTAGCCTAAACGAGCGGTTATCAACATTTGCCGTGCCTACCAACACCCGCTGCTTGTCTGCCAGAAACACCTTTTGGTGCATAAAGCCGCTGCTGTACTGGTAAAAGCTGATCCCTTTAATAGCGCACTCTTCCATATGGGCGATACTAGAGAGCTGCACCCAGTGGCTATCGGTCACCTTGGGCACAATAATTTGCACTTGTACACCGCGCAGTGCCGCCAAACGCAGCGCTTTGATTACTGGCTCATCGGGGACAAAGTACGGGGTGGCAATAATTAGCTCACTGCGCGCGCTGTTAATCGCAGTGAGAAACATTAACTGGCAGCTCTCCAGCTCATCCGCTGGGCCGGTGGGTATCGCCAGCACCTCTGCCCCCGCCTTTGTGGAGGGGGTACCCTGCCAGTGCAGAGGCAGCAGTTGGCCGGTTATCCAGTACCAGTCTTCTATAAAGGAGAGCTGAACACCCAATACTGCGGGGCCAGCTAGCTGTACGTGGGTATCTCGCCACGGGCTTAAACGGCGGTGGTGGCCTGCGTATTCTTTGCCGATATTGAGCCCACCCACCAGTGCAGTGTGGCCGTCGGCCACGACAATTTTGCGGTGGTTGCGAAAATTAACCTGAAAACGGCCGCGCCAGTTAAAACGGCTGGTGGTAAACGGCAGTGCCTTCACCCCCGCTTGGCGCAATACATTGATATACCGGCGGCTTAATCCCCAGCTGCCAATGCCATCGTAGAGCAGGTGTACAGCCACACCACGCTGCGCGGCAGCCACTAGCGCGCGCTGTAAGCGGCGCCCTACGCTGTCGTTGCGGATGATGTAAAACTGTACCAAGAGGTAGTTTTGGGCTTCTTCAATAGCAGCAATAATCGCATCAAAGGTGGCCTCACCGTCGATCAGTAGCTGCACTTGGTTGGCGCGGGTGGCCGGGATACTGGCCAGCTGCTCGAGGGTCTGCCAGCTTTCAGTGGCACTGCTGCCCAGTGGCGTTGAACCGGCCGGCGCAGCTACCCGGTACTCGCGGCTAAGCTTAGCGATAGCTTGGCGGGCGGTAGCCTGTATTTGTAAATTGCCGCGGCGCCGTGCCGCCACGTAACCGTAGAAACGCCGCTGGCCAAACAGCAAATAGAGTGGCACCGAAAGCGGTGGCATAGCCAGCAGAGCCACCGCCCAAGCGATAGCCCCTTGCGTGGTGCGGGCGCGTGCCACCGCATCAATAATTAAGGCCACTGCCAAGGCCTGCAACAGCAAATAGGCCACCACCGCGGTGGTGGGGCTACTGGCTAACTCGGCGAGTGTAGCCCAGCTGCCGGCCAGCCACTGTAGGGTTGGGTCAGCTGCCGCCATCGCGCTGTCGCTGGCTCCATTCAGGCAGCTCTATACCGCAGTGGTAGCAGTACTCGGCCTCGTCGTGATGGCCGCCGCGCTCGCAGATATTACAGCGCACCAAAGCGCGCGCCTTGCCCATCTCTTTGGAGATCTCGGCAGAGAGGATGCCGGTGGGTATGGCAATAATCGAGTAACCGGTGAGCATCGCCAAGGTGGCGATAAACTGGCCGATTACCGTCTGCGGGGTGATATCGCCATAACCAACGGTAGTAATTGTCACAATGGTCCAGTAGATACTGCGCGGGATACTGGTAAACCCGTTTTCTGCCCCCTCGACCAGAAACATCACGCTGCCAAAAATGACACTGAGCACCAGCACCACTCCAAAGAATACAAAAATTTTGTGCCGCGCCTGCACTAGCGAGCGCATCAGCAAGCTGGCCTCGGCAGAGTAGCGCGCCAGCTTGAGCACCCTGAAGATACGCAGCACGCGCAACAAGCGCACCACCATCCAGTACGTGGCCTCGGGAAACAGCAGCGACAGATACGTGGGCAAAATAGAGAGAAAATCGACCACACCGTAGAAGCTAAACACATAGCGCCAAGGCTTAGGCGATGAGTAGATACGCGCGGCATACTCAAGAGTAAAAATGGCGGTAAAAAGCCACTCTGCAAACAGCAGCTCACGGCCAAAGCGTTGGTTTACAGCGGCTACCGAGTCGAGCATTACTGCCGCTACACTGAGCAGAATGGCGTAAATTAACAGCAGGTCGAAACGCCGCCCGGCTTTGCTGTCGGTGCCAAATATAACGTGGTAGATTTTTTCGCGAAGGGTGAGGGGCATTGTTGGCCTTAAACAAGTCACAGTTTTAAACACTCTAGTTATTCATACTACTGCCTTGTACTGGCAGTGCGCAATTGGCGGCTGGGTGACATGGGGTTAAACTAGCTACTACAAACCCAACGATAAACTGTTATGAATGACACCTACTCTTCTACCCAGGCGGTTATTGCCCAACCTGGCTGCAGCCCAGACCAACTCGAACTAGGCAACGCAGCACTGCCGGCCCTTGCAGATAACCAACTGCTCATCAAGGTTGTGGCAGCGGGCGTTAACCGGCCCGATTTATTCCAGCGTATGGGGCTCTACCCACCACCGCTGGGCGCACCAGCAACATTGGGGCTAGAGGCGAGTGGCTACGTGGCTGCTGTGGGCAGTGGTGTTACCGACTATAGCGTGGGCGATGCTGTGTGTGCACTGCTGCCGGGTGGGGGTTATGCCGAGCTGGCCATTGCCGACAGTGAATGTGTGCTGCCGCTGCCCGACGGCCTGCCGCTTGAAGACGCCGCCGCCCTGCCGGAAACCTGCTTTACCGTCTACCACAACCTGTTTGAGCGCGCGGCGTTACAAGCTGGCGAATGGTTGCTGGTGCACGGCGGCTCATCCGGTATTGGTACTACGGCTATACAGATGGCTGCGGCCGCTGGCGTTAACGTGATTGCCACCGCAGGCAGCGAAGAGAAGTGCCAAGCGTGCTTGGCGCTGGGTGCCACCCGCGCAATTAACTACCGCGAAGAAGATTTTGTCGCAGCGGTTAAAGAACTTACCGGCAGCGGCGCCAATGTGATTTTAGATATGGTTGGCGGCGACTACGTAGCCCGCAATATTGCCGCTGCCGCCCCCAAAGCGCGCCTGGTGAGCATCGCTTTTTTACAGGGCTCTAAAGTTACCATCGATATGATGCCGGTAATGCTTAAACAGTTAGTCTTAACCGGCTCGACACTGCGCTCGCAACCCCTAGCTGACAAAGCGCGTATAGCCGCAGGGGTGAGGGAGAGTGTTTGGCCGATGGTTGAGCGCGGCCAGTTTAAACCGGTCGTGGCGGCCCGTTTTACACTGGCAGAGGCCGGTAAAGCGCACAGTTTGATGGAGTCTAGCCAGCATATTGGCAAAATATTATTACTGCCGGAGGCGCCGCAATGAGCAACAGCCGTTTGGTCTACTCCACGGAGAGTGGCCGCGTTAAAGAGAGCGCCACACCGGCCGCGCGCAGCGCTGGCGACGGCGTAGTGCGTATACGCCGTGAAACCGCTGGGCGCAAAGGCAAAGGGGTAACTACTCTGACCGGGTTTGATTTAGACGATGCCGCCCTCAAGCAACTAGCCAAGCAACTCAAACAACTCTGCTCCACCGGTGGCACAGTCAAAGAGGGCGTGGTTGAAATACAGGGCGACCACCGCGATAAACTCAAGCAGGCTCTCAAAAAACAGGGCTTTACCGTTAAGCTGGCCGGGGGCTAACAATGAGCGAAGATTTGGTTAAATACAGCGGCGGCTGCCACTGCGGCGCCGTGCGCTGGGAGGCGATGGGGCCACAGCAGATTGAAGCATTGCGCTGCAACTGCTCTATCTGCTCTAAGGCCGGTTACTTAGAACTGGTGGTGCCCGAGGCGCGCTTTACACTGCTGCAGGGCCGCGAGGCGCTCACCACTTACACGTTTAATAGCGGTGTGGCACAGCACCACTTTTGCAGCACGTGTGGTGTGAAATCTTTTTATATACCGCGCTCCAACCCCGATGGTGTGTCGTTAAACATCAACTGTTTTGATGAAAAGCCCAGCAACATGACAGTCTCTGAGTTCGATGGAGTCAACTGGGAAGTTCTCGCCCACACACTGGCAGAGCGCTCTAAACTCTAAGGCCAAATTGGGCTGGGTGCAGCTATAATACCTGCACAATTTTTAGGGCATTAGCCCGCACTTATGAAGGATTACCCGTGAGCGAAGAGACACTCCCCCCCTGCCCTGCCTGCCAATCTGTTTACGCTTACAGCGATGGCGTGCTACTCAACTGCCCAGAGTGCGGCCACAGTTGGGATCCTGACGCCGCGAGTGAAGACGATGCCGAGGTCATCAAAGATAGCAACGGCAATGTGCTGGCGGATGGTGATACTGTCACTGTCATTAAAGATTTAAAAATTAAGGGCAGCTCATCGGTAGTGAAAGTGGGCACCAAAGTAAAAAATATCCGCCTAGTGGGCGGTGACCACGATATCGACTGCAAAATAGACGGTATTGGCGCAATGAAGCTGAAGTCAGAATTTCTGAAGAAAGTGTAGCTTTAGCTGGCCGGCCAGCGCTTGCTTAACTGCTGCTCTAACCAGTGCTGTAAAAACTCAATAAATACACTCACTTTGGGCGAGAGGTAGCGTCTGTCTGGGTAGATGGCATAGACACTCAATACTTCTGGCTGTGCCTCTGGAAATACCCGCTGTAACTCGCCGCGACGCACTTGTTCCTCTATCGCAAAGTAGGCCAAGTTGGCTATACCGCGGCCCGCGACCACCGCTTCGCGTGCCACCAAGCTGTTGTTGGCGCGCAAATCGCCACTTACTCGAATAGTCTCATCGCTACTGGGTTGCTCTACCCGCCACTGATCTGCATTGCTGGCGTGGACGAAAACTAAACAGTTGTGATCGAGCAGCTGTTGCGCACTCGCAGGTCTTCCAGCTTTTGCCATGTAGCTGGGGCTGGCGACAATATAGAGTGGAATGGCTGCAATCTGGCGCGCCACCAAGGTAGAGTTGGGCAGTGTAGGCTCGGCTATACGAATGGCTAAATCAAAACCATCACGGATGAGATCGGGCATGCGATCGTCAAGGGTAATATCTACGCTGAGCTCGCTGTGCTCGGCCATAAACTCGTTGACTGCCCGGCTCAGTAACAACTGCCCAAAGGTCATATTGCAGTTAATTTTGAGGGTTCCGCGGGGCGCCCCCTGCAATTGCGAGACAAGATTGTCGGATTCTTCAACCTCGCGCAAAACGGCTAGACACTGCTGGTAGTAACCTTCTCCTACCTCCGTAAGGCTGAGCCGGCGTGTGGTGCGCTGGAGCAATTTAGCCCCGACACGCTGCTCAAGCTGGGCTATCTGCTTGCTTACCGATGAGCTGGAGACATCCAACTCATCAGCGGCCGCACTAAAGCTCATTTTGTCGGTAACGCGAACAAAAATTCGCATTGCAGCAAATAGATCCATCACTTTATCTCGTTGGCCAGGGCTTTGAGTCTAGATGCTGCACAGCAACACGGGCAACTGATTTAGCAGCCCGGTTTAATCTTGTAGCTGGTCCCAGACTTCTTGATCGCGCTCATCGGTCCAGATGCGCGGCCAATCGATACCGTCGAACTCATCCCACAAACGCTGCACATCAAAGGGCAGGCAGTGCTCAAAAATTGGCCAGCGACCAAATTTGGGCTCCAAGTGGGTGTGGGTGGCTTCGAACGCTTGCTTGAGGGTGCCACCATTGCGGTGTACTTCGCCCACTTTTTCAATCATGCCGTTGAGGAAGCCACGGGTCTGTTCAATAGCCGCATCTACCGCTGCGCGGCCGCGCGCAACGCCACCGCGCCCACCGACCAACACTTCGGCTTGCAGTGATTTTAT
This sequence comes from Porticoccaceae bacterium, assembly GCA_048549915.1. GTDB lineage: Bacteria > Pseudomonadota > Gammaproteobacteria > Pseudomonadales > Porticoccaceae > LSUCC0057. The sequence goes on from JBLYYE010000049.1 coordinate 11,300, forward strand.
TGTGTCAAGCGTGCCTTTGGACCAATCAAAGTGAAAAGCATCACCGGTGTAAAGTGCGGCCTCAGCTTCTACCAAGTCACCTGCAAACAACACTTTGCTGTTGGGTAACCAAGCGACAATATCGCCTGCAGTGTGACCGCGGCCGCAATACTGCAAGACCAGATCACCTCGGTCACCGCCCAGGGGGATCACCATGCGGTCGTTAAAAGTGAGGTCTGGATGGGTGAGCCCGGGGATACCCTCCGGCTCACGGAACAGCCGCGGCATTCGGCCAAATTCACTCGCCCAATCTTGCTCGCCGCGCTCTTCTATGAGGAACCGAGTTTTTTCATGGGCAATAATTGATTCTGCTTCAAAAGCAGAAGCACCCAATACACGCACGGCGTGGTAGTGCGAAAGCACCAAATACTTAATCGGCTTGTCAGTATGTTGGCGCAATTGTGCCAACCAATCGCGGGCAGCTTTGGGGGTGGCACGGGCTTCAAAGGCAATAACGAAATCTTCTCCCTCAATAGCACCCATGTTGGGGTCACCCTCTGAGGTGAGTGCATAAACACCCTCTGCCAGAACTTCCAGTGTTTCTACTTTTTCGCCCAAATCGGCCGATGAGGCAAAGGGTTTTTTAGCCATAACTACACCTGTATCATATTGAGTTAATGAGATTTTAAGCTTAAATAGAATAAACTACCTGCTATTAGCACGCTAAAATAGCGCAGATCACCTTTGATAACCAAGCATGTTGCGCAGAAAACTGTTTCGCCAACGGAAACAATGCTGCAAAGAATAACAATTAGAGAGTAGACCATTATGCCGAATACCATTTTAGACTCAGAGCATCGCGGCAGTGATAGTGAGCACAAATCGCTGCGCCTGTGGCTGCGCCTACTGACCTGCAGCAATTTGGTCGAGAACCATTTACGGGCAAAACTGCGCACAGAGTTTAACAGCACATTGCCGCGCTTTGATCTTATGGCTCAGCTACACCGCTACCCCGAAGGCATGCGTATGGGCGATCTATCCAAGCTAATGATGGTTTCGGGTGGCAATGTCACCGGCATCTGCAACCAGCTCGAAAAAGAGCAGCTGGTGGTGCGCGAAGTATGCAGCGGCGACCGCCGCGCCTTTGTCGTCAAACTCTCTAAAAAGGGCCAGCGGCTGTTCGACAAAATGTCTGTGGCGCACGAGTCGTGGCTGGTTGAGCTTTTTGCCGAGCTGCAAGAGAGCGATACCGGAAAGCTAATGGACGGGCTCGGGCAGATTAAACAGTCAATTCATCGCCTAGAGCGCGAGGCAAACTAGCACTCAGTCAATTTCTAACTGCCAGCCCACTTTAGGCACGCATTATTGGCTGATTATTAGCCACATACTCCGCACGCTGGCTAGTGGCTGTACCGGTTAAGGCAAAGCCCCACTGCGTACCATCTGCATCAATATAGCGCGCAGCGATGTTTTCGTCCCCACCTTCGACAACCCATTCGCCTTCAATATCGCGCGGCGGCACCACCAAGCTGATCGGACAGAGCGGTGTTTTAATCACCACCGGCATCACCCCGTAACAGACTTGGCTGGGCTGCCCGCTCAGAGTGGAAGCCAGCGCCTTGGCCGAATCGTTGAGCGGTGCAATATAAAACAGCAGCTGGCCATCCACCTCGGCGCAATCACCTAATGCATAGATATTAGCGGCGCTGGTTTGCAGGGCGCGGTCGGTAACTATGCCGCGCGCACAATTGACGCCGGCTGCTTGAGCCAGACTCAGGTCAGGGCGCACACCGATAGCCGAGAGCACAATATCCGCCTCTATTGCGGTGCCGTTGGTGAGCTCGGCGCTGACACCACTGCCTTGCTGATCGATAGAGTCGACGACGGTATCAAAGTGGCAGTTTATTCCTGCCGCTTGCATGGCGGTCAGCAGTGCTGCAGAGGCCTGCTCGGGCAAAAGATTAGCCAGTAGCCGCGGCGCCGCCTCGACCAGCTCTACCTGATAGCCCGCTTTGGTGAGATCGTTAGCGTATTCGCAGCCGATTAGACCACCGCCAATCACCAAAACTTTGCGCACCCCGGCCAGCGAGGTTCTAAAACGCAAGTAATCTTGTAGATTATTCACGGCGTAAACGCGGCCACTGCCACTGCCTTCTAGCGGTGGCTCTATACAGCGCGCCCCCGTGGCAAACACTAGATCGCTGTAGTTAAAGCTATCGCCATCGTCACAGCTTACCGTTTGTGTGGACTTATCGATCGCAGTGACACGAGTATAAATTTTGACTTTGGCGCTGTACTTTTCTGCCATCTCACTGGCCGTGGCGGTAATGAGCTGGCCGGGTTGTTTGCCCTGGCCCATCGCAGCAGAGAGCAGTGGCTTGCTGTAAAAACCACCATCATCTGTTGTCAGCATCACAACGGGAGTGCGGCTGCCCGCTTGGCGCAGCTCTTTGAGCAGGGTGTAGCCAGCCAGACCGGTACCGATAATCACGATCGGGGCGATGCTCTCATCGATGGCGGACTCTTCTGCCTGCGCTTGGGTGGCAGCGGTCGGTGGTGCAACTTCTGCGACAGCGACCATTTCAAAGTCGGCCTTACCAACACCGCAGTCTGGGCAGAGCCAATCGTCTGGAATGTCGTCCCAGCGCGTACCGGCAGCGATACCCTCTTCGGGCAACCCTTTAGATTCGTCGTACTGCCAACCGCAGACTAAACACTCCCAAATTTGGTAGGCCGATACTGCAGTATCGGCAGTTACAGCGACAGCTGCCGCTTGAACAACCGGCTCAGCGACTTGCGCAGCAACAGGCTCGGCAGCTTGTGCGACTGCGACCATTTCAAAGTCGGCCTTGCCAACACCGCAGTCAGGGCAGAGCCAATCTTCCGGGACATCGTCCCAACGCGTACCGGGTGCTATACCCTCCTCGGGTAGACCTTTGGACTCATCGTACTGCCAACCGCAGACAAGGCATTCCCAAATTTGGTACGGCATAGTAACTCCAATCTATTTTATTTTAGGGGGCCAACGCCACCATTACACAATTGCTTTTTGTAATAATGCCACGAGCTGACTGCGCTCGGCATCACTCAAATGGTCGAAACAGGCCGACTCATATTGATTGGCGATCGGTATTAATTGATCGAGTAGGTATTGGCCTGCTGGAGTGAGCTCTACTCTGACAGAGCGGCGGTTATCTGGCGCCCTCTCCCTTAACAACAAACCCTCTGTCGCCAATCTATCGAGCGCTTTACTTAGCGTTGGTTGCGCCAATAATACTCGCTTCGCCAACTCACCTACAGAGACTGAGCCAGACTGCAGCGAAGCGATAATACGCCATGTCGATACCGATACGTCCATGGCCGAGAGCTGGCGGTGAAAGCCACTGCTTATCCTGTGGCTGGCACGTGCCAACAGATAGGCGAGATAGCGGTCAATAAAACTACCCGACTGTTGTTTCAACGGTGATTTAGATAACGGTTTAGCAGCCATACAGCACACCTAAAAAAATGTTCTAGTCACTATAGAGCAATTAGTTTAATTGTAAACTTATTCTTATTCATATAATCTATTCGCTATGTTTTCTCAGCTCCTTGCGCGGCATACTACGGCTACTGTTTTGAGCATCTCTAAATTAAGGATTCCTGCATGAGTACGGTCTATCAAGAGTTCCATCGATCGGTTCAACGCTATGGCGAACGGCCTTTTTTGCATATTCCTCACAGTGCGGCGGCGAGCTACAGCGATCAATCGATCGACTATACCTATGCGCAGATGGATGTTGAGGTGAATCGTGCTGCTCAAATCTACTGCAGCGCAGGTTACGGCTGCGGCCACCGGTTGGGGGTGCTACTTGAGAATCGCGCCGATTTTTTTATCCACTGGTTGGCTCTCAACCAGCTAGGTGTCAGCGTAGTGCCGCTCAATGGCGAGATGCAGCCCGACGAACTGGCCTACTTGATTGAGCACAGTGAAATTGAAAGTGTCGTAGCACTGACACACAAGCACAGCCTATTAGAGAGCGCCAACCAGCTACTGGCTACAGCCATCGCCGTGGTATCCCCTGAGCAGTTGGGCGCACTTGCCCAGCCAAGCCAAGCCGCGCAAGCACAACAACCCAACAGTGACTCAGAGTGTGCGCTGCTGTATACCTCGGGCAGCACGGGCAAGCCCAAGGGATGCATACTCAATAACGAGTACTTCACCGCCTTTGGCGCATGGTATCGCGATGCCGGTGGTTTATGTGCACTTGAAGCGGGTGTGGAACGCTTGTTGACCCCGCTACCTCTGGTGCATATGAACGCGATGGCGGTATCTACCATGGGGATGCTAATGAGCGGTGGCTGTGTGATTCAGCTCGACCGGTTTCACCCTAAAAGCTGGTGGCAGAGTGTTCGCGACTCTGGGGCAACCGCAATCCATTACCTCGGCGTACTGCCGGCTATTTTGCTTAATATGCCGACCAGTGCAGATGACAACTTTTCCGGCCAAGTCAAGTTTGGTTTTGGCGCGGGAGTTAACCCCAAACACCACGCTGCGTTTGAGCAGCGTTTTGGTTTCCCGCTGCTAGAGGCCTGGGCCATGACTGAGTCAGGTTGCGGTGGCACAGTGATTGCGAACCACGAACCGCGCCATGTCGGCAGCTGCTGCTTTGGCAAGCCATCGAGTGCGGTGGAGTATAAATTGGTCGATGAGCAGCGTTGCGAAGTTGCCACAGGGGAACCGGGCGAACTGCTAGTGAGAGCAGCTGGCGACAACCCCCGCTACGGTTTTTTTGCCGGCTACCTTAAAAACCCCGAGGCGACCGCCGAGGCGTGGCAAGATGGCTGGCTCAATACTGGCGATGTAGTGCGCGCTGGCAGTGATGGCATGCTCTATTTTGTCGACCGGCGAAAAAATGTCATCCGTCGCTCTGGAGAGAATATTTCGGCACTGGAGGTTGAGGCGGCACTGGCAGAGCAACCTGAAATCGACCTAGTAATCGCAGCACCGGTACCCGATGATATCCGCGGTGACGAGGTGATGGCACTGATAATTCCCGCCGCTGGTGTGCAACCCAGCCAAGCTTTGGCGGAAAAAATTGTCCAGCGCGCCCTGCACAGTTTGGTCTACTTCAAGGTGCCGGGGTACGTCGGCTTTGTCAGCGAACTGCCGATGACCGCCTCACAGAAGCCGCGCCGCGCAGAGATTAAAGCCCTCGCCCAGCAGCTCCACACCAGTGGTGACTGTTTTGACACCTGTAGCTTAAAAAAGCGCCAATAACGGATAGCCATTATGAGTCAACCACAAGATTACAGCGGTGTCGTACTCACCACCCCGGTGAGCTACGGCTACACCAAACAGAGCGATAAACCAGCGCACTGGTATATTGGCAGTGTGCTGCGCGAACTCTGTCAGAATGCGGGGATAAAAAAACAGGATGTGGATGGCGCCGCGTTTTCGAGTTTTGGTTTAGCCCCCGATAGCGTCAGCTTTTTAACTCAACACTACAACATCACCTTGCGTTGGCTAGAGCAGCTGCCGTTTGGTGGTGCCTCTGGGGTGATTGCGTTGCGTCGCGCTGCGCGCGCTGTGCAGTGCGGCGATGCCGAAATCGTTGCCTGTATGGGTGGCGACACCGCAGCAAAAGGTAGCTTCCGCGATTTGGTGGCAGACTTTTCGCGGTTTAGCAACAGCGCCGCCTACCCGTACGGCGCCGCCGGTCCCAATGCGCCGTTTGCATTGATCACCGCGGCCTATATGCAACGCTACAAGGTTAGCCGAGAAGACTTTGGCCAGTTAGCTGTGGCGCAACGTTACAACGCCCAGCATTACCCTACAGCGCTGCTCGGCGACAAAACATTGACTATGCAAGAGTACTTGGCGGCGCGCCCAATTGCCGAACCACTGCACCTGTTTGACTGTGTCATGCCATGCGCCGGTGGTGAAGGCTTTTTGGTGATGAGCGAACAGCGTGCGCGCGACCTCAAGCTGCCCTTTGTCACTATCGCCGCCGCCGATGAGCGCCACAACGCTTTTGCCGAGGACCCCATACAACTGCGCAGCGGCTGGAGTGAATTTGCTGACGGGCTATACCAACGCGCGGCACTCGCCCCCAGTGATATCGACCTGGTGCAGACCTACGATGACTACCCGGTTATCAGCGCCCTGCAGTTGGAGGGATTAGGTTTTTTTGCCGAGGGGGGATTCAGTAATTTCATTACTCAAACAGCGACTACCTTTAATGGCGACGGCTTGCCCCACAACACCTCGGGCGGACAGTTATCTGGTGGCCAAGCGGGCTCCGCGGCCGGTTATTTAGGCGTGGTTGAGAGCATTCGCCAACTGACTGGAAGCGCCGCAGCTAATCAAGTGGCCAACGCCGAACACGCTATGGTGAGCGGTTACGGCATGATCAACTACGATCGCGGGCTCTGCTCTACCGCCTGCATACTCAGCCGAGGTAGCTAACATGAATAATTTTGTCGCACATACAGTGCTGCCTTTAGCGGCCGAACAACCAAGTGCCACCCTCAAACTGCAGCAGTGTGGCAGCTGCCAAGCAGTAAATTACCCGGCACGCGACCTCTGCGGTGAATGTTTGGCCGATGAGCTCAGTTGGCAGCCGCAGTCGGGGCTCGGCAGACTATTGGCCGTCTCTACCCTTCACTACTCTTTGGAGCCGGCTCTACACAGCGAGTTGCCGATCACTATAGGCTCCATCAAATTAGCTGCAGGGCCGGTGGTGATCGCCTACCTACAGCAGACCGAGGTGACTATTGGCGACAGCCTCGAGGTGAGCATAGGCCGCGACAGCTCTGCCAATGCTGTACTGATTGCCACCCCTTACCCCAGTACCTCAAAGGAGTTTTGAAAATGGCTGACAGAGAACAGCGCACGGCAGTAGTCACCGGGGGCAGCACTGGCATAGGTGCCAGTATCTGCCAACACTTACTGGACGCAGGCCTCGAGGTGATCAATTTATCGCGGCGGGCGGCCAGTTTTCACCACCCGCGGCTGCACAATATCAGTGTCGACCTGGCCGATCGCCAAGCGACCGCCGCAGTCGCCTCAGAGATTGCCAAACAACATCAGGTGACGGTTTTGGTGCACAACGCCGGGCTGATTCGCGCAGCGTTAATTGAAGAGGTGAAGTTAGACGACTTAAGTTATCTCACCGAGGTTCACTTAGCGGCGGTGATTGCATTGACCCAGGCGTTTTTGCCAGCCATGAAGAGCGTTGGCCACGGCCGTATTGTCAATGTTACCTCACGCGCCGCGCTCGGCTTGCAAACTCGCAGCAACTATTCGGCCACCAAGGCCGGCATGATCGGCTTAACCCGCACGCTGGCACTGGAGTTGGCCGAGCACGGCGTTACCGTCAATGCAGTAGCGCCGGGGCCGATTGCCGAGACCGAAATGTTTGAGGCGGCGATACCCAAGGCGAGTGACAAAGAGGCGCAGGTGGCGGCCTCTATACCGGTCGGCCGGCTCGGCAACCCCAGCGACGTTGCCCGCGCCATTACTTTTTTATGTGACAGTGACAACAGCTTTATTACTGGCCAGACCCTGTTTGTCTGCGGCGGTGCCAGCGTTGGCTCGCTGACACTATAACAACTGCTCAGGCAGAGGAGATTTAACTATGATCGAAATTTTTGATCCCAACACACACCAGCCCGACGATGCCCAACTAGCTTCGCTAGTGCAGCCAACTAAGTTGCACCGCCGCCTCTATATCGACGAGCAGATCTTCGAGTTAGAGATGCAGCGCATCTGGGGTGAGGCGTGGATTTTTATTGGCCATGAAAGCCAAGTCAAAAACCCCGGCGATTACTACACCACGCAGATCAATCACCGCATACCAGTAATTCTGGTCCGCGATCGCAGCGGCGCTGTCAACGTACTGCACAACCGCTGTGCGCACAAAGGGGCCAAGTTAGTCGATACTGTCGAGGGCAATGCGCGCGCGTTTCGCTGCTGCTACCACGGCTGGACATTTAACACCGATGGCAGCCTGCTAAAAATTCCCAACGAATCGGGCTACGAGGGCACTGGATTTAATATCCAAGATCCCAGTAATAACCTGCAAAAAGTCCGCAGCGCCAGCCATCGCGGTTTTGTCTTTGCCACCCTCAGCGACACAGCACCAGAGCTAAATGAGTGGCTGGGGGGAGCGCGCGAAGTGCTCGACAACCTGTGCGATCGCGCCCCTGCCGGCGAAGTTGAAGTGGCCGGAGGGGTGCTGCGCTACGAACACGACTGCAACTGGAAACTGTTTTTAGAAAATCTTAACGACACCATGCACCCGATGGTGACACACCAGTCGGTCGTGCAAGCGGCTGAGGATTATATCGCCACACTGCCACCCGAGGCCTCAGACCAGCGCGCTGAAGCAGAAATCATCCCACCGTTTGGCGCCTCTTACGAAAATTTTGAAGATGCCGGCATTACCGGCTTCGCCTATGGTCACCATTACGATGGCGGCAAAACCAGTATCCATGCCAACTACAGCGTCAACCCAGACTATTGGGCGGCAATGCTCTCTAGCTATGGCGAACAGCGCAGCAAGGAGATTCTCTCATTCAATACCCACAACACGCTCTATTACCCCTCGGTGACTATTAAAAGTGCCGTGCAGAATATTCGTGTCGTGCGCCCTGTCGCAGTCGATAAATGCATTATCGAGACTTGGTCATTTCGTTTGAAAGGGGCACCCGATGAGATGTTGCAGCGCACTCTGCTCTATTCGCGGTTAATTAACTCTTCGGCCTCGATGGTCGGCCCCGATGACCTAGAGGCCTACAGCCGCATTCAAGATGGCCTGCAATCAAATGGCAGTGACTGGGTGGAGATGCACCGCCAGTTCAACCGCGACAAGCAACTCGCCGACCGCACCGTCGGCGGTGGCACCAGCGATTTAGATATGCGCACCCAATATCAAGCGTGGCAGGCCTACATGGGCAAGCTCGCTCACCATATTCCCACCGGAGGCGTTAGCGATGAGTGATCAAACCCCAGACTTGCGCGCTATCGAGACGTTTCTTTACGACGAGGCCAACCTGCTAGACAACCCCGATCTCGACCGCTGGATAGAGCTCTACAGCGAAGACGCCACCTACTGGATGCCGGTATTGCACGACCAACAAGACCCGCTCAACCACATCTCAATTTTTTACGACGATCGCGTGATGATGGAGGTGCGCCGACGCAATTTTGTCCACCCGCGCGCAGCCAGCAAAGATCATGCAGTGCGAGCTTCGCATATTATCGGTAATGTGCGCTGTTCTGGGAGCAATGAACAGGGTGATCTTGTGGTTACCTCAAACTTTCAATGTGTGCTCTACTACCGTCGCGAGCAACGCCTCTATGCGGGTACTTACCTGCATCATTTGATCCAAAGCGATAAAGGATTTAAGATCCGCCAAAAAAAAGTGAATCTAATTAACTGTGACGCGCCTCAGAAGACTCTAACCATCTATCTGTAGCCGTCAACGAGGCAACACCATGAACGATGAGAAACAACTACAACAACGCCGCCGAGATATTGCTGCCAATGTTCGTCAACGGTTTTTATTTACCGGTATTTTTTTAATCCTCTATTCCTCTGTGGTTCTACTCTATACAGAGAGTGGCGCCTGGCTGAGCCAGCCTTTTTTCAGCGATTACATCAGCGGGGCTGTGTGGTTGATAGCCGCCCTGATTGTGGTTTTTATCGCGCTGGAGAAATTTTTCTTGCACCTGCGCAAATAGACCCGTTTAACTGGCAAGCAGCCCAACCCATTCATCTAGCAGAGATTCTGTCATGATTTTTAACTGCAAAAATTTTTTGGCCTTTATCGCCACGCTCTCACTAAACTTGCTGATGCCCAGTGTATCTCTCGCCGCGGGGACTATTGATGGCAATATTGAGCAGCAGCCGGTGAATACTACGGCCATTATCATGTTTGCTGTATTTGTTATTTCCACCCTTGGGATCAGTTACTGGTCTTCGAAAAAGACGCAAAGTAGCAGTGACTTTTACACCGCAGGTGGCAACATCAGCGGCTTGCAAAATGGCACCGCAATTGCCGGCGACTTTATGTCCGCGGCCTCATTTTTAGGTATCAGCGGCTTGATGTTTATGTTCGGCTTCGATGGCCTTATCTTTGCTATTGGCGCCATGGCCGGCTGGCCGATGTTGCTGTTTTTACTGGCCAAGCGTATCCGCAATATGGGCAGTTACACCTTTACCGATGTGGTTTCTCTGCGCCTGGATCGGACTAAAATCCGCAGCGTTGGCATTGGTGGTACCATTACTGTGGTGGTTATGTACCTGATAGCGCAGATGGTCGGTGCTGGTAAATTGATCCAACTGCTGTTTGGCCTCCCCTACGAAACCGCGGTCATCACTGTGGGCATTTTAGTTATCGCCTATGTCACCTTTGGCGGCATGCTGGCCACCACTTGGGTACAAATTATCAAAGCGGTACTGTTGCTCAGCGGCGCGACAATCATTGCCGTGCTGGTGTTGATGGAAACAGGCTTTAGCTTTGATGCCGTTCTCGCCGGCGCAGTGGCCAACCACCCGAAAGGCGAGGCGATCTTGCACCCCGGAGTGCTCTACAACGACCCCATTCAAGTGGCGACTGTACTGGTCTCGATGTCGTTCGGGATACTCGGCCTGCCGCATATCTTGATGCGCTTATTCACCGTTGCCAACATTCAAGAAGCTAAGCGCTCGGTCTATGTTGCGTCCACGTTGATTGGCTATTTTTATCTGGCACTGATCATTATCGGCTTTGGCACCATCTTTTTGCTCTACCAACAGCCCGAGCTATTTGTGGATGGCAAGATCATCGGCGGTGGCAATATGGTGGCAATCCACCTTGCCAACGTCGTGGGTGGCGATCTGTTGATGGGCTTTATGTCGGCAGTCGCATTTGCCACTATTTTAGCGGTTGTTGCCGGTTTAACCGTATCGGGGGCCGCCGCAATATCCCATGATCTGTACGCTGGTATTATCTGTAAAGGTGAACCGGATGCGGCAACTGAACTGCGCATCACCCGCATCACTACTGTTGTGATTGGCATTATCGCTATCGCGCTGGGGATTCTCTTTCAGAACGAAAACGTCGCCTTCTTGGCAGCGATGCCAATGGTAGTCGCTGCATCGGTGAACTTCCCAGTGCTGTTTTTGGCCCTGTTCTGGTCTGGCACAACGACTCGCGGCGCAATAAGCGGCGCGGTTGTCGGCCTACTCGCCTCGGTAATACTCATTGTGATTGGCCCGCAGGTGTGGGTGAGTGTGCTCGGCAACGAACGCGCGCTGTTCCCCTACAACTACCCGGCACTATTCACTATGCCGGTAGCCTTCTTGGTCGCCTACCTTGTCTCTAAAGCAGATCGCTCTGAGCGCGCTAGCATAGACCGTCAAAATTACCATGATCTGATCATTCGCTCTGAATACGGCACCGAGGAAGCACTTAGTGTAGCTAAACACTAACGGTAAGCTTGGCCCATAAAAAAACCGCGCCAAAGCGCGGTTTTTTTTATGCTGAAAGGACCCTAGTGAACCGGGTTGCTGTACGCCTTGTTAATGTTGATCACCTTCATGGCGGTGAACTCTAACAGACCTTCGCGGCCCCACTCTACCCCCATGCCAGACTGTTTGGCAGGTGGGAACGGGATGTTGGGGCCAAACGCGCAGTGCTGGTTAATCCAGACAGTGCCGGTATCAAGCCGCTCTGCAACCGCGTGGGCGCGCTCGGGGTTTGAGGACCAGACTGAGCCACCGAGACCGAAGTCTGAGGCGTTGGCGCGGGCGATAGCATCATCCAGATCGCTGTAGCGGACAATCGGCAGAACGGGTCCGAACGGTTCTTCATCAACAACGCGAGCTCCATCGGTGATATCCCGCACGACCGTAAGTGGGACAATAAAGCCTGGGCCTTCGGGAATGTCGCCGCCGGCAATGACATTGCCGTTAGCTTTGGCATCGGCAATATAGTCGCAGACTTTCTCATACTGCATACGGTTTTGAACAGGGCCAAACTGCACCCCTTCGGCACTGCCATCGCCCACTACTGCGGCATTGGCCAGGGCGCCAATTTCACTGCACAGCTCGTCGTAAATGGCATCGTGTACATAGAGGCGTTTAAGGGCGATACACACTTGGCCGGAGTTAATAAATGAAGCGCCAAAGATACCCTCTGCAGCCGCTTTGGGGTCGACATCATCGAGCACAATGGCCGCATCGTTACCGCCGAGCTCCAACGTGAGGCGCTTGAGCGTGCCGGCAGCCGAGGCCATGATCTTCTTGCCGGTCGGCGTTGAACCGGTAAATGATATTTTTGCGATACCCGGGTGGGCGGTAATCGCTTGGCCTAGGGAGTTGTCGTCGGCAATAATATTAAGCACACCAGCAGGGAAGATTGCGGCGGCCAATTCGGCCAGACGCAATGAGCTCAGTGGCGTGGTTGGAGCGGGCTTAATGATCATGGTGTTACCCGCTACCAGTGCTGGCGCAAGCTTATACATGGTGATCAACAGCGGAAAGTTCCATGGGCAGATGCCGGCGACGACGCCGAGCGGACGGCGCAGCACTTCCAGGCGCTGGTTGTCATCTTCGCTGA
>JBLYYE010000050.1:0-7918 GCA_048549915.1 Porticoccaceae bacterium
TCCAGCTGCTGCCGCCATCGGTAGAGTACTCCCAGCTGGCACCGCTTTCGATGTTGCCCACCTGGATGTTTTCATCATTGGTAATGCGGTCTGAACTTAGAGCACTGTCGCTAGCAATATCAATGGTGGGGTCTTCAATCGTGGTATCGACAGTAAAACCGCCTAAAGTAGTCACCTCACTGACATTGCCAACAGCATCGGTTTGGCGCACTTTAATAGTATCGTCAGCATAGACGGCATCGTCGATTTCAAAGACATTCGTACTGCCAGCAACCCAATCACTCGAGCCTGGCAGTTGATACTCCCAACTCGCACCCTCTTCAAGCCCAGACACGTTGACATGTGAACTGTTGGTAAAGCCGCCACTAGCAGCAGATTCAAGCTCAGCAATCGGTGCTGCCACCAAGGTATCTACCGCTTGGGTCTCTTGCTCGGCGACTTCACTGGGTGCACCTGCGCGGCTGCGAACTGCGCCCTCAGCAATATCGACTGTGATATCCGCCACGCTATCTTCCGCCGGAGCAACCACCAAGGTGTACTCCGTCTCAGAGATTTGCGTGAACGTGCCTTTAGTACCACCGGTGACATCAATTGCAGCGGCGGTAAAATCGCTCACTGCTTGGTCAAAGGTGATAGTAAATGTGACATCACTGTTAGTCGGGGTTTCAGTGCCCCCTAAAATTGTCACGTTTAAAGGGGGTGCTGAGGAGTCATCGTCATCCACTGCTACCGCCACACCAGCAGCTGCAGCTGCACCAATAGCCAAGTTAGACGGGCTGAAAAGGCTCTCTTGCTCACCCCAAGTAGCCAGTGACTCGCTCTCTGGCCAGACCACACCGCCGCCTTCTATTTCGGCCAAAGTGCTGGTGCCGATCTCAGCGGTGGCGGCATCTAGGCTGCCGTTAACACTCACTTGAGCCACCATCTCGTCACTGTAGAACTCTGTCAGACGACTAACTTCTTCACCTTTTACAGAAAAAATCAGGTCATCACCCTCGCGAAGCAGCTCGAGGCCCTCTGGGATATTGCTGGTACCCTCGACCGTCAGAGAGTAAATACTGTTGCCCTGGGTCGGGTGCACACCTGCACCTAAATTAGAGATAACACCGTTAACCGCTTGCTTGAGAAGTAATGTGGCCATAACTTGTTCCTAAGATATAAAGATTAACACGAAAATATTGTTGTCTAGTTTACTGATGGATAGAGTGCTTGGCTACACCCTCTAGGCCATGGATAGAAGACAAAAAGGCCAAGCTTTTACACTTGGCCTTTTTAGTGATGCGAGCTGTAACGTGATCTATTCCGCTACCGGCGCAATCGGCTTAACCGTTAGGCGAATACCCTCGCCGCGGGGATGGATCTCCTCCCACAAACGCTCGTAGCCCGTAGCGCAGATTTTCCACTCACCCGCTACCTTGCGGTAGTTATCGCGGTAGAGTGCCGAACCCATAACGGTGACATCCTCGACCAAGTTGACAAAGATATCTTGCAGGTACCAAATACCGGTGGCGCTGTCGCCATCAACAGTGATTTCGGGGTGATGGCCGTTATGCATACCAAAGGTGTGTTCAGTAAAAGCACGCTTATAGAAGCGTTCTAAACGCGGCCAGCCGGCCATATCGAAGTCGTAATCGCCGCCTTTAAAGTGCGCAGTGGCATCTTCGGTAAACACGCTCTGTAGGCCTACGTAATCGCCGGTATCCAAAAAACGAAAATAGCGCGCTTTGAGTTGTTTAATCAGTTCTATTGCTTCTAAATCTAACATTAGTCTTGGTATCCATTGATCTGTTTAGCAGCTTGGTAAGCCATGGTCATTGCAGGGCCGAGCGTGGCACCTGGGCCTGGGTAAGTGGGCAACAGTGCGGCCGAGCAGTTACCCACCGCATAGAGCCCCGCAATCGTGCCACCGCTCTCTGCGAGAACGTTGGCATTGACGTCGGTATCGAGCCCACCGAGGGTGCCAAAGTCTCCAGCCTCAATACGCATGGCATAAAAAGGGGCTTGATCGATCGGTGCCAAACACGGGTTGGGCTTAATATTGGGATCGGCGTAGTAGCGATCATAGGCAGATTCGCCGCGGTGAAATTGCTCATCAACACCGCTCTGAGCATAGCGATTCATATCACTGACGGTCTGCTCAAGGCCGGCTGCGTCTATACCGAGCTGCTCGGCAAGTTCAGCAATGGTGTTAGCTTTGGCGACAAAGCCACTCTCAAACCATTTTTTAGGTAGCATCCAATCGGGCTTCATCGCTGCGGTCATCATTGGCCCGACAATATAGTTGGCTCTAAAGCGGGCATCAAAGATGTGATACGCGGGGGCACAGGGGTTTTCATCACTGTGCGCTTTGAACAGCTCTTTCTGAAAAGCCATGTAGTTTTGTGATTCGTTGGCGAACCGCTGCCCAGCTTTATTAACTACGCAAGAGCCTGGGAACGATTTTTCCATAATGCTTAAACGCGGCGCGGGCTCATCGGGCACACAGAGTGTGGTTGTCCACCAAGCACCGTTGATCAGCCGTGTTTTAGCGCCGACTTTAAGGCCTGCTATCAGCGCATCTCCGGTATTAGTGGGGGTACCCGCACTCCACTCGGTATTGGTGGGGGCCGGCAGATACTGTTCGCGCAAGGCTTGGTTTTTCTCAAAACCACCCGCCGCTAAGACAACGCCTTTTTCTGCGCGCACGCGCACAGTGCGGCCATTTTGCTCGTAGACTGCGCCAATCACTGCGCCACTGTCATCGCTGACCAGCTCGGTCAGTCGCGCTTCGTACTCAATCTGAATATTGCGCTCTTTAACCGACCAAAACAGCCGTGCCACACCGGCAGAGCCGCAAGCGAGACGGCGCGAAATACGGGTTCTTAATCGCCACGGGATATCGCTGGCATAATCCCAAATCATCTTTAACACCAACTTAATCCAGCCCGGCAGCTGCAACATAAGCAGTTGCGCCTCGACTTGAGTGAAGTGGATGACGCCGAACAGGCGCATCATGTGGTGAGTGTAGGTGAGCCGTTGGTAGTCACTGCCCAGCTCTGAAGCCATAACGGGTGCCGGCTCCAGCGAGCGGTGGCCGGGTTTAGCACCGTCAACATTGGAGTAGTAATCCGGGTAGTGGTCCAAGGACTCGTAGCGCACGTGGCTGCGATCATGAAGAAAACGCAGCATCTTGGGGCCATTTTGCAAATAGCTTTCGATCAGCTCGAGCGGCACGTCCTCGCCGTCGAGGGTATTTTTTAGATATTCGAGGGCCTCTTGATAGCTATCCTCGGCACCCGCTTGTTGTGCGTAGTGGTTGTTGGGCACCCAGATACCGCCACCCGAGGTCGCGCTGGTGCCACCCACTTTGTCGCTTTTCTCCAAGATCAGCACATTTTTGCTGCCCATCTCGTAGTTACACAGCGCGGCTGTTAAGCCACCGTTACCGGTGCCGACAACCAGTACATCAACTGTTTTATCCCAGCTGTGAGTTTGCTCTTGCTGCATGGTTTTAGCCTCTAATTTTTATTTAAAACCCCTACCCTTATGCGACGGCTAGATCACCTCAAATAGGCCCGCCGCTCCCATACCGCCACCCACACACATAGTGATGACGACATACTTAACACCGCGGCGCTTGCCCTCGATCAGTGCATGGCCAACCATGCGTGCTCCGCTCATGCCGAACGGGTGGCCAATGGAGATAGCACCACCATTAACATTTAGACGTTCGTTGGGGATACCGAGTTTGTCTCTGCAGTAGATCACCTGGCAGGCAAACGCTTCGTTGAGTTCCCACAGGCCAATGTCATCGACGGTTAAACCGTGCTGTTTGAGCAGCTTGGGTATCGCATAAACGGGACCGATACCCATCTCATCGGCAGCACAACCTGCCACTGCCATACCTCTATAGAGGCCTAGCGGAGCCAAATTATGTTGGGCTGCCGTAGCAGCATCCATCAATAACGACACCGAAGCGCCATCGGAGAGCTGCGAGGCATTGCCTGCGGTAATGAACTCACCCGGGCCACCCGTGAATTGACCCTCAGCCATAACTGGCTGCAAAGCCCGCAAATTTTCTAACGTAGTCGAGGGGCGATTGCCCTCATCTTTGAGCAAGGTAACTTGCTCGTAAGTCGTCTCTTTAGTTTCCTTGTTAAATACCGCTTTGCGGGTCTCCAGCGGAACGATTTCATCATCAAAAGCGCCGGCGGCTTGTGCCGCAGCTGTGCGCTGCTGGCTCTGTAGAGAGTACTCATCTTGGGCTTCGCGACTAATAGCGTAGCGTTGAGCTACAATTTCAGCCGTCTCTATCATTTGGATATAGGCGCGCGGCGAGCGCTCTAAAACCGTCTGAGAGACATTGCGATAGCTATTTTTGTGTTTGGTCTGCACCAGCGAAATAGACTCCATACCCCCAGCGATGGCAATGTCGTACTCGCCGACAGCGATCGATTTAGCCGCATTGCTGATCGCCACCAACCCCGATGAACACTGGCGGTCGAGCGTCATACCGGGAACGCTGTCGGGCAAGCCGCCTGCAATCGCACAGAGGCGGCCCAAGTTATAGGCTTGGGTGCCCTGTTGAGCGGCTGCACCAAAGATCACCTCTTCGACTAGGGCTGGGTCAATACCGGCTTTTTTCACGACCGCATCGACAACATGGCCACCGAGCATGGGCGCTTCGGTGTCGTTAAAGGCACCGCGGAAAGCTTTGGCTATCGGGGTTCGGGCGGTTGAAACTATCACTGCATCGCGCATGGCGTCTCCAAATTCTATTATTTATAAGTTTTGTTAAATACTGTTTAAGCGCGCTGGCTAGAGACAGACAACACCTCACCGGTCATATAACCGGCGTAATCTGAGGCCAAGAACATCATCACATTGGCCACCTCCCACACCTCTGCAGCGCGCCCAAACGCCTCGCCTTCCGCGAGTTTTTGCAACAACTCGGGCGGTGAGCTTTTGCGCAAAAAGTCATGCATAGCAATACTGGGTGATACGGCGTTGATACGAACGCCATAGTCGGCCGCCTCGAGTGCGGAGCAGCGAGTCAATGCCATCACCCCGGCTTTAGCTGCGGCGTAATGGCACTGCTCTTTTTGCGCACGCCAGCCCAAAACCGAGGCGTTATTGACGATGACGCCAGCACCTCGCGGCTGCATTTTTTTGAGCATAGCGCGGGTCATACGCATGGTACCGGTGAGGGTAATGTCGAGTACACGGTGCCACTCCTCATCACCCATATCGACCAGCAGACGCGAGCCACCCAGCCCGGCGTTGTTGATAAGCACATCGACACCACCGGTTTTTTGTTCGGCAAACTCGACCAGTGCTTGTACCTCTTCCTCGACGGTAACGTTCGCCAGTTGTCCGGCCACCTCGCAGTCTGGCGATATTTTTGCCAAGTTTTCTACCGCTTGCTCTAAGCGGCCCGGATGAATATCGCTGATAACCACCGCGCGCGCACCCTCCTCAACTGCTCGCTGCGCTGCCGCATAACCAATACCAGCACCCGCTGCTGCGGTAATAAGCACTGAACGGCCTGCCAGTAACTGATGGCCTGCCACATAGGGAGGTGCTGCTTTCTCAACAAATTCACTCATAGGATTTTCCATGCGCTCAACCGCGCGGTTCTCGTGGCATACCCAGTGCGCGCTCTGCAATTAAGTTGCGCTGAATCTGGTTAGTACCACCGTAAATGGTGTCGGCTCGCGAGTAGAGAAACAGCCCCTGCAGACGCGATAGCTGGTAGTCTTCACCGGCCAGTAGCTGTGCCTCGGCGCCCAGCACATCCATTGCTAAGTTGCCCAAATTGCGATGCCAACTCGACCAGTAGAGTTTATAGATCATCGCCTCTTTGCTGAGAGAACCGTCGTCGCCACCGGCGAGCATACGCATACTGTTATAGCGCATGATACGCAGGCCGATGTGTGCATCGGCTATACGCTGACGAATCGATGCATCCCGATCGGCACCGTTAGCTTTGGCTGCGCTGACAATCTCATCGAGCTCGTTTTGGAACAACATCTGTTGCCCTAATGTGGAAACCCCGCGCTCAAAACCGAGCAGCGCCATCGCCACTTGCCAGCCCTGCTCAGGCCCACCGACCAGGTCCGCAGCGTCACAAACAGCATCATCAAAAAACACCTCATTAAACTCGGCACTACCGGTGAGCTGTTCGATCGGCCGCACTGATACGCCGGGCTGGTCGAGCTTGACCATAAAGAAGCCGAGCCCCTTATGGCCAACTGAACCCGCTAGCGTGCGCGCAACAACAAAACAGTAATCTGATTCAGTTGCCCAAGAGGTCCAAACCTTTTGACCATTTATACGCCACTGGCCACTCTGTGAATCTTGCTCAGCGCGAGTTTTTACATTGGCTAAATCTGATCCAGCAGCGGGCTCGGAGTAACCCTGACACCAAAAATCGCGACCTTCGCGAATCCCCGGCAGATAGCGCGCCTGCTGCTCGGCACTGCCATAAGCAATCAGAGTTGGGCCCATTAAAGTCTCGCCGATGTGGCCGATGCGGCCCGGTCCACCAGCGCGGGCATACTCTTCATTGAAGATAACCTGCTGTTCAATACTAGCGGCTCGGCCGCCATGCTCGGTTGGCCAACCAATACAGGTCCAACCCCCGCGAGCCAACTTCTGTTCCCACGCTTTGCGCTCTTCGACAAAACTGTGTTCATCTCCCGGTCCGCCGCGGTGACGCAATTGAGCAAATTCACCGCTCAAATTCGCCTCTAACCAGGCGGCTACTTCGATGCGGAACTGCTCGTCGGCTTCACTGAATCGCAAGTTCATGCTCTGACCTCCGCACTGCTGGCATCTAATAATTGGGCGGCAATTCGTTCGCGGTGGTAACTGGCACCACCATAAAAAGCTTCGGTAGACTTGGCGCGTTTAAAATAGAGCTGAATATCGTACTCCGCAGTGATACCCACGCCACCAAACAGTTGCACTGCGCTTCCAGCAACAAAATAGTACGCGTCACTGCAGTAGCTTTTGGCCATAGCTGCAGCCTCAGCCAACTGCGCTGGGGTAGCCGCTCCCAAGCGCCATTCATCAGCTACGCAGGCGGCATAGTAAAGAACCGAACGCGCCGCCTCGGCTTTGAGCATCATGTCCGCAGCCTTGTGCTTAATGGCTTGAAACGAGGCAATAGTGCGTCCAAATTGAACCCGCTCTTGGGTGTACTCTACGGCTAAATTTAGGCTCTGCTGAGCGCCACCCACTTGGTCGGCGGCCACTGCAATGGCTGCAATATCAATTAACTGATCGAGCAGCCGTGCACAGCACTGACCCTTATTGAGCAATTGATCTGCGCTCACCTGCACCGCTTGGCCAGAAACTGTCGCCAATGGGCGAGTTTGGTCCATCGTCGGCTGTACAGTGACTGAAATCCCTGGTGTAGATGCAGGCAGCAGCGCCATGAGCAGGGCGCCACTATTATCGCGAGCTGCCAACAGGAGCCTATCGGCACCACCGCCATGGGCAACCAGTAGATAGTCGCCATCGAACTGCCAACCGTTACTATTTGCAGATGCCGTTGCTGTGACAGACTCAGAGCTCCAAAGCCGCGAATTGCCTTGATAAGCCAGAGCTGCTGTACCACCCTCTAATAGCTCTGAGAAATACTGTTGCTGCTGGTTTTCGTCTCCCGCTCGGGCCAGTGCACTGGCGACCACAACAGCAGAGCTGATAAAGGGTGAACAACTCAGTCGCTCGCCCATTTTTTCTACCAGCCCTATTACCTCAACAAAACCCAGGCCGAGGCCATCGTGTTGCTCGGGGATCAGCATCGCCTGCCAATACATTTCGGCGCACATACGCTGCCACTCTTCGCGATCGTAGCCGTTGGGCAGCTGCATAGCAGCGCGCACTGCCGCACTGCTAGAGTTATCAGCCAAATAGGCTGCAGCCGTCTCAAAGA
>JBLYYE010000051.1:0-4339 GCA_048549915.1 Porticoccaceae bacterium
CCCATGTGAGAGTAGGTCATCGCCAGGCTTCTAAACAGACAACCCTCAGCCTTATGGCTGGGGGTTTTTTGTTGTTCCGGGGAAAGTTGTCATAAAAGCAGTGAGGCTTTTATAAGTTATTGCGCGAAACAGCGAGGGCTATTTAGTCGTCTACAAAAAAGCCCCTGGAAAAGCAGAGACACTAACGGAGCTTGGTATGCAAAAACTAGCGAGCGATACCCTTGGCGTATTGTAACTGCCAAAGCAACTCTATCTGGCCATCACTGTTTTGTCGTGTCCCTACTGTTTGGCTCAATGCAGCAGCAACCTCTTCGGCTGTTACGTTCTGAAGCCCAAAGAGATTTTTACAAAAAATACCCATCTGGCGAGTATCGCTAAAGCGCCAAGGTACAGTTTGTAGTTGATCGCTACAGGGTTCAAATCTCGAGTTTTGCAGAAGAACGCTGAATTCCCCCTGCTCAAAGAACACCCCTTCGTGCCCACCGGGGCAGTAATCGTTAACAAAGCCATTCAAAAATTTGCCACTTCCGGTATTTGTTGCTACATCTGCCACTACGCATTGGCCGCCCTCTGCCGTAACACGCCGCCATTCATCAAAAATTCCCTGGCGTTGCGAAACGTGATGGAGCCCGGCGAGGCTGGCGACAATGGTAAATTGCCGGTCGGCGGTGGGGATCTGGTCTATGCCCGCGATATGAACATTAAATTGGTCGGATATGGCTGCGGCAAATTTTTCGGCGGGTTCAACACAAGTGATTGGGCACTCGCTGTAATTTAAACGTCTCACTCCCTCAGCTACAAACCCACCGCCTGCCGGTGCATCGCAAAGCCGATGGTGTCCGTCAAAGTTTATTAGATCTAAAAGCGCCACGAGCTCGGCATCACGCGCCGTAGGGCAGAGCGAAGTGGCCGCATTATAAAGGTGCCCGCGCTGATTAAAGATGGATTGGTAGTCTTTGTTATTCACGTTCGCCCTTAGGTTGATATTTGATCGCTGAGTATAGCGTTTGAAGAGAAGGCGTTAATCAATTTCACAAATTGAAGCATAGAATTTGCCATTACTGCCACGTTCAATTGTGTCCTCTTGCTGCAGGGCTAGCGTTATTGTGGGTCCGAATTCAGCATAAAAGAGCGCTTTCGCCTGCTCTGCAAATAAAGCTGTGTTGAGCCCGGGCGATGCCACAAAACGCAAAATATGGTGGGTGAGACTTTTTTGTACCACTTGAAACTGAGCAATCCCGGGGATATCGCGCAGGGCGGCATCTAAATTTGAAAACATTACCCGCTGCCCATTAGGCCGTCTTAGCAGGCCGCGCACCTTGCCAGTTATCTGAGTTAAAGCGGGCAGATTTATCTTGCCGCAAGGGCACTTTGCGTATGCCGCCAGATCGCCGATATCGTAGCGGATGAATGGTGAGCGACGGTTGAAATAATCCGTAATCACCACGCGCCCTATTGCGCCCTCTGTACAGGGGCGGTGGTTTTGATCAAGTATTTCTACAGCCAGTTTTTTGGCGAATACATGATGAAAATTGGGCTCGTACGGGCAGCGAGCGGCAATCATTCCAAGCTCGGTGGCGCTATAAGTGGTGTAGATGCGGGCATTGGGGAATGCACGTTGGACTAATTGCTCTTGCCAACTCTCAAAAGCCTCCGCATAGCAGCTAAAGCGTTGGATATGGCTCATATCGATCTGGTTGTCGAGGATATGTTGGCTTAGCTCTGCAGCATTGGTGGGGTAAGTAATTACCGAGGTGGCGTTGGCTGTCTGAAAGCGTTGCTGCAGAAAATTTACCTGTTCTTGTGCTGACAGGCCAATATCGGCGCTCTCTGGGTCAGACGCGCCCTTGAGTCGTATGATTTTTGCCCGCGGCAGTGCGCCGCCGAGCCATTGGTTGGTGTACTCGAGGCTCTCTCTGCGACTGATTTGTTGTCGCTCTTCGGACCAAGAAAAGCGCACAGGGATACCGGTTGAACCGCTGGTGCGCCCGGTCTCAGGGTGGTTGTTGAGCAGTAGATCGTTATTGGCGAGTATCTCGGCGCGTGTCAATAGTGGGATTTCGCAAGGGGAGCTGAGGTCGCGCTGATATTTTTGGCGATAAAAAGGATGGCTGGCTGAGGCCCATTGGACGATCTCTTGTAGCTTGCCGGCAGCGTAGGGGCGATTGCGAAAGTGTTCAGGAAGAAAAAACGTTGACATACAACAGTCCAGCGGAAAGCGGTTGAACAAAGTGTACTGGCGAGTTGGGATGAGGCCAAGTTAAAAAAAACAGGCAGTCTAAGTAAAAGAGGTTTATTTAATAGAGTTAATCCAATATAGTTAGTAACAATATTGCCATAACTTTGTCGTTTAATGGCGTAGGAAAAAATGCAATGCCAATTTTGAGTTGGCATTGTGTTAAAAAAAACATCATGGAAATAGGCGTCAGACGCCCGGAGATAGTTATGAGTCGCATCACCAAAAAACGAGCCTTAAATAAAATTAGCCGCGCATTCCGTCGCTTTACTCAGCGCAATCTGCGCCGCGTAGGGGTGGTTCGCCGCCGGCCTATGGCTAGCTCGTCAGTGGTTGCCCCCCAGGGTTTGTTTGCCATGAACCCATTGGCGCGCAGCGTCTGGGCAGTGGCGGGTGTCGCCACTGCTGGAATGGTCGTGGCGCCCAGCGATGCCGTTGCAGATGCTTCGGTTTGTGATGGTGCTCTGGCCAGCCACACTGTTAGTAGCGCTGTCAGCTCGCAGTTGGCCTACGATTCCTGTGATGCGATTGATGATCTTTCGGTAGTCCTTACGGCAACAGGTGATGTGACGGCTGACGGCGAGCACGGCATAAGCATCCAGACATGGGATGATCGCGACTTTGATCATGATCCAGATGATGCTATCTACACCGATGGCACCCCGGGCAGCTGGGATGCCAATATTGATTGGGGTACAGCCGATGGCAATGTGTCGCTGACTCTTAATGAAGGCGCTCTTGTCGATGTGGAAGAAGCGTTTGGTATTTTTGTCGAAGCCGAAGGCGATCCCACCGGCGACACAACCTTTACTGCAGATACAGATGACCCACACAACCATTCAGGCACTCCATTTACTCATACCTTAGATGTAACGCCTGATCAGGCGTCCATGGACGGTGATATCACCATCGTTCTCGATGGCGCTGTCGATGTCGATGCTGTTGATGAGGTGGTAGGCTACAGCGATATTATCGGTATTTACGCGGACACCCAAGAGACGGGATTGGACGCCTATGATAACGAATCTATTACTGGCGATATTTCAATTACCGGTAGCGGTCGTGTCGACGTCAGTTGGGAGTCCCGCAGCGGTGAGGATGTGGTGGATGCAGTAGGCGTCAGTGCCACTGCAGATCAGGATGTCTACCTCGGTGGCATTGGCATTGCTGTAGATGTCTACGCAGAAGGTGATAATGCCACTGCCCAAGGCGCTTATCTTGAAAGTGATGACGGATCGGTGACAGTGGATAGCGTTACTGTCTCTGCCGATGCCGCCGCATCGGATGCCCAGTCTGTGTTCGCTGAGGGTATCGATATTGAGTCCTATGGCGACGACAGTGGTGACCATGCAACGCTGCGCGACAGCACGGTTACCTCTGTGGCGCGTGGCGACGAGGTTGCCTATGTCAGTGCAGATGGTGCTTCGCTAATCGGTGAGTCGGTATTTGTACAGGATAGCACCGTAACTGCGAGCGCTCGCTCAGTGGGCGATGCAGGAAATTACAATGTAGATGTTGAGGGTGTTGAGATCTATGCTGAGAGCACTGCCTCGGTAACCGGTGAATCAACCGTTTCTACAGTAGAAATTGATGCAATGGCCGGCATTGCGATTGGCGATGGAGTTAACAATCTAGGTATTTACGTTGAGGCCTATGTCGATGGGCTCTATGTTGAGGTGGACAACTCGAGCGGCCAAAGCGTAGAGCTAACTTATGTTGATGTGACTGCTTCTATTGGTCAGGTTGATGCCGAGACCGGCGAGCTGCTGACCGATGCAGAGAGTGGTGAGCTGGTCGCTGCCACGATCATGGTTAGTGAGGGGGCCACGCCGGCACGCGCTGCCGATATGGATCTTTACGTCACCGCAGTTGAGGTGCAGCTAGGTGGTAACGCTAATGCCGATATCGATCACCTGGATGCCCTAGCGCAAATTAGCGCCTCTGCCACAGGCGGAAGCGGCGGATCTTACAGTGACATTGACGCCACGGCCAAGGGTTTGGAACTGCGCGGCGAAGATTTAAGTGTGATTACCATTGACGACTCGGTGGGGCGCGCTGATGTTGTACTGCAGAGCGACGATTATGCAGAAGCCCGCGCTCAGG
>JBLYYE010000052.1:0-44935 GCA_048549915.1 Porticoccaceae bacterium
CCCATGTGAGAGTAGGTCATCGCCAGGCTTCTAAACAGACAACCCTCAGCCTTATGGCTGGGGGTTTTTTGTTGTTCCGGGGAAAGTTGTCATAAAAAGTTCCAGAAAAGCTGCCAGAAACGCGTGCTGACTCAGTGCCCAGCGCCAGCCCTGTCCCTTTATCAAAATAAACGACCCGAGCCCCGAAAGTGTCTCGGGTTTTTTGCGTGGGGTTTTACAACGGATCCAAATACACCACTCGCGGCGTGATTCGCAGTGTGGCTCTTATAAGTTGAAGTCCGAAACAAAGAGGGCTGTTTAGTGCCCCACAAAAAAGCCCCTGAAAAACTCTTTTTCAGGGGCTGTTTGTTCTATAAGAGATTCATTGTTAGGTGGCGAGAATCGATTGTGCACCTTTAATAAACCTAGCGTTGGCATCTTCATCGCCTGGTGCGACCATGGGTGCCGGTATCTTAAGGCCACGCTCAAAGGCTGGTCTCGCATCTAGCCTGGCTAGCCATGCCTGCAGTGCAGGAAAGTCGTCAACAGGCACACCCGACCAGCGATGTGTTCGCACCCAGGGATAAGTGGCAATATCAGCGACAGAAAGTTCTCCGGCCAAGTATTCATGATGCTCCAAACGACTTTCAAGTACACCAAAAAGTCGATTGCATTCATTTTGGTAGCGGTCGATAGCGGGTTGATAGACCTCTGGCCAATAGCGGTAGAAAACGTTTGCCTGGCCCATCATTGGACCTATACCACCCATTTGAAACATCAACCACTGCATCGCCACACTGCGTTGCTTCATGTCAGTGGGTAACAATTGACCTGTCTTCTCAGCAAGATAGAGCATGATCGCACCCGATTCGAAAACAGCAAAGTCATCTTCACTGCGGTCAACAATCGCGGGAATTCTGCCGTTAGGATTGATTGCTAAAAATTCGGGCTGTTTCTGTTCGCCGCTACTTAAGTCAATTGAGAGGACCTGGTAATCAACGCCGAGCTCTTCAAGCATGATGCTTACTTTGTGCCCATTCGGTGTGGCTGAGGTATATAGATCGATCATGCTGTGGCTCCAGTGATTAGTGTTGTTGTCATTCTGAGTTTGCCAGCTGCAACATCTCGTTGGCGTGGGCTAATGTTTGCTGGGTGATTTTGGCTCCACCCAGCATGCGTGCCAATTCCTCACCCCTCTGCTCATCGTTTAGAGGTGTCATCGTGGCAAAGCCTTGAGACTTACTGGCGACAAAGTGGTGGTGCGCTCTAGCGGCCACTTGTGCTTGATGGGTGACGCTGATCACCTGGCCGCGCTCGCCAAGCCCGCGCAACAGTTGTCCGACAACATCCGCTGTGGCGCCGCCAATGCCGACATCCACTTCGTCAAACAACAGCGTTGGTACACCACTTTGATCTGCTGCACTGACCTGTATTGCCAAACTGACACGTGAAAGCTCGCCGCCAGAGGCTATTTTCTGAAGAGACTTTGGCGGTTGTCCTGCATTGGTGACAATCAGCAGTTCAACTGCCTCATTGCCGTGACTGCTGGGTTGCTCTAATGGCTGTAATTCAAACTGAACAACCGCCTCGGGCATAGCAAGCGCGGCGAGCTGTTGGTTGACCATTTTTGAAAGCTTGTTAGCTGCAGTTTGGCGTTTGCGACTGAGTTTTGAAGCGCTCTCGGTATAAAGTTGCAAATTTGCAGACACTGACTTTCGAAGCTCCTCCAAGGCCTCATCGGAGTCGTCACAATGGGACAGTTCTTCTGATATCTCGTTGAGGCGATGTTGCAGCTCTATCGGATCACGCCGGTATTTGCGCGCCATCGAATGCAGCTCACCCAGTTGACGGTCGAGCTGCGCTAGTCGCTCTGGATCTGCCTCAAAATGGTCGATATAAGAGGAGATCTCATGGCTCGACTCCTCTACCTGTATGAGCGCGCTTTGAAGTAATTCAGTGCTGGTTTGCAGGGCTAAGGGAGGGTTTTTAATGCCCTTGAGATAACTGATGGCCTTGTTGATGCTGTCTCGAATGCCTTCTTTATCTCCGCCTTCACAAAGTAGCAGTGCGCGCTGAGAGTCTTGAATAATTTGTTCAGCGTTGGCTAGAGCGGCGTGCTCATTTTCTAAACGGCTGTACTCCTCCTCGCTGATGGCCACCGGGGTAAGCTCTTCTATTTGAAAGCGCAGCAGGGCTGCGCGCTCAGCCAGCTCTGCGGCATTAGCCTCGCGTGCGGTGAGCTGTTGTTGTGCACTGTTCCAGGCCCGATAGGCCTTTTGCACTTGGTCGAGAAGTTCGCTGTAACCGCCAAAGTTGTCAAGCAACTGACGCTGGCTTTCGCGCTTCAACAGCGAGTGGTGTTCGTGTTGACCGTGTATCTCTAGGAGCAGCTCGCCAAGCTCTTTAAGCTGCCCCATGGTGGCGGGCTGGCCGTTGATATAGCCTTTTGAGCGGCCATCTCGTGAAAATGAGCGACGCAGGAGACACTCATTAGTGCCGAATTCTCTCTCCTCAAGCCACTGGCGGGCCTCAGGTAGATCGGTGAGATCAAATTGTGCCGCTACGACAGCACTATTGGCGCCGTGGCGGATGGTGTCACTGTCGGCACGATCCCCCAAGGCCATGCCCAGAGCGTCTAGTATCAGTGACTTTCCTGCACCTGTCTCGCCGGTGATGGCACTGGTGCCGGCCTTGAAGTCTAGCTCCAGGCGCTCTGCCAGAGTGTAATTTTGGATTGTCAGTGTCAGCAGCACAGTGATCTTCACGCAGCAGTAAGTTGAATGAAATCATAGCCTCTAATGTGATCGCTAACAATTGTTGTCTGACGTTAGTCTAGAGTTGAATCCGATAAAACAATCCCCATATAGGTGCTAAGGGATAAGGGGGGTTGCAGCCGCCTGTGATTTTATCGCGTATTTTTTGCGCAACAGTTGAGGACTTGATGTGAGTGACGAAGACAATAAAGCCCAGGACGAAAACCCCGATCTGGAAGATCAGCAGACAGTAGAAGATGAGCATCGAGAAGAAGGCGCCGAGCCACAGCCCGAGCCATCGGTCGATGATCAGTTGCAAGAGAGTCGCGAGCAGATGCTGCGCATTCAGGCTGAGATGCAAAATGTACGGCGTCGAGCGGAACGCGATGTTGCCAATGCGCACAAATTTGCTTTAGAAAAGTTTGCCGGCGAACTGCTGCCTGTGGTTGATAATTTAGAGCGGGCGCTAGCGGCAATCGACAGTGATGACGAGACACAAAAGGCCGTTCGAGAAGGACTGGAATTAACCTTAAAGAGCTTTACCGATGTGCTGAATAAGTTTGATCTGGTGGCAGTCAACCCTATCGGAGAGCCCTTTGATCCGGAGCTCAGTCAAGCGATGGCCCAGGTCCCCAATCCGGAGTTGGAGCCCAACACGGTCATGGAGGTATTTCAGAAAGGTTATACGCTCAGTGGTCGTCTGCTGCGCCCAGCAATGGTCGTGGTTTCTAAAGCTGCAGAGTAGTAGGTCAAAAAAGTTTTTTTATTTAGGTCTGATTAACCCCTTGAAATAGAGGGTTGTGGACCCACATAAGAGATAAGTGCAGAGCAGCTGAAGCCAACAAAAGTTGCCAGTTAGAGCTCTGTAGAGGTTAGCAAAGACGTTTAAAATTCGGAGTATGAATCATGGCTAAAATTATCGGTATTGATTTGGGTACCACCAACTCTTGTGTCGCTGTGCTTGAAGGCGATAAGCCGCGTGTTATTGAAAATTCAGAAGGTGCGCGCACTACACCCTCTATCGTCGCATTTACTGCCGACGATGAAATTTTAGTGGGGCAGTCGGCGAAGCGCCAGTCAGTCACTAACCCAGAAAATACACTATATGCTATCAAGCGTCTCATCGGCCGCCGCTTCGAAGACGAAGTCGTGCAAAAAGACATCAAGATGGTGCCTTATAAAATTGTTAAGGCAGACAACGGTGATGCTTGGGTTGAAGTAAAGGGCGATAAAAAAGCGGCCCCGCAGATCTCTGCAGAGATCCTCAAAAAAATGAAGAAGACTGCAGAAGACTATCTCGGTGAAGCTGTCACAGAAGCCGTGGTTACCGTTCCGGCTTACTTTAACGATGCGCAGCGCCAAGCTACCAAAGATGCTGGGCGCATTGCTGGGCTAGAAGTTAAACGCATCATCAACGAGCCCACTGCTGCCGCGTTGGCTTATGGTATGGACAAAGCAGCTGGCGATCGTGTGATTGCCGTCTACGATCTTGGTGGTGGTACGTTTGATATCTCAATCATCGAGATTGCCGATGTAGATGGTGAAAAACAGTTCGAAGTGCTCGCCACCAACGGTGACACCTTCTTGGGTGGTGAAGATTTCGATATGCGCCTGATCGAATACCTCGCCGATGAATTCAAAAAAGAGAGCAGCATTGATCTGAGTGGTGATCCGCTGGCAATGCAGCGCCTCAAAGAAGCAGCCGAGAAAGCTAAGATTGAGCTCTCTTCAAGCCAGCAGACCGAGATTAACCTGCCCTACATCACTGCAGATGCTACTGGCCCCAAACATTTGGTTGTGAAAATGACCCGTGCCAAATTGGAATCGCTGGTCGATGACTTGATCCAGCGCTCTCTGGAGCCGGTTAAGTTGGCTCTAAAAGATGCTGGCAAAAGTGCCTCCGAAATCGATGAAGTGATTTTGGTTGGCGGGCAGACACGCATGCCTAAAGTGCAAGAAGCAGCGACTACTTTCTTTGGCAAAGAGCCCCGCAAAGATGTAAACCCCGATGAAGCCGTCGCGGTGGGTGCAGCATTGCAGGGCGCTGTTCTCTCTGGTGATGTGACCGATGTGTTGCTGCTCGATGTGACTCCGCTGTCGCTGGGTATTGAAACTATGGGTGGCGTAGCGACTGCGTTGATCGAGAAAAACACGACTATCCCCACTAAGAAGTCACAGATCTTCTCGACTGCCGACGACAACCAAACGGCAGTGACTATTCACGTAGTGCAGGGTGAGCGCAAGCAAGCTGCGCAGAACAAGTCATTGGGTCGCTTCGATCTCGCCGATATTCCACCTGCTCAGCGCGGTATGCCGCAAATTGAAGTGACGTTCGATATCGATGCGAACGGCATTTTGAACGTTGGTGCCAAAGACAAAGCAACCGGTAAAGAGCAGTCAATTGTCATCAAGGCGTCCTCTGGTCTCTCCGATGAAGAGATTGATGCAATGGTACGCGATGCCGAGGCGAATGCCGAAGACGACAAGAAATTCGAGGCTTTGATCCAAGCTCGCAACAGTGCCGACGGTTTGGCGCACGCCGCTAAGAAAACTTTAGAGGAGGCTGGCGATAAGGCAACTGACGAAGAGAAGCAAGCTATTGAAGCTGCAGTGGCTGAAGTGGAAGAAGCGGTCAAGAGTGATGATGTCGCAGTGATTGAAGCCGCTACGGCTAAGCTTTCCGAGGCATCCTCTGCGCTAGCTCAAAAGATGTATGCTGAGCAAGGTGCAGAAGCGGGAGCTGAGCAGCCGCAAGATGGCGCCGACGATGCAGTTGATGCAGAGTTTGAAGAGGTTAAAGACGACAACAGCAAATAAGGTTGTCAACAAGCGGTATCCACAGCGCGGGGTTATGCCCCGCGCTGTTGTTGATGAGATACAGCCAATTTAGGAATTAAAAGAGTTACTTTATGTCTAAGCGCGATTACTACGAAATACTCGGTGTCGAAAAGGGCGCCAGCGAAGCCGAAGTGAAAAAGGCATTTCGACGTGTCGCTATGAAGCATCACCCCGATCGCAACCCCGACAATAAAGAGTCGGAGGAAAAGTTTAAAGAGGCTCAGGAAGCGTACGAGGTGCTCGGCGACCAAGAGAAGCGAGCTAACTATGATCGCTTTGGGCATGCCGGTGTCGACGGTCAAAGCCAAGCGGGCGGTGCCGGGTTTAGTGACATCTTTGGCGACGTTTTTGGGGATATTTTCGGTGGTGGTGGCGGTCGCGGACGCGGTGGCCCGGCGCGCGGTTCGGATATGCGCTACGATTTGGCCCTCTCTCTAGAGGACGCTGTGCGCGGTAAAACCGTAGAGATCAAAGTGCCTACTGTAGTGCATTGCGACACTTGCGAAGGTAGCGGCGCGCGCCCTGGAACTTCTACTTCTACCTGTGGGACGTGCCAAGGGCATGGCCAAGTTCGTATGTCGCAAGGGTTTTTCTCGGTGCAGCAAACCTGTCCACAGTGCCATGGGCGCGGCAAAACCATTACCGACCCATGCGGAGATTGTCACGGCCAGGGTTTGCGCGAAGAGCGCCAGACACTCTCGGTTAAGATCCCTCCGGGTGTAGACAGTGGCGATCGTATACGACTTTCGGGCAAAGGCGAGGCCGGTCCCCAGGGTGGTCCGGCTGGGGATCTCTACGTTCAAGTTGTGGTGCGCGAGCACCCCATTTTTGTTCGCGACGGTGCCAACCTCCACTGTGAAGTCCCGATTAGCTTCTCTCAGGCGGCTTTGGGTGGAGAACTCGAAGTGCCTACTTTAGGTGGCAAGGTTAAGTTAAAGATTCCGGCGGAGACACAGACCGGGAAACTGTTCCGCTTGCGCGGCAAGGGTGTGGCCCCCGTGCGCGGTGGTGGTGCGGGTGATCTGCTCTGTCGAGTGCTAATTGAAACTCCCGTTCACCTCAGCAGCGAACAGCGTGATTTGCTGGAAAAATTTGAAGAGAGTCTCGGTGGTAAACGCAAGCATTCACCGAAAAGCGAGACTTGGTTTGCCGGCGTGAAAAAATTCTTCGATAATCTGACAGGTTGACCTAACTGCGTGCGTTTAGCACTGAGAGAGAGCATATGATTAGAGTGGCAGTGACCGGTGCCGGTGGGCGAATGGGAAAAACCTTAATTGAGGCGCTGTCGCTATCTAGAGAAGCGGAATTAACGGTTGCACTGGAACGCCCGGACAGCTCATTGATTGGCGTCGACAGCGGAGAATTGGCCGGTATTGGTCGCAACAATGTGCTGCTCAGCAGCGAATTAACCTCTCAGGCCGATCAGTTTGATGTGCTGATAGATTTTACTGTCCCTCAGGCCACGGTGGCCAACGCTGCCTGGTGCGCCAACCACAATAAGCGCTTGGTGGTAGGGACTACCGGTTTTACTGCCGAGCAGCGTACAGAAGTGGAGTCTATGGGTGAGCAGAGCGCTCTGTGCATCGCCTCAAACTACGCCACCGGCGTAAATCTTTGCTTTAAGTTGGCAGAGATGGCAGCGTCGGTGCTCGGCGATGAGGTCGACATTGAGATTATCGAAGCTCATCACCGGCATAAAGTGGATGCTCCTTCGGGCACGGCGCTCTCACTCGGTGAAGCGGTGGCTAAACCGCTGGGTCGCGATCTGAGAGAAGTGGCCGTCTATGGTCGCGAGGGTCAAACCGGTGCCCGCGAGCGTGAGACGATCGGCTTTGCGACGGTGCGCGGGGGGGACGTCGTCGGCGATCACACGGTATTGTTTGCCGCCGAGGGTGAGCGCATAGAAATTACTCACAAAGCCTCTAGCCGCATGGCTTTTGCCCGTGGCGCGGTGCGTGCAGCGGCTTGGCTCGGTGCCAAAGAGCGCGGTTTGTTTGATATGCAGGATGTGCTCGGGTTGCGTTAAAGCTGCCTCTATTTGCCATTAAGGCATCGGATTAGATAGACAGATAGCGAACATTGGCTGTACAATACTGTCCTAGATTCTGTCCATTTAGGGCAGCCTAGATCCGGGAGTATGCGGCCAGAATAGTTCTAATTAAGCGAGATGAGACCCTAGTGTTTCATCTCGCTTTTTTACAATTTGGCCCATAAAAAAAGCCATTGCTGTGCAAATGGCCACTCAGATCTACTCTTTAATTGCACTTTTTAGGAGGTCGTGTGAGTCCCGAAAACCATCGCCCCGCCATCTTGGTTCTAGCTGATGGCACAGTTTTTAAAGGTTCAGCTATCGGTAGTGATGGTTGTTCTGTGGGTGAGGTGGTGTTCAATACCGCTCTGACCGGTTATCAAGAGATCCTTACAGACCCCTCCTACGCTCGCCAAATAGTGACGCTCACCTACCCGCATATCGGCAATGTAGGCGTTAATCGAGAGGACAGCGAATCCTCCGGCGTGCATGTAGCTGGTTTAGTTATACGCGATCTACCGCTGCTGGCTTCCAATTTCCGCTCTGAACAGTCGCTGGACGGCTACCTCAAAGACAACAATATCCTCGGTATCGCCGATATCGACACGCGCAAGCTGACTAAGATTTTACGCGAGAAGGGGGCCCAGAGCGGTTGCCTGATGGCCGGAGATATTGACGAGCAGCAAGCGCTAGAAGCTGCGCGCAAATTTGCCGGCCTGCAAGGCTTGGATTTGGCCCAAGAAGTCACCTGCCAACAACAGTACAGCTGGAGTGAAGGAAGCTGGCAGTTGGGCAGTGGGCACCGCGAGGTAGCTGAACGCCCATACAAAGTGGTCGCTTACGATTTTGGCGTCAAACACAATATTTTGCGCATGCTTACCGACCGCGGCTGCGATCTCACTGTGGTGCCGGCTAAAACTCCCGCTAGCGAAGTACTGGCAATGCAGCCCGACGGTGTGTTCCTCTCCAACGGCCCCGGTGATCCAGAGCCCTGCGACTATGCCATTGAGGCGATCAAATCGCTGCTAGAAGCCAAAATTCCTCTATTTGGCATCTGCCTTGGTCACCAGCTGTTGGCATTGGCCTCTGGCGCAAAAACCCAAAAAATGAAGTTTGGCCATCACGGTGCCAACCACCCCGTTGAAGCTTTAGCGTCCAAAACAGTCATGATTACTAGCCAAAACCATGGTTTTGCTGTCGATGAGGGCTCTCTGCCCGATTGCCTGGTCGCGACTCACCGCTCACTTTTTGACGGGTCGCTGCAAGGAATTGAGCGTACCGATCGCCCCGCTTTTAGCTTCCAGGGTCACCCTGAGGCGAGCCCCGGCCCGCATGAGGCCGCGGTGCTATTTGACCACTTTATAGAACTGATGGATGCTGACAAAGCTCACTGATCGCAAGATCGAGCAGAGAGTAGCCACTTTAAAAATTAGATTAAGACAGCCGCAGGAACCCGCAGCGCTATGCCAAAAAGAACCGACATAAAAAGTATCCTCATCATTGGTGCCGGCCCGATTGTTATCGGCCAGGCGTGCGAGTTTGACTACTCCGGTGCGCAAGCGTGTAAAGCGCTTCGCGAAGAGGGCTTTAGAGTGATTTTGGTCAACTCTAACCCGGCCACCATCATGACTGATCCAGCGATGGCTGACGCCACTTACATCGAGCCTGTCGAGTGGCGCACAGTGGCAAAAATTATTGAGAAAGAGCGCCCCGATGCGCTGCTGCCGACCATGGGCGGACAAACAGCATTGAACTGTGCGCTCGATCTCTCAAAGCACGGCGTGCTAGAAGAGTTTGGTGTTGAAATGATCGGCGCCAACGCTGACGCTATCGATAAAGCGGAAGACCGCGAGCGTTTTGACAAGGCAATGAAGGCGATCGGTCTAGATACGCCTAATTCTGGTATTGCTCACAGCTTGGAAGAGGCAGAGCAGATCTCTCACCGCTTTGGCTTCCCCTGTATTATTCGCCCATCGTTCACTATGGGTGGTTCAGGTGGTGGTATCGCCTACAACCGCGAAGAGTTTGAAGAGATCTGTCGCCGTGGTCTCGATCTGTCGCCAACCAATGAGCTGTTGATCGATGAGTCGCTGATCGGCTGGAAAGAGTACGAGATGGAGGTGGTTCGCGATCGCGAGGACAACTGCATTATTATCTGCTCAATCGAAAATCTCGACCCTATGGGTATCCATACCGGTGATTCGATCACCGTGGCACCCGCCCAGACTCTGACCGATAAAGAGTACCAAATTATGCGTAACGCCTCGCTGGCGGTATTGCGCGAAATCGGTGTAGAAACTGGCGGCTCCAATGTGCAATTTGCCGTAGACCCAGACAGCGGCAGGCTCATTGTTATTGAGATGAACCCGCGTGTTTCGCGAAGTTCGGCGCTGGCCTCTAAGGCGACCGGCTTCCCGATCGCTAAAGTGGCGGCGAAATTGGCGGTCGGTTATACCCTCAACGAGCTGCAAAACGAAATTACTGGCGGCCGCACGCCGGCCTCGTTTGAGCCGAGCATCGACTACGTGGTGACTAAAATACCACGCTTTGCTTTTGAAAAATTTAGCCAAGCTAACGCCAAACTGACCACTCAAATGAAGTCTGTCGGTGAGGTGATGGCGATTGGCCGCTCGTTCCAGGAGTCGATGCAAAAAGCACTGCGCGGCCTAGAGGTCGGCGTCAGTGGTTTTGACCCAGTGCTCGCTCCCGATCAGGCCGATCAGTCGACACTGCTCAGCGAGTTGGCAGAGGCGGGCCCCGAGCGGATTTGGTACTTGGCCGATGCAATGCGCGCCGGCATGAGTGTTGAAGAACTGTTCGATATTACCAAGATTGACCGTTGGTTCTTGGTGCAAATTGCTGACTTGATCGCAGACGAACAGCGTCTGGTCGGTCAAACCATCGATACATTAAACCGCGATCAGCTCTATCGCCTCAAGCGCAAAGGGTTTGCCGACAAACGCCTGGCAGAACTGCTGGCGTGCAGTGAAGACGCGGTCCGCGATCACCGCCAGGCACTGGGGATTCATCCGGTTTATAAGCGTGTCGATACCTGTGCCGCAGAATTTGCCACCGATACCGCCTACATGTACTCAACCTACGAGGAGGAGTGCGAGGCGCAGCCGAGTGACAGACAGAAAATTTTGGTGCTCGGAGGTGGTCCCAACCGCATTGGTCAGGGAATTGAGTTTGACTACTGCTGTGTTCACGCCGCGTTGGCGATGCGCGATGACGGTTACGAAACCATCATGGTTAACTGTAATCCCGAGACCGTATCCACCGATTACGACACGTCTGATCGCCTCTACTTTGAGCCCGTCACCTTGGAAGATGTCCTGGAGATCGTGCGGATAGAAAACCCCGCTGGGGTGATTGTCCAATTTGGTGGGCAGACTCCGCTGAAATTGGCGCGCGCACTTGAGGCGGCTGGGGTACCGATTGTCGGTACAACTCCAGATGCCATCGATCGCGCTGAAGACCGTGAACGCTTCCAGCAAATGATCGATAAATTGGGTTTGTTGCAACCACCGAATGCAACTGCCCGCAGCGCCGAAGAAGCGATCGGCTTGGCCGAGAAAATTGGCTACCCGCTGGTTGTCCGCCCCTCTTATGTTCTCGGTGGCCGCGCCATGGAGATTGTCTACAAAGAAGAAGAGCTGGCGCACTATATGACCAGCGCAGTTAAGGTCTCTGACGACTCTCCTGTGCTTTTAGATTTCTTCTTGCCAACAGCCATCGAGGTCGATGTCGATGCTGTCAGCGATGGCGAAACAGTGGTTATCGGCGCGATCATGCAACATATCGAGCAGGCAGGTATTCACTCTGGTGATTCGGCTTGCTCTCTGCCACCGTATAGTCTGCCGGCCGAAGTACAAGACGAGATGCGCGAAATCTGCCGCAAAATGGCTCTAGAGTTGGGTGTGCGTGGTCTGATGAATGTTCAGCTGGCACTCCAAGATGGCAAGATCTATGTCATCGAGGTGAATCCACGTGCCTCGCGCACTGTCCCGTTTGTCTCAAAATGTATCGGTCGCTCGCTGGCCAAAGTGGCCGCCCGCTGCATGGTGGGTCAGACACTGGCCAGTCAAAAGTTCACCAAAGAGATTATTCCGCCCTACTTCAGTGTCAAAGAGGCGGTGTTCCCATTTAACAAGTTCCCAGGTATCGACCCCATTCTCGGTCCCGAGATGAAGTCGACCGGTGAAGTCATGGGTGTTGGCGACAGTTTTGCCGAGGCCTATGGCAAAGCCGAGCTCGGCGCCAGTGACGAGATCCCGCGCGGTGGTTCGGTATTTATCAGTGTTCGTGAGCGCGACAAAGACGGTGTTGCCGAGCTAGCTAAACGTTTTGTTGAGCTTGGCTTTACCCTTTACGCCACACGCGGCACGGCTGATGTATTGATCGCAGCAGGTATTGAGGTTGAACGTGTAGCCAAAGTTAAAGAGGGCCGCCCGCACATTGTCGACATGATTAAGAGCGATAAGATCGATCTGATCGTCAACACAACAGAGGGGCGTCAGGCGATAGCCGACTCCTCGGCGATTCGCTCAAGTGCCGAGCAACACCGAGTCTACTACACCACCACACTGGCGGGCGGCAACGCCGTTTGCGATGCGCTGCATTACGCAGGCGATATTACCGTGCGCAAATTGCAAGATCTGCACCAACAGATTCCAGCGTAAGCGGTAGGAGAGAATAAATGCAAAAGAGTCCTATGACGGTCCAAGGTGAAGCAGCACTGCGCGAAGAGCTTGACCGCTTGAAAAAACAAGACCGCCCCAAAGTGATTGCGGCGATTGCAGAGGCGCGTGAACACGGCGATCTCAAAGAGAACGCGGAATACCACGCGGCGCGCGAGCAGCAAGGTTTTATTGAAGGACGTATTCAAGATATTGAAGCCAAATTGAGCAACGCTCAGATTATCGATATCAGTAAAATTCCCGCCGCCGATAAAGTAATTTTTGGCGCTACGGTAACCATCTTAAATGTTGAAACAGAGGCGACAGTCACCTACACCATCGTCGGTGATGATGAGGCTGATGTGAAATCCAACAAAATCTCCTATCAATCGCCGATTGCGCGCGCACTTATCGGCAAAGAGATTGGTGATGTTGTCGCGGTACAAACGCCCGGTGGCGAGGTGGAATACGAGATTGACGAGGTAGATTACGCCGGATAATGGTCTCGACATAAAAAAACCGCCGCTGGTGACAGCGGCGGTTTTTTTATGTCCGAATCACTATACCCCAAGTAGAAACGCCATCAAGGCCTTCTGCGCGTGCAGGCGGTTTTCCGCCTCCTCCCAGACGACCGAGATGCGTTCATCCTCAAGTAACTCGGCAGAGACCTCTTCGCCGCGGTGGGCGGGTAAGCAGTGCATAAACAGCACATCGTCAGCAGCGCTGTCGAGCAGTGCGTGGTTAACTTGGAAGCCATCAAAACGCGCCAATCTCTCAGCTTGCTCTTGTTCTTGGCCCATAGAGGCAAAAACATCGGTCGTAACTAAGTGCGAGCCGCGCACAGCTTGCTCCGGAGTGTGGCCAATGGTGGCGCGGCCACCTGCAGCTGCGAGAATCTCGGCATTGGGTTCGTAGCCTTTGGGAGTGGCTATGCGCAGTTCGAAATCGAGGATTGCTGCGGCGTTAATCCAAGAGTGACACATGTTGTTGCCATCGCCAATCCAGCTGACGGTTTTGCCGCTTAAGCTGCCGCGAGCTTCGGTGAAGGTTTGGATGTCTGCCAACAGCTGGCAGGGGTGATAGTCATCCGAGAGCGCATTGATGACAGGCACCTGTGAGTACTCTGCAAACCGTTCGATTTTATCGTGGCCGAAGGTGCGAATCATGACGATATCGACCATGCGTGAAATCACTCGCGCACTGTCCTCAATCGGTTCGCCGCGCCCCAGCTGGGTATCGTTTGGCGAGAGAAATAGAGCACTGCCGCCGAGCTGCGCCATGCCGGCTTCAAACGAGACGCGGGTGCGTGTTGAGGATTTTTCGAAAATCATCGCCAACACTTTGCCACTTAGCAGTGGGTGTTCGGTGGCGCTGCGCTGGAGTTTTTTAAGCTGTTGAGCGCGGTCGATAACCCCCATCAACTCGTCGGCGCTGAGATCGCGCAGGGTTAAAAAGTGGCGGTTAGACATAAACAGCTCCTAAATTGCAGGCTTTAAACTGCAGAGGTTGCGGTGTGATGCTCATCAATTAGGGCAATCACAGTTTCGATCACTTGATCTGCCTGGGCGTCACTCATGATCAGCGGCGGCAGCAAGCGCACGGTATTGCCAGCAGTGACATTGAGTACCAGGCCAGTATCGAGCGCTTTTTGGAATAGATCGGGACAGTCGTGTTTGAGCTCTATACCAATCATTAAACCGACAGCGCGGATCTCTTTGACGGCTGGATGGTTGCCGATGCGTTCACAAAAAGCACTGGCCAGATAGAACCCAAGTTGAGCGGCGCGCTGTTCGAGCTGATCGCGTTCTATGACATTTAGAGTTGCCAATGCAGCAGCACAGGCGAGTGGATTACCACCGAAGGTAGAGCCGTGGTTGCCTGGCTGCATTAATCCGTCGGCGCGTTTTGCAACCATGCAAACACCAATTGGCATACCGTTGCCGAGCCCTTTAGCGGTGGTGACCACATCTGGAAGTATGGCACTGTGTTGGTAGGCGAAAAATTTTCCAGTACGCGCATTGCCGGTCTGTATTTCGTCACAAATTAATAACCAATCGTGTTCATCGCAAAGCGCGCGCAGTCTTGGCAAATACTCTTTGTTGGGCACGCGAATACCGCCTTCGCCCTGTATGGGTTCCACCATAACTGCGCAGACATCGTTGTTATTTTTGGCTATTTCCTCAATGGCCTCGACATCGTCGTAGGGCGCGCGAGCAAAACCTGACACCAATGGTTCAAAACCGGCGTGAACTTTGCGATTGCCAGTGGCGCTGAGTGTCGCCATTGTGCGACCGTGAAAGGATTGGTTGGTAACAATCACCGTTGGCTTGGCAATCCCTTTGCGATGGCCGTGCAGGCGAGCTAATTTAATCGCTGCTTCATTGGCTTCGGCCCCAGAATTAGCAAAGAACATATTGCTCATGCCGGAGAGATCGCGAAGTTTCTCGCCGAGTTGTTCTTGTTTGGGGATATTGAAATAGTTTGAACAGTGCAGCAGCTTACCCGCCTGTTCAGCTATAGCAGCGGTCACCTCGGGGTGGCTGTGGCCCAGCCCACAGACGGCTATACCTGAAAGGGCATCTAAGTAGCGGCGCTGTTGGTCATCCCACAGGTAGCAGCCTTCGCCGCGCACCAGTGTGGTGGAGCGCAAACCATAGGTATTCATTAAAGCCGGTGAGGTCATTCACGGTCTCCAACGGTAGCGGTATCAAAAATTAAAAAAGGCAGCGTCGCTGCCCATATGCTGTCTCGGTTTTCTGCCAGTGTTGGCCCAGCATCTAATGGTAACGGGCTTTATCGTTGCTGGCAATTGAGCTAGCGGGAGCGGCGAATAAAACTCCACAGGCCTGTCACTGCTAAAAGGCTAAACAACACTCCGGCAATATCCACCACCCAGATACCGATCACGCCAAACAGGCGACCACTGTGCAGATCTAGTAGCAGCGTCTGCACAGAGATCCCCGCTGCTTGAGTGTTCTGTTGAGGGTCGGGTAAGGCTTGTGTCGGTGCAATAGCGGTGGCGGAAAAAAGATCGATATCGAGCTGCCAGCGCCGACCATCACTGTGCATGCCGACAACTTGATTGTCGGTGATGTCGAGAGCGACTAAGCCGTCTGGCAGCCCCTCGAGTGGCGTCCAGATATCAAAAAGCTCGCCTGATGCAGTGACGACTATGAGCTCTTGTCCACACAGCAGTAGACCGAGTTGCGTGCTGAATTGGCCGCTGTCGAGAAGCGGAGGCGTACAGCTGGTCAGAGGTTGATCGTTGCGATAGAGCTTGCCAACCAACGGCCCATCGGCTGCATGGCTGCGCAGCTCGTAGTGCTGACTGTGCACTGTTGCAGACGGCACAGCTTGTCCATCTAGACCATACCATTTGAGTAGTGTGGGGTGGTTGAGAGTCGTTTTAGATAACCCCAGACGGTCTGTATGGTTGAGTGCAATGCCGGTAACGCAGAGCAAAATCAGTAGCCAAAACAGACCAACACCCACTTTACTGTGCCAACGCATGGCAGCAGAGACTCGTGTTTTTTTGCCCATTTGAGCTCCCCAGTGAACCGGGCTAGTTAGATAGGCTCTAACTGTTCGGCGTAAAAGAGCGCTAGTTTAGCAACTGCATTGACCGCGCGCACGGATAAGGTAGCGCCAGTAATGCCGTCGATGTTTTGGCTCAGTCTGCTCTGTTCAAGGCGCGCATTGCGGTACTGGGCGGTGTAGGCGGGGAAGCGCACCTCCCAGCCTCGGCTCTCTCTAAAAGCGAGTATCTCAACGCCGACAATGGTACCGCTTTCTACAACCACACCGATGGTAATAGGTAGCTCTTTGCCAATTTCGTTCATTACCCATGCGCTGCGCAAGCCATCAGCAGAGCGCTGATAACGCACCCGCAGCCCGCTCGGTTTGCGTCCTAACAGGGGTTCTGCCGCATTCTTCAGCTCCTCGGTGAGCCACAACTGACCACGCTGAGTCGGTTGTTCAGCAAAGTAGCGAGCGCTAAATTCTTCCTGGTTCAAATAGACTTCAGCATGCACTACTGATGCCGTCCAGCAAGAGAACAACAACAATAACAAGCCAACTCCAACTCTGCGTGACGCGCGCGAATGGATTTTTGCTGAGTGCGCCGCCATCAGAAGGAGTAGCCCACTCCAAGATTAAGGCCATCAGAGCCACCGCTGGCGGCATCTTGGTTTTGGTAGTCCGCCTTGACGACCACGCGAGGATGCAAATAGTAGTTAACACCGATATCCCATTGATTTGTGTCGCTATCGGCACTGCTGCTGCCGGCGCTGTTGTCCCACTCACTGTAGCGAGCAAACAGGCCGAGCTTGTCGCTGACTTTAAAGCTTGGCTCTAAATAGAAACCGGTCTGCTTATCGGCGCCTTGTTGGATATCGTTGATAGCAGAGTCAATATCCCACTGAGCGTAGAGCCCTTTAAGGCCGAAGTCGCCGCGCTGCCAGCTAAAGTGGGCTTCTAATAACGTTGCGGAGATACTTTCAGCGCCGGTCTCGGCAAAGGTTTCTCCCTGCAGCAAGTCGGTTTGATACTGTGCGCTGACGCTTAAACTCAGCCCGGGTAGGCCGGTGTAGCGCAAGCGGCCGGTGTAAGCAAAGTCAGTGGCGTTCGCGTTGCCGACTTTTTGTCGGCCACTGCGAATTTTGTAAGTCCCCGTAATTTCATCGTCGCCGTTTGTAGCCGCTGGATCTAGGAATAGCCCGGAATGGATGGCGGCATCATAGCTAAAGCCTTCACCCCAGCGCCCAGTAAGAGCGGCGCCACCCTCCCACCAGGTTGTAGGGATGATGTTCTTCTCAACATTGTTGCGTTCTACACCAAAGAAGGTCTCAGGCTCATGTGTCTCGTTGAGCATGCCAACGGGGATCAAAAAAAGGCCGAGTTTAGCCTGCTGGCGCGCAGCATAGTCCCACTCTACATAGGCTTGCTCCAGTTCGATTTCACCCGGCTGGCCGTCGCCTGCGATGGAGTGCTCAAGCTCGAGTTCTGAAACCAAGCGCAATTTATCGCTAAATTGATGGTTGGCAAACAGCACGAAGCGGTGAAAGTCTATCTGATCTTTGCGGCCATCTGTTTCGTCGTTGCTCAATTGGTTGTAGTGCAGCTCGCCATAACCACCGATATGGGTTTTATTGGCCGCACTGTCACTGACCGCTTGCAGTGACTCGATAGCAGATACTGCGACTTCAGCTTGAACTGCGGTCTCTTGAATTTGAGAGCGGCTATTGGCAAGCTCATTGCGCAATTGAGCAATTTCTTGGTTCTGTTGCTGGATTAGTTGCCACATCTCTTCCAGGCTGGGCGTGCTGCCGCCGGCATTGGCCAGTGGAGCCAACAGTAGTGCTGCAGCCATGGAGTTGCGTGAGAAGAGAAACCATGTGGACATTGTTGATACTCCGTAGCAGTGGGTGTGCAAAAGCCCTATGCGCTGAATGATAACCGATATCATTAACTTAATGCAAATGGTTCTCATTTAGATTAATGGTCTGTGCGCCAATTTTTTTACCGATAAAATAAACACAGTTGCCCATTCCCGAAGCCACGGTGATTGGTTAGAATATCCGACTTATTTAGTAGACTATTAGAGGTGCAGCGCGCATGGATATCATGGAAACCATTAAAGATCAGGTTGAGAATAACGCTATCATTTTGTACATGAAGGGCTCCCCCAATCAGCCCCAGTGCGGCTTTTCGGCGCGCACCGTACAGGCGCTGATGGCCTGTGGGCAGCGTTTTGCCTATGTCGATGTACTCAGCAACCCAGAAATACGCGCCAATTTGCCGCAGTATGGCAACTGGCCTACCTTTCCGCAGTTGTGGGTGCAGGGCGAGTTGGTAGGCGGGTGTGACATCATTACAGAAATGCACGAAGCGGGTGAGCTCAAGCCGTTAGTGGATGAAGCTATGGCGGGACAGCCAGAGGCTTAATAACTTTAGACTTTAGGGTCGCTATAGCTTAGATTATTTTTTTTTATTGGCTGCGCGCAGAGTGTCGTGCGACCATAAAAAAAGTGTGGACAAACGCTGTTCTTCGCTGAGAATTTTTAATCATAAATCAGGAGATTTACCATGGGTGTATTAGTAGGTCGTCCGGCACCGGACTTCACCGCAGCAGCAGTACTGGGTAACGGCGAAATCGTCGACAGCTTCACTCTGAGTGAAGCGATTAAAGGTAAGAAAGCAGTCATCTTTTTCTACCCGCTCGATTTCACTTTTGTTTGCCCCTCAGAGCTGATCGCATTCGATCACCGCTACGAAGAGTTTGCCAAGCGCGGTTGCGAAGTGATCGGTGTTTCGATCGATTCTCAGTTCAGCCACAACGCCTGGCGCAACACCCCAGTGAATGAAGGCGGTATTGGCCCGGTTAAGTACACTTTGGTCGCAGACGTGCGCCACCAAATTTGCCAAGCGTTCGATGTTGAACACCCCGAGGCCGGTGTTGCTTTCCGCGGCTCGTTTTTGATCGACGAAGATGGCTTAGTCCGTCACCAAGTGGTCAACGATCTGCCGCTTGGCCGCAATGTCGACGAGATGTTGCGTATGGTAGATGCTCTGGCGTTCAACCAAGAGCACGGCGAAGTCTGCCCTGCAGGTTGGCAGCAAGGTGATAAAGGTATGGACGCTTCACCCTCAGGTGTTGCCTCTTACTTGGCTGAGAACTCAGATAAATTGTAGGTCTCAAGCAATCGTCAGAAAAAACCCGCTTTGTGGCGGGTTTTTTTATTGTTTTTCAGCCATTGCGCGGTGTTGGCCGCCACGGTCTAGTTACCCGGTGATGGCTGGCTAGCAAGGGTTTATCTTGATGGGCAAAGTGGATATCTAGAGCCATCTCTACCACTGGAAAAGCGAGCTCGCCCCAAGGGATTTGATTTTGATTGAAGAGCGCTACTTCGCTAGATTCGGCTGTGGGGGCAAACGCTTTGTCAGTGAGGTTGCCACGGTAGAGGATATAAACCTGATCGATATAAGGGATGTCGAAAATGCCCAAAAGATGGCAGTTGTCCACGTGAGCCAGAGATTCTTCATGGCACTCTCTAACGGCCCCTTCTAGGCTGGTCTCGCCGTTTTCTAAAAAACCCGCGGGTAGTGTCCAAAAGCCGCGGCGCGGCTCGATATCGCGACGGCAGAGCAGTATTTGCTCGCCCCAGGTCGGTAGCACTCCGGCAATAACCTTAGGGTTTTGATAGTGAATCATCTCGCAATTGGAGCAGATATGGCGTTGACGGTTGTCGCCGTCGGGTACCGCTTGGCGGGTGGCGGCACCGCAGTCACTACAGTAATTCATGGCGCTCTCCTGCGACAGTAGGGATGAAAATGGGCTCTATACATACCTTAGCGGAGGCTAGGGAGGTATACTAAAAATTATGTTATCAACGCTTATTCAACAGCTTCAGCGCTATCCGTTAGCTACTGAGGCACCGCGTCCAGCTCTGCGCAATGCGGCTGTTCTGGTCGGTTTGCACGGCAGCGAAAGAAATCCGCAGCTCATTTTGACT
The DNA here is from genome assembly GCA_048549915.1 of Porticoccaceae bacterium. Taxonomy (GTDB): domain Bacteria; phylum Pseudomonadota; class Gammaproteobacteria; order Pseudomonadales; family Porticoccaceae; genus LSUCC0057. The sequence continues at coordinate 19,790 of JBLYYE010000052.1, forward strand.
GAGCGCGCCACGCATCTCAACAGCCATGCAGGTGAAGTGGCGTTTCCCGGTGGAATGTATGAGAGCCAAGATAGGCATCTTTTAAATACAGCGCTGCGCGAGACTGAGGAAGAGGTTGGTCTGTCCCGTGAAAAAATTACTCCGTTGGCGACACTGCCATCAGCCACTCCCAAGCGCAGTGATGTCTGGGTGACACCATTTGTCGCTAGGGTAGAGGAGCCGTTCGACCTGACGCCGGACCCATCCGAGCTGAGTGCGGTATTTTCGGTGCCGCTGGCTCACTTTATGAACAGTGATCGCTACGATTACTTTGATATCGATGTTCGTGGTGAGGCTGTCGCTTTTCCCTTCATTGAATTTAAGGACTACCGTATCTGGGGATTTACCCTGCGAGTGATTGTCGAGATGCTCAACGACTGTTTGGCAGCAGATCTCCGTTTGCGTTACCCTGCCGGCTTTGCGCGTGATCGCTCTGTGCAAATATTAAAAAATACAGCGGACAGTGCTGGCCGCTAAAAACATCGAGGACCCTATGAACTCTCCAGACTTAAGTGCTTCGCCGTGCGTTTCTATCTGTCTGCTCAACGATGAAGACATCTGTGTCGGTTGCTACCGCAGTGCTGACGAAATTCGTCTCTGGGTGAGTTACGATCAACTCCAGCGCGAAGAAGTTAACCGAATCGCGCTAGAACGGGGCAAGCAGCTCAATCCGTTCAGTTGAGTTGTGCAGGTTAAGTGTCGTCCGAGCTATTTTGCACAACGCTCACTTCGAACTGTTCAATCATATTGCCCTGAATTAGCAGAGTGGTGAAGCGGTAGCTGTTGAGAGCAAAGCAGACGTTCCCTTCGGGGATGCTCTCTAAAAGCTCTAAAGCTAATCCATTGAGAGTTTTGGGGCCATCTTTAGGTAGAGACCAACCAGTCGCTTTGTTGATGTCGCGGATAGATGCTGCGCCATCAATCCGGTAATCGTACTCGTTAATCTGCTCTATCTCGCTCTGTTCGGCGATGCCACTGTCGGTGAAATCACCGACAATCTCCTCGAGGATATCTTCTAGCGTCACTAACCCTTGTACCTCTCCATACTCGTCGACTACAGCGGCAAAGCGGCGACGCGTCTCTTTAAAGTTGATGAGCTGGTTGGCCAGTGAGGTACTCTCAGGTATGAAATAGGCCTCCTCGGCAAAGCGCTTGAGGGCGCTGTGAGTGACGCTCTCCCCGCGCAGAAGATGGTTGAGTTTGCGCACGTGAAAAACACCGACCCAATTGTTGATATCGCCCTGATAGAGTGGGATGCGGGTAAAGTCACTGGTTACCAGTTGTTCGACAATCTCTTCGATAGGGCTGTCCAGGTTGATGCCTTCAATCTCCGCTCTGGGGATCATGATGTCCTCAACCGTTACCGTCTCTAAGTCGAGCAAGCCTTTAAGCATGTTTTGGTGATCGCCAGAAATTTTGTGTCCGCTGGCATCAACAACTGTGCGCAGCTCCTCGGTGTCGAGCGCATCATCGTGGCCTTTCTCTGGGTCAAAGCCAAGCATGCGAATTAGAGAGTTGGTGAGTTTGTTGATGGCCCAGACCAGCGGCGCCAGAATCTGCGATAGAGGGCGCAATACGTGGCTGGCTTTAAAGGCTACCCATTCGGGATTTTGTGCGGCGATCGTTTTGGGGGTAACCTCGGAAAACACTAACATCATGATGGTCAGTGCCGCAGTCGCCACCCACGGCCCGGCGACTTCTCCCACATAGATGACGGCCAAGGCATTGGCCATGATGGCGGCGAGAATATTTACGGCATTGTTGCCGACTAAAATTAGACTGATGAGCTTGTCTGGTGTGGCTAGCAATTTGGCGGCACGGCGCGCACCAGAGCTCTTTTTGCGCTGATGTTTAAGGCGGTAGCGGTTGAGTGACATCATGCCGGTTTCAGAGCCGGAAAAGAAAGCTGATACGCAGAGTAGCAGCATCAGTGTCAGCCAGAGGGTGAGCGTTTGTGAATCTTCCAAGAAAAACAGTCCTTAAATAACAGTGAGGCTGGCAATGGTCGCCCAGAAAGGCGGAGCTGACAAGGGAATTAGAGCAGAACCTCGAGTACAAATTTACTGCCAACATAACCTAGCACGATGGCAGCAAAACCGGCCCAAGTTAGTCGCACCGCAGTGTATCCGCGCCAGCCGCGTTGATGGCGGCCCCACAACAAGATACTGAAGAAGACCCAAGCAATTAGCGAGAAAACTACCTTGTGTATTAGGTGTTGCGCAAAAAAGTCGTCGTAATAGAGGAATCCACTCAGCAGAGAGAGTGTTAACAGCAGCTGCCCAAACCAGACGAATTCAAAGAGTAAGGACTCCATGGTTTGCAGCGGTGGCAGACGGCGCATAAAGGCATTTTGATGTTTGTGATGAAGCTGCCAATCTTGATAGGCAACCAGTAACGCCTGCAGTGCGGCTACGGTCAACAGACTGTAGGCCAAAAGAGAGATGACAATATGACCCTGCAAATGCGCTGAGGCTGCGATAGGAGTGCCTTGCGGGGAGAGAACAGCGACAGCTAAAAAAAGCGCAGCAGCAGGCAGCAAAAGCGGGTAGAGGTTGTGAATCGGTTTGCGCAGAGAGCTGACCATAACAATAAGATTAACCACAGCACTGATCAGCGCGAGGACCTTGGGCAGGCTTAAATCGAGACCCTCGCTGCTGCGCAACAACTGGTGGGCGGCCAAAAGATGGAGTGCTACAGAGAGCGCCAGTATTGCAGTAAAAGCTGGGCCGCGAGCACTCTGTAGTTGGCCGCGGCGCAACAAAAAAGAGGCGGCTGCGTAGCCGAGAAGCGTCAACATGACTAGCAGTGTTGGCGTGCCTGTAGGATTTATCATCAATGTATTTAGAGCCATCTTGGGCACCCTTTTGATCACCAATAGAGTTTGTCACAATAGCGCTCGCGGGTGAAGCGATAGCATCGCGTATATCTCTAAATTTGCTCCGCTTTTAGTTATACTAGCGAGCTGAAATTTATTCTGGAATTCTCCTATGGCCATTTTTGATTCATTGAGCGACCGGCTCTCCGCCTCGCTGAAAAAAATTACCGGCAAAGCAACGCTATCAGAGGCAAATATTGCTGACACTTTGCGTGAGGTGCGCACCGCCTTGCTTGAGGCGGATGTCGCCTTGCCAGTGGTTAAATATTTTGTCGAACAAGTCAAAGAGCGCGCTGTTGGCAAAGAGGTTAGCGCCAGTCTCAATCCGGGCCAGCAATTTCTCAAGATTGTTCAGGGTGAGTTAGAAGCAATGATGGGCGGCGAGAACGCCGCTCTTGATTTAGCAGCTCAGCCGCCCGCGGTAGTGCTGATGGCAGGTTTGCAGGGGGCAGGTAAGACTACCTCGGCGGCCAAGTTGGCACGTTATCTGGCCGAGCGAGAGAAGAAAAAGGTGATGTTGGTATCGGTGGATATTTACCGTCCCGCCGCTATTGATCAGCTCGAAAGACTCTCAGTTGAAGTGGGTGCGACATTCTTCCCTTCCACTACCGAGCAGCAGCCCACAGCGATTGTTGAGGCTGCATTGGCAGAGGCCCGCACTCAGTTCATTGATGTTGTGATTGTCGATACTGCGGGGCGCTTGCACGTAGATGGCGAAATGATGGCGGAAATTAAAGCCGTGCATACAGTCGCCAAGCCAATAGAGACGCTCTTTGTTATCGATGCGATGATTGGCCAAGATGCGGTCAACACCGCAAGCGCGTTTAATCAAGCTCTGCCGCTAACTGGTGTGGTGTTAACCAAAGTTGACGGTGATACTCGCGGCGGTGCGGCTCTATCGGTCCGCCATGTGACCGGTAAGCCTGTTAAGTTCCTCGGTGTGGGTGAAAAGGTCGATGCGCTCGAACCTTTCCATCCTGAGCGGATCGCTTCGCGCATTCTCGGTATGGGGGACGTGCTTTCGCTGATAGAAGACGTAGAGCGTAAAGTTGATAAGGCCAAAGCAGAGAAATTGGCGAAAAAAGTCGTCAAGGGTAAGAGCTTTGATCTAGAAGACTTGCGGGATCAGCTGCAGCAGATGCAAAACATGGGTGGCATGGCGGGCATGCTGGATAAAATGCCCGGTATGAATGGTATGAGCCAGGCCTTAGAGCAGTCTAATGCGGGCGCCCAGTTTGGCAAAATGGAAGTGATTATTAGCTCGATGACCCCCGCGGAGCGGCGCAATCCCGACCTGCTCAATGGTTCGCGCAAGCGTCGAATTACACTGGGTTCTGGCACAACCATTCAAGATTTAAACCGTCTGCTCAAACAGCACAAGCAGATGGCTAAGATGATGAAAAAGATGAAGGGCAAGGGTATGCAGCAGATGATGCGCGGCATGGGTGGCATGGGTGGCATGATGGGTCAGGGCGGTATGCCCGGTGGTGGCTCGATGCCGGGTGGCGGTATGCCACCCAAAGGTTTTGGTGGTTTTTAGTCGCCGCTTTTAACAGTTTCAATCTGGTGCGGTTTGACGTAAAATGCGCGCCCGCTGTCTGGAGTGGCCTAGTTCGCCCTTCAAAGCTGGACACAATTAGCTAATTTAACTGTTCGCACCTGCCGGCAGGCGGTACGATAATAGGATTTTACAGATGGTAACTATTCGCTTGGCACGTGGCGGCGCAAAAAAACGCCCCTTCTATCACATCACTGTCTCTGACTCTCGCAATGCTCGCGACGGTCGTCATATCGAGCGCATTGGTTTCTTCAACCCGGTTGCCCGCGGCAATGAAGAGCGTCTGCGTCTCGATCTTGAGCGCGCTACTTTCTGGCAGGGCCAGGGCGCACAAGTCAGCGATCGCGTTAAAGCGCTGCTGAAAGAAGCGAGCAAGCAAGCCGCTTAAGACGATGAGTAGTGAGCGCCACGATCTGATGGTCATTGGCCGCCTCACTGCTGTCTACGGAGTGCGTGGCTGGGTAAAGGTACACGCTTTTGGAGATAATCCAGAGCAAATCTTTACCTACCAGCCCTGGTATCTGTCCGAACGCGATGGGCAGTGGCGTCAGCTGGAAATTGATGAGTGGCGTACTCACGGCAAGGGCTTGGTTGCGCACATAGCTGGTGTTGATGACCGCGATGTGGCTCGCGAGCTTTGTCAGAGAGATGTTTTCGTCCCTATCGAGGTTTTGCCTGAGCTTCCCGCAGGCGAATATTACTGGCGGGACTTAATTGGTCTGCGCGCAGTCACTACGGCAGGTGTCGATTTGGGCGTGGTGGATACACTGCTCGCTACTGGCGCCAATGATGTTCTAGTTATCGCCGCAGATCAGAGTAGTTGCGACGACCGCGAGCGTCTGCTCCCGTACAGCGACAGCGTAGTGCAAGAGGTCGATCTCGATGGTGCGCAGTTGCGTGTTGATTGGGATCCCGAATTTTAAATAGCGTGGTGTTGCCATGAAGATTGCAGTCATCACGTTGTTTCCGGAAATGTTTGAAGCTGTTACCGAATATGGTGTCAGTGGCCGTGCGGTAGTGCGCGGCACGGTTGAGTTGGCTTGCTTTAACCCGCGCCAATTTACCCACGACCGGCACCAGACGGTGGATGATCGCCCCTATGGCGGTGGTCCGGGCATGGTAATGCTGGCAGAGCCTTTGAGCTGTGCAGTTTCTGCCGCTCGCGAGTGGTTGCAGGATTGTGGTTTGGATGCTCAGCAGTGTCCAGTAGTCTATCTCTCTCCGCAGGGGCGCGTGGTAGATCAGGCGTTGCTGCAGGCGAGTAGCGAGTGGCCCGGTATTATTTTTATTGCCGGCCGTTACGAAGGAATTGATGAGCGCTTTATAGAGCGTGAAGTCGATTTTGAGTGGTCGGTTGGAGATTACGTGGTCAGCGGTGGTGAGCTCCCCGCCATGTTGGTGATCGATGCCATGGTGCGTCTATTGCCGGGGGTTTTGGGTCATGCCCAATCGGCTGAACAGGATTCGTTTTCTGCCGGTTTGTTGGATTGCCCCCACTACACCCGCCCGGTCGAGTATCTGGGTAAGGCGGTCCCTGAGGTTTTGTTGTCAGGAGACCACAAAAAAATTGCGCGTTGGCGCACAGAGCAGTCGCTGCGGCGCACTGCACTGCGCCGACCAGAGTTGTTGGACCGGCTGGAGCTCACCGATGAGTACCAGTCATTACTCAAGGAGATGAGTGCCGCGCTGGTCAATGAGGGCAAAGGATAAGTCCTCCTCTTGATGCAGAGCTCTAAAACAGGCGGCTTGCCGCCAACCATAACGTGTCGCTCGGCGACCATAGTGAGGAGCAAAAAATGAGTAACAAAACCCCGATCATTGCTGCGCTTGAAGCGGAGCAGATGAGCAAAGAGATCCCAGCCTTTAGCCCCGGTGATACCGTTGTGGTTCAAGTGCGTGTAAAAGAGGGCGCTCGCGAGCGTCTGCAGGCCTTTGAAGGCGTGGTTTTAGGTAAGCGCAACCGCGGCCTAAACTCTGCGTTCACTGTGCGTAAAATCTCCAGTGGTATCGGTGTCGAGCGCACCTTCCAAACTTTCAGCCCATTGGTAGAAAGTATCACTGTTAAGCGTCGCGGTGCTGTCCGTCGCGCCAAGCTTTACTATTTGCGCGAACGTTCAGGACGCTCTGCACGTATCAAAGAGAAGCTCAACTAAGCAGCCTCTCAAAAAAAACGGTCTCTTCGGAGGCCGTTTTTTTTGCCCCTAAAAAATTGAAGAATAAAAAAAGCTATTTCTAGCACAAAAAGTTCTATCGGGCGAAGTTTAGTGTGAGCGGCTTCGACATGATAAGAAGTTACTTTAAGTTGTTGAGTCAGGCTTATGTTTTCAAATAGTAAAAAAAAAGGCTATTTCCACCTTGGTGATGGGCTGCCTCCCCACTCGCTAACCCTATTGTTTTTAAACGATTTTTTCTCATACCTGAGAGTTGACTTTGATTTCATAGATCAATAATGTAAACAAATGGAAAAAAGTGGGTAAAAGTGGGTCACAGTGAATATTGTGGCTTGCTCTGTTAAGGCTGGGCAGTTTGTCGGCCGGCAGCTCACAAACAACAGGGGTGTAAGGCGTGTTTAGAGGCAGTGATCCAATCAATATGGACGCGAAAGGGCGGATGGCTATTCCGACCCGTTACCGCGCCCTATTGGCGGAGCTCTGCGCCGGTGAGTTAGTCATTACTATCGATATGAAATCGACCTGCCTGACTCTATCGCCACTGCCCGAATGGCGCCGCTTCGAAGAGAAGGTGTCGGCGCTGCCGGCGTTAGATCCTCTCGGTGAGATGCTCAGCCGGTTTGTCGTTGGTCAAGCCAAAGATCTTCAGTTGGACGGCAACGGCCGTGTGTTGCTGCCAACCGAGCTGCGCGAATACGCGCAGTTAGAAAAAAAGCTTGTGCTCGTGGGGCGTACTCAGCGCCTCGAGATCTGGAGTGAGGAAAACTGGAATCGCGAGCGCGACAAGTCGCAACAGAGCTATCGCGATATGCTCCAAGAGCCGGGCGCTGTCAGTGATGCGCTAAAAAATCTCTCCTGGTAGCGGTGACGGTATGAGTGAACATACAACAGTCCTGCTCGATGAGGCGGTCGCTGCGTTAGTGGTAAACCCCGATGGTTGCTATGTCGATGGCACTTTTGGTCGCGGTGGCCACTCTGCGGCGATCTTGGGCAAGCTTTCTGAAAATGGCCGTCTACTGGCGATAGACAAAGATCCATCTGCTATTGCCGCCGGTAGAGAGCGTTTTGCCGGCGAGTCACGCATCGAGTTGATCCACAGTTCCTTTGCCGAGATTGCAGACCAATTAAAAGCGCGCGATCTATGGGGTAAAGTTGACGGATTGTTGGTCGATTTGGGCGTCTCTTCCCCACAGCTCGATGAGGCAGAGCGCGGTTTTAGTTTCCTTCGCGACGGCCCTCTCGACATGCGCATGGATACCTCCAGTGGCCTGTCGGCAGCTGAGTGGTTGGCGGATGTCGATGAAGGCGAGTTTGCCGATGTCCTTTTTGAGTTAGGCGAGGAGCGCTTTGCTCGGCGCATGGCAAAGGCGCTTGTGTTGGCCAGGGCCAAGCAGTCAATTACTCGCACCGTTCAATTGGCTGAGCTGTTGGCCGCAGCTCACCCGGCTTGGGAGCGCGGCAAGCATCCGGCAACCAAGGCGTTTCAGGCGATAAGAATCTTCATTAATCGAGAGCTGGCAGATTTAGATCAGCTGCTCGCAGACTCTATTGACTGTTTGGCTATCCAAGGCCGTTTGGTTGCGATCAGCTTTCATTCGCTGGAAGATCGCCGCGTTAAGCGCTTTATCCGCGATCAGCAGCGCGGCAGACAGTTGCCGCGCAATTTACCTATCCCCGATGCGGAGCGCGGCTCTCGATTGCGCAAAGTGGGTGGAGCTATTAAGCCAAGTGCCAGCGAAATAGAGCGCAATGTGCGCGCTCGCAGTGCGGTGATGCGTATTGCGGAGCGCACGGCATGAGTAGTACGGCGCGCAATACTCTGGCGGTAACGCTGCTGTGGGTGTCGGTGCTGGTGTCTGCGCTGGCGGTCGCCTGGGCGAGCTATGAAAATCGCTCGGCGTATAGCCGTCTGGCTGAATTGCAGCGGATTGGTGAAGGGTTTCAAGAGCAGTACCGCTATTTGTTATTGGAGCAGAGTGCCTATGGCTCTATGCAGCGGGTTGAGAGTGTCGCCGCGCAACAGCTCGGTATGCGCGCAGCTCATCGCAGCGAAATCACTGTAGTCTTCGGAGGTGTCCGATGACTGCAGTGCAAGGCAGTTTAGCTGTGCCGCGTTGGCGTTTTTTACTTCTTCTCGTCGGCTTGGTTGCCATGCCGGGACTACTGCTTTTCAAAGTCGCCGCCTTGCAAGTGCTGCCTTCAGAGCAACGCGGCGCCGAGTTTCTTCAGGATCAAGGCGAGCGGCGCACACTGCGCGAAGAGCGCGTTCCCGCTTATCGCGGTGAGATTAGCGACCGCAACGGAGCTCCGCTCGCAGTCAGTACGCCGGTCTCCACCTTGCTGGGCAATATGGTCGCAGCAGATGGCCGCTGGAGTTCTAAGCAAGTTGCTGCACTGGCTGAATTAATCGATGAGCCGATGGCGAAATTACAGCGTCGTCTTGAGGCTAACAAAAAGAACCAGCATCTCTACATTGCGCGGCAGCTGCCTCTACAGGTGGCCGAGCAGGCGATGGCTTTACAGTTGCCCGGATTGCGCGAGCAGCGCGAGTACAAGCGATATTATCCTGCGGGCGAGGTTGCTGCGCAGCTGGTAGGGCTGACCGATATTGACGATCGCGGCATTGAGGGGCTGGAAAAGAGCCACCAACAGGTATTGGCAGGTGAGCACGGGCTTGTGCAGGTGATCAAGGATCGCAGCGGTCGGACGATAAAAAGCGTCGCGCAGTTGAAAGAGCCTAAAATGGGCGAATCACTGCGTCTGACCATAGATCTGCGCGTGCAGTACGCGGCGTATCGCGCGTTGAAGCAGGCCGTTAAGGAGCATCAAGCCGAGGGCGGTTCAGTGGTGGTGCTGGATGTGCAGACTGGGGAGGTGTTGGCGATGGCCAACCAGCCATCTTTTAACCCCAATGACCGCACTGGTCTCAACTTGGCAGCGGTCCGCAATCGCGCCGCTCAGGATATGCTTGAGCCGGGCAGCACCGTTAAGCCGCTAGCGCTTCTGGCTGCTTTAGAGAGCGGTCAGTTTACGTTGGACAGTCAGATCGATACGCATCCTGGTTCTCTCAAAGTAGATTATAAAACCTTTACTGACCACAGCAATTACGGTGTTCTCGACCTGGCTGGTGTGCTGATCAAATCGAGCAATGTCGGCACTACTAAAATCGCTCTAGAACTTGCGCCAGAGCAGATTCGGGATCTCTATCAGCGCTTTGGTTTTGGTCGTCCAGTTGGGCTAGGTCTGCCCGGCGAGACGGCGGGCAATCTGCCTGCGCATCGGCGCTGGGATGATGTCACGCGAGCTAATTACGCCTTTGGCTATGGCTTGCAGGTCTCTGCTCTGCAGTTGGCAAATGCTTATTTAAGCCTGGCTAATGATGGTCGTGAGCGCCCCTTAAGTCTCGTTAAGCCACTGCTTGGCTTCGAGTCTCAGCAAGTGGCAGATCCGCAAGCGTCTGGTCAAATTCGTAAAATGCTCGCCGGGGTCGTCGAGGAAGGCGGTACCGGGACTCGCGGGCAGTTAGACGGCTACAGCAGCGCAGGTAAGACCGGTACGGTGCATAAAGCGTCTGACGCGGGTGGCTACCACAGTGATCGCTATGTGTCGGTCTTTGCAGGAATGGCGCCGGTAGAAAAACCACGTGTCGTCACGGTGGTTGTTGTCGATGATCCGCGCGCGCGCGGCTATTTTGGCGGTGAAGCAGCAGCGCCTGTGTTTGCGGATGTCACTTCAACGGCTCTGCGCTTAATGCAGGTGACGCCCGATGCGATAGATAAACCCGGACGACTTGCCGGAGGTGCGCTGTGAGCAAAAGTTGGAGCAGCGTTAATTTGCTCGCGCAGTGGACGGCTGATGGTATTGTCGCAAGCGCCGATGGCGAGTGGAATGTAGAGCTCTGCTCAAGTGCCAAGATAGTTTGCGACAGTCGCTCAGTAGAGCGCGGCGATCTGTTTGTGGCGCTGAGTGGAGATGCTCACAATGCTCTCGATTTCTTGCCGGCGGCTGTGGCGGCCGGTGCAGTTGCGGTTGTCGTCGACAGCGGTGCGCAGCTGCCTGCTGCCCCAGCGCTGCCTGTAGTGCGGGTTGAGCAGTTGGCGCAGCAGTTGTCCGCTTTGGCCGGAAGTTTCTATCGCCACCCCTCAGAACAGCTCAAGGTGTTGGGCGTTACTGGCACAAACGGTAAAACGACTGTCTGTCAGCTGCTCGGTCAGCTGCTTGCTCGTCTCGGTGCGCGGGCGGCTACCATAGGTACACTCGGAGCAGGTCCGGTCGGTGAGCCGTTGCGGGCAACGGGTATGACCACCGCCGATGCGTGTACTACGCAGCGCCTGCTCGCCGAGTTTGTGGCGGAGCAGATCGAATATGTCGTCATGGAGGTCTCCTCTCACGCTCTCGATCAGGGTCGCGTCGCGGCGGTGAAATTTGAACAAGCCATTTTCACTAATTTATCGCGCGATCATCTCGACTATCATCAGACTTTGCAGCGCTATGCTGCGGCCAAGGCGCGTCTTTTTTCCATGCCTGGCTTGTCAAAAGCTGTCCTTAATAGTGACGATGCTGCCAGTAGTTTTATGGCGACCGCAATTGGCAAACAAACCAAAGTGAGCCATTACAGTGGCGCCGGGATTGAATCTAATTTGCGCTGCGTGGCGGCCGAGTTTGATGGTGATGGTTTCACTGCGCAGCTTCAGCCCGGCAAGCGGAATACGTCGATAGAGGGTTCGGTTGTCAGTGTTCGATCATCTCTACTGGGTGAATTCAACTTGGCAAATTTGATGGCGGCAGTCAGCAGTGCTGTAGCTGAAGGGTGGACGCTTGAGGAGATTGCTGCACAGGTACCCCTTTTAGAGCCGGTAGCCGGGCGCTTGCAACGCGTTAATCAAAGTGATCTGCACGGGCAACCACTGGTGGTTGTAGATTATGCCCACACTCCGGACGCTCTAGAGAAGTTATTGGCGGCATTGAACCCAGTGACAGAGGGTAAACTGTGGTTGGTGTTTGGCTGTGGCGGGGAGCGCGACAGTGGCAAGCGACCGCAAATGGCTCGCTCTGCTGAGCGCGGAGCTGATCGCATAGTGGTCACCAGCGACAATCCTCGCAATGAGCATCCGCAGGCAATTATTGACCAGATAATGGCCGGTTTTGAGTCGCTTGACAGCGTACAGGTGGAGCTTGATCGCTGCCGGGCTATCCACCGCGCAGTTCTCTCTGCGAGCACATTGGATACAGTTGTGATAGCGGGTAAAGGACATGAAGCGCACCAGTATATTAAAGGTAAGAAGTTACCGTTTGATGATCTATTAGTTGCTCGCTCAGCGTTGCAGGAGCGCTTGCGTCGATCAGAGCGAAGTGTGCAGGAGTATCTAGTCGGTGGCGAATCATGTTAGCTCGACGCTCTCTGTTGGATATTGCCGAACGTTTCGGCGGCACATTGTGGAGCCGCGATGGTCTGGCTGCAGTGCCGACAGTCGAGTTTGGCGGCGTATCAATCGATAGCCGCAGCGTGGCAGCTGGCGATTTGTTCGTGGCTGTTCAGGGCGATAAATACGATGGTCATCAATTCATTGCCGAGGCTCAAGAAACTGCAGCAGCGCTGGTTGTCTCGCGTCCGCAGCCCGAGTCTTCCCTGCTGCAGTGGATAGTTGAAGACACCACCGCAGCACTGGGGCAGTTGGCTCAGTTTGAGCGCGAACATTTTGAATTTCCGGTTATTGCGCTGACTGGAAGCTCTGGCAAGAGCTCCGTCAAAGAGATGTGCGCCGCTATATTGGGGTGCAAGGCGCCTACACTGGCCACAGTTGGCAACCTCAACAATCAGTTTGGTGCGCCGCTGACACTGCTGGCTGCAAAGCCCGAGCACCGCTATGGCGTTATAGAGTTGGGAGCCAGCCGTGTCGGTGATATCTCCGAGCTAGCTGTGCTGGTCAATGCCGATGTGGCGCTAGTCAATAATATTCAGCCGGCTCATGTCGAAGGATTTGGGTCGCTAGAGGCTATTGCGCAAGAGAAAAGCGCTATTTATCGACAGCTCTCCGCTGAAGGTTGTGCGGTTATCAATCTCGACGAGCCTTTTGCCGCCGGCTGGTTGGCGGATATCTCAGTGGCGAAGGTTGTCACCTTTTCGCGGCGCGATGTTAGCGCTGACTTTTGTGCCAAAGATGTTGCCATCGACGCCAAAGGCTGCGCCCATTTCACTCTCACAACTGCTCGACAGAAAGTACCTGTGACGCTGTCGACACCGGGCTTGCACCAAGTCGGCAATGCGCTGGCAGCAGCTGCACTGACTTCGGCTGTTGGCGCCGAGCTGATGGATATCGCCGCGGGGCTAAGTGCAGCAACTACACTCTCGGGGCGCTTAACAGTCGAGAAAATCACCCCGCAGCTGACTCTTATTGACGACAGTTACAACGCCAACCCTGGCTCTGTGGCCGCGGCCGTTGATCTGCTCTCAGGTATGCGTGGGCTGCGGATTTTAGTCTTAGGTGATATGGCCGAGCTCGGCGACCAAGCTCAAGAGTGGCACAAGCGCACCGGCATTTACGCTGTCGAGAAATCGATCGATAGCGTATTTTCAGTGGGTGAGTTGGCGGCACTGGCTGCCGACGCAGCTCATGGCCAGCAGTTTGACAGCCGCGAGGACTGTCTACAGCGATTGCTCGAAATCGTCGCTCAGGCTGTTGACTTGACCGTGCTAGTTAAGGGCTCGCGCAGTGCTGGTATGGATAAATTGTGTGCGCAGTTGCGTGCTGAGGTGTGTCACTAATGTTGGTTTGGTTGTCAGAGTATCTTCAGCAGTTCTATCCAGCCTTTAATGTGCTGAGTTACTTAACTTTGCGAGCAATATTGGCCGTACTGACAGCACTTATCTTTAGCTGGTGGGCAGGCCCCAAATTGATTGCTAAATTGAATGCGCTGCAGATGGGACAGGCGATTCGTGATGACGGCCCGCAGACACATTTAGCTAAAGCCGGCACCCCGACCATGGGCGGTGTACTAATCCTCTTGGCGATCATTGTCAGTACGCTGTTGTGGTCGGATTTAACCAACCGTTTTGTCTGGGTGGTGGTCGGTGTGACTCTTGCGTTTGGCCTTGTTGGCTGGGTTGACGATTACCGCAAAGTTGTTGAAAAAGATCCGCGCGGTCTACCTGCGCGATGGAAGTATTTTTGGCAATCTTTGGCAGGGTTAGCCGCGGCACTGTTTCTCTACTACAGCGCTCAATCGCCGGTAGAGCTCGAGTTGATTGTGCCCTTTTTTAAAGAGGTGGCAATTCCATTGGGTGCAGGCTTTGTTGTATTGAGCTATTTCGTCATTGTCGGCACCAGTAACGCAGTCAATTTGACCGATGGGCTCGACGGTTTAGCGATACTGCCAACGGTGCTAGTCGGTGGTGCGCTTGGTTTGTTCGCGTACCTCAGTGGCAACGTTCAGTTCGCCAGCTATCTGCATATCCCCTATGTAAACGGCTCCGGTGAGCTGATTATTTTTGCTGCGGCACTGTGCGGTGCAGGGCTTGGTTTCCTCTGGTTTAACACTTACCCAGCCATGGTGTTTATGGGCGATGTCGGCGCCTTGGCATTGGGTGCTGCGCTCGGAGTGATGGCAGTGATCGTGCGCCAAGAGCTGGTGCTCTTCATTATGGGTGGCGTTTTTGTGATGGAGACCGTCTCGGTAATTATGCAGGTTGTCTCGTTCAAACTAACCGGCAAGCGTATTTTCCGTATGGCACCGATCCACCACCATTTTGAGTTAAAGGGCTGGCCAGAGCCGCGGGTCATTGTTCGTTTTTGGATCATTACAGTGGTGTTGGTTTTAATTGGTTTAGCCACACTAAAGCTGCGCTGAGGAGGCAAATTTCATGAGTCAATTGATAGCGACAACGGCACGTTGTGCCATCGTCGGGATGGGCCAGACAGGTCTCTCCTTGGCGCGCTATTGCCTGGCTAAAGAGATTAGCTTCGATCTGTTTGATTCGCGTTCAGAGCCCCCTATGGCAAAAGAGATGGCCGCTGAGTTTCCCGCTGCACGGCAGTTCACGGGCCCCTTCGATAGCGCAAAGTTATCCACCTATGGGCGCTTGTTAGTTAGCCCTGGAGTGTCGCGCAACACACCGGCGCTACTTGAAGCGCAAGCGGCCGGGGTAGAGTTGAGTGGAGATGCGCAGCTGTTTTTTGACGCTGCCAGTGCGCCAGTCATCGCCATTACCGGTTCTAATGGCAAAAGCACAGTCACCACTTTGGTCGGCGAAATGGCAATGGCCAGTGGCCGTAAAGTGGCTGTCGGTGGCAACTTGGGTACACCGATGTTGGCGCTGCTCGATGACAGTATCGATCTCTACGTGGTCGAGCTGTCGAGTTTCCAGTTAGAGCTGTTAGACGATTGTCGCGGCGCTATTGTAGCGTTGTTGAATATCTCAGCCGACCACATGGATCGCTATGTTGATATAAATAGTTATCGCTTGGCGAAGCAGCGTATCTACCGCGGTGCCTCTGTGGCGCTCAGCAACCGCGCTGACCCTTTAACCTCAGGGCTGTACGCCAATTCAGTCAAGCCGTTGCGTTTTGGCTTAAATAAACCTGATCTGCGCGATTGGGGTGTGGCTGAAGAGCAGGGCGAGCCGACTATTTTCTTTGGCATGCAGCCCATCGTCGCGATTCATCAATTGCCGCTGCGCGGTTCACACAATGTCGCCAATGCGGTTGCGGCGTTGGCGCTCGGCGAAGCCGCTGGATTAGAGCGCGAACCTATGTTGCAGGCGCTTAAAAGCTTCAAAGGACTGGCGCATCGCTGCGAGTTGGTAGCCGAGCGCAACGGGGTGGTTTACATCAATGACTCTAAAGCCACCAACGTTGGCGCTGCGATAGCCGCAGTAGAGGGGCTGACCCCAGAGGGCAGAGCGAGAATAATTCTACTCGCCGGTGGTGATGCGAAAGGACAGGACTTCGCAAACTTGGCACTCTGTGCAAAGAGCCGTGTCAAAAGCGTGGTTTTGTTTGGGCGCGATGCAGGGCTTCTTGCCGAGGCATTTGCGCAATCTTTGCCATCCGATAGCATCGTTATGGTAGGTGAGTTGGCAGAGGCGTTCGCCGCTGCGGTGGCGATGGCGCAAACTGATGACATTGTTCTGCTAGCCCCGGCCTGTGCCAGCTTTGATCAATACCCTAGCTTTGAGGCGCGCGGCGATGAGTTTGTCGCGTTGGTGAAAGGGGGTGCTGTATGTTAGCTCTACTCAAACACCACTGGCAGTTAATGCTTATGCGCGTGACCAGTAAACCGGATATGTGGATTTTTCTGCCGGTGTTGGCACTGTTGTCGATAGGCTTAATTATGGTGAGTTCCGCCTCTATGAGCTTTGCTGCGGACCGCTACAGCAACCCGCTGTTGTTTTTGCGCAGCCACAGTTTTTATCTGCTGGTGGGTGCTGTGGCAATGCTTCTGGGTTGGGGTGCTGACACTCAGTTTTGGGCTGCTCGCAGCCGCTTGTGGCTGGCTTTAGGTTTTCTGGCAATGTTGGCAGTGATGCTTCCAGGGGTCGGTTATTCGGCCAATGGAGCGCAACGTTGGTTGCGCGTCGGCGGTATCACTGTGCAGGTTGCAGAGCTCGTCAAACTGGCACTCATTGTCTATCTAGCCGCCTGGTTGCAGCGTTATCGGGAAATTTTTATTACTGCGCCGCAAATCGCTTGGCAACCTATTGTAGTGATTGCGGTTTTTTCTGCATTGCTCTTGGGGCAGCCAGATTTTGGCTCGACAGTGGTGATTGTTGCCACAGCGGCGGCGTTGCTCTTTCTGGGTGGCCTACAGTTGCGCTGGTTGCTGGCAGTGGTGCTGCTGTTGAGCGGTGCCGGCTACTGGCTAGTGACTGAGCAGAGCTATCGGTTGGCTAGAGTGACCGCATATCTTGATCCGTGGGCAGATCAGTTTAGCAGCGGCTATCAACTCACTCAGTCTCTTATCGCTTTTGGTCGCGGCGAGTGGTTTGGCGTCGGCTTGGGCCAATCTCTGCAAAAAATGCTCTATCTGCCGGAAGCTCATACAGATTTCGTCTTCGCTATCTATGCCGAAGAATTTGGTTTTGTCGGCGTTATTATCTTAGTGGCGCTGTTCTCTATTCTCACGGGTCGCTTGTTACAGCTGGGATATCGCGCTTTGGCGGCATCACAGTGGTATATCGGCTTTTTACTGGTCGGTTTTGCAGTGATGTTGGCGGGCCAAACGTTCATCAATTTAGGTGTCAATGCAGGTTTGCTGCCGACTAAGGGCCTAACTCTGCCGTTTGTCAGTTATGGCGGCAGTTCGCTGGTGGTTAGTATGGCAATGGCTGGGCTGTGGTTGGCTGCTGCACGTGAGTTATCACATGCTACGGTTGCTGGGCGCACACCGAGCCGGCGGCGCGCCGCACAAGGAGGTGCTTATGCCTGAGCATAACTCGCATCCGATAAATGTCATGATCATGGCCGGCGGTACAGGCGGCCATGTTATCCCAGCACTCTCCGTGGCCGAGTCATTGCGCGACAGCGGGGCGCGTGTCGAATGGCTGGGTACTCGCGCCGGGATCGAGGCGCGTCTGGTGCCGGCAGCGGGTATTGCATTGCACACTATGGCTATCGAGGGTGTGCGCGGT
This sequence comes from Porticoccaceae bacterium, assembly GCA_048549915.1. GTDB lineage: Bacteria > Pseudomonadota > Gammaproteobacteria > Pseudomonadales > Porticoccaceae > LSUCC0057. The sequence goes on from JBLYYE010000052.1 coordinate 37,060, forward strand.
CGCGGTTTAGTGACTCTGCTCAAAGCGCCATGGCTGCTATTTAATGCCGTGCGTTTGGCGCGTCGTCAACTGCGTGCAAGCGGCACTCAGGTGGTGCTCGGTATGGGCGGTTTCGCCTCGGGACCGGGAGCCATCGCAGCGCGCACACTGAATATTCCAGTGGTCTTGCACGAGCAGAATGCCGTCGCGGGCACCACGAACAAAATTGTTGCCAAATTTGCTCGATGCGTACTGTTGGGCTTCCCAGAAGCTTTGCGCGGCGGAAAGTGGGTTGGCAACCCGGTCAGAGCTCAAATCGAAGAGATTGCCAGTCCTAATCAGCGGCTTGGGCAGCGCGATGGTCGTCCGCGCTTGCTGGTTCTCGGCGGCAGCCGAGGTGCTCTTGCGCTCAATCAATTGCTGCCGCGTGCGCTCGCTCTGTTGCCGCCACAAGAGCGCCCAGAAGTTTGGCACCAAACAGGCGCAGCTCACTGTGACGCGACTCGTCTTCGCTATGTCGAGCTCGGCGTTGAGGCAAAAATAGAACCGTTTATTGATGATATGACTCGAGCTTACCGCTGGTCTGACTTCGCGATCTGTCGGGCGGGTGCACTCACGGTGGCTGAACTGACCGCAGCTGGTGTCGGTGCAATATTAGTCCCGTTCCCCTACGCCATTGACGATCACCAGACACGCAATGCTGAATTGTTGGTGAAAGAGGGCGCGGCACTGTTGTTCCAGCAGCGCGATCTGACAGCTCAGCGTCTTGCCGAACAACTGCGAACTCTCACTAGTAGTGGTGAGCACCGTTTAGGTATGGCTCTGCGCGCCCGCGCCTTGGCCAAGCAAGGATCTGCCCAAGCGGTAGCGAAGATCTGTTGCGAGGTAGCCAATGCCGACTAAACCATTCAATGCTCCAGAGATGCGCCGTATCCGCAGAATCCATTTTGTCGGTATAGGCGGCAGTGGCATGTCCGGAATTGCCGAAGTACTGTCTACGTTAGGGTATAACATTAGCGGCTCTGACTGCAGTGAGAGCGCTGTTGTAGCACATCTGCGCAGTGTTGGGTGCGAGGTATCGATCGGTCACGCCGCAGAAAAAATTCAAGGTGCCGATGTGGTCGTGCAGTCATCGGCTATTGGTGACGACAATGCCGAGATCAGCGCGGCGCGAGCCGCTAATATCCCCGTGGTGCAGCGCGCAGAAATGCTCGCCGAATTGATGCGCTATCGCTACGGTATTGCGGTTGCCGGCACTCATGGCAAAACCACGACTACCAGCTTGATTGCGGCCATCTTTGCCGCTGGCGGTTGCGATCCAACATTTATCGTCGGAGGGCGGGTTAATTCCGCGGGGGGCGGTGCTCAGCTGGGGGGAAGCCGTTATCTGGTAGCTGAGGCCGATGAGAGCGATGCCTCTTTCTTGCATCTTCAGCCGATGGTGGCCGTGGTGACCAACATAGAGCCCGACCATATGGAAACCTATGGTTTTGACGAACAGCGTCTACACCGCACCTTTGTCGAATTTCTACACAATCTACCTTTTTACGGTTTGGCGGTTATCTGCGGAGACGATCCGGTATTGAATAGGTTGCGCGAGCAGATAGGGCGACCTTTGCTGAGCTACGGATTTAGTCAGGGCGTCGATTACCAAATCAGTGATCTTACGCTGGAGGGTAATCGCAGTCGCTTTAAACTGCACCGCCCAGAACCGTTGGCGACATTGGATGTCGAATTGCAGTTACCCGGTCGCCACAACGCCCTTAATGCTGCGGCAGCTGTTGCTGTTGCCAGTGATGAGCAGATCTCTGACGAGGCGATTTTGGCTGGGTTGGCCAATTTTACCGGTGTCGGGCGCCGTTTCGAAATACACGGCAACTACCCTGTTGCAGCGGGCAGTGCCATGTTAGTAGACGATTATGGACACCACCCCACAGAGCTGCGAGCAACCATTGATGCTGCGCGTGCAGGTTGGCCAGAAAAAAGAATTGCGATGGTTTTTCAGCCGCATCGCTACAGCCGCACACGCGATCTTTACGACGATTTCGTCTCGGTATTGGAGCAGGTTGATTTGCTGGTATTGCTAGAGGTTTACAGCGCTGGCGAAGAGCCGCTGCCCGGCATTGGTAGCCGCCAATTGGCTGCGAGTATTCGTCAGCGAGGTCGCTTAGACCCTATGGTGGTGGAGAGTTTTAGCAGTGTTCCAGAGCTATTGTACGGCTCTTTGAAAGATGGTGATCTGCTGATTACTCAAGGAGCTGGAAGCGTTTCCAAATTAGTTGCGCTGTTGGCTGCAGATATTCCTGCGACGGAGGTGCCGCGACTATGAGCTCCGTAGTGAACAGATTGGGTCGCGTTGCACTGCTCTACGGCGGTAATTCCACAGAGCGCGAAGTATCACTAAAAAGTGGCGAGGCTATTCTAGCGGCTCTGCGTAGTGCCGGCGTCGATGTGGTGCCGGTCGACTGTAACCACAAGGTTGTTGAGCAGCTGCAAAGTGGTGGTTTTGATCGCGCGTTCATCGCGCTACATGGTCCAGGCGGCGAAGATGGCAAGATCCAAGGGCTGCTCGAATGGCTACAAATTCCATACACCGGCAGCGGAGTGATGGCCTCTTCTTTGGGTATGGACAAAGTGCGCTGTAAGCAAATTTGGCGTGGCTTGGGGTTGCCTACTGCGCGCTTTGCCACTCTCAATGCTCAGAGTGACTGGACCCATGTGCTGGCTCAACTGGGTGGTCGCGCAATGGTTAAACCAGCTCGCGAAGGTTCCAGTATCGGTATGGCTGTGGTGGAGAGTGCTCAACAGTTAGAGGCGGCATGGCGAGCAGCAAACCACTACGACGCTCAGGTTTTAGCTGAACAGCTACTCAATGGGCCCGAGTACACCGTGGCGATCGTTGGTCGACAGGTTTTGCCCGCGATAGAGATTTCAGTGTCACAAGGCTTCTACGACTATACGGCCAAGTACCATTCTGAGCAGACTCAGTACCTCTGCCCGGCAGATCTCGATGACTCTTTTACAGAGCAGTTGTCCCAGCTCGCTCTTGCCGCTTTTGATGCTGTGGGATGCAGTGGTTGGGGGCGAGTCGACCTGATGTGTGACAGCGATGGTGCTGTGCAATTGCTAGAGGTGAATACCGTTCCTGGTATGACCGATCACAGCTTGGTGCCGATGGCGGCAGCGGCTGTAGATATGAGCTTCGAAAAGCTGGTGATGACTATTTTAGAGTCGACATTAGACCCTCTGCAGGTGCGCATATGAGTGGCTTGAATTTGTGGCTCTATCGTCTCGGACAGTGGTTGGCGCTGGGTTTGGCAGTGGTGGTGTTGGCGCTGCTACTCATTGGAGTCAACCGGTTTTATACCCAACTCGACCGCCCGTTTAGCCATGTCGAGGTGGACGGGCCGCTGCATTACCTTGAGCGCGAGCAGCTCAGCGCCGAGATCGAGCAGCGCGTTAGCGGTGGTTTTTTAAGTGTGGATTTGATCGCTCTGGCAGAGGACTTAGAGAAGAACCCTTGGATCGCTTCAGTTCAAGTGCGCCGGCGATGGCCCGCTGAGCTTGTGGTTGAAATTGTCGAGGAACGCCCAGTCGCACGCTGGGGTGATCGCGGCTTTCTCAACGATGCCGGTCAGCCACTACAGGCATTGGTGAGTGAAAAATTACAACAACTGCCGCTACTCAGTGGTGCCCAGGACAGCGCACCAGAGATGGTTGCCAGTTATCAGTTGTTGGCGAGTCTGCTGCAGCGCAGTGGTCAAGGTGTCGCAGAGTTGAGTCGCAACAGTCGCGGTGAGTGGCAGCTGACAACCCGCAGTGGTATTGAAATTGCACTAGGTCGCAGTGATTTGGCCGAAAAAATGCGCCGTTTCAATGCGATCTGGGCGGCACAGCTGAAAACATTGGCCGGGCAGGTGGCGCGCGTTGATCTGCGTTACCCCAACGGCGCAGCAGTGGCTTGGCGCCAACAAGACAAGCAAGCAGCACTGAATATTAATACAAACCAGCTTATCGGTAGAGGGTAGAGGGATGGCAAGCTCAGCAGGTGAAAACATGATCGTCGGACTAGATATCGGTACTTCTAAGGTGGTCGCTATTGTCGCGGCACTCAGTGAGGGTGGCGAACTTGAAATTGTCGGTACCGGCATAGCACCCTCTACGGGCCTAAAAAAAGGGGTAGTGGTCAACATTGAGGCGACTGTGGACTCTATTCGCCGAGCTATTGAAGAGGCTGAGCTGATGGCTGGCTGCTCGATTCACTCGGTTTATGCAGGGATTGCCGGCTCACATATACGCAGTCTCAACTCGCATGGGATCGTGGCAATTAAAGATCGAGAGGTTCAGGAGCTGGACATTGAGCGAGTTATCGATGCTGCTCGCGCTGTCGCTATACCGGCAGATCAAGAGATCCTCCATGTAGTGCCGCAGGAGTACATCATTGACAACCAAGAGGGCGTGCGCGAGCCCACTGGTATGTCCGGTGTCCGGCTTGAGGCGAAAGTGCATCTGGTCACCTGTGCTGCCAATGCCGTACAAAATATTAAAAAGTGTATTCGTCGCTGTGGCCTGGATGTCGAAGAGGTGATTTTGGAGCAGCTCGCCTCAGCGCACGCGGTGCTCACTGAAGATGAGAAGCAGCTGGGTGTGGCAATTGTCGATATCGGTGGCGGCACCGCAGATATTGCTATCTACACCGATGGCGCGATCCGTCACACCGGTGTGATTCCGGTCGCTGGCGATCAGGTGACTAACGATATTGCGATGGCATTGCGCACCCCCACGCCACATGCCGAAGAGTTAAAAATCAAATATGCCTGTGCGTTGGCTAAATTAGCCGGAGCCGATGAAACCATTAAAGTGCCCAGTGTCGGCGATCGTCAGCCGCGCTCACTCTCTCGTCAGGCATTGGCCGAAGTCGTCGAGCCGCGCTACGAAGAACTGTTTACGTTGATTCAATCGGAGCTGCGCCGCAGCGGCTTTGAAGAGCTGATTGCGGCCGGCCTAGTGATCACTGGCGGTACCGCCAAGATGGAAGGTGCGGTTGAATTGGCCGAGGAGATCTTCCATATGCCAGTGCGTATCGGCACGCCGCAATCGGTGGTTGGTCTGTCAGATATCGTCAACAACCCAATTTACGCTACCGGGGTCGGCCTGCTCCACTACGGCGCCAAGCGTCAGCGACAGAGCGGTAAGCGCCGTCGCAAAGGCAGCTCTAACAGTGGCGAAAGTGGCTGGAGCAAGCTCAAGAGCTGGTTCCAGGGCGGCGTTTAAACAGTTTTAAGCAGTAATAATTTAACCATTAGTTTTTTTTGAGGCGCAACAAGAGGGTAAAACCATGAGTATGTTTGAACTAGTAGACGATGTTCCAAAAAATGCCGAGATCAAAGTAGTCGGTGTCGGCGGCGGTGGCGGCAATGCTGTCCGCCATATGATAGAGAGCGGTATTGAAGGGGTGCACTTCATCTGTGCCAATACCGACGCGCAGTCGCTCAACGATCTGGAAAACGCCACGGTACTGCAGTTGGGCAGTGGCTTGACCAAAGGGCTCGGCGCTGGCGCCAACCCAGAAATCGGCCGCCAGGCAGCTTTGGAAGATAAAGACCGCATCGCACAGGCGCTCGAAGGTGCCGATATGGTCTTCATTACGGCCGGCATGGGCGGTGGTACCGGTACCGGTGCCGCTCCTGTGATTGCTGAGGTGGCCAAGCAGATGGGCATTCTCACAGTGGGTGTGGTGACTCGGCCATTTGCCTTTGAGGGGCGCAAGCGCATGGCGATTGCTCAAGAGGGCATCACTATGCTCAAAGAGCGTGTCGATTCCTTGATCATCGTACCCAACGAGAAGTTGCTGCAAGTGCTCGGCAAGGATATGACCGTCATCGAGGCCTTTAAGCAAGCCAACGGTGTTCTCGATGGCGCGGTGCAAGGTATTACCGACCTGATTCTGCTCGATGGCTTAATCAATGTCGATTTCGCCGATGTGCGCACGGTCATGTCCGAAATGGGTATGGCGATGATGGGAACAGGCCAAGCTAGCGGCGCCGATCGCGCTGAGATAGCCGCAGAAGCGGCGATTCGCTGCCCACTGTTGGAGGATGTCGATCTGCAGGGTGCGCGCGGTATCTTGGTTAATATTACCAGTGGCTACGATCTCACACTGGGTGAGTTTGAGCAGGTCGGTGACACCATTCGCCAATTTGCCGATGAAGATGCGACTATTATTGTCGGCAGTGTTTTCAACCCAGATATTTCCGACCAACTGCGGGTGACTGTAGTAGCGACTGGCCTGACACCGCCAGCGGCTAAAACCGGCCCCACTAAAGTGATTCAGGGTGGCGCCACTGTGCCGCCAGTCAGCAAAGACGGTACGCCAGATTACGGTTCATTGGATTTGCCTGCCTCAGTGCGCAGCGCCGGCGGACAGCGTCGCAGCTCGGCGGCTGTTGCTCCCGATTTGGCCAGCGCGCCTGATCTGGATCACGACTTTCTCGATGTTCCGGCATTTTTGCGTCGCCAAGCCGATTAATTGACGCCCGACGGCCTTTCGGGCCGTTTCAGGCCGCCCTTTCAGCGCATGCGCCTCACGCATTTACCTTGGCGCTGAGAGGGGGGTCTGATACCATTGCGCGGCTAAATTAGAGGCCAGCAGTATGCTGTTACAGCGCACACTCAAACAGACCGTCCACGCTACAGGCGTCGGCCTTCACTCCGGTGAGAAGGTCTACTTAGCTCTGCGCCCTGCGCCTGTCGATAGCGGCATTATTTTTCGCCGCAGCGATCTAGTTCCTCCAATCGATATTGTTGGCCGCGCTGATCAGGTCGGCGACACCACACTCTCCACCTCTCTGTTTAATGGCGATGCCAGAGTCTCTACGGTAGAGCACTTGGTGTCAGCTTTAGCGGGGTTTGGTATCGACAATGTGATTGTTGAGCTCTCCGCTGCAGAGGTGCCGATTATGGACGGTAGCGCTGCCGATTTTGTCTTTTTGCTGGAAGCGGCAGGTACGCTCGAGCAGCCAGCGGCGAAAAAATTTGTCAAAATTCTTCGCGAAGTCCGCGTCGAACAAGAGGATAAATGGGCGAGTTTTACCCCTTACGACGGTTTTAAACTGAATTTTGAAATTGAGTTTGATCACCCGGTGTTCCGCGATCGCGGCCTCACTGCAGCGGTTGAATTTTCTACTGATAACTTCATCGAGCAGGTCAGCCGAGCTCGCACCTTTGGCTTCATGCATGAGATCGAATATTTGCGCTCTGTCGGGTTAGTGCGCGGTGGCAGTCTCGCCAATGCCGTGGTGGTTGATCGCGATAGCATTCTCAATGAGGAAGGGCTGCGCAGTGAAGATGAGTTCGTCAAACACAAAATACTCGACGCCATAGGTGATCTCTACCTGCTCGGCCACTCTGTGTTGGGTGAGTATCGCGCAGTTAAGTCAGGCCACGGGCTCAACAACGCATTGGTGCGAGCTTTAATGGCAGCGCCTGACAGTTGGGAGTTTGTCACCTTTGCGGACGCCCAAGCGGCGCCAATTAACTACCGGTTGGCAGGCTGATGAACGCTGTGCGCAAGTTGATCGATAATCTCAAAGTAGCCAATTTTCAGCGCAGTTGGCAGGATATTCACAACCTGGCTAATCCACTCTCAAAATTAGTGTTGTCTATTTGTTTGGTCGGTGTGCCTTTGGCTATTGGCAGCTGGATCGGCGCTCAAGTCAGTGATAGCCGCTGGGAGAATCGCCTCAGCCGTGAACTGGCAGATCTGCGTGAAGGTGTGGCAGCTGATCAGCGCCAGCTGGCTAAAATTGGTCAAGACCAACAGCGGCAGTTATTGAGTGTCTCGGCAAAATTGGCTGAACTGCGCGCGCGCTTATTGCGCCTCGACGCATTGGGTGAA
>JBLYYE010000053.1:0-6137 GCA_048549915.1 Porticoccaceae bacterium
AATGAGCGCCTGCTTGTAGCTTTGCAGATTAATGCATTAATTGGTGCACTTGACACAATTGCCGAGGATCAAGGGTAATGGAAGCGGAAAAAACTGCTCAGGATAAGCCAGCAGAGTCGATACCCTTAGTTGAGCACGCCGTTATTGGTGCGCTATTGAAAGGGCTGGCTATTGATGTCAGCGATGAGGCACTACAAGAAGCAGAAAAAGTCTCGCTGGCGGCCAACTCAGCTAACCCTGTTGAACGTCTGAATGGTCTTTTCCAGCAACTACAACTGCGCGGTGTCAACGCAACCATCATGCGCTGGCACCGGTTTGATCAAAGCCGCCTACCCGCACTCATACTGCTCGATGACGAATGGCAGATGATCAATTACGATGATCAGCAGCGGCTACAAGTCCAAGATGCACAGGGCCAATTGCAGCTGATTGATGCGGAGCAACTTAGCAACAACCCGTTGATTTGGTTACGAGTTCCTGCCGAGCGCGAACAACATTCTGTTTTTTCTTTGAGCAATAACATTGCCGCCAAGATGGTCTTGGGCGAGATCTTCAAAAAACGCCGCTGGCTGGTCGATGTACTGATCGCCACAGTGATTATCAATATCTTAGCCGTCGCTACCTCGCTATTTGCTATGCAGGTTTACGACCGAGTGGTGCCTACTCTCGCCTACGCGACACTGTGGACACTGGTCGCAGGTATGGCAATTGTGGTGTGCTTGGACTGGACGCTGAAAACCCTGCGCGCGCGCATCCTCGACAGTGTTGCTCATGACACGGACAAAAACACCTCGCAACAGGTCTATGACCACGTGATGCATCTGCAGCTAGACAACCGTCCGCGTGCGCTGGGCACACTGGCCGCACAAATTGGTGGGCTCGACAGTATTCGACAATTTTTTACTTCAGGAGTTATTTTTGCCCTAGTAGATATGCCCTTTGCACTAATGTTTGTGGGCTTTATTGCGGTTATCGGCGGGCCTATCGCTCTAGTTTATCTGCTTCTTTTGCCCGTCGCGGCCCTGCTCGGATTAGTTACACAGCGCCGCCTGCGCGGTTTAATGAAGCGCCAACTAATCCGGTCTAACGAACGCCAAGGATTGCTCGTTGACTCGATCCAAGGTACCGAGACAATTCGCACCAGCAACTCAACTTGGCGCTTCTCGCAACTTTGGCGCGAAGTCACCAGTACTTTGCTGCGCTATAACATTCAACAAAAAGCGATCAGCAACTTTGCTACCGTGACCACTGGCAGCCTCTCTAGCAGTGCTTATGTAATTGCTCTAGTAGTGGGTGTCAGCCAAATTGAGTCGGGCAACCTCACTATGGGCGCATTGATTGCCTGCTCAATTCTCGGCGGCCGCGTCATTGCTCCTATCGCACAGAGTGTGCAGTTTCTCAGCCAGTGGGAGAACGTCGCGCAATCTATGCAAATGGTCAATCAGGTACTGATGCTTGATCGCGAGCGCAAACCCGATCAAACACTGCTAATCCCCGACCAATTGCCCACCCAGTTGAGTGTCGAGCGCCTGCGCTTTTGCTATCCAGAGTCACCGATTAAGCAGCTCGAGATCGACCAACTGACCTTCACTGCAGGTGATCGTGTCGCTTTGGTCGGCGCCGTTGGCTGTGGTAAATCGACTCTTTTAAAAGTACTCGCAGGACTTTACCGTCCAACAGAGGGGCGCATCCAGTTGGGCCAAGCTGATCTTTGGGAGACAGACCCCGCCATCGTTGCCAATCATATCGGCTATCTGCCGCAATCGGTGCATCTATTCAAGGGTACTTTACGCAGTAATTTGCTTTTAGCGGGTGCCACCAGCGACTCTCAGCTTCTAGCGGTAATGGAACAACTCAACATCGATGCGATTGTTAATAGCAGCCCCAAAGGGCTTGACCACGAAATCTATGAAGGTGGCGACGGTCTCTCTGGTGGTCAAAAGCAATTAGTTGGCCTCGCTCGAGTGGCACTTGCGCAACCGACCATTTGGCTGCTCGATGAGCCTACTGCCTCCTTGGACAACGAGACAGAACGCAAAGTACTCGAAGCCATAGAAAATAGCTTGAAGCCCAACGATATTTTAATCCTATCAACCCATCGGCCCCTGCTTGCCAATCGGCTTGCTAAAAGAATTATCCATATGGAAGCGGGACGCGTAGCCGCCGATGGTCCTGCTGAGCAGGTTTTACAAGGCTTGATGGGCAAGCGCCGCCGCACGACGCCAAAAGGAGGTGCTAACCATGCGGTTTAATGCTCTTTTAGAAGCGCTCTTCGATGTCGATAGCAGTGCCAACCAGCGCCGTGTCGACCGCCTGGCGAATTTCCATAATCGCAACTACTCGATTGTTCTCAATGCTTTGCTGATCGGTTTAGTGGTTTTTGTCATTTGGGCTAACACACATGTACTCGATCAAGTGGCCAGAGCCCAAGGCGAGGTCATCGCCAGCAACCGGGTTCAGGTTATCCAGGTTGTCGATGGCGGTGTTTTAGAAACCCTCAACGTTCGCGAGGGTGATCGTGTTGCCAAGGGACAGGTGATTGCTAGCCTCGAACAAGGGCGCATTGGCGCCTCTGTCGCAGAAGTTGCGGTGCGTCTATGCGCTCTACAAGCTCAGCGCGCGCGGCTAGTTGCCGAGGTCACAAGCCAACCGATGGTCGAATTCGATAACGGTGAAAACTGCTCTGCAGAGCAAGCACAAATAGAGAGCGCACTGTTTGAGCAGCGCCGAGATGGTTTGGCGGCTGAGCTCAACAACTTAACTGTCGCGGTGAAACTGGGCCGCGAAGAGCTGGAGCTAGTTCGCGAGCTGTCGCTCTCGGGTGACGTCAACCGCTCAGAGGTCATTCGTACAGAGCGCGCACTCAATGAAGCAGAGGCTAAAGTAGTGCAACGCAAAAACCGCTTTTTTGAAGAGGCCAATACAGCACTAGCTAAAGTAGAAGACGAAATCGCCCAGAACGAGCAGATTCTCAAGCAGCGCGAAGAACAACTCGACGCGATTATTTTACGCGCACCTCTCGCAGGAATCGTGAAGAATGTCCGTGTAACGACCGTGGGTGGTGTACTGCGCGCAGGCGACGAGCTCATGCAGTTGATACCGGTCGATGATGAACTGATCATCGAGGCCAAGGTAGCACCAACGGATATCGCCTTGGTCCGCACTGGCATGCAAGCGATGCTGCGTTTTGACCCGTTCGACTACACTATCTTTGGCGGTGTGCTGGGTACAGTCCGTTATGTCAGCCCGGACACCCTCAAAGAAGAGAGCCGCACTGGTGAGGAAATCTATTACCGCGTGCATGTCGCAATCACTAACAGCCCTGTGGAGACCACTACCGGCCATCCTTTGGAGATACTGCCAGGCATGACTGCACAAGTTGATATCCGTACCGGCGAACGAACTTTCATGGCTTACCTACTCAAACCGCTGCGCAAAACGCTCACCACTGCACTGGGTGAGCGCTAATCTCAATAAAACTTACACTAGCCCTTGGCTGGTGCAGAGCTCTGGTGGCACAACAGACACCAACACATCGGTGAGATTACTTCCTTGATTAGGATTATTGCCAGCGCCCCAAGCACCGCTCCACAAGTCTAGCGAGAAATTTTGGGCTAAATATGTTCTGTTCACTAACCCTCCGCTAGTAATAGAGGCTACTTGTCCGGTACCTGTGGTTTGCCAAGCAATATCATTTCCCGAGAGTATCAGCTGATCAACAGTACCCAGTTGTTTGCCTATGAGATCGTTACCATTACCCGCCAAGATAATGTTATCGTCTGCCCCCAGCCTTTCTGCATGGCTCCATGTGCCCCAATCGACACTGTTTAGGTCCGGGGCCCTTGCGCTGTCACTATCCACTAACAGGTAGATGGTGTAACTGGTATCAGAGTCAAACTCACGGTTGGAGTGGTCAGAATTGAGACCTCGGACCAGATCGAAAATAACTACGCTCGGGTCTGTTATCAACACGCTTCCCTCAGCGACATCGGAAAAATTGCCAACACTGTCGGTTGCGTAAAGATAATATTGGCCAATATTTAAGCCCGCAGTAGAAAACGACAAGTCCGTATTGGCTGTAGTCACAGCTTGGCTATTCCAGAGCGCGCCGTCGTTATCGGTAATTGAATTAATATCGGTTACAGTAATCGACTCGTGAACTAAATAGAGAGTTCCCTCCTCATCGATTTGAGCCGTGAAGGCCTCTTCTTGCTCGATCACTAAGGGTTTCATAGTTGTGCCATCAGCATAAAACTGCTGCACAAAAACACTGTCATCGCCGTTACTATCTAAGCCCTGCCAAGTGACAACAAATCCCCCTCTATCGCCTGTCGCAGTCACTTCTGGATTAATATCGTCACCAGCGGTTATGCCATCGCCTTCAAGCTTAGTCGCCGTCCCGTTCACGATCCCATCAGGATTAAACCGCTGTACATAGATCGAGCTATCGCCGCTGGCGCTCTCCTGGCCCTGCCAAACGACGACATAGGCACCTAAGGTACCAATTTCTGCCACTTGAACATTGAGGTCATCTCCATCGCTGACTGAGGTAGCTTCTAGCTTGACCATAGAGCCACTTGTAGCACCTGTATTGTCGAATCTTTGAACAAAAATACTACTGTCACCACCACCATCAATGCCTTCCCAAACAACGACAAATTCTTCATTGTCTCCAATATTAATTATTTGCGAAAAGCGGTCTCTACCCGAGTTAGTCTCAGATGTTTCTAATTTAACCTCACCTAGTAAAGTGCCTGAACTATCAACTTTACGTACAAATATAGACCAGTCGTGGTTGACATCTTGGGCATGCCATGAAAATGCGAAAGCACCATTACTGCCCAGTACTGTTATCTCAGGACGACCATCGAAATCACCGAAATCATCATCACCGTCAACAGTGGCCAGTTCACCATTAGCAGTCCCATCCGCATTAAACTTTTGATATCTAATACTCCAAGTGTTTGTTATCTCGTTAACTTCTCGACGAGTAAAAATGACAATATAATCACCCGCATCGTTGATAGCGGTTATTTCAGGGCGGTAGCTATCTCCGGTAGTAGTCGTAAATCTATATATAGGGGTTTTAGTAGTACCATCACTATTAAAATGTTGAACGTGAACGTATTCGACATCAATGCCGGTATATTTTGCTGACCAAACAACAGCAAATTCGCCATCACTGCCAACCGCAGCCACTTGCTGGTTTGTCGCTGCCTTAGTGTTGTCTTCGTACTCAAGTTCATAAGCTTCAGCAGTGGTAGTCCCATCGGGGTTATATAACTGTACGTGCGGGGAATTATCATCTTCGAATCCCGACTCATGATCTATCCAAGTAACAACATAGTGCCCCGCGCTACTAACGCGAGCCATTCTCACATACTCATCAAGGTAAGCGGTGTTACTATCAGTAGTCCCTGGAGCATATAGCTCGACAGAGCCGCCCTCTAATGAACCGCTGTAGTTGAAACGTTGTATCCATGTCGCGACTGGGTTAGTGGGTACCCTACCCAGCCAACCCACTACAAAATCACCGCGATCGTTAATTTCAAGGATGTCAGGGTTTGAGTCATCTTGACCAGCAAACCCTACAGCTTCCAGCTTGATTTGCTGATACGGCAGATTTTGAATGGTCGCAGTGGGACGAATCTCATCCTCAAAATCAATGACATCAACCCTAGTCGCTCTAGTTACCGTATTAACTCCGTCCGAAGTCTCCAAGGTAAAGGTATAAAATTCTAATGTCTCAAAATCAGTCAGACCGGATTTAAGGCTAACCACACCATCACTATCAACCTCGAGAAGCGCAGAATCACCACCAGATAATGAATAGCTCAGAGTGTTGTTTTCAGGGTCAGTAGCAGTAGCCCTGTAAACAATGGAGACATTTTCATTCACAGTCGCATCGCCAGAGGTAATTTGGGGCGCCTCGTTGACATCGGTGATGCTCAAGGTGTGATCTACCGTCACGGCGTCGAAACCGAGGCTGCTATCGATCACCGAGACGGTGACCGCCAAACTGCTGGCAGTCTCATAATCGAGCGAGGTGCCGGCCTTCAAGAACAGCTCACTACCCACCACCTCAAAGAGCGCGGCGTCGTCGCCGGTCAAACTGATCGTGTTGGTGCCCAGCGCAT
>JBLYYE010000054.1:0-3903 GCA_048549915.1 Porticoccaceae bacterium
GCCCAAAGCGTTCTGCATATTCTGGAAGAGCAGAGTGCAGGTATTGTTGCCGGTAGCGTAGAGGGTCGCTGATATGTTTGGCGACACGCTTGCCGAGGTGGGTAAATTCATGGATTCAGGGGGCGGTGTGCTATGGGCCATCGTCATCCTGCTGTTCGTGATGTGGACCCTCTTGTTTGAGCGCACATGGTACTTAAAAACCCATGTCAGCCAAGACGTTCAGAATGCTCTAGATAGCTGGGAGGCGCGCACTGAGCGCACCTCCAAGCGCGCCCACCAAGTCCGAGAAAAATTGATCTCGGAAGTGAGTGTCAAAATCGATGCCAACATCAACATGATTAAAACCCTGGTGGCGATTGCCCCGCTGTTTGGTCTGTTGGGTACTGTTACCGGTATGATCGTGGTATTTGATGTTATGGCTTTCACCGGTGGCGGCGATGCTAAGGCGATGGCCGGCGGTGTTTCCAAAGCTACTGTTCCGACAATGTCGGGTATGGTGGCAGCACTTTCGGGTGTCTTTGGAATGACCTATGTTGAGCGGATGGCCGAGCGCGAGAAAAACTTGCTCGAAGACCATCTGACAATGGATCACTGATTTAACTGGCTGGGCTGCTTGGCAGCCCAGTTGTGTTAACCAGTGGCCGAACTTTGGTGCGGCGCAACTGCAGCACCTGGTGAGAGGCAACTATGCGAACTAGAACCAAAAAATCACAGCAGCAAGGCCAGGCGATCGACCTGACGCCAATGCTCGACGTGGTTTTTATTATGTTGATCTTCTTCATCGTCACCGCGTCGTTTATTAAAACGCCTGGTGTCGAGGTAACAAAAGTGGATGCGATTACCGGTGAGTCCTACAAAAAAGTGGGTATTCTTGCCGCCGTCACAGAAACCAATGAAATTTGGATCGATAAAAAACGGGTCGAAGAGTCGGCGCTAAAAATTAGCCTGAAGCGACTTTTTTCAGAGAACCCCAAGGGCGGCATGGTGATCCAAGCCGATAACGAATCCAGTATCGAAACGGTCGCTAAGATCGCCGACGCCGCACGCGACATCGGCATCAGCCCAGTGGCTATTTCGGTAGAGAACGATTGAGGTAACTTTATGTCTGCAGCAAGAGTAGCACTGTCTGCTGCACTTGGAGTGCTGGTCACTTTTGCATTGGTAGTATTGATGTACAAGTTGATCGACTCCGGCAAAAAAGAGATGGATGAAAAGCCATCGATTAAAATTGCCGACTTTCTCCACGTGGATCGTCAAGTGACAGAAAACGCGAAAAAGACCGAGGTGCAGAAGCCGGAAGATCCCGAGCAACCACCACCCGATGTACCGCAGGATCAGCTTGAGTTCGACCTTCCCGAAAATGCAGTCAATATGTCTGCACCCGGTGTGGG
Organism: Porticoccaceae bacterium; assembly: GCA_048549915.1. Lineage (GTDB taxonomy): Bacteria > Pseudomonadota > Gammaproteobacteria > Pseudomonadales > Porticoccaceae > LSUCC0057. The sequence continues at coordinate 1,392 of JBLYYE010000054.1, forward strand.
CGGTCTGAAGATTGGCAATGGCGGCGGTTTTGCTCGCGATACCGACTATATTCCCGTCTATGTACCACAGCCGAGTTACCCGCGCCGCGCGCAAACCCGCGGTACTGAAGGCTACGCTGTGATCGAGGTCATTATCACCACCACCGGTGGCGTGCGCGAGCCTATTCTTATCGAAGAGTGGCCCGAGGGCTGGGGCTTTGGTCGCGCAGCACTGCGTGCGGCCGAGAAGCTCAAATACAATCCCCGTGTTGTCGATGGTACTCCGCAAGAAGTTCCCGGTGTACTGTATAAATTCAGCTTCCAGATGGCTAAATAGGAGAGAGACTGATGAAAAAAGTTATATCACTGCTCACGCTCTCCTCGCTGCTTTTTGCACTGCCTATGGGTGTCACCGTTATCGATGGCAGTTCGCCACTGGCGAGTGCCGCTCATGCAGAAGAGAAGAAAGAGCCAAAGTATAAAGACGTTAAAACCCGTCAGCGCCAAGCGGTTGGCCGCAAATGTGCTAAATCTTTGGAGGGCATTCAGGTCATGCTCGAAGAGGAAAATTGGCCCGAAGCGTTGGAAAACCTCAAGCGCGTTGATGCCAGCGACAAAACCTGCGAATCCGACTACGAGCAAACTCAAGTCTGGAAATTCATGGGTTATGTCTATTACTCGCTCGATGATATGCGCCAGGCTATCAACCTCTATAAGCGTGTTGTGGCCGGTGTGGGTACGCCACCCGAGTTGCGTCTGGATACCCGCTACACCTTGGCTCAGCTCTACACCGTGCAAGAAGACTATAAAAATGCAGCGGCACAGTTAGAGGCATGGATAAGCGAATCGACTATTGTCGGCAGCGATGCCAAGGTGCTGTTGGCGCAAATCTACTTCCAGCTCGATCGCAAGGCAGAGGCGTTGGCCCTGGTAGAGGAAGCGATTGGTGAGTACGAAGCGCGCGGCGAACTGCCCAAAGAGGGTTGGTGGAGCCTTCAACGAGTACTTTATTACGAGAAGAACGACTATAAAAAAGTCGCTTCGATTCTCGAGAACTTAGTTACCCACTATCCCAGCTGGAGTTACTGGCGTCAGTTAGGTGGTATGTACGGTGAGCTAGAGCGCGAAACTGACCGCTTAGTCGCTACCGAGGTGGTCTACCTCAATAACCAGCTCGAAACAGAGAGCCAGGTGATGAGCATGGGCTACATGTACCTCGGTGCCGGTGTGCCCTACCGCGCGGCAAAAATTGTCGAGCGCGGTATGCAAGAAGAGAAGGTCGAGCGCAGCTTGAAGAACCTCGAAGTGTTGGGCACCGCGTGGTACCAAGCCAAAGAGCTTAAGCGAGCGTTAACAGCACTTGAGGCTGCGTCAAAGAAAGCTAAAGACGGCAATATTCAAGCGCGTCTGGCAGGCCTCTACTTGGACCTGGGCAACGACCAAGCCTCTTACGATGCTGCGGTTAAAGCTGCCAAACAGGGCAAAGTGAAAAAGCCCGATGCCAATTACATGTTAATGGGCAATGCGCTGGTCAATATGCACTGTTATAAAGATGCTATTGACGCATTCAAGAAGTCGATTAAAGCGGCGGGCGATGATAAAAAAGCCAAGCGTTATCCACAACAGTGGATCCAATACGCAGAAGCCGAAGGCGATCGTTTAGACAAGCTTCGCAAAGCGGGTGCGCAAGTGCCCAGCTGCCGCAAAGTTTCCTAATCGCACACTTGTTAAAAAACCCGCTGCGGCGGGTTTTTTTTCGCCCAAATGCCCACTTTTTACAATTGCATACAATTAAAAATTGCTAATATAAAGCTAAATTAAAACGCAATGCACAGTGAGAGGGTCGTCAAATGTCAGTCTCAACACCAGTAAAAAGTCACTACCAAACAGTTATCCGCAACGGACTTTTCTTTGATGGCAGTGGCGCCAGCCCCACTCAGAGTGATATCGCCATAAATGACGGCGTTGTTGCCGCCCGCGGTGACCTAAGCACAGTCACAGCTGACCATGTAGTAGATGCACAAGGCCGCTGGGTAATGCCTGGCTTGCTAGATATACACACTCATCTTGATCTTGAGGTTGAACTCGACCCCGCTCTCAGCGAGGTGGTGCGGCACGGCACAACCACGGTTGTAGTCGGCAACTGCTCATTGGGCGCCGCCTTCGGCCATCAGCGCAGCACTGGCCAAGACCCCATCGTCGACTGTTTTGCACGGGTAGAAAACCTACCTAAATCGCTGCTCAGCCGCTGCGGAGACGCCATGCACTGGAGCGATACGGCCGGCTATCTCAACCATTTTGAGAACATAGCGCTGGGCCCCAACATTGCCCCGCTTATCCCCCACTCTATGCTGCGCATCGAGGCGATGGGGCTTGAAGCAGCGATCAGCCGCGCCCCCACAGAAGTGGAGATGCAGCGCATGGTAGAGCTTCTCCGCCAGGCGATGGAGCAAGGTTACGCCGGTTTCTCTACCGACAGCTTGCCCTTCCATTATCTGGCCAATAACCCCAATACAGAGAAAAAGATCCCCAC
>JBLYYE010000055.1:0-21357 GCA_048549915.1 Porticoccaceae bacterium
CAGCTGCACCTGGTCAAATTGTTGCTTGAGTCGCTGGTAGAGTTGGGCTGCAACAAAAACTGAGCGATGCTGACCACCGGTGCAGCCTATCGCAATGGTCAAATAGGAGCGACTGTTGGCGCTAAAGTGTGGTATCCAGCGCTGCATAAAATCGAATATGTCTTCACTCATAGCGAGGACATCGTCTTGGCTGCTCAAAAAGTCGATAACCGGTTGATCGCATCCAGAAAAACTGCGCAGCTCAGGCTTCCAATAGGGGTTGGGCAGGCAACGCAAATCAAAAGTGAAGTCGGCATCAATAGGAGTGCCGTGTTTAAAGCCAAAAGACTTGATGAGTACAGCGAGTTGTTGGGAGTCGCCGGCTACAGTTTGTTTAATCGTTTCGCGCAGTTGGTGCAGGGAAAGGCTACTGGTATCTATATAACGATCGGCAAATTGCTCTACAACGTTGAGTATCTGTTGCTCACGATCGATAGCTTGTTCGAGTGTCAGTTGGTTAGAACTGAGCGGGTGTTTGCGACGCGTTTCGCTGTAGCGGCGCAATAGCTGATTCTTGTCGCTAGCGAGAAATAGGATATCAACACTGATTTCGGCTTTGCGCAGCTGATTGACCGCGGGCTCTATTTGACTGAGATCACTGCTTAGATTGCGTGCATCAATGCCGATGGCGAGCTGGAGAGAGTCATTCTGTTCCGCTTGGCGGTATTCATCTGCCAGTGCGGGCAGTAATGTCAGCGGTAAATTATCGACTGCAGTAAAACCAATATCCTCGAGAATATTGAGTGCTGAGGTTTTTCCAGAGCCAGAATGACCGCTAATAATAACCACTCTCATTAGAGTGGCACTCCATCACAATCGATGGCCTGCTGGTAGAGCGATGCATCGCTGTGGCACTCTCTGAGCAGTGTGCGAGTCTCAGTATTTGACAGCAGAGCTGCAATGGCTGAGAGCGTTTTGAGGTGCTCTTCGTTTTTTTCTTCGGGGACAATCAGTGCAAAAAGGATATCAATGGGTTGATCATCTACAGCATCAAATTCTACTGGCTCACTCAGAGTAATGAGGGCTGCATGAATTTTACGCAGGCCCGATAGACGACAGTGAGGAATCGCCACGCCGTTGCCAAACCCGGTACTGCCGAGACGCTCGCGGCTGATAAAGTTACTAAAAAGAGTATCACCGTCGATTTCGGGGAGTTGTTCTGAAAATACACCGGAGAGCCTTTCAATAGTGGTTTTTTTACTGCGGCCATCGAGCTTAGCTCGGGTTAGATTGGGCTGTAGTACATCGATGACTTTCATAATGGCCTTGTTAAAAAAGGCGGCCGCTACACGGCCGCTGTAGTTTTTAGTGGGCTCTAGTGGCCGCGGTGTTTCTCTTTATGTTTGATGAGTTGACGATCGAGCTTGTCGGCCAGCTGATCGATAGCAGTATAAAGATCTTCGTTGCTGGCATCTGCAAAAAACTCGGCACCGGTCACATGAACTGTGGCCTCGGCTTTTTGGAGCAGCTTCTCGACTTCAAGAACTACAGCAACACCACCTATTTTGTCGTGGTGCCTCTCTAATTTTGAGAGTTTCTGGGTGACATAGTCACGCAGAGAGTCGGTAACGTCGAGTTGATGTCCGCTTATCGTGAGTTGCATACTCGTCTCCTTCTTAGACCAGTGGTTAGAAACGCTTACGTAAACTGGATGCCGGGATATTCATGCTTTCGCGGTATTTAGCCACGGTGCGCCGCGCAATGTCGATACCTTGTTCAGCGAGCAGAGCAGTTAGCTTGGCGTCACTGAGTGGGCGTTGGGTCGGCTCAGAATCAATCGTTGATTTCAGCATAGCGCAAACAGCGGTTGAAGAACACTCCCCGCCAGCGGCGGTATTTACGTGGCTGGAGAAGAAATATTTGAGCTCAAAAACGCCGCGAGGTGTTGCGATATATTTATTGGTAGTTACCCGCGAGACTGTCGATTCATGGAGATCTAGTGGCGTGGCAACATCTGATAAAATAAGTGGAACCATGCCTACTGCGCCACGCTCCAGGAAATCGCGCTGGTGGTGAATGATGGCCTCGCTCACTTTTAAAAGTGTTTCATTGCGGCTCTCAATACTGCGCAAAAACCAACGCGCCTCAGCAAGGTTGGTTCTTAAATATTGGTTTTCGTCAGAGCGGTCCGCGCGCTTAATCATGCCCGCGTAGAGTTGGTTGATCTGTAGTTTGGGTAGCAGCTGATCGTTGAGCTGAACTATCCACTGCTTACCCATTCGCTCAACGCGAACATCGGGGCTGATATATTGCACCTGCGCTGAACTAAAGCTTCCCCCGGGGTGAGGATTTAGAGAGCGGATTAAGTTCACTGCACTGCGCAGCAGGGCTTCTGCAACAGAGTGATTATTAGCCAACACCTTTGGGTCAGTATTGACCAGCTGGTTGAGATCGCCTTCGATGAGCGTCAGTGCAAGCGCTACCTCTGGTTGCCGGGTATCGAGCAGTTGCAGTTGTATTTTTAGTGATTCATTGAGATTGCGAGCAAATACCCCGGGCGGGTCAAACTGTTGAAGGCGGTGCAGTACAGCCGTGACCTCTTCACTGCCTAGCTGCTTTTCACGGTTGTGTAGATGGGCGGTTAGTGTATCTATTGGCGCGCTGAGCAGGCCATCTTCATCAACGCCATCGAGAAGCGTTAGCGCAATGAGACGGTCCTCATCACTGAATGGTGTTAAATTTAATTGCCACTCCAAATGGTCGCGCAGTGTCTCTGTCACTTGGTGAATCTCCGCAGCATCAACTGCAGAGTTCAATTTTCCAGCTGAGTGATCAACTGATGCGTGAGTTGGGCTTTCGTAAGAGCTTTCAAAGCGGTCAAACTCGAGTGCATCGGATGCTGTTATCTCTTCGCCTTCTGGGCTGGCCTCAATGTCGACGTCGCTTTCTGCGCTCTCTGCACCAGATGGATCGTCGATAAGATCTGTCTCTGCGCTAATTTCGTGCTCGGGTAGTTCTAATAGCGGGTTTTGATAGAGCTGCTCAAGCATTTCATTGCGCAGCTCAAGCGTCGACAGCTGCAACAGTTTAATTGCCTGTTGCAACTGCGGTGACAGCGAAAGTGACTGACTGACATTGAGTTGGAGCCCAGACTTCATAGTGTCGACAATCTCTCGAAGTTAAAGCTGGAAGTCGTCGCCAAGATAGGTATCTCGCACTTTGCGATTAGCTAATACCTCGCTGGACGTACCTGCCGCGATTACCCGACCACCGCCAACAATGCATGCGCGATGACAGATGTCGAGTGTTTCACGGACATTGTGGTCAGTGATCAAAACGCCAATTCCCTGCTCGCTGAGATGACGGATTATCTGCTTAATATCGTTGACAGAAATGGGATCGACCCCCGCAAAGGGTTCGTCTAGGAGAATAAATTGTGGATTGGCGGCCAGTGCTCTGGCTATCTCGACGCGTCTTCTTTCACCGCCTGACAAGCTGACACCCTGACTATCGGCAATATGCGTAATATGGAATTCTTGCAATAAACGAGTAAGTTCTTGTCGGCGTGCAGTGCGATCGAGATCGCTGCGTGTTTCAAGGATGGCGAGAATGTTGTCGCTCACCGAGAGTTGACGGAAGATTGACGCTTCCTGTGGCAGGTAGCCTAAACCTCGGCGCGCACGCCCATGCATGGGTAGGCCGGTTATGTCCTCGCCATCGATATAGATGCGTCCCCCATCCTGTCCAACGAGGCCAATAATCATATAAAAACAGGTAGTTTTACCGGCGCCATTGGGCCCGAGCAAACCGACGATCTCGCCACTTTCAACTTGCAGCGAGACATCTTCGACCACTGATTTTTTACCATAGCGCTTAGCCAGATGTTGAGCTTTAAGGATACTCATGGTTGCTCCTCACTTGAGCTATCGTCATCGTTGGCAGGGATAACTAATTGGATGCGACGACCATTTTGACTTTGGTTGGAGTTGCTCTCATCGCCACTTGCCTGCCAGCTCTGCGAGTCGAAGTCGTAGTCTATTTTTTCTCCCTTGAGGAGGGTTCCATCGCGGCTTAGTGTGGCATTGCGCAGGAGCGTTATACTGTTGCTGCCCGGCAGGTAATCAATCTGTTCTGCTTCCGCGACAATGGCTGGTTGGCCTGCACTTTGGCTCTGTGTGTAACGCGCCAATTGCCCAGTGCTAATGATCTGCTCGAGTTCGCCGGCGCGGCTCAGCAGCTCTACTTGGTCGGCTTCGATGAGCAAGTTGCCCTGGCGAATGATCACTTCACCACGATAAAGCATGGTCTCATTGAGCTCATTGCGTTGAGCATAATCCGCTTCTATGGTGATAGGAGCCTTGCTGTCGGTGATCAGTGCAATTGCTTGGATTGGCATCACAGCCACTACCGCTAAGCCGAGATAAAGAGCGGTTGTGATCGAGGATTTAAGGTTGATGGCGGCCACGCACCCTCCCGTCAATAATGAGTAATTGCTTATCGAGATGTGCTTCAAGCCCCTCACCGCTGAGCTCGCCCTGCTGGGATTTAACGACAAGCGGCTGTTCGCTGGTCAGCTTCTGCCCAAGCAGCTGATAATTGAATTGCTCGCCTCGCAGCGTGGTTGGATGCTCGTTATAGTGAAGGACCACCTCAACACTGCCGAGCAGCTCTAGTTCGCTGAGCTGTTCGTCATAAAGCCCTGTGCTGCTAGTTAATGTCATCCATTTACCCTCACTGTTGCGGCTGTTCACTTCTACAAACGATATTTTGGCAGTTTGTTGATCGCGAAAAAAATTGGATTCTGCGGCACGAATCTCTGCTTTGACTGACCCATCGGTGCTGTATAAAACTGTATCGACGCCATGCATAAAACTGTCGCTACCGCCGAGCTCGGCCAGCGGCTTGGAGTTGCTCGACAAAAAGTCAGTGGGAGGCGACTGCCAGATGAAAATGACACCAGCAAAGAGCAGGGTAGCGGTAGAGAGAGTCAGAGAGCGCTTCACGTCACTGCTAACTAAAGGTAGGTATCGAAAAGAGCGTTTTGCCCTTGCGCTGAAATCAACAAATCTGCGATTTCTCGCACGGCGCCGTGTCCGCCAGCAGCGTTTGTTTGAATAACTGCATGAGCTGCAATATGGGGGCGGCCATTGGCCGGCGTAATGCCTAGCCCGACGCGGCGAATAACCGCTAAATCGGGCAGGTCATCGCCGATGTAAGCGATCTCTTCCAGCGCCATTGGGTGCAAAGCTTGCAGCTCCTGTAGCGCCGTGAGTTTATCCTCGCGGCCTTGAACAACAGGGTTAATGCCCAACTCGCGTGCACGCCGATCCACTAATGCTGAGCTGCGACCGGTAATTATTGCAACACCAATGCCGGCTTTTTGCAGTAGCTTAATGCCCAAGCCGTCTTGAATATTGAACGCTTTTAGCTCTTCACCGTTGTTGCCGTAGTAGAGCCGCCCGTCAGTGAGCACACCGTCGACATCTAACACCAGCCAGCGAATTTTTTTCGCGGCAGCTATGATCTCTGGGCTGTAGCAATCAGATAGGCTTTTGAGGGCTTGGTTGTTCATCAAAAAACTCCTGCGCGTAAAATATCATGAAGGTGGAGTACGCCGACAGGGTGGTGATGGTCATCTTCGACAATTAGAGCCGTAATCGTATTGTCTTCCATTATTTTTAATGCTTCAGCGGCTAAGATGCCGTCGTGCACCGTCTTTGGGTGGGGCGACATCAGCTCGTCTACTGTGGCTTGATTGATGTCGGTGCCGCTGTCGACAGCTCGGCGCAGATCGCCATCGGTAAACACGCCGAGCAACTGTGCATTGCTATCGACTACCGTGGTCATGCCAAAACCCTTCTCGGTCATCTCGAGCAGCGCCGTCGGCAGCGTTGAGCCGCTGGCAACTTTGGGCATCTCCTGGTCACTGTGCATGATGTCGCTGACCCGCAGCAACAATTTGCGGCCAAGTGCCCCGCCTGGATGGGAGAAAGCAAAATCCTCTGCACTAAAACCGCGAGCTTCCAGCAGTGCGATAGCGATAGCGTCTCCCATCACCAGCGTTACTGTGGTGCTAGTGGTGGGGGCAAGATTGAGCGGGCAAGCCTCGCTGGCAACGCTGACATCGAGATGCGAGGCGCTTGCCTGTGCCAATATTGATTGGTTGTCTCCGGTCATGGAAATGAGGGGAATGCCGAGACGTTTTATTAACGGTAATAAGGTGACGACCTCGGCGGTCGAGCCTGAATTAGAGATTGCGATGACGACATCATTGGCAGTGATCATGCCCAGATCGCCATGGCTAGCTTCGCCAGGATGGACGAAAAACGCTGGGGTGCCAGTACTCGCTAACGTGGCGGCGATCTTGTTGCCTATATGCCCAGATTTACCCATCCCAGTGACGATCACGCGGCCTTGGCAGTTGAGAAGTAGTTCGCAAGCACGGCTGAAACCAGAATCGATGCGCCCTCCCAGCAGCGCTACGGCTTCTGCTTCTACAGCGATAGTTCGACGCGCGGATTCATTAAAAGGTGTGCTCATAGGAGATCCAAGCCTTAGATGGCAAAAAACGTGCCACCATTATAGGCGGCGGCAGTGATGGTGGTCTAGTTTTCGCCTCGCCACTACTGCATGAGTGCAGGAGTGAGGCTGGCGTAATAGCCTGCGTAACAGAGTAAAAAAAGTACTCCCAGCGGCTTAGTTAAAGCACCGCCACGCCGCAATGCCCAGGCTATGGCTATTACAAGTAATAAGGTTATAGCCGCCATACTTGCGAAGTCGCGGGTAAACACTGCGCTATCCAGTGTGCTTGGCTGAATAATGCCGGCCGCTGTCATAACCAGCATGAGGTTAAACAGATTAGAGCCCAGTACATTGCCCAGTGCAATATCGGTATGGCCTTTGAGTGCGCTGGCAACCGAGGCTGCCAGCTCTGGCAGGCTGGTACCTATAGCGACCACAGTTAAACCGACGATGAGTTCGCTGACTCCCAGTCGAGAGGCGATCTCTGTCGCTCCCCAGACAGTCAATTCAGCGCTGGCCAGAAGAACCGCCAGACCAAAACTCAGCGCAATGACGGCCGCACTGGTGGAGAGAGTGGGACTGTTTTCGCCTTCTTCGATAAGTTCGCTGTCAGGATGGTGTTTTTTATACTTAATGGTCGCAAACAGCAGCGGTATGGCTAACAACATCAGGGCAATACTCTCGGCGCGCCCGAGTGTGTTGTTAAACAGAATAACGCCGGCGAGCAGCGTCACCAACAGCAGAGCTGGCCCCTCTTCTACTATTAAGTGGCGTTGAACAGGTAGGGGCGCAATAAGCAATGTCACACCCAGTACTAAGCCGATATTGGCTAAATTTGAGCCGATTGCGTTACCGACGGCCAAGGCACTAGCATCGCGCAATGCAGCGCTGATCGAGACGATAATTTCTGGTGCAGAAGTGCCGATAGAGACAACGGTAAGACCGATCACTAGAGGTGAGATGCCAAAGTTTTTGGCGGTGCCAGCACTGCCATTAACGAATCGGTCGGCGCCAAAGATTAAGCCGCAAACCCCTATTAAAAGTGCCAAAAATGGCAGTGTTGTGGCCAGCATTAGTGCTACTCCAGGATAAGTTTGTTTCTTTGCAGGGCAACTGTTGGCTTGGTAACTTGGTGCCTTTGCGGCGTTTATTCGCTGTGGCGCGAATGGTATAGTGTCACACATTGAATGTCAGTATTGCCGTATTATTTCTGCGTAATTTCCAGGAGTAGTCTAGGCTCTAACAACCCCAATTTTATAGAGATATTACTATGCTTCGGCTTTTTGTTACCGCCCACTTGCTGCAGGCACTGCGCCGCTGCTCACAGGTGCTAATAACAGTGCTGGCAATCTCGGTATTGCCAGCGCTCTCTCATGCCAGCGAGGAACCTCATCAGCGCGTCGAGCGTATTACTGCATCACTGATGCAGCTTATTGAAGAGTACCGTGAAGATTACGAGAGTCGTTCAGATGAGTATTTTGCCGATCTCTCTGAGTTGCTCGATACCCACGTTGATTTTCGTTTTATAGCGCGGGGCGTTATGGGGCCGTTTTATCAGCGCGCCAGTGAGCCCCAGATAGAGCGCTTTATCACCGTGTTTCGAAATGGGCTGGTGGAGACCTATGGCCGCGGCTTGGGTAGTTACACCAACCAACGTATCGAACTCCTTCCCTATGAGCCGGTCAGCCCAGGCCAGCGCTCAGTGACCGTTCGTCAGCAGATTACCAGTGAGGGCACTATTTATCCGCTGCAGTATTCGATGGGTAAAAGCCGCTCCACAGGAGAGTGGCAGATTATCAATGTGATTATTAACGGAATTAATTTAGGGAAAACTTTCCGCACCCAGTTCGTCCAAGCAGCTAACCGCAATGGCGGTGATATAGATGCTGTAATAGATGGCTGGACGACTACCGCCGAGGAGTAAATATGACGCCAGAACAAGTGAATACAATGCTTACCCAAGCTTTCGCCGACAGTGAGATTCGGGTTGAAGGTGAAGGCAGCCACTACAATATTGTTGTAGTTGGTGACTGCTTTGAAGGCAAGCGCAGCGTGCAGAGACAACAGCTAGTTTATGCAGTGCTCAATGAGGTAATCGCCTCTGGTGAGGTGCATGCTGTCAATATGAAGTTGTTTACCCGCAATGAATGGGCGCAGCGCAGTTAAGTGATTAGCTTCATTAACAACAGGTGTACCGCAAACTTATGGCACAGTTAATTGTCAGCGGCGGTGTACCGCTCACAGGTGAAGTCGCGATCTCGGGTGCTAAAAACGCAGCCTTGCCGATCTTAGCCGCCGCCCTGCTGGTAGAGAGTCCGGTAGTGGTCGACAACCTCCCGGATTTAAAAGATATCACCACCAGTATTGAGCTGCTGCAAGCGTTGGGTTGCCAATGCTCGCGCCTCGACAGCCACACTTTGCAGATCGATGCCAGCAAAGCTCAGCGAGTGGTTGCGCCCTATGAGCTGGTGGTGCAAATGCGCGCGTCTATATTGGTACTGGGGCCTCTTTTGGCTCGCCATGGCCGCGCTGAGGTGTCGTTCCCTGGGGGTTGTGCTATTGGCTCGCGGCCAGTGGACCTTCATCTGCATGGCCTGGAGATGATGGGTGCAGAGATCGAGATAGATGGTGGCTATATCAAAGCGCATGTGCCTTCTGGCCGATTGCGCGGCAGCCATATTTTGATGGATGTAGTCTCCGTTGGCGCAACTGAAAATTTAATGATGGCCGCGGCTCTAGCCGAGGGTGAAACGGTAATAGAGAACGCCGCTCGAGAGCCTGAGATTGTAGACCTTGCCAACTGTCTCAACGCTTGGGGCGCAAAAGTTTGTGGGGCAGGCAGCAACCGCCTTGTAATTGAAGGCGTGCAAAATCTTAGTGGTGGGCACCACACAGTAATGCCAGATCGTATAGAAACGGGCACTTTTCTCGCCGCGGCACTGGCGACGCGCGGCAAAGTTAGAGTTACACGCACAGACCCATCCACTTTAGAGGCGGTGTTAATTAAGCTGCAAGAGTCGGGCGCCGAGGTGACGGTGGGCGAGGATTGGATAGAACTCGATAGCCGCGATCGTGAAATCTGTGCGGTAGACTTTCGCACGGCACCTTATCCGGCCTTTCCTACCGACATGCAATCACAACTGATGGCGGTTAATGCCACCGCAAACGGTAGCGCTATGATCCACGAGACTATTTTCGAAAACCGATTAATGCAGGCGCAAGAACTCAACCGTATGGGCGCTAAAATTACTGTAGAGGGCCACACGGCACTTGTGAAAGGTGTTCCACAGTTGCGCGGCGCCCCCGTGCGCGCCTCTGATCTGCGCGCTTCCGCAGGGCTGGTGATAGCCGCATTGTCTGCCAGTGGAGAAACGGTTATTGACAGGGTTTATCACATTGACCGCGGTTACGAGCGTTTAGAAGAAAAATTACAGGGGCTGGGGGCGACCATCACACGCCGTCACGACAGCGCCACACAACCATTAGTATCGAGCGAGGGCTCGAGCCAAGAGAGCACTCAGTCATGAGCCAAATTACCATCGCACTGACTAAAGGTAGAATTCTCAAAGAGACTCTACCGTTGTTGGCAGCCGTCGGTGTCGAACCTGTCGACGATCTTTTTACCAGCCGTCAGCTTATTTTTCCGACCACCCGCGACGACGTGCGCCTGCTGGTGCTGCGCGGTGTCGATGTGCCCACTTATGTCCAGTTTGGAGCGGCCGACATCGGTGTTTCCGGGCGCGATATGCTGCTTGAAGACAGCGCCGACGGTTTTTATGAGCCGCTCGATCTGGGTATTGCTCGCTGCCGACTGATGACTGCGGGCATTAAAGGGGTAGAGCGACCCTCGGGGCGCATTAAAGTGGCGACTAAATACGTCAATATTGCCCGCAATTACTACGCGCAACGCGGCCAGCAAGTGGATCTCATTAAACTTTATGGGGCTATGGAATTGGCGCCGATAATGGCTCTAGCCGATGAAATTGTCGATATCGTCGATACTGGCAACACGCTGCGCGCCAATGGGCTAGAGGCGCGCGAACACATCACCGACATCAGTTCGCGCTTAATTGTGAATAAAGCCTCGCTAAAAACTAAACACAGCGCCATCCAGGAGCTGGTGGATGGTATTGCCGCGGCGCTGCCCGAGCGGGAGCTGAGCTGATGGCGAAACTAACACCGCGAAGACTCTCTGCCAGTGCCGCCGATTTTGAACAGCAACTGAGTGACCTTATCAGCTGGGAGCAGGTTTCAGACCAGCAGGTTGAGGGCCGGGTGCGCGATATTATCGCCGCAGTGCGCAGCGACGGCGATGCCGCTCTAGTGGCTTTGACTAATCAATTTGATCGCCGCCAAGTCAATACTTTTAGTGAGCTCGAGTTGCCGCGCCAAGCGTTGTTTGATGCGCTGGATTGCATCGGGCAAAGTCAGCGCGAAGCACTCGAAGCTGCCGCTAGGCGCATCGAAAGTTACCACCGCCACCAACTGCAAGAGTCGTGGAGTTACCGCGAGAGCGACGGCACGTTGCTCGGTCAGCAAATTACCCCCCTCGATCGCGCAGGGCTCTATGTCCCCGGCGGCAAGGCGAGCTACCCCTCCTCGTTACTGATGAACGCGATACCGGCAAAAGTGGCCGGCGTCGGTGAACTGATTGTTACTGTCCCTGCGCCGGACAACGAGCTAAGCCCGCTGGTATTAGCTGCCGCAGCCATTGCGGGTGTAGACAGGGTGGTTACCATCGGTGGGGCACAAGCGGTAGCCGCCCTGGCCTACGGTACTCAGAGTATTCTCAAGGTGGATAAAATTGTCGGCCCCGGCAATATCTATGTCGCCACTGCCAAGCGCATGGTATTTGGCTCTGTCGGCCTGGATATGGTGGCTGGTCCGAGTGAGATTTTAGTGGTTTGTGATGGCCTCACCGACCCCGATTGGATCGCGATGGACCTCTTCTCTCAAGCTGAGCACGACGAGCAAGCGCAGTCGATATTGATCAGTTGGGACGAGCACTTTTTGCAGCAAGTTCAAGAGAGTATGGAGCGTCTGCTGCCAACGCTCGAGCGCCATGCAGTGATTGAGCGTTCAATTAATGACCGCGGCGCGTTCATTTTGGTTGATGGACCAGAGCAAGCGGCCCAAGTGAGTAACAGCATTGCACCAGAGCACTTAGAATTGTCGGTGGCAGACCCGCAAGCCTGGTTGCCGATGATCCGCCACGCCGGTGCCATATTTATGGGGCGTCACACACCAGAAGCGCTGGGTGATTATTGCGCCGGCCCCAATCACGTGTTGCCGACGTCGGCGACTGCGCGTTTCTCTTCACCTCTGGGTGTTTATGACTTTCAAAAGCGCAGCTCTTTGATCAATTGCTCGCCGGCTGGTGCGGCACAACTGGCCGATATCGCTTCGGTACTGGCGCGCGGTGAATCGTTGACCGCCCATGCCCGTTCGGCAGAAATGCGCGGAGTAAAAGATGAGTAATCGTTTTTGGAGTGATCGCGTTCAGCAGCTGCAGCCGTATGTGCCCGGCGAGCAGCCCAAGCTGGCCAATCTTATAAAGCTCAATACCAACGAGCTGCCCTTTGGTCCATCGCCCAAGGCGTTGGAGGCGATGCGCGCCGCACTAGACGATAGCCTGCGGCTTTATCCAGCCCCCAATGGCGATGAACTGGTAGCTGCTGTCGCTGATTTTTACCAATTAGAACCAGAGCAGGTGTTTGTTGGCAACGGTTCTGATGAGGTATTGGCGCATCTGTTCCAGGCGCTACTTAAACACGATCGCTCGCTGCTCTTCCCCGATATTACCTACAGTTTTTATCCGGTTTACTGCAAGCTTTACGATATCGACTATCAACAGATTCCGCTGGATGATGAGCTGGCGATAGAGCTGGATGACTATGCGCGGCCCAATGGCGGAATTATTTTCCCCAATCCCAATGCGCCGACCGGGCGTCTGCAAAGTCTTGAGGCCATTGAGGGCTTGCTGCAAAACAACCGCGACAGCGTGGTAGTGGTAGACGAAGCTTACGTAGACTTTGGCGGTGAGAGCGCTGCAGCTCTGGTGCCCAAATACGACAATCTGGTGGTTGTGCAGACGCTGTCAAAATCGCGCGGGCTAGCCGGGCTGCGGGTTGGATTGGCGCTGGGCCAAGCACCACTGCTAGAAGCACTGCGGCGAGTAAAGGACAGTTTTAACTCCTATCCACTCGGGCGCGTGGAGCTGGCCGGCGCAGCGGCGGCCTTTGCTGATCGCGAATACTTCACCGCCTGCTGTGATGCCGTGATAGCACAGCGCAAAGAAGTTGCTAGCAGTCTCGAATCTATAGGTTTTAATGTGTTGCCATCAGCGGCCAATTTTGTCTTTGCCGCAGTTCCTGCGCACTGCTCTGCCATCGACATAGCAACCCAATTGCGCCAGCGAGGTATTATTGTGCGGCACTTCAATCAGCCGCGTATTGATAATTTTCTGCGCATTACTATCGGCACTGTAGAGCAAAACCAAGCACTCATTGCGGCCCTGAAAGAGATGCTCGCCTAGAACAGCGGGCGGGTACCGGTAACCGCGCTCAACTGCAAACGTTCACCGTTGCGCCACACGCCAAGTTGCAGTGGCGATCCGGGCTTGAGAGCCGAGATAGTGGCAATGCCGCTTTGCGCGTCAACAATAGCCGCTCCGTTGAGACTGGTGACAATATCGCCGCGCTTCAAGCCAGCTTTCGAAGCAGGGCCATCGCTGGCAACATTGGTCACTCTGAGGGCGCTGTTAAATGGCAACTGCAGCTCTATCGCAATGGCACTGGGTAGCGGTGAAGCCTCAAAGCCCAACCAGCCGCGCACAACCATCCCCTGCTCGATAATCTGGTTCATTATCTGTTCGGCGCTGTCTGCAGGGATAGCAAAACTAATGCCGTTGGTGCCATTTTGGTTAAGTATGGCGGTGGATATCCCCAGTAAGCGACCATCTACATCGACCACTGCACCGCCAGAATTGCCCGGGTTGATGTCAGCGTCGGTCTGGATGAAATTTTCAAAGGTGTTGAGCCCCAAACCATTACGGCCAGTGGCGCTAATGATACCTTGAGTAACGGCTTGGCCCAGCCCGAGAGGGTTGCCAATCGCCAAAACGACATCGCCAATTCGCGCCAGACTGGGCTCTCCCAAAACAATTGGGCTGAGGCCCTCAAGTTGTATGCGCAGCACAGCCAGGTCGCTTTCTGGGTCAGTGCCAATCACCTGCGCTGCAGCCTCGCGGCCATCTTGGGTAAGGATGGTTATCTCATCCGCACCTTCAATTACATGGTGGTTGGTGAGAATATAGCCGCTGCGACGCATGATAACGCCAGAGCCCAGGGTGAGCTGCGGCTCTTGTCGCTCAGAGAGCCGGCGTTGTAAGAGCGGGTGGCGTCGTCTTTCTTGGCTATTGGTAGTGGTTGTGGTGGTGTAAATATTGACCACAGACGGTGCAGCGCGCTCGACAGCAGACGCGTAAGAGGTGGGCCCTTGCCAACTGCTCAGCTGGTCGCTAGCTGTTTTGAAAGGGTTTTCTAGCTCCGCTACCGCTAAGCCGTTGCGCAATGGCGGAAACAGCAACATCAGTAGAGCCGCAACAACCAATCCAGTTGCGACAGGGGCGGCTATAAATCGTAGTGCTTTGCGCAGCTGCACGAAAATTACTGCGGGCGCAGCAGGTTAGAGAGCTTGGGGTTGGGTTGGCGCGCAGCGCGGTACAGTAAAATAACATGGCCAATAGACTGTACAACTTCGGCATTGGTTTGAGCGACAATCTCAGCAATAACTGCTTGCTTGGCGTCGCGGTCGCCAACTGCAATTTTTACCTTGATAAGTTCGTGGTCATCCAGCGCACGGCCCAGTTCGGCAACCACATTATCTGTGAGGCCTTTGCCGGCAACCGTCACCAGTGGGTTTAAACCGTGGCCAATGCGGCGTAAATGTTTCTTATCTTGTGCAGAAGTTGTCATAATAATCGCTTGCCGTTTAGGCTCAGGTAGCCATGCCACTGTTGGCACGGCTGAAATGGTGTCTCTCTCTTGGACCAAGAGTAGAGACTCAAACCAAATTGTAGCGAAATCCCCGCAATGGCGAAATCAAAAAATCGCGACTGGATTAAACGCCACGTCAATGACCCCTTTGTAAAACAGTCACAGCGTGACGGTTATCGTTCGCGGGCAAGTTACAAACTGCTCGAAATATTGGGCAACAAAAGTCCAATTAAGCCAGGTATGGCAGTCGTTGATCTCGGCGCCGCTCCTGGTGGGTGGTCGCAAGTGGCAGCTGAGCAAGTGGGCGATAGTGGTAAAGTTTATGCCTTAGACTTGTTGGCGATGGACGCTATTGCCGGTGTGGACTTTATTCAAGGTGATTTTACTGAGGAGTCGGTTTACGAAGAGCTGCTTGCTCTTATCGGTGATCAGCGCATTGACCTTGTAATTTCTGATATGGCCCCCAACTTAACTGGTGTGAAGGCCATAGATCAACCTGCCAGCCTCTACTTGATAGAGTTGGCGTTAGAAATGGCAGCGCGCGTCTTAGCACCGGGTGGTATATTCATAGCCAAGGTGTTCCAGGGCGAAGGGTTCGATCAATTGGTGCGCGAAGCGCGCCAGCAGTTCGATCAGGTACAGATGCGCAAGCCTGAAGCGTCTAGGTCTGCATCCCGTGAAGTTTATTTAGTAGGCCTGGGTTATCGCGCCAGTGCGATAAATTAATCTGAGGACAACACAGTGAACGATATGGCAAAAAATTTAATATTGTGGCTCATCATTGGTGGCGTGTTGGTTTCCGTCTACAGCAATATGGATCAGGGGCAGGCCCCCAACGAGCTCGGTTACTCGCAATTTGTTGTCGACGTGCAAAACGAGCGCGTCAAATCAGTCTCTATAGACGGTTTAATTATTGACGGTACCCGCCTAGATGGCTCTAAATTCCGTGTGGTGCGCCCCAATATTACCGACCCTGGATTGATGGGCGATCTGCTCGACAATAACGTTGAAGTGATTGGCAAGGAGCCGGAGCAGCCCAGCCTTATTTCGCAACTGTTGGTCGCTGCGTTTCCAATCTTGTTGATTGTCGGCATCTTCTACTTTTTCATGCGTCAAATGCAGGGTGGCGGCGGTGGCAAAGGCAACCCCATGAGCTTTGGCAAAAGCAAAGCCAAATTGCTCAGCGAAGATCAGATTAATACCACGTTTGCCGATGTGGCTGGTGTTGATGAAGCCAAAGAAGATGTCGGAGAGTTAGTAGAGTTTCTAAGCGATCCCACTAAGTTCCAGCGCCTAGGCGGTCGTATCCCCAAGGGCGTATTGATGATAGGCCCTCCCGGTACAGGCAAAACGTTGCTGGCTAAGGCGATTGCTGGCGAAGCGCGTGTCCCGTTCTTCTCTATTTCAGGTTCAGACTTCGTCGAGATGTTTGTCGGCGTAGGTGCATCGCGCGTTCGCGATATGTTTGAGCAAGCCAAGAAGCAGGCGCCGTGCATTATCTTTATCGATGAAATCGATGCAGTAGGGCGACACCGTGGCGGCGGCTGGGGTGGCGGTAACGACGAGCGCGAGCAGACCCTCAACCAGCTGTTGGTCGAGATGGATGGCTTTGAAGGCAGCGAGGGAGTCATTGTGATCTCTGCTACAAACCGCCCCGATGTCCTCGACAAAGCGCTGCTGCGCCCTGGGCGTTTTGATCGTCAAGTTTATGTTGGGTTGCCCGATATTCGCGGGCGCGAACAGATACTCAAGGTTCATTCGCGCAAAGTGCCGCTTGCCGATGCCATCGACTTGAATGTTTTAGCGCGTGGAACACCGGGCTTTTCCGGTGCAGATCTCGCCAATTTAATTAACGAAGCCGCGCTCTTTTCGGCTCGTGACAACCGCCGTACAGTGAGCATGGAAGAGTTTGAGAAGGCGCGCGACAAAATCATGATGGGTGCTGAGCGCCGCTCGTTGGTGATGTCTGAAAAAGAGAAAATAAACACGGCCTACCATGAAGCGGGACACGCCATTGTCGGCCGGTTAGTGCCAGAGCATGACCCAGTCCACAAAGTGACTATTATCCCGCGCGGTAGAGCACTTGGAGTGACGCAATATCTGCCCGAAGAGGACAAGTACAGCATGAGCCGGCGTCAACTGTTTAGCCAGTTGTGCAGCCTGTTCGGTGGCCGAATCGCAGAAGAGCTGGTCGGCGGATTAGACGGAGTGACTACCGGTGCGCAAAATGATATTGAGCGCGCAACGCAGATGGCGCGCAATATGGTGACCAAATGGGGTCTGACTGAAAAAATGGGCCCGATTCTCTACGGTGAAGAAGAGTCGCAAACGCCAGGTGGTGGCAACTCCCTCTATTCAGAAGATACCTCTCGCGAAATTGACCAAGAGGTACGTCGAATACTTGAGGAGGCTTACGATAAAGCCAAGGCGCTGCTCGAGTCGCATCGCGATGTCTTGGAGGCGATGAAAGATGCTTTGATGGAGTTCGAGACTATTGATGCTGAGCAGGTCGATGACCTGATGTCGCGCCGTCCCGTGCGCCCACCGCATCAGTGGCACGACAGTGATCCTGAGCCACCGCAACCACCAACCGCCAGTGAAGCTGATCAGCCGGATGGCACCGACGCTGTGGGCAAGCCTCTGGAAGAGGGTTAATGTCTCAGTTGCAATGCGGCCAGCGTCAACTTTCCCTGGCCCAACCTGCTGTTATGGGGATACTTAATGTAACCCCAGATTCATTTTCAGATGGTGGGCTTCATTACCGCAATGACAGTCGCGATATCTCGCGCGCTGTTGATGCTGCCGCTGCTATGGTTGCCGACGGCGCTACACTCATCGACGTGGGCGGTGAATCCACCCGGCCCGGTGCCGAACCCGTCTCTGTGGAGCAAGAGTTACAACGTGTTGTTCCGGTTGTCGAGGCTTTAACTGCTCGATTAGACGTGATTGTCTCTGTCGATACCAGCTCTGCACAAGTAATGGTGGCAGCTGCTCAAGCCGGTGCCGGGATGATTAACGATGTACGCGCTTTGCGCCGAGAGGGTGCTCTCGCTGCAGCCGCAGCGACCGAGTTGCCAATCTGTTTGATGCATATGCAGGCAGAGCCCGGCACCATGCAGCAGCGACCGAGTTATCAAGATGTAGTTGCTGAGGTGGGTTCATTTTTAGAGCAGCGCGTTGCCGCTTGTAAAGCTGCGGGTATTGCGCGACATCGTCTGCTTTTAGACCCTGGCTTTGGCTTTGGGAAAACCCTAGAACACAATCTTGCACTGTTTAGATCGCTGCCAGAGTTAGCTCAATTGCAGCTGCCGCTGCTAGTTGGCGTCTCGCGTAAAAGCATGATTGGAGAGCTGTTAAACTGCGCTGTTGACCAGCGCGCCAATGGTAGTGTGGTTTTGGCGCTGATGGCAGCGCAGGCTCTCCAGCAATGTGCACAGTGTCTGCTGCGTGTTCACGACGTTAAGCACACAGTAGAGGCACTGCGGCTTTGGCAAGCGGTGCGCTCTGATCAAGACCCAATAATAAAGAATTAGGGAATAGCTATGTCGCGCAATTATTTTGGCACTGACGGTATTCGGGGCCAGGTAGGCCAACACCCGATAACGGTAGATTTTGTACTCAGATTGGGTTGGGCTGCCGGTAAAGTGCTCACCCGGCACGCGACCGGCAAAAAACGCGTGCTCATCGGTAAAGATACTCGCGTCTCAGGTTACATGTTTGAGTCAGCTTTAGAGGCAGGTTTGATAGCGGCCGGAGTCAACGTATTTATGCTTGGCCCGATGCCGACACCGGCGATAGCTTACTTAACCCGGGCGTTTCGCGCTAATGCTGGGATCGTGATCAGTGCTTCGCACAACGCCTACCAAGACAATGGGATTAAATTTTTTGGCGGTGACGGTTTTAAGCTCAGCGATGAGATTGAAGCAGAGATAGAAGCCTTGCTTGATCAGCCGCTGGTTACCAATGATTCAAGCCAGCTGGGTAAAGCCCAGCGAGTGACCGATGCGGCTGGTCGTTACATAGAATTCTGTAAAGGAACTTTACCGTCAGGGTTTGGGCTGGCGGGTTTAAAGGTGGTGCTCGATTGTGCCAACGGTGCCACTTACGATGTCGCCCCCAAAGTTTTTCGTGAGCTCGGCGCCGATGTGCATGTTATCGGCAACTCGCCGGATGGGATGAATATTAATCGCGATTGCGGCTCGACTTTTCTAGGCCCACTCTGCGCTGCAGTGGCAGAACATCAGGCCGATGTAGGTATCGCCTTTGACGGTGATGGAGACCGAGTATTGTTTGTCGATGCTGACGGACAGACGGTTGATGGCGACCAGTTGATCTATATTATTGCGCAACATCGCCAACGCAACGAAGGCTGTAACGGTGTCGCTGGAACATTGATGAGTAATTTGGGTCTCGAGCTGGCATTGCAAAAATTGAATATCCCCTTTTTGCGTACAAAAGTAGGTGACCGTTATGTTGTCGAAGCGATGCGTGAGAACGGTTGGACGCTTGGAGGTGAGAGCTCAGGGCACGTGCTTTGCGCGGAGCTGAATACCACGGGTGATGGGATCGTAGCAGCACTACAAGTGCTCAGAGCGGTGGTTGAGAGCGGCCAGAGCCTCGAGCAATTAAAAGCCGGCATGACGTTGTTGCCGCAAACGATGATCAATGTCCCGCTGGCCAAAAAAGGTAGCCTGCCAGTCGATGCAGCGATTTCTGCAGCGGTAGAGGCGGCTGAACAACAGCTTGCAGGTCGCGGTCGAGTGCTTTTGAGGCCCTCCGGTACAGAGCCGTTAGTGCGAGTCATGGTCGAGGGTGAAAATGCAATCGAGGTAAATGAGTTGGCCGCTGCAATTGCCGCAGTCGTCTCTACCGAGGTGGGTGGTTAAAATAAATTGCTTATAGCGATGCCACTGGCTTGTAAACTGTGGGGTCATCGGGTAGGATTTGCGCCCCTCGAACTGGGCTGAATTGGCTTTGCCCTCGCGGTTACGAGAATAAAAAAATATGAGCACAATCCGCACGCCACTCGTGGCGGGAAATTGGAAGATGAACGGCGATCGCGCGATGGTGCGCGAGCTGATCGGATCGCTCAAAGAGAGTTGCACGCCGGCAAGCGCGGTTGAGGTTGTGGTTTTTCCTCCTGCTTTGTTGGTTGATGAGACGGTTAAAGCAGCTGGTTCAACCGTCGCTGTTGGTTTGCAAAATGTGAGTCAGCATGTGCAAGGAGCCTTCACCGGTGAAATCTCGGTGGGTATGGCAAGCGAAGCAGGTTGTACTTACTGCTTGGTTGGCCACTCGGAGCGCAGGTCGCTTTACGGGGAAACTAATCAAGAGGTTGCCAGTAAATTCGCAGCCTTGAAGGCAGGTAACGTTAAACCCGTTCTCTGCCTAGGTGAGACGCTCGAGCAGCGTCAAGCGGGCGAAACAGAAGCCGTAGTGGCTGAACAGTTGGCCGCAGTGGTTGACGAAGTTGGTTTGCCAGCGGTAGTTGATGCGGTGATCGCTTACGAGCCCGTCTGGGCTATAGGCACAGGTAAAACGGCCAGTCCAGAACAGGCGCAAGCCGTGCATGCATTTATTCGTCAGCAGCTGGGCGAACAAGGACAACAGACACGCCTACTTTACGGTGGCAGTGTCAATGCTAGCAACGCTAAGGCGCTGTTTAGCCAGCCCGATATTGATGGCGGGTTAGTAGGAGGAGCGTCACTAGACGCACAAGAGTTTATAAACGTCGTTAACGCGGCAGAGCGGTAATTATGGAAAACGCAATTTTGGTGTTCCACTTTGTGGTAGCAGTGGCCTTGGTTGTTTTAATCCTGCTGCAGCAGGGTAAAGGCGCAGAGGCCGGTGCATCATTTGGTGCTGGAGCATCCCAGACAATTTTTGGCAGCGGCGGCAGCTGGAACTTTTTCAGTCGCACCACCGCTATCTTGGCGACAATCTTTTTTGTCACCAGTATCACACTCGCTGTTGTTGCGAAAAATCGCAACGTGATCGATGACGAATTTCTGCCCGAACTGTTGACCGTTCCGGCGACTGACAGTGATCTCCCTAGCGTGGGCGAAACGCCAGCACCGGGTAGCGATCTGCCAGAGTAGTAGAAAATAAGAGATCTTCGGATCTCACTCCATATGCCTAAGTGGCGGAAGGAAGACGATGGGCAGGAGCCCAAGTGTCGCGGAGAACAGGATGTTCGCGAGCGACCACGCTATACCAGGCGAAGCCTGGCAGTTTAAAGAATAAGAGATCTTCGGGTCTCACCCCTTATGCCCAAGTGGTGGAATTGGTAGACACGCTATCTTGAGGGGGTAGTGGCGCAAGCCGTGCCGGTTCAAGTCCGGCCTTGGGCACCATACAAACGTCTCAGAAAATCTTCTGACGTTCATAAAGCCCCGCAATAGCGGGGTTTTTTTGGTTTTGAAGTCTAGTAACGTCCGATAAAATCCGTTGAAAACCACGCGTAAGATGTGTAACTTCATGTGTAACTTTTAGAAGGCACTGATGAGGTGGCGTATGGACAAAGCCAATAAAAAAATCACTCACACCCGACAGATTGATGCGGCAAAGCCAAAAGACGCCCGCTACGCACTGACAGTTGGTGATGGATTATCGCTATATGTCATGCCTAAGGGTACAAAGAAGTGGGTTTTCCGGTATTCAATGTTTGGCAAGCCAAAGAGCCTTTCCTTAGGTCTCTATCCTGCAGTTGGGTTATCAGAGGCCAAGGAGTTGCGCGATCAGCAAAGAAAACTAGTAGCTCAAGGAGTGGACCCTAGCTCTAGGCGGAAAGAAAAGAAATTGGAAAAACTGCTATCGGGTAAAAACAGCTTTGAGGCGATAGCTAACGAATGGCTTGAGC
>JBLYYE010000056.1:0-7650 GCA_048549915.1 Porticoccaceae bacterium
CTGCACAAGTGACTATCGGCCCCACCATCGAAGATGGTTTCTATTATGATTTTGCGTTTGAGCGCGCCTTTACCCCAGAAGATTTAGAGGCGATTGAAAAGCGCATGGCGGAGATTGCCGCAGAGGATATTCCGGTCGCCCGCGAGGAGTGGCAGCGCGATGAGGCAGTGGCCTTCTTTAAATCTATCGGCGAAGAGTACAAAGCGGAGATTATCGCTTCAATTCCTGCCGAACAGGCCATTGGACTCTACCGCCAGGGCGATTTCATCGACTTGTGTCGCGGACCGCACGTCCCCTCAACCGGCAAATTAAAAGCTTTTAAGCTAACCAAAGTGGCAGGCGCCTACTGGCGCGGCGACAGTAACAATGAGATGTTACAGCGTATTTACGGCACCGCTTGGAGCTCGCCCAAAGAGCTCAAAGCCTACCTCAACCGCTTGGCAGAAGCGGAGAAGCGCGACCACCGCAAACTGGGCAAGAAGTTTGACCTTTTCCATATGCAAGAAGAGGCGCCCGGTTCTGTGTTTTGGCATCCGGCTGGTTGGAGTATTTACAACACCATCGAAGCCTACATGCGCGAAGCGCAGCGTCAGCACGGCTATCAAGAGATAAAAACACCGCAGATTGTCGACTTTTCACTTTGGCAGCGCTCTGGCCACGCCGATAAGTTTGGCGACGATATGTTTGCGTTGCACAGTGAAGAGCGCGCCTTTGCGATTAAACCGATGAACTGCCCGTGTCACGTGCAAGTGTTTAACCAAGGTCTTAAAAGCTACCGCGACTTGCCGCTGCGCTTGGCCGAGTTTGGTGCATGCCACCGCAATGAGCCGTCTGGCTCGCTGCACGGTATTATGCGGGTGCGCGGTTTCACTCAAGACGATGCGCATATTTTCTGTACCGAATCGCAGATTCAGAGCGAGGTCGCAAGCTTCATTGACTTCCTTCACCAGGTGTATCGCGACTTCGGCTTTGACGAAATTATCTACCGCCTCTCTACACGCCCCGAACAGCGTGTAGGCTCCGATGAGAGCTGGGATCGCGCTGAGAAGGCTCTGGCCGATGCATTGGACGCAGCCGAGCTGCCGTGGCAAGAGCTGCCGGGTGAGGGTGCTTTCTACGGGCCAAAAATTGAGTTCTCGTTAAAAGACTGTATTGGTCGAGTCTGGCAGTTGGGCACCATACAAGTCGATTTCTCGATGCCCGGGCGTCTGGATGCGCAATATGTTGCAGAGGATGGCAGCCGCCAAGTGCCGGTTATGTTGCACCGCGCCATTCTCGGTTCGTTCGAGCGCTTTATTGGTATTTTGATCGAGCATTACGAGGGGGCGTTCCCCACTTGGCTGGCACCACAGCAGGCGGTGGTGATGAATATTACCGACGCGCAGGGCGAATATGTCGAAGAAGTAGCCAAATCTTTGAGAAATAAAGGGTTTAGAGTCAATTCGGACTTGAGAAACGAGAAGATCGGCTTTAAAATCCGCGAGCACTCTATTCAGCGCACGCCCTATTTATTGGTGGCTGGTGACAAAGAGCGCGATGCAGGCACAGTGACAGTGCGCGGGCGCAGCGGAGAAGAGCTTGGCACCATGAGTGTTGATGCCTTCGCTGAACTACTGCAGAGTGATGTCGCCACACGCGTTTAATATGAGTTTTTGTTAATTACGGAGAAGTATCCATTAAAAAAGATAATAAACGGGCGCGTCTCAACGACGATATTACCGCCCCACACGTCAGGCTTGTTGCCGCCGATGGCGAGCAAGTAGGTGTTGTCACTATCGCTGAAGCGCTTGCCGCTGCCCAGCAAGTGACGCTAGATCTGGTAGAGATCTCCCCAGATGCTGAGCCACCGGTCTGCAAAATCATGGATCACGGCAAACACATCTTTGACCTGAAGAAAAAAGCTAATCTGCAGAAGAAAAAGCAGAAGCAGACACAGGTTAAAGAGATGAAATTCCGTCCTGGTACGGATGATGGCGATTACCAAGTTAAGTTACGCAACTTGGTGCGCTTTTTTGAAAATGGTGACAAAGCTAAAATCACACTGCGTTTTCGCGGCCGTGAAATGGCTCACCAAGAGCTCGGTATGGAGATGATGAAGCGCATTGAGGCGGATTTGTCAGAGCTCGCTCAAGTGGAGCAATACCCAAAGATGGAAGGTCGACAAATGACCATGGTGATGGCCCCACGCTCTAAGAAGTAGCTGGTACGACCCGCGTTCAGCCAGATTTTGGCAGGCTGTCCGGGCGTCACTTCTTAATAAACTTAAACCTCTCAACATTGGAGAACAGCAATGCCAAAAGCAAAAGCCCACAGTGGAGCGGCAAAACGCTTCAAAAAAACGGCGGCAGGTTACAAGCATAAGCACGCTCATAAGAGCCACATCCTGACCAAAATGACCACCAAGCGTAAGCGCCAGCTTCGCGGCACCAGCATCATGAATCCATCGGATTCACCGCGTGTTGACCGCATGCTTCGCGTTTAAGCCACTAACAATTTTGGTAGGAGAATAATATGCCCCGCGTAAAACGTGGTGTCGTGGCAAACCGTCGACACAAGAAAATTCTTAAGTTAGCCAAAGGTTACTACGGAGCTCGCAGCCGCGTCTTCCGTGTTGCCGTTCAAGCCGTTACCAAAGCAGGCCAATACGCTTACCGCGACCGTCGCGTTAAAAAGCGTACTTTCCGTCGCTTGTGGATTGCGCGTATCAACGCCCAGTCGCGCGCTGAAGGTTTGACCTACAGCCGTCTTATCAATGGCTTGAATAAAGCAGGTATCGAACTGGACCGCCGCGTCCTGGCCGATCTTGCTGTACATGACAAAGCCGCCTTTGGCGCGGTAGTTGCACAGGCAAAAGCTGCCCTGGGTTAACTGCCGGCAGGGGAGGGTAGATTCCTCCGCCTGCACTGTGTACACAAAAGGTTGTTCGCAACCACAGGGAAAGGGCGCAAGCTCTTTCCCTTTTTTTTCGCCCGCAGGCAGAGCTTGCTGGCATAATGATAAAAAGGAGTGGGAAACCGCCCATGCTAGAGCTAGAAAATATTGCCAGTGAAGCCGCCGCAGCGATCGAGGCTGCGCCCGACCTCGCGGCACTAGAGCAGTTGCGTGTTGATCTGCTGGGTAAAAAAGGTCGTCTCACCGACCTCCTAAAAGGATTAGGTGCACTCTCTGCCGATGAGCGACCCGCCGCTGGCGCTAAAATCAATGAGGTGAAACAGCAGTTGCAAGCGCGCCTCAATGACCGCAAGAGCTCTATGGAGCAAGCGGCTCTGGACGCCAAGCTGCAAACCGAGAGTATCGATGTGACGCTGCCAGGCCGCGGTCAACCGCTCGGTCGGCTCCACCCGATTACTCAGACTATGGAGCGCATTGAAGCGTTCTTTACCCAAATAGGCTACAGCGTTGCCACCGGGCCCGAAATTGAGGATGACTACCACAACTTTGAAGCACTCAATATTCCTGCCCACCACCCAGCGCGGGCTATGCATGACACTTTTTATATAGACCCCAGCACAGTGCTGCGCACACATACCTCGCCGGTACAAGTACGCACTATGGAGAGCGATGAGTCACCCATCAGAGTCGTCTGCCCTGGCCGTGTCTACCGCTGTGATTCGGATCTCACGCACACCCCCATGTTTCATCAAGTCGAGGGGTTGTTGATCGATCGCGATGTCAGCTTTGCGGATCTCAAAGGAACGCTGGATCAATTTATTAAGGCCTTTTTTGAAGAGGAGCTGCCGGTGCGCTTTCGCCCCTCGTACTTCCCCTTTACCGAGCCCTCTGCTGAAGTTGATGTGCAGTGCAGTAGCTGTCATGGCGAAGGCTGCCGTGTCTGTGGCCAGAGTGGTTGGCTGGAAATTCTCGGCTGCGGCATGGTCCATCCCAAGGTACTTGAGATGAGCGGTATAGATCCGAATGAATTTACCGGCTTTGCTTTTGGTATGGGTGTCGAACGACTCGCTATGTTGCGCTATCGCGTTAATGATTTGCGTCTGTTCTTCGACAACGATTTGCGCTTTTTAAACCAATTTTAACTGTCGCCTAGCTGCCGAAATGTTTGGCATAAGTAAAGCCTGTTAACAGATTAAAGGTTACCCGATGAAATTAAGTGAAGTTTGGCTGCGCGAATGGGTTCAGCCCACCATTGATAACGACCAGCTTGCCGCACAGCTGACTATGGCTGGCCTCGAGGTGGACGGTGTAGAGCCCGCCAGTGAAGCGCTGAGCGGTGTGGTTGTCGGCGAGATTGTCGAGTGCGAACAGCATCCAGATGCCGATAAATTGCGTGTTTGCCAGGTCGCTTATGGCGGCGACGAGAGTGCACAGGTGGTCTGTGGAGCACCCAACGCCCGCGTCGGCATCAAAGTGCCGTTTGCCACGGTCGGTGCGCTGTTGCCTGGCAACTTCAAGATTAAGAAAGCCAAGCTGCGCGGTGTTGAGTCTTTCGGCATGCTCTGTGCTCAGGAAGAGCTAGGTTTGGGCGATGCTAGCGATGGTCTCTGGGAACTGCCCGCCCAGGCTCCTGTGGGTGCTCAGCTGCGTGAATACTTGAATTTAGACGATACGATTATCGAGATCGATCTCACCCCAAACCGCGGCGACTGTCTGAGCCTGCGCGGCTTGGCGCGCGAGATTGGTACCCTCAACCAATTGTCGGTTAGCGAGCCTCACTGGCAGCCTGTAGCAGCTCAGCATGACCACACAGTTACCGTTGACCTGCAAGCCCCAGAGGGCTGTGCGCGCTATTGTGGGCGTGTGGTGACAGGGCTGGATCTGCAGCAGCCGACACCGGTGTGGATGCAAGAGCGATTGCGCCGTGCTGGGGTGCGTTCACTCGGTCCTGCGGTCGATGTCACCAACTATGTTTTACTAGAGCTCGGCCAGCCCATGCACGCTTTTGATGCCAGTAAGCTGGCAGGTGATATTGTGGTGCGGCTCGGTCAAGACGAGAAGCTCTCTCTGCTGGATGACAGCGAAGTGGTAGTCGACAGTCAAACTCTAGTGATTGCCGACGACAACGGCCCTGTGGCCATAGCGGGAGTGATGGGGGGAGCTGATTCTGCAGTGACTGATACCACGATTGAGGTGGTGCTCGAGAGCGCTTGGTTCAACCCGCTAATGATCGCTGGTAAAGCGCGTCGTTACGGTAAGCATACCGACTCTTCGCACCGCTTTGAGCGGGGTGTAGACCCACAGTTGCAGCGCACCGCTATTGAGCGCGCGACAGCTCTGCTAATTGATATTGCCGGAGGCCAAGCGGGCCCCATTGTCGAACAAGTTGCCGCCGAGCACTTGCCGGTGGCAGCTGAGATCACTTTGCGCCGCGCGCGCTTGCAACAGCAGTTGGGCATTGATCTGCCGGGGGAGCAAGTGGAAGAGATGTTGGCGCGGCTCGGCCTTGAAAAGCTTGCTAGTGACGCACACAGCAGCCAGTGGCGCGCACCGAGTTGGCGTTTTGATCTCGATATCGAGCAGGATTTGATCGAAGAAGTGGCGCGTATCTACGGTTACAACAATTTGCCGACATCCACACCCCGGGTGGGGCTCTCTATAGCCGCAAACCCCGAGGGCGCACGATCGCTCGCTGAAATCCGCGCACCGCTGTTGGCACGCGGATACAGTGAGGCAATCACCTACAGTTTTGTCGACCCTGCGCTGCAACAACTGTTGGCTCCACAACTTGACAGCATTGCTGTTCAAAATCCAATCTCAGCTGAAATGGCGGAAATGCGCACAACACTCTGGGTCGGCCTGCTCGGTGCTGCCAGCTATAATTTGAAACGTCAGCAGCCGAGAGTTCGCCTGTTTGAGACAGGCCAAAAGTTTGTTAAAGATGCCAGTCAAACGAGTGGGCGTCTGCAGAGCCAGGCAATAGCCGGGCTTATCTGCGGTGCTAGATTGCCAGAGAGCTGGAATGGTGGGCGCGACAAAGTCGATTTTTACGATATCAAAGCTGACGTTGAAGCATTGTTGGCGCCACTCAATGGCGCTGTTGTTTATCACGCTATAGACAGTGCCGAGCAGCCAGCTATGCACCCCGGCCAAGCGGCGCGGATTGAGCTCAACGGTGAGCAGATCGGTTACCTTGGTGCATTGCATCCATCGCTCTACAAACCGCTCGCTATCAGCCAGCCGGTCTACCTGTTTCAGCTCGATCAGACGGCGCTCAGCCGACGCCCCGTAGCCGAATTTACGCCACTGAGTAATCAGCCTGCCGTGCGCAGAGACCTGGCGTTTACTGTTGCCAATACAGTGGTGGCGGGGGAGCTGCTGGCAACCGCTAAGCAGGCTGCGGGAGATCGTCTGACCGAGTTAACCTTGTTTGATCTTTATCAGCCTAAAGAGACTGATTCTAAACAAGAAAATAGTAATAAAAGTATCGCTATAGGGTTGACCTTCCAAGACCGAGAGCGCACTCTTAGTGACGCAGAAATTGATGCTGCGATCGACGCGGTGGTAGAGCAGGTAGCCGCTCAGTACGGCGGCGTACTGCGCAGCTAAATAGATAGTTGCAGTAACTGCATCAGCAATCAAAGACGGACAGAGTAATGCCAGCACTGACTAAAGCCGATATGGCCGAAATGCTCTTTGAAGAGCTAGGCCTCAATAAGCGTGAATCCAAAGAGATCGTGGAGATGTTTTTTGGTGAAATCAGTGCAGCTTTGGAGAGCAATGAGCAGGTAAAAATTTCCGGTTTTGGCAATTTTGATTTGCGTGACAAACGCTCGCGTCCCGGCCGCAACCCCAAGACAGGTGAACCGATTCCAATATCGGCGCGTCGAGTGGTCACCTTCAAACCGGGGCAAAAACTCAAAGCGCGGGTTGAGAATTGCTCAGCTCCAGATGCGAGCGGTGATTAACTTGCCCACAACCAGTAGATTATGAGCGCGCCAACGCCAAGGAACAGCCAGCTAGAGATGTTAGAACCGACTCACAACAACGAACTGCCCGCCATCCCCAGTAAGCGCTACTTCACGATCGGCGAAGTGGCTGAGCTGTGTGCGGTTAAGCCGCATGTGTTGCGTTATTGGGAGCAAGAGTTCGAAACCCTCAATCCGGTTAAGCGGCGCGGAAATCGACGTTACTATCAACGCCAGGATGTCGTGTTGATTCGCCAAATCCGTTCATTGCTGTACGATGAAGGTTTTACTATTGGCGGGGCGCGTCAGCGCATAGCCGGTAGCTCTAACAAGCAAGAGCGGACCCCCTACAAACAGCTAATTGAGCAGACTATTGCCGAGCTAGAAACACTTTTGGCCTCACTAAAATAACGACAAACCACGCCATACAGCTTGCAATAATAGTACCGATCGGTATGATGCCGACTCTTCTCGGGGCGTAGCGCAGCCTGGTAGCGCACCACACTGGGGGTGTGGTGGTCGCAGGTTCAAATCCTGCCGTCCCGACCAATTAAAACCAAAAAAGGCCACCCGTAAGGGTGGCCTTTTTTGGTTTTATGGCGGCCGCTGGCTCTTCGAGTTTTAGCGAGCGGCGTCGCCGCGAGCGTAACCGGTTCATCCATTTGCAGGAGCCAATGGAGGCAGTTCTCGCGCAGTGAGAATGCCCCGCAGGGCCAGAGCCAAGGAGGACTCTGGAAAATCCTGCCGCAAGAACTCAATTAGGCCACCCGTAAGGGTGGACCATCTTTCA
>JBLYYE010000057.1:0-6828 GCA_048549915.1 Porticoccaceae bacterium
CTACCTGGATTAATTACCCTCTTTCTCGGTAGTGCTAGCTCTGTAATACTCTGTTCAGAACTAGCAGAGATAGCCACTTCATACTCAACACGGAAGTCGATATCAGTGAGATTAATGTCTGTGAGCTCTATAACTGTTGGGTTACTGCGTGTTTGAAAACGCCCACACGCCTCACCGGCATCACAAATATAAAAGTCATTGTCAAAATCGCTGCCAGCCAACACCCGATAGCTGCCCGACGAAAGGTTTTCAAAACTGTAACTGTATTCACCTTCGAGCTCGACTAACGCCTGATCTGCAATAACCTCTTCAGTGTCGTTATTAACTAGTAAAGCGTAAACAGGACCAACCTGGGGCGAAAAATCGCTATCACTAACAAACATACTCACTTCGACAATACGTTGGTTGGCATCGGAATTAAACGTCACTTGTGCCGAGTAGCTCCCTGCAGCTAAGCCCTCGCGGTCGACCAAAAGTGCATAAACACCGAGACCATCGCCACTGGCCGGCTCTTCTAGCGTTAACCAAGGCTGCGACGATACTACCGATACCACCTCAAGCTCTCCACCACCGGCATTTCTGGCTGTCAGCATTGCACGGCTATAGCTGGTACCAAAGTTCACTCGCGAAGGGCTCAATACCAACAAGGCAGGCAGAGGTTCTCCAGTGACATCAATGGCCGCAGCGACTGCTTTGCGGGCGTTGACGAGACCCCATCCAAAAAGCGAATCCTGCCCCGTATCGCCAATATCGTCCGTCATCGCCCCTGATGCCAACAACACATCGACGTATTCGGGGGTAAGATCGGGATTGGCTGATTTCATTAAGGCCAAAACACCGGCAAAGTGCGGTGTCGCCATTGAGGTTCCTTGGTAAAAAGTATACTCGTACTGCAATGAGCTGCTTGTATCATCTGCCAATGTACTCAGAACACCATCGGGGTAGCCGTCGCCATCGCTGTCTCGTGAGGTATCCCCGCCCGGCGCGGCCACCTCAATGGTGTCTCCAAAGTTTGAGTACCAAGCCAGCTCTCGGGTAGCATCGACGGCACTCACGGTGAATACCCCTTCACAGTTTGCCGGCGAAAAATTAGCCGCATTTTCAGAGTCATTACCTGCTGCAACTGCAACTAATACCCCGGCTGCGCGAACTTCATCGAATGTGTCTTGCTCTAAGCTAGAGCAACCACCCCCTCCGCCCAAGCTAAGGTTGATAATGTCAGCAGGGGTTGGCAACGTTATGCCCGAGTCGTTGCTCAACCCACCGGCATAGCGAATAGCCTGGACAACATCGTAGGTTGTGCCGCCAAACTCACCGAGCACTCTCAAGGGAAGAACTGTTGTCGCTGTTTTCCAGGCAACACCACTGACGCCAATACCATTATTGCTGGCTGCGGCAATAGTGCCTGCGACATGGGTGCCATGAAAACTACTCGCGGAGCCGCCACCATCACCTGGGTCGGTAGGATCGCTATCTATACCATCGCCATCACCACTACTGGACGCATCACTAATGAAGTCATAACCGTCGATAAATTGCCCGCTTAAATCTGGGTGGTCCGGTAACGAACCTGTATCAATCACTGCGGCGACTACACCTGATGGGTGGACATCTACGGCAATATCCCAGGCTAAGTCTAAATCGATCAAGGGATAGTGCCACTGCTGGTTGTAGCGCGGGTCGTTGGGCCGCGCCATTGCCTTGCGCTTGTAATTGGGGTGAGCAAACTGCACAGCACCACTTTGTTGCAACTGTTTAGCTGCCAGCAAAGTAGAGTAACGTTGTTGTTGGTCTACCCCTATTTGTCGGCGAGAGTTGGCCGATTGCATAGCCTGCAGGCGCGCTGTAGATGTAGGTAAAAGCTGGTACAGCTCTACGCCATTATTACCCCTTGAGATCTGCTGCATACCGACTGTCGCGATTGCCTGAGAAGCCTTTGCAAATTGATTTTCGCTGGCCTTGGCAATTATTTGCGAGGCAACAAATTCATCACTCAAGCGGAAGCCGTTGCTGGCTATTGCTTCATCTAGACCAATAGCCAAATTGTAAGTAGAAAACCCCGACCATGCCTCGACATCAATAAAATACTCGCCATCGGCCGGCGCCACTACGCTCTCATTTGACGAGTAACTGAGGGATGAATCAACAACGTCACCATCGAGGTTATAAAGCCATAAATCGAGATCCGCATCGGTGCGGCTACCGATCAAAAGCAGCACACTTTGGCCCTCTAAAAGGGTTACGCGGTAGGTATCGTAAACATCGCCATCAGCAAACGAATTGCCGTCACTACCTTGATTGGCAATATTCACATAGCCTCCAACGATCGAAGGGCTTGGCATCAACTGTGCAGAGACAAACTCCCCATTTGGCAGAGGCGTTGTTGCTGAATCGTTAATATCGCTGTCGAGCTGGCTCGCAGGCGCTATGGTGATGGTGCCGCTAATGGCCAGATCAGAAACCATCTCTCTGGGTGCGAGTGCGGTTACTTTTACTGTATCGCTATCTGTTTGTCCCTCGTTATCAGTCACGGTGAGTCGAAAGAACAGTTCAATATCTTCGCCCAGCTCAGAATCAACCGTCACCGTTGCCTGCGCTTGATCGATACCGCTCAACTGCACATTGGGATCTGCTAAAGAAGTTTGCTCCCAAAGATAACTGACAATCGTCCCATCAGGGTCACTACTTTCATCTCCCATCAGGCTGGTCGAAACAGGCGAACTTGAACTGGCTCCGGTAGTATCCACAGTTTTATTATCACCACCATCAGCGACTGGCGCTATCAAGGTATTAGTGACTTGAACGGAGACAACATCTGTATCAATAGAACCCAAATTATCGGTGACCGTCAGCTGAAATGAGAGATCTAACGGCCCGGCCTCTTCCCCATCAACACTGGGGGCAGTAAACCGAGCCGTGCTGCTATCAGCACCGGTAAGCGAGACAGCGGGACCACTGAGTTGAGTCCAAAAGTAGCTTGCCAACGCGCCACCACTATCAAAGCTATCAGCTCCATCTAAAAAGACACTGCGCCGCTCACCGATACTTTGATTCTCTCCTGCGTCGGCGATCGGGCTGGCAAAGTTAACAGTCACTTCGACACTGTCAGTATCACTCTCACTGTAATCGTCGAGCACCGTTAATCTAAACCGCAACAGTGTGTCAGAGGAGATTTCTGGAACAGTAACAACGGGAGAGATCGCACCAGCATCACTTAGCGTGACTCCCGGCCCATTTAGCTGAACCCAGTTGTAGGTGGCAATTCCACCCCCCAGGTCACTGCTTCCGGAAGCGTCCAGAGCAAATGATCCGGTATTGGCAACTACGCCATCTACACCAGCGCTAGCAGTGGGTTGCGCTGCATTAACAGTGATTGCGATCGTATCGCTGCGGCTACTGCCATCGTTATCGGTGACGGTCAGACGAAATTGCAGTGTCTGATCGACAGATATTACCGCTGAAGAAAAGTTTGCCTCTACATTGTTCTCTGCACTGAGCTCGACAGGATCGCCAGAGACCTGCTGCCAAAGGTAACTATCTAAAGAGCCGTCGCTATCGCTGCTAGCCAGGGCAGATAGCATCACCGTCTCACCCGCTAACACTACTTGATCAACACCCGCATCGGCTGTTGGCGGGCTATTAGCTGGGCCACTACTGCCACCACCACCTCCACAAGCAGTTAAAGTTGCAGCCAGACAAGCAATACCAATGAGACGTCGCATAACTATCACCCGAGCAGTCAGTGCATGGTGAGCCAGAAGCTTTGCCATTTTGCACACAAGATTTTATATACAGTCTCCAACCATAGTAACGTTAGTTATCTATTAGTTAAAACGCTAGATTCGAGAGCTGCTTTAACACTAAAATCCACCTGTCGATGTGGTTTCTGCACGAATATAGATTACCTATATCGATTTATCCTTTCACCGCGTAGCACTTTAGTATTTGATAAAACTAAACAAGGAAATTATCACCATGAATAAATACGCAGCCGAACTATTCGGTACTTTTTGGTTGGTGTTGGGCGGCTGTGGCAGCGCTGTGTTAGCTGCTGGCATCCCCGAGCTGGGCATCGGCTACTTGGGCGTTTCTATCGCGTTCGGTCTCACTGTTGTCACCATGGCCTATGCCATCGGCCATATCTCTGGCTGTCATCTCAATCCAGCTGTTTCTGTAGGCTTATGGGCTGCCGGCCGCTTTGAGGGTAAAGAGCTAGCCCCTTACATTGTTGCCCAGGTTATCGGTGGTTTAATCGCCGGCGGAGTGCTGTTTGCTATCGCTTCAGGCCAAGCTAGTTTTGATGTCAGTGCAGGTTTCGCCTCGAATGGCTACGGTGAACATTCTCCCCACGGCTTTAGCCTAACTGCAGCACTGATCGCAGAAGTAGTAATGACAATGGTATTTTTGTTAGTCATTATCGGAGCGACTGACAAGCGCGCACCCGCAGGGTTTGCGCCAATAGCCATCGGGCTGTGCCTAACGCTAATCCACTTAATTACCATCCCTGTCACCAATACCTCTGTTAACCCAGCTCGCAGTACCGGTGTTGCTTTGTATGTTGGCGACTGGGCTGTTGATCAACTGTGGGCCTTCTGGGTGGCACCCATTGTCGGTGCTCTGCTCGGCGCTAGCGTCTACCGTTTCATAGGACGAGAGAGCTAAACCTTAAGAGATAAATCGAAAAGGACTGTTCT
Source organism: Porticoccaceae bacterium (assembly GCA_048549915.1). Taxonomy (GTDB): domain Bacteria; phylum Pseudomonadota; class Gammaproteobacteria; order Pseudomonadales; family Porticoccaceae; genus LSUCC0057. The sequence continues at coordinate 4,695 of JBLYYE010000057.1, forward strand.
AGGGCGGCCCTTTTTTTATGCGTCGCTGCGGCTTAATCGAAGGCTGCACTAACTGCAGAACGGCCAGACTTGGTAAAACTTATCGCAACGGTAAGTAGATTCACAGCGCTGCAATTGAGCAGTATAACGTTTAGCCATACCTGCTACTTGCGCTGCTGAACGGCGAACTTGGGGTTTGGCTTTATAGCTCCCACGCGCGTAGCCCCCCTGGCCCTCATGATAGGCGAGATAGAGCTGAGCGGGATCAAATAATGAGATATTGAGCGTACGCTGGCTGCGTTTGTTGTACCAACCTATAAAGTCGGTCGCGTGCTTCATATGTGTGCGGCGGCTAAACACTGTGCCAGTTTCCGCTAGATACTCCCCCCACACCGGGTCTTGTGCCTGAGCATAGCCAAATGCCGAGGAGGGCCTGGCCCAAGGTATGACGCCAAACAACCACTCGCGATCGGGGCGAATGTGGCTGCGGAAAGAGGATTCTTTTTGTATAAACGCCATTTGCGTGGCAATCGGCGTCCCCCATTTCTTTTGTGAACTACTCGCATAATCATACCAATCTGGCTGCTCGGCAAAAATCTCACAGATATCGGTTTGATCTGCAGGGGGAGCAGGTGCCAGCAGAGAGCAACCTGCGGCTAACAAACAAACCGTTAACAGGGCTGGCTTATAGTTGCACACGCTGGCGATAAGATGCTTCATTGAAAACCCCGACACACATTTAAGCTTATTTTAGCAAAATTCATGGGCACTGGAGAGTTAAAGGGTATGAGCTATAATGGCACTTCAGTTACAAGGTCGTAACTCAAAAAATCCAGTTTGATTCTTTTGCACCGTTAGACAACCCATAGTGAAATTTTTATGCACGCACTCTCTTATCGCTTGGTCATTTCAATAGCGCTGCCATTTATTATTGTTGCAAGTTCTTCTTCTTGGTCTATCTCTCTAGAGCAGGCATTACAAGCTACTCTGACCAACAACCCATCTCTAGCCGGCAAACAAGCTGAGTATGAGGCGGCTCAGGGTAACGTCAGTAGTGCAAAAGCTGCTCGCTTGCCTTCGTTGTCCGTAGCAATGAACAATGTCGACAATCAAGACAACAATACGCAGGGAACTGTCGTTTTACGCCAACCGGTATGGGCTTTTGGCAAAATCAATCAACGCATTGAACAAGCCCAGGCAGCAGCCTCAGTAGAAGAGCTGGGTGTTGATCAGGTTCGACGCGAACTATTATCGCGGACCGCAGTCGCCTTTGCCCGCATTGAGGGTATTGTTGCCAGACGTAAAATTGCCGCGAACAACGTCGCCGAACACGAGAGATTATACGAACAGATACAGCGCCGCCAGGCGGGACAACTCGCTTCTGATGCCGATGTGCGGCTTGCTTACTCAAGGCTTTTACAAGCGCGTGCAACCCAACAGCGACTCAACGGTGAATACCGAATCGCCTTGTCTGACTTGGAGCGTTTAACATTGATACCGGTAACAAGTATCGAGCCTGTCAACGATCAATTTTTACAGATACCCAAGCCGGGTGACTTGTGGCAGTTAGCATTGGTTAACAGTGTCTCTCTGGCACAAAAACAAGCGTCGTTGGAAGCGGCCGACATTGCCATACGCCAAGCCAAAAGCGCCCCTATGCCTACACTTTTTTTACAGGCCGAACACGATTTCTACGAATCTAAAAACGATTTTGCCGACCTCAATGAAGATCGTGCAGGCTTAGTTTTAGAGGCCAGTCTAGATGGCGCGGGATTTACTACTCTCGGCCAAGTGCGCACAGCAGTTGCAAGACGCAGTGCCGCTGAACAAGATATCGATGTGACGCGCAATGAGCTGCGCCACGAAGTAGACCAGTTAAAGAGCAATTTTCGTTTGCAACAAGACTTGGTGAACGCACTCGCGGGTACAGTTGAGGCACTTGAAGGCACAGCAGAATCTTTTTTGCGCCAGTACGAGACAGGCCGAAAGTCCTGGCTGGACCTGCTAAACACTCAGCGTGAGCTGCAACAGCAGCAACTAGAGTACGAACGAGCAATCAATGAGCGCCTGCTTGTAGCTTTGCAGATTAATGCATTAATTGGTGCACTTGACACAATTGCCGAGGATCAAGGGTAATGGAAGCGGAAAAAACTGC
>JBLYYE010000058.1:0-34653 GCA_048549915.1 Porticoccaceae bacterium
CCGACCTCTAAAGTGGTGAAATGCGCGCCGAGCAGCATTATCCCCTGCCCTTTTAACGCTTCTACATTCTCTAACCCGACCACCTCGATCAGGCGCATAAAGCGCCAGCGCGGCCACCACCAGGCCATACCCGTTTCAAACAGCGCAATGCCTAGGCTGACAAAGTTGGCGCGGGCCAAACGGCGACGCTGCCGATCACTTAACTCGGGGAAACAGAGCTCCAAGTTGCGCAGCGCAATGGCCCTGCGCTCGGATGGAATCAGATAGAGCAACCAGCCTAGCAGGCGTCCCAAAGTCAGCAGCACTGGATAAGGAAGCTGAACCACTAACCACCAAAAGCCTACCAACAACCAGGTCGGCCAACAGCGCGGCGCTAGCAGACCGCGATGAAAGCGACTGGCAATAGATGCGGGTTGAGACACAGCCTAAACTAAACCAGCGCGTCGATGGTGGCGTCTACGGCGATATCGGCTGAGTAATCAACGCCCTCCAGACCAAAACCAAACAGGCGCAAAAACTCGCTTTTATAGCCTTCAAAATCGGTGCTGTCGGCAAGATTTTCATCGCTGATATCAGCCCAGGCAGCGGCGACTGCCGTTTGTATTTCTGGGCGCAACTCAAGCTCGTCAACACGCAGACGACCCTCGTTATCGAGGCGCGGGCTATCGGTGTAAAGACATTCCGCAAATAGCCGTTGTAACTGCTCAATACAGCCCTCATGAGAGCCATCGCGCTTCATCTCTTTGAACAACAGTGCAAGATAGAGCGGCATAATTGGAATAGCCGAGCTCGCCTGAGTAACCACGGCTTTGAGCACCGCCACGCGCGCATCTCCGCCGAGCGGCGCCAAGAGCTCGCGGATAGCGACAACGCGCTTATCGAGATCCTGTTTGGCTCGCCCGATGGTGCCGTGCCAATAGAGATCCCAGGTGATTTTTTCGCCGATATAGGTAAACGCAGCACTCTTAGCCCCTTCGGCCAGCAATCCCTCTGCGGCTAACGCCTCCATCCACATCTGCCAATCTTCACCGCCCATTACTGCAACAGTATTATCAATCTCATCTTGCGATGCAGGATCGAGCGTGAAAGTCTGAACGACCTCTTTGTCCGTATTGACACCACGCAGGGTTACCGACTTGTCGATAGGTTTTAGAGTAGATCGATGTAAAACCCCGGTTTTAGGGTGCTGTCGCGCCGGCGCAGCGAGACTGTAGATAACCAGATCCACTTGGCCAAGATCTTCCCGGATAGTGTCGAGAGCTCTCTGTTTAACCTCGTCAGAGAAGGCATCGCCATTGATGCTTTTTGCGTAGAGCCCCTGCTTTTCCGCTGCATTATGGAAAGCGACCGAGTTGTACCAGCCGGCAGTGCCGGTTTTGGTTTCGCTGCCTGGCTTTTCGAAGAAAACGCCCAACGTGCTGGCGCCGCTGCCAAAGGCTGCGGTAATACGCGCTGCCAACCCATAGCCTGTCGACGCACCGATAACGAGTACCCGCTTGGCTTTCTGCGGCACAGGATTGCCCTGTATATGAGCAATCTGCTCAGCGACGTTGGCGGCACAACCTACCGGATGCGCTGTAGTACACATAAAACCGCGCACGCGAGGTTTAACGATCATAAGGGTCTCCTTGTCTGCCAGTGCCGAGCTGGGCCTGGATAGAGTCAAAATCTGGCTGTCCATAATAGCCGATTACAAAGGGTTTGTCGGGGCCAAAAATAACACTTTCCTGGCTATTTTTTTGTACAATCATGCGGCGATATCGACTGCCACTCACCCAGCCTCGAGTAAAACAGTGCCCTCAGACTCCAACACATCCACACCCATTAAAACTCAAGCTAGCTATCCGTTTATGCAGCTGGGTTTTTTTACTGCGTTGGAAGAGTCTCGAGCCACCTGCGCGGAGAGTGGCTGGGCCCCTATGCACTTGCGCTGCGAACAGTGCTTTATACCTCGCTACGCTAAAAGCCACTCGCGTGGAGAATATGTCTTTGACTACAGCTGGGCAGATGCCTACCAGCGCTCTGGGCTGGCGTATTACCCCAAATGGCTCACCGCGATACCCTTTACGCCGTGCACCGGCCCGCGCTGGTCGGGCAGTCACAGCGCAGCTGCAAAGTTAATTGATGAGGCACTTTTAGAGGCGCGCGAAGAGCAAATATCCAGCTGGCACATCCTCTTTCCAGACAGCGACAGCATGGCACTATTTAACGGTGAAGAATTCCTTTTGCGACGCGGCGTTCAATACCATTGGCACAACCGCGGCTACGCAGATTTTGACGCGTTCACAGCTACTATGAACTCGCGAAAACGCAAAATGGTCCGCCGCGAACGCCGAACTGTCAGCGAGTCTGGACTACTTATTGAGGTGCTCGCCGGCAGTGAGATTGGCCCGACTCTGTGGCAGCAGTTCCACACCCTCTACCAGCTAACCTACCTCAAGCGCAGCGGTGGCCGCGGGTATCTGAATGAAGATTTTTTCACTCTTATTGGGTCTGCGCTACCCGACCAGCTGGCTTTGGCCTGCGCCCGCGATGAGAGCGGCCGCCTAATCGCTGCCTCACTGTTTTTCCATGATAACGAAACACTCTACGGTCGCTACTGGGGATGTCTTGAAGAGTTTGAGTTTTTACACTTTGAACTTTGCTACTACCGCGGTATCGAGCTAGCTATTGCGCTTGGATTGCTGCGTTTTGATGCCGGCGCTCAGGGTGAGCACAAGCTTGTGCGGGGCTTTGAGCCGGTAGAAACACACTCTCTTCACTGGCTTTTAGAGCCCAATTTCAAAGCCGCCGTGGCAGATTTTCTGCGCCGAGAGAGCAGCGCTATCGACGAGCATATGCTGGCGGCAAAGGAGCTATTGCCTTTCAAAAAAGACGATTAACCGACGCCCTACCACTCACCTCTGTTCTGCATGGACACCCAAGGCTCGGCAGGCTCTAGTGGTTCGCCAGCTTGAAGTAGCTCTATCGAGATGCCGTCGGGGGAGCGCACAAAAGCCATATGACCATCACGCGGCGGACGGTTTATCTCTACCCCGGCGCTTTGCAGACGCTCACAGGCAGCATAGATATCCGCTACCCGATAAGCGAGATGACCAAAATTGCGGCCGCCTCGGTACTCCTCTGGATCCCAGTTGTGGGTTAACTCGACTAATGGAGCACGACTCTGCTGTGCTTGCTCAACATCTCCGGGCGCAGCTAAAAATATCAGGCTAAAGCGACCGGCGGGATAATCGTTGCGGCTCACCTCGACCAGGCCAAGTGCATCACAGTAGAAATGTAACGCGGCCTCAAGATCGCTGACCCGCACCATGGTGTGTAAATAGTTCATAGACGCCTCTCCCATCTGCACTGCACTACATAGCCAGCCAGCGCACATCGCTAAGCAACTCTACCAAACGGGTCATGAAGCGCCCGGCATCACCACCATTGACGGCGCGGTGGTCGTAAGAGAGCGCCAGCGGCACCATTTTACGAGGCTGGAAGGTCGCGCCATCCCAAACGGGCTCAACAGCTGTTTTGGAAATACCCAAAATGCCCACTTCAGGGGCGTTGACGATCGGCGTAAAGCCAGTGCCACCAATTGCGCCGAGGCTGCTAATTGTGAAGCAGCCGCCCTGCATCTGCGCTGGCTTGAGCTTGCCAGAACGGGCCAACGCAGCCAGTTCGGCCACTTCCGCGGCGATCTGCCAGATACCTTTTTGGTCTGCATCGCGCAATACCGGCACCATTAATCCGCGCGGGGTGTCTACGGCGATACCGATATGGCAGTACTGCTTCTCAATTAATTGTTCACCATCGGCAGATATCGCAGTGCGGAATATGGGCTGTTCCATAAGCGCAATAGCCACGGCTTTGACGGTAAAAGCCAGCGCGCTGACGCGGGTATCGCGAGCTTGTGCAGCTGCTCGCAGCGAATCTCGAAACGCTTCTAGCTCGGTAATATCAGCTTTATCAAAGTGGGTGACATGCGGCACATTGAGCCAGCTGCGGGTCATATTGCGCGCAGTCGCCTTGCCGATATTGCTCGCCGGGCGCTGCTCTATTGCGCCAAATTGGCTGTAATCCACATCCGGTACCGCGGGCAGCCCACTGCCACCGACAGGCGCCGCGGCTACAGCTGGAGCTGCCAATGTTTTCTTAACGAAAGCATTAACATCATCTTTTTGGATCCGTCCGCGCGGCCCGCTGCCGACAACTTGAGAGAGGGAAACGCCGAGCTCTCGGGCGAATTTACGCACAGCCGGACCGGCATAGACTTTATCGTCAGACTCTGGCGCAGCGGCTGGCGTTTGCACAGCTGGTTCGGGAGACGCGACTGGAGGAGCTGGCTGCTGAGCTGGAGCTGAGGCCTTTGGTGCTGCGTCTGGCTCAGGCGCTGCCGGGGATGGCGCCGGTTCAGCGCTGGCTGCAGAGACTCGCAACAGTGCCATTGCTGCACCTGTGGCTACTTTATCGCCCTCACTGACACGCAGTGCAAGCAACTCGCCGGCTTGCGGTACCGGTACATCCATAGTGGCCTTGTCCGACTCCAGCACTAATAGAGTATCGCCCTCGGCCAACTGATCACCGGGAGCCGCCGAGATTTCAATCACCTCAACTAAACCATCGCTGCCAATGTCGGGGATAGCAATCTCTATCTCGCTGATTGCCGTCGCTGAGCTTGGTGCAGGGACCTCGGGCTGCTGAACAGGCACATCTGCTGGGGTGGGTTCTACGCTGGCTGCCGCTTCAGGCTCGGCGCTGCTGGCTGTTTGGACCGATTCGATCTCTGCCAGTGGTGTGCCAGCTACAATACGGTCGCCCTCTTTGACTAGGTAGCGAACCAATACACCGCTCTCAACAGCCGGAATATCCATACTGGCCTTATCCGACTCAACAACCGCTAGTGCATCATCTAAAGCAATGGTGTCACCAGACTTGGCGCTCAGCTCAATAACTTCAACTTCATCGACACCGCCGAGATCGGGAACGACTAATGTAGTGATCGTCATAGCTCTCTCCTCACGCGTAGAGTGGGTCAATTTTTTCGGCGTCGATAGCCAGCTTTTTCAGCGCTTTACTGACAACACTCATCTCAATCTCACCACTATCGGCGAGCTGACGCAAAGCGGCGACAACAATATAACGACGATCGACTTCAAAGAAGCTGCGCAGCGCCTCGCGAGCATCACTGCGGCCATAGCCATCAGTGCCAAGCACATGTAGGGGGCGATCAATAAAGGCGCGCAGCTGCTCCCCGTGGTTTTTCATGTAGTCGGTGGCAATGACCACAGGCCCTGCGTGACCCTCGAGCTGTTTAGCCAAATAGCTCTGACGGGGTGCCTCCTCAGGATGCAAAAGATTCCAGCGCGCAGCAGCTTGGCCATCGCGAGTAAGCTGGTTGACACTAGTCAGGCTCCAGATATCGGCAGTTACTTTGTAGTCGCGCTTGAGAATCTTGGCCGCTTCGCGCACTTCATTGAGGATGGTGCCCGAGCCCATCAGCTGAATTCTCAGCTTGCCAGCGGCACCCTTTTCAAATAAGTAACCCCCGCGAATGATACCTTTTTCAACCTCTTCACGGCGCTCTTGGGGAATAGCTGGGTGAGTGTAGTTCTCGTTCATAGTAGTGAGGTAGTAGAAGCAGTTTTCACCCTGCTCAAACATACGCTCAACACCATCGCGAATAATCACTGCTAATTCGTAGCTGTAGCTGGGGTCGTAGCTACGACAGTTAGGAATAGTATTAGCGAGGATATGGCTATGACCATCTTGGTGTTGTAATCCTTCGCCGTTGAGCGTCGTCCGCCCAGCTGTGGCGCCGATCAAAAAACCGCGCGCTTGGCTATCGCCCGCCGCCCATGCCAAATCGCCGATACGCTGGAAGCCAAACATGGAGTAGAAGATATAGAACGGTATCATCGGGCAGCTGCTAGTTGTGTAGGCTGTCGCCAATGCAATCCACGCCGACATCGCGCCCGCCTCGTTGATTCCCTCTTCGAGAATAACGCCCTTTTTATCCTCTTTGTAATACATGATCTGATCGCGATCGTGCGGAACATACTGCTGGCCGGCTGAGGAGTAAATGCCCAGCTGACGGAACATACCCTCCATGCCAAACGTGCGCGCCTCATCGGGCACTATCGGTACAACTCGCGAGCCGATCTGCTTATCCTTAATAAGATTGGAGAGCACTCGAACAAACGCCATAGTCGTAGATATTTCGCGTTCGCCACTGCTCTCGAGTTGCTTGGTAAAACTTTCGAGAGAAGGCGCAGGCAAAGCTTGCAACTGGTTATTGCGCGCCGGTAGCGGCCCGCCCAAAGCCTCGCGTCGACGGCGCATATAAGCCAGCTCGGGGCTGTCTTCTGGCGGCTTGTAGAAAGGTAAGCTTTCGAGCTGATCGTCAGCCACAGGGATACCGAAACGATCGCGGAAGTTACGCAGGCTGTCGATATCGAGTTTTTTGATCGAGTGAGTGTCATTGGCCGCTTCACCTGCAGCGCCTAGACCGTAACCCTTAACGGTCTGCGCTAAAATCACTGTCGGCTGGCCTTTATGCGCAGCTGCCTCTGCATAAGCCGCATAGACTTTATAGGGATCGTGGCCGCCGCGGTTGAGGTGCATAATCTGCTCATCGGTCATATCGGCAACCAACTCCAGCAGCTCTGGATATTTGCCAAAGAAATGTTCGCGGGTATAACCGCCGCCATTAAACTTGTAGTTCTGTAGTTCGCCATCGCACACTTCATCCATGCGTTTAGCGAGAAGACCAGTCTTATCTTTCTCTAAGAGTGCATCCCAGTGACGACCCCAGATAACTTTAATGACATTCCAGCCGGCGCCGCGGAAGACTCCTTCCAGCTCCTGAATAATTTTTCCGTTGCCGCGCACCGGGCCGTCCAGGCGCTGCAAGTTACAGTTGACCACAAAGATTAGATTTTCCAGCTGTTCGCGCCCAGCCAGTGCTATCGCGCCGAGGCTCTCGGGCTCATCGGTCTCACCATCACCCAAAAATGCCCAAACCTTGCGATCGCCTCGCGCCACTAAGTCGCGGGCAGAGAGGTAACGCATAACATGCGCTTGATAGATCGCCTGGATTGGTCCCAACCCCATCGATACAGTTGGAAACTGCCAGTAATCGGGCATTAACCACGGATGAGGGTAAGAACTTAAACCATTGCCGTCGACTTCGCGGCGAAAACTATTGAGTTGATCCTCACTCAACCGCCCTTCCAAGTAGGAGCGCGCATACATACCTGGAGCGCTGTGGCCTTGGAAGAAAACCAAGTCACCCGGTTGTTCGCCCTCTTGGCCGCGGAAGAAGTAGTTGAAGCCAACATCGTAAAGAGTAGCGGCGGAGGAGAAACTGGCGATATGGCCGCCAATCCCCTCGCTGGCCTTATTGGCTCGCGCCACCATTGCCATTGCGTTCCAGCGAATTAACGAACGGATTCGACGCTCCATAAACAAATCGCCGGGCATTTTGATCTCGCGTGAGACCGGTATGGTATTTCGATACGGGGTAGTGACAGCTGCTGGAAGAGAGATCCCATCATCTACCGCTTTTTGCTGCAGAGCCCGCAGCAGGAAAGCGGCACGCTCTGGACCGTGCTCGCGATAAGTATCGGCGAATGCCTTCATCCACTCATCAGTTTCGATTTGATCGATATCAATCTCAACTTCACGTTCGTCAACCATAAACACTCCGATCTTTCAGGTTAAGATATATTAGATGGAATGTTAGCGGCATCGCCTGACCAGAGCAAACTTTTACCTCAACAATACATGCAAAAAATTTGTATACGCGATAAATAATATTCTTATCTATATGTTTTTATTGCTTAAATTTAGTTTTGATACAGTATATCAATATTATTTTTGATAACTTAGCGGGTAACTGAAATAACCCTCTTTTTTTGCTTTTGCATTACCTCTAGTGGATTCATTTAGGTCAGGACTCGCCGTAATCCACCAGCGTTGAGTCTGAGAAGCCATAAGAACAATCGCATCACGCAACTGTGTAACAGAGACCTGCTCTACGGCTTCTGCTACTTTTTTACGGAAAGTGAATGTCTCATCGCCAAACATTAAAGATTCAAAAAATTGGCCATTGAGCTCGGCTAAGTTTTTGGGCTGTTCGACAACCCTACTCACCACCGAGGCTTGCAGCCGCGCAAGTTCTTGCAAGTCGAGTAGCTCAATGCGATCGGGCTGTGAAGCGATGAATTGATCTACAGCAGCAGTAATTGCCTCGATGGGGTAGTCAGGTGATTGGACGACAAAAGCGAGACCGGGAAGCCGATAGAAATTGCGGGCTACTGCAGCTACGACATAGCCGAGCTGCTGTTCGGTGCGCAGCTCAGTGTAAAATGGATTCGAAAGCCATTCTGCGACAAGCAAGTTGGTCGCGCGAGCGCTGATAGTATCGCTAGAACTGGGTAGATAAAGCACTCCCGCTTGGTTGTTGCCGGGAACCCAATAAGGAGTCGTTTGTGGTGCGGCCGCTAATTTGGCAATTGCAAAATTTCCCTCTGCTCGGCGGCTGCCAAATTGATCGGCAACTTGGGCGGCGAAGCTCGCCGCCTGGTCGCGCGTAAAGTTACCGCTCACCAGCAAACGGGCGGCTAAGCTTTGCTTGAATTCTGCAGCCCAAACCAGCACCTGCTGCAAATCAGTCTGCTTAGCCATAGCAGCTTTCTCATCCACCAACCAGCCGCCCTCCATATTGGTAGACAGCACCGCCAAAAGCTGGCGGAACGGAAACTCGCGCTTCACATTATCCAAGTCCTCGAGATAACTCTGGCGGATTCGCTCGAAACGAGACTGTTCCAGCTGATCGCGATCGATCGCCTTCAGAAGCTCACCGAGCACCAGCGGCTGTTTATCTGAGTATCCTCCAACCACAATACGCCAGCCTCGGCCATCGCGTGCCAGGGAGAAATTTAGGCCAGCTTCAAGTGCAGGATAGAGCTGATCATTAATCGAGTCCCGCACATAGCGGACAAATAGATCGCCATAAACTGTAGATTCTAGAGTTTGAGCCATTTCACTCTGCAGCTGTATAACAATATTGCCGCGCGGAACCTTAAAGCGTGTAGTCGGCAGGTGCCACGTCTCAACGGCGGCGTCAATTTTAACCGGTACATCAGTTTTTTCATTGCGCGCCACAGAAGCTGCAAGCAGCTCTGTATCCTCGGCAATATATCGATTCGCCTCTGGCAGCTTAAGCTCCTGCGCAAGCAGGCTACCGCCAGCGCCAAGCTGCGGATTGACGCTGGACTCTACCACACGGTATTGAGCGTCATAGTAAGCGGCGGTCGTATCGACAGGCAGTGTCTTTGACGTCACCATGACCAAGCGGTTATCGGCACGTAAACTAGCAGCGAACTGCGAAAAGTCTTTCTCAGACCAACCTAACATCTGATAAGGGCCATCTAATACACGCGACAGCGGCAAGCGTTGCATGGTGTCTGCCAGGCGAGTCACCCGGTCGACTAAAGCGCCCTGCTCTTCAAACTGGAACGCTTGGGCAAGTAGCTGCGCTTGCTCTTGATAGCGCCGCGACAACTCTTTATCGGCAACAATCATGTCCAACCAATGCTGCACTAACGCCTCCACCACAGCGCGATTCTCCAGCCCTGCAGTTGTCAATTCAACATTAACAGCAAAGAGTGTTGTCGTGGTGTCACTGAGCGCGCTACCGGCACTCAATGAATTAGCCCAGCCAACGCGACGCAGTATATCGAGCAGCGAACCCGAAGCCTCTGAGCCGACTAACCCGGAGAGAAAGTTGATCGGCTTGCTCTGCCAATAAGACTCGCTCGGTGGCAAGGGGTAAACCACTGTGATTTCACGCAACTCTGCCTCGGGGCGGAAATGCACCTCTAAAGGAAGTGACTTTGGCAAAAATAACGGGACGTCTTCTGGTGAAGGTTGGCGCTCGCCGGCGGGCACCTCATTAAATTTTGAGCGCACCATACTCTCTAGCTGCTCCAGGCTCTCACGCCCCGCCACTACTAACTTCATCTGCTTAGCCACGTAATACTGGCGATAAAACTCCAGCAACTCCTCGCGCAGGGTCAACCCACCGTCGAACAACGGCTCTTCTCGCAATGTCTGTAAATCACCCACCATAAACAGACTGTAGGGATGCTCCGGATTGACCAACTCTCGCAAAACATAACGCTGGCGCCAGGGATCGTTTTTGCGATGCAGCTGGTACTCCGAATAGACCGCTTTGCGCTCGCGCTCGACATAACTCTCGGTGAATAGCGGAGCAATAAAAAAGCGCGAAAAACGGTCCAGTGCAGGCTCTAAATGTGTAGCTTCAATATCAAAGTAATAATTGGTGTTGCGATGAGAGGTATAGGCATTTTTGCTGCCACCGCGCTGATCAATAAACTCTCCGTAAGAGTTTACCTCGGGGTACTTATCGGTACCCAAAAACAGCATGTGCTCAAGAAAGTGCGGCAACCCCTCGCGCCCACGGGGGCTGGAATAGTTGCCGACAGCCACATCGAGTGAAGCGGCAGCTTTATCCGTTTTAGCATCAGAGATAACCACCACATCCAAGCCGTTTTCAAGGGTGAAAGCGCGATATTCACGGCTATCGACCGGCGATGAGGTAAGCGCCACTGGTGGAGTCGGCGAACAAGCCACCAACAGCAGTGATACAAGAGCCAAAAAAGTAGCTCTCTGAGTTTTTTTCACCCGCTTTGTAGTGACTCTTAGATTCATTATTCAAGTTCCATTGTCTGTTGTTCAGCCGGCGCGCTGCGTTGTTGGCGCGGCCATGCGCTGTACAGCGCCTTCACCAAAGTAGCCAAAGGTATGGCGAAGAAAACCCCCCAAAACCCCCACAAGCCACCAAAAACCAGCACGGCAACAATAATCGCCACAGGGTGCAGGTCTACTACCTCAGAAAATAGCAGCGGCACCAGCACATTGCCGTCTAAAAACTGAATAGTACCGTAGACCAGGAAAAGCCAGAGAAATTCATTGCTGCTTCCCCATTGCACGTAAGCGACAAACAACACCGGCGCTGTAACCACCAGAGCACCCACGTAAGGGATCAGAACCGAAAGCCCCACAGCCAATGCCAGCAACAAGGCGTAGTTGAGGCCAAGCAGCAGGAAAGCGGCGTACGAGACACCACCAACCAAGGCAATCTCTATCGCTTTGCCGCGCACATAGTTGCCCAGCTGAATATTCATTTCACCGCCAACTTGCGTCAATACGCTGCGCTCATTGGGTAGCAGCGCGGTCAGCAGCGCACTGAGTTGCTGGCGATCTTTAAGCATAAAAAAGACCAATAACGGCACCAAAACCAGATAGACTAAAAGTGCCACCAAGTCGAAAACGCTGTTGAGAGAGAAAGAGAGCAACTGCTGACCAAGCTCGCCAAACTGACTGGAGAGTTGAGCCCAGAGCTCCTGCAGCTGCTCAGGCGATACGTATTCAGCATAGCGATCTGGCAGTTCATTAATCAAATTGCGCATCGAGACAAACATATTCGGGAGCTCGCCACCCAGCAGTGAGGCCTGCCGCACCAGCAGAGGTACCAGTCCAAAAATGGCGGCGAAGAACAGCGCCAAAAAAAGCGAGTAAGTAAAGGCAAAGCCAATTTTCCAGCTCACTCCTAGCGCAACTAAGCGGTTAATCATCCCCTGCAGAACAAAAGCAATCACCAGTGCAGCAATTACTGGAGCCAGCACCTCGCCGAGAAACCACAGCGCCACCGCACTGCCAAGAAGCAGCAGCGTCATCAATACCGCTTGTTCGGAACCCAGATACCGGTTGACCCAGCGCTTTAATACTACCTGCATTGCATTGCCTCCGCTCGCATCAAACAGCGAGCACTATTATTCAAAAACAAACTATGAACCTGTTGGCTTTCAAGCGGTCTATTATGTAGCCGCATTTGCCGTGACATAATAGCGCGACAAACGCCCCACTCCCAGTCGAAGAGCAAAGCAATGATCCACAAGATGAGAGCGCTGATACCCATCGCATTGATCGCGGCAATTTTGATGCAGCCGCACTCAGTTTTGGCGCGCGACGACCTCCCTTGGCTGGGTGATGCCAGCTCGTCAGCGGTGTCACTGGAACAGGAGAAAATGCTTGGCTCAATCTGGCTAAAAATGTTCCGCAGCCGGATTGAGGCTCACAGAGACCCTGTGTTGCAAGATTATCTGGAGAATTTACTGTTCAACCTCGCCACCTACAGCGAGCTCAGCGAAGCCGAATTGACCTTAGTGCTCATCGACAACCCAAGCATGAACGCCTTTGCTGTGCCCGGAGGAGTCATTGGCGTTCACACCGGGATTTTCATCTACGCAGACAATGAAGACCAACTCGCCACCGTGCTCAGCCATGAGCTAGCTCACTTGAGTTTGCGCCACTACGCCAGACGCTTGGAGAACAGTAAAAACCAAGCCAAGGTCAATATGGCCGGCTTGCTCGCCGCCGTAGTATTAGCGGCAACGGCAGGCGGCGATGCCGCCACAGCGGCGCTGATGACAACGCAAGCGGCCAGCTTGCAGAGCCAGCTCGCCTACAGCCGCAGTCATGAACAAGAGGCTGATCGCGAGGGCATTAAAACTATGCAGCGCGCCGACCGCGATGCCACACAAGCGGCGGCTATGTTTGAAAATATGCTCCGGGCAACCCGATATACGGGCAGTCGGCCACCCGAATATCTTCTTACCCACCCTGTAACAGAGCGGCGTATCGCGGATGCCCGCAATCGCGCTGGCTACAAATCTAGCAATTTATTGCAGCGCAACAGCGCCAGTGACTACTCGTTGCTGCGCTCGCGGGCGCGCAGTAGCAGTTGGCGCACACCACAACAGGGCCTAGAGGCGTTTAAAGCAGAAGCGGCAAACACATTGCAGGCAAGCGACAGTCACCACGCGGCCCAGTACGGCATAGCATTGATGGAGATGCAGCTGGGCGCTTTTGATAGCGCCCGAGAGTCACTGGCGCAGCTCGCCGAGAAAAGACCTAATTCGCAGCTGATAATTCACACCCAGTTGGAAGTTGAGCTTGCCAGCGGCAATCACGCGCAAGTTATCACCGCACTCGAACGCCAACTTCAACGCCAACCGGACAACTACCCTGCACAGATGCTATTGGGCGAAGCTCATTGGCTCGCCGGCAATAGCGCTATATCCGCGCTAGTTTATGAGAACCTGGCCCGCCAGCGCCCAGAGGACCCCGCGGTCTGGTATCAACTCGCAGAGGTGCGCGGGCTGGCCGGAGATATCGCTGGGGTCCATGCTGCTCGAGCCGAGTATTTTATTCTAAATGGGGTTTTTGACCGCGCGCGGGAACAGATAGGGTTGGCACTGAGCCTGCTGAGCAGCGATTTTAAACGCAGCGCTGTTCTCAGCCAGAGACTCAAAGATCTCGATGAATACCAGCTGCGCGCCGAGCGGCTTTAAAGCTATTGAGCCCTGTTGAAATTAAGCATACGCCCCAGCGAGCGGCGCGCCTGCTCGGCAATGCCCTCTTCAACAACAATTTCACCGCTGCCGTGGGTGAGTGCGGCCAGTAGATTTTCTAAGCCGTTCATACCCATCCACGGGCAGTTGGCACAGCTGCGACAGGTGGCACCACTACCACCGGTAGGCGCTACAATCAGCTGCTTATCTGGCACTGCTTGCTGCATTTTGAAAAATATACCCTGATCCGTCGCCACTATCAGCTGTTGGTTGGGCAGCGCTTTGGCAGCAGCGATAAGTTGTGAGGTGGAGCCGGCGACATCGGCGAGCTCAACCACTGCCTGAGGCGACTCTGGGTGCACCAGTATCGCCGCATCGGGGTAGAGTGCGCGCATCTCTTCTATGCCACGGGCTTTAAACTCCTCGTGGACAATGCAGCTGCCATCCCACATCAACATCTCGGCGCCGGTCTGCTTGGCGACATAACTGCCCAGATACTTATCTGGCGCCCAGAGAATTTTTTCCCCCAGCGCATCTAAGTGGTCTATCACATCAACTGCGATACTCGAAGTGACAACCCAGTCAGCACGGGCCTTAACCGCTGCAGAGGTATTGGCGTAAACGACAACTGTTCGATCCGAGTGCTGATCGCAAAAGTCGGCAAACTCATCAGCCGGACAGCCAATATCCAACGAGCAGGTAGCCTCCAAGGTCGGCATTAGCACCCGCTTGTGGGGAGTCAAGATCTTAGCGGTTTCACCCATGAACTTGACGCCGGCCACAATCAGTGTCGAAGCCTCATGCTGGCTGCCAAAACGGGCCATTTCAAGTGAATCTGCCACTACCCCGCCACTCTCCTCGGCCAGGGCCTGGATCAGTGGATCAGTATAGTAGTGCGCAACGATCACAGCATTTTGGGCGACCAACTGCTGCTTGATTTGAGCGATGAGCTCAGCTTGACGTCCGCTGCTGAGCACTTCAGGCGGGTGCGCACGGTCTAGGTGTTCAGCCACAACTGCGCGCAGTTCACTTCGGTCGGCATTCATGGAGATCTCGCTCTGGTAATAATCTGGCTTAGAAGCTGGAGAGCCAGTAGATGATGGTGGTCATCGCGATGGCGACCAGTGCGACAGCGGCAACGGCATCGGCTTTGGCATCAGAACATCCCTGCTGGTGTTGGTTATCTTGGCTCATGTACTCTCTCTCTAAGTTGTTGGCACCTTCTCGTGCCAGTAGTTCAATGCCGACGCATTCTAGCAACAGAGTGCAGTGAAATCATCACAAGATCTCATGGCCATGAAACTCGCCAATCGGCTTATTGCTAAAAGTTATTGCTTATGGGGCTAAATTAATTTTAATGCATAAGCCTTCACTGTAAGATGGCGCGCTTCTATAAAGTCGTCCTTCACTGCTGTCTTCAACCGTTCAATGTGAGCCACACATGTATCAATACAATGCACGCGATCATCAACTTGTCAGCGAGAGAGTCAAGCAGTTCCGCGGCCAAACCGAGCGTTATCTGGCGGGCGAGCTCTCCGACGAGCAATTTTTGCCACTGCGCCTGCAAAACGGCCTGTATATTCAGCGCTTGGCCCCGATGCTGCGGATTGCCATTCCCTACGGCCTTCTCTCCAGCCGACAGTTGCGCAAGCTGGCTGATATCACTCGCCGTTACGACAAAGGCTATGCACACTTTACGACCCGCCAGAACCTGCAACTCAACTGGCCTCAGCTCGATGCAGTTCCAGATATTTTAGCCGAATTGGCCGAAGTTGAGATGCACGCAGTGCAGACCAGCGGAAACTGCATCAGAAATGTCACCAGCGATCAATTTGCCGGAGTCGCTATCGACGAGATAGAGGATCCGCGCCCCTGGTGCGAACTGCTTCGACAATGGTCCACACTGCATCCCGAATTTGCCTACTTGCCGCGCAAATTTAAAATCGCGGTGAATGGATCTCAAGCCGATCGCGCCGCGTTCTTATTTCACGATGTCGGTGTCGAGCTGGTCAGCACTGCTGAGGGAGCGACCCGTTTCAATATTTACGCTGGTGGCGGTTTGGGTCGCACACCAGTGATCGCCGAATTAGTACGCAGCAACTTGGAGCCCGAGCACCTGCTCAGCTACCTCGATGCGCTGCTGCGGGTTTACAACAGCCACGGCAATCGTCTCAATAAATATAAGGCGCGAATTAAAATCCTAGTAAAAGCTTGGGGGGTAGAACGCTTTGCTAAGGCGGTTGAGGAGGAGTGGCAGTTCAGCAAAGATGGCCCTAATACGCTTAAAGCTGACGCTATCGAAGCGATGAAAGCACATTTTACTTTGCCCGAATACACGCCGGCGCAAAGTAATTGCGAACAACAACTGGAAATCGCCGCGCAGGCAGAGCTCGCCTTTGCGCGCTGGTTAGATCGCAACACACACAGCCATAAGCAACCCGGCTATCGCGCTGTGACTCTCTCACTCAAGCCAACCGGCGTTGCCCCGGGAGACGTGACCGATCGCCAATTAGAACAAATTGCAGATTTGGCAGATCGCTATTCGTTCGGTGAGGTCCGCGCCACCCACAATCAGAATGTGGTGCTCGCCGATGTGCGTATCGACCAACTCCACGCACTCTGGCAAGAGGCTAAGAGCGCGGGATTTGCAACACCCACCGTCGGTACTCTAACCGATATGATCTGCTGCCCCGGTGGTGACTACTGTTCACTGGCTAATGCCAAGTCGATACCGGTAGCCGAGTCACTGCAGCGCCGTTTCGATGATATCGACTACCTTTACGACTTGGGTGATTTAGAGCTCAACATCAGCGGTTGTATGAATGCCTGCGGCCACCATCATGTCGGCCAAATAGGCATTCTGGGCGTGGATAAGAAAGGGGAAGAGTGGTACCAAATTCAAATTGGTGGCAGCGCTGGTAAAGATGCTGCACTCGCCAAAGTTCTGGGCCCGGCTTTTTCGCGCGACCAAGTGGCCGACACGGTCGCCAATTTACTGTTGGTCTATACTGACACACGTCACGATGGCGAGAGCTTCCTCGAGACCTATCGACGCATCGGTCTAGCCCCATTCAAGGAGCGTGTTTATGCCCAAGCTAATTGAGAACTCTCAGCTCTGTGAGAACAAATGGCAAACCGTTGACGACCAGCAAGCACTGCCCGTAAGCCATTACCTCCTGCCCCTGGAGCGTTGGCTGGCAAAGCGCGAGACGCCAGCTGAGGGCTTGCCCTTTGGAGTGATCATTGACGGTGACCAAACGCTCGAGGCGCTGCAAGATTCATTGGCAGATCTGCCGCTAATCGCCATCAAATTCCCAAAATTTGCCGATGGCCGCGGTTTCTCCACAGCGCGCCTTCTGCGCGGCCGCCACAATTACACTGGCGAACTTCGCGCCTGTGGCGATATCTTTCGCGATCAACTGCAGTTTTTACACCGCTGCGGTTTTGACAGCTTCGAAGTACCCGACAGTGCGGATCAACATTGGCTGGATTCTCTACAAGATTTCACAGCTAGCTACCAAGCTGCCGCTCGCTAGTCATTGTGACCGGCTCACTTCTAGAGTCTTTTTTTCTTATCTTCAGCGGAGCTGCAGTGCTTGCCACAGCGGCCATGTACACCCGCCAACCGCTGCTAGTGGCTTATATACTGCTCGGCGCCCTACTCGGCCCATACGGCTTAGGTTGGGTGGCTGATGTCAGCTTGTTGGCGCAGATATCCAGCATTGGCATCGTCCTATTGCTCTTTCTGATCGGCCTAGACATGCAGCCCCAGTCACTCCTGGCAGTTCTAAAAGAGGCCTCAATTGTCACTCTGTTGAGCTCAATGGCGTTTTTCGTGCTCGGTTTTGGTGCAGCTTGGCTCGCGCAATTTACTCTCACAGAATCGCTGGTGGTGGGCGCCGCGATGATGTTTTCCAGCACCATTATCGGTATCAAGTTACTGCCAACTACTGCGCTACATCACAGGCGCAGCGGTGAAATGATGGTCGGTTTGCTGTTGCTGCAAGATTTTGTCGCCATCTTTGTTCTCATCGTGCTTTTCTCCAGCTCTGCAGGAAGTATTGAGTGGCACAATATCGGCACCAGCCTGCTCGGTTTGCCGGTATTGTTAGCCGCGACTTTAGCCGTAGTGAAGTGGGTTTTACTGCCACTACTGCAGCGCTTTGATCGCATCGGCGAGTACGTATTTTTGCTAGCTATCGGCTGGTGTTTTGCTGTGTCAGAGGGCGCTGAACTGCTTGGCTTGTCGCGAGAAATTGGTGCATTTTTAGCCGGCATCTCTATCGCCACCAGCCCCATTGCGCAATATATCGCTTTGAGCCTAAAACCTCTGCGCGATTTCTTTCTCATCTTGTTTTTCTTTTCGTTAGGAGGGGGTTTTAACATCGGCCTACTATCGCAGGTGATAGTGCCAGCGCTCCTATTAGCGACCCTCGTGCTGGTGGCAAAACCGCTCATATTTAGAGGCTTACTGCGCCGCCAGAGCGAGAGCCCTAGCTTAGCGTGGGATCTGGGCTTCCGTCTCGGCCAGAGCAGTGAATTTGCGCTGTTGATTGCCTATGTTGCCGCGGCATCAGGGCTAATTGGCGAACTCGCATCCCACTATATTCAGGCCGCAGCGATTATCACTTTCTTAATATCCAGTTACATTGTCGTTTTCAACTTTCCAAGCCCAATGGCAGTCAGCGACAAGCTGCGGCGCGATTAAATCTTAGAGCGGCAGACGTCGAGCCGCTCGTCCCAGCCAGCGCGTTGTCACGCGCTCAACTGCGCCCTCAGCAGCAAAACCTAACTTCTCTTGCCAGCTGCGCTTGTGTAGCGTCACAACTTGATAGAGCTCACCTTCTGCAGCGGCAGCGAGCAGATAATCGTCACTGGTCGCCAGCTCATCGATCAACCCCAATCCCTGCGCCTGCTGGCCATACCAGACTTCGCCAGTGGCGACAGCGCCGACATTTAACTGCGGGCGCGCTTTGGCGACGAACGACTGAAACAGCTCGTGGGTATCGTCCAGTTCCTGTTGGAACTTGGCGCGCCCAGAGTCGTTATTTTCTCCAAACATGGTGACTGTGCGCTTGTACTCGCCCGCGGTATAGAGCTCGAAATCAACCTTGTTATCGCGCAAAAGTCGATTGAAGTTGGGCAGCTGTGCCACTACGCCAATAGAACCTATCAGGGCAAATGGGGCGGCAACAATTTTATTGGCCACCGCCGCCATCATATACCCGCCACTTGCCGCCACTTTGTCGACACAAACGGTCAGCGGTATTTGCTTAGCAACCAGACGCGCGAGCTGCGATGCAGCCAAACCGTAGCTGTGCACCATCCCTCCTCCGCTCTCGAGTCTAACCACGACCTCGTCTTCAGGCTTTAAAATTGTCAACAGTGCGGAGATTTCGTGGCGCAACGACTCAACTGCCGAGGCCTTGATGTCACCGTCAAAGTCGAGAACAAAGGTGCGACGAACGGCTTTTTTTGAGTTTTTCTTATCGGCTTTGGCGCGCTGCTTCTCTTCTTTGCGGCGCGCTTTGCGATGCGCTTTAAGTTGAGACCCTTCAAGAGTTGCCTCGATTAGCTGCTGCTCATGATCTTCAAACTGATCGTTGAGCTTAACCACTTCGAACTGTGGCGCTTCCACACCTGTTTGGCCGCGTCGCCCAGCTGAGCTAGCCACAACTAAAAGTGGAATGAGCAGGCAGACCAACACCGTCACGGCTTTCGCCAAGAAAAGGCCATATTCACTTAAAAATGCCACGTATAACTCCTGTCAAAAGATTGATTAAGTTGCTGCTTGGGCTGAGCGCGATTCGACAAAGCTGCGTATCAGCTTGCCTGAAATACTGGTAGAGGGCGGTATTTGTGGTAGTTCTGCATAGTGAAACCACTGCGCCTGCTCCAATTCGATACCATCCACGCTGATATCACCACCCGCATATTCGGCAAAGTAACCCAGCATTAATTGGCTGGGGAACGGCCACGCTTGGCTGGCAAAATAGGTTAGGTTTGCCACCCGAACCCCACTCTCCTCCATCACCTCGCGACAGAGAGCCTGCTCGGCGCTCTCGCCGGGCTCAATGAATCCAGCCAGGGTGCTGAATAGACCGGGCGGCCAACTCGGCTGGCGGCCGAGCAAGCAGTAGTCCTGGCGGTGAACCAAGGTAATGATACAGGGCGATATGCGCGGGTAATTGGTCAGTTTACAGCCGGCACAAACTAAAGCGTGATCTTGTGCAGAAGCTGTTGTCGGCTCGCCGCAGCTCCCACAAAAGCGGTGTTGGCGCTGCCAGAGTAAAAGTTGTGTGGCGCGACTAAACAGCCCGAAATCTTTCTCATCGATCACCGCCAGTAGTGAACGCAATGAGAGCAACTCAAACTGGCATGCTAGCTCCTGCAGCGCATGGCTGTCACAAGCCCACACCTCACCTGCACCGACACCTGCCAAAAAACCTAAAGGCAGACGCACAGAGGGATTGCAACAGACAGAGAGCTCTGCAAACGTCCACCAAGCTACCGCACTCACAACAGGCTTGGCAATGCGACCATCGACCACTAGCACAACAAAGGCAGGTGGCTCACCATTACCCTCGGTGCTGGGGTAAAATCCCCCTAGGCTCTCGGCCAATTTCTCCATCAAATTATATCCTTGCGATACAGTAAAAGTGATTGCAATAATGCCACACCAGGCATATGGTTATTCGCCTTAAAGTTACCCCCGCATCCTAACATAATCTAGCATTCTGACCCCTTACAACCACTTTTAAAAAGGCTTTTTAACTATGCAAATGAGTGCAAGAAAAGCACTGCGAAGAAACTTTTTAGGCAACTCCCCGCGCTGGTACAAAGGTGCGATATTCCTATTCCTTTTAATTAATCCTGTTTTTCTTTATACCCTTGGCCCCTTTGTCACAGGCTGGATTTTAATTGCAGAGTTCATTTTTACTCTGGCCATGGCGCTCAAGTGCTACCCACTTCAACCCGGCGGTTTACTGGCTATCGAGGCTGTTGCCCTTGGTATGACCTCACCTGAGGCGGTTTATCACGAGGCAGTGGGCAATTTTGAAGTCATTATGCTACTAATGTTTATGGTCGCCGGCATCTACTTTATGCGCGATATGTTGATGGCGACCTTTAGCAAACTGCTGATTGCGGTCAAATCGAAAGTACTCCTGTCACTGTTATTTACCCTAGCCGGCGCTGTGCTCTCTGCGTTCCTGGATGCGCTCACAGTGACGGCCGTACTCATCACCATCTCAGTCGGGTTTTACTCGGTCTATCACAAGGTAGCGTCGGGCAAAAAACTCGTAGATAGCCACGACCACAACCAAGACACTCAGTTACACGACTACCATCGCGCAGACCTGCAACAATTTAGGGGTTTCTTGCGCAGTTTAATCATGCACGGCGCAGTCGGTACTGCACTCGGCGGTGTGTGCACCTTAGTCGGCGAACCACAAAACCTGCTTATTGCCGAAAAAGCCGGATGGGAGTTTGGCGAGTTCTTTATGCGCATGGCACCAGTCACTATGCCCACTCTATTTTTTGGGTTGTTAACTTGCATTGTACTGGAGAGTACTCGCAGTTTTGGCTACGGGACTATCCTGCCAGATGCGGTTCGTGCGGTGCTCGAAGACTACAATAAAGTGCAAACCGCCAAACGCACACGGCAAGAGTTTGTGGCACTGGGTGCACAAGTGGTAGTCGCACTCTTCCTGGTTGTTGCCTTGGCGTTGCATTGGGCACCGGTTGGCCTTATTGGGTTGAGTGTTATTGTGCTGCTCACGGCATTCAATGGAATTGTTGAAGAGCACCGTATTGGCAAGGCCTTCGAGGAGGCCCTTCCCTTTACCGCACTACTGATTGTGTTTTTTGCCGTCGTCGCAGTGATTCACGAGCAGCACCTTTTTACCCCAGTCATCCACTGGGTGCTCGAGCAGGAAAAATCTCTGCAGCCGGCGCTGTTCTTTGCCGCCAATGGTTTGCTGTCCGCTATCAGTGACAACGTTTTTGTTGCTACCGTATACATAAACGAGGTCAAAGCAGCACTGGATGCTGGTGTAATTGACCGAGCTCATTTTGAGACACTGACAGTGGCGATCAATACCGGAACCAATCTGCCCAGTGTTGCCACACCCAATGGCCAAGCGGCTTTCTTGTTTCTACTCACCTCTGCACTGGCGCCATTAATCCGGCTCTCCTATATGCGCATGGTCATTATGGCGCTGCCCTACACACTGGTTTTAACTGGGGTCGGGCTGGCTTCGATTGTGCTGTTCTTTTAAATCCGCCAGACAATAAAAAAAAGGCGCTCAATTGAGCGCCTTTTTTTATTTGCTAAGCTGGCCGATGGCGCTCTGTAAGCCATCGAGGGTCAGCGGATACATGCGCCCCTCTACCAATTGATGGACCATCTCAATAGTCGGCGTGTAGCCCCAGTACTTTTCTGCCACCGGGTTGATCCAGGCCAACTTGCTGTAGGTGTCACCCAAACGGCGCAACCAGACTGCCCCAGGCTCGTCGTTAAAATACTCAACACTGCCACCTTTGCTAGTGATCTCATAGGGGGCCATTGAGGCGTCACCAACGACAATCACCTTGTAGTCCGCCGAATAGGTGCGCAGCAATTCATGCGTCGGTATACGCTCTTGCTGACGACGGTGATTATTCCGCCAAACATAGTCGTAAAGACAGTTGTGAAAGTAAAAGTACTCGAGATGCTTAAACTCTGTGCGGGCTGCAGAAAATAGCTCTTCACAAAGCCGCACATAGGGGTCCATCGAACCGCCGACATCAAAAAACAACAGCACCTTAACTGCGTTGTGGCGCTCTGGGACCATCTTGATATCGAGCAGACCGGCGTTGCGAGCAGTTGAGCGAATAGTATCGTTCAGATCGAGCTCATCCTGGGCGCCTTGGCGAGCAAACTGACGCAGGCGTCTCAGTGCAACTTTAATATTGCGGGTGCCGATCTCTACCGAGTCATCAAGATCTTGAAACTGGCGCTGATCCCACACTTTAACCGCGCGTTTTTGGCCGCCTTCACCGCCTACGCGCACCCCTTCTGGGTTAAATCCACCATGACCAAAGGGCGAGGTGCCTCCGGTACCTATCCATTTATTGCCACCTTGATGGCGCTCTTCCTGCTCCTCAAGGCGCTTCTTGAACTCTTCTATAATTTTCTCTAAGCCACCCAAACTCTCAATTTCAGCCTTCTCCGCGTCGCTAAATTGACGCTCAAACTCTTGGCGCAGCCAATCATCAGGGATCAGCGCCTGGATGATGTCGTCGATATTTTCGAGCTGTTTGAAATAGGCCCCAAACGCGCGATCAAAACGATCGTAGTACTTCTCATCTTTGACCAACACGGTGCGGGCGAGCAGGTAAAACTCTTCTACATCCGCAAACACCACGCCCTGCTCTAACGCCCGAATCAGGTCGAGAAGCTCGCGGATCGACACCGGAATGCCGGCCCGCTTGAGCAGTGAGAAAAAATTAATCAGCATAGTCTTAGCGCGCCTCGCGCCGCGCCATAAATGCTAACCGTTCCAGCATGTGGACGTCTTGCTCGTTTTTGAGCAGTGCCCCATAGAGTGGCGGGATCGCTTTGGTGGGATCTCGATTAGTCAGTATCTCGTCGGGGATATCATCAGAGAGCAGCAGTTTTAACCAATCAATTAGCTCCGATGTAGAGGGTTTTTTCTTCAAACCGGGGACTTTGCGCAGTTCAAAGAAAATTTCCAGCGCCTCATCTACCAAGCGCTTCTTGAGCTCTGGGAAATGCACGTCGACAATTTGCTGCATGGTGTCGCGATCTGGGAAGCTGATGTAGTGGAAGAAGCAGCGACGCAAAAAGGCGTCCGGCAGCTCTTTTTCATTATTGCTGGTGATGATCACAATCGGACGATTGACCGCTTTGATAGTCTCGCCAGTTTCGTAGACGAAAAACTCCATGCGATCGAGTTCTAAAAGCAGATCGTTGGGGAATTCGATATCTGCTTTATCAATCTCATCGATCAACAAGACCACCTGCTGATCGGCAGTAAACGCTTCCCAGAGCTTGCCGCGCTTAATGTAGTTGGCGATATCGTGAACGCGGTCATCGCCCAGTTGCGAGTCGCGCAACCGCGATACCGCGTCGTATTCGTAAAGGCCCTGCTGAGCTTTGGTGGTCGATTTAATATGCCAAGAGATGAGCGGCATCCCCAGTGAGGCGGCGACCTCCTCTGCCAGCAGCGTTTTGCCGGTGCCGGGCTCACCTTTGATCAGCAATGGACGCTGGAGTGATACCGCCGCATTTACTGCAGTAGAGAGTTCGTTAGTGGCTACATATTTTTGCGTACCGGTAAACTTCATAAGGGACCCTTATTGTTACTGTAATGATCATTATCGTAGAACGCGTAACGCGTGACTTAACACAACTCAATTTAGCACTTAGCGAGGATGGCTTGCCAACACTGGCACTGACCGGCCAGTCGAGCGCTCACCCGTCAATTAAAGTTTCTTTATTAAACCTTTGAGAGCAATGATGGTCTCGCCATGGGCCATCTGCTGCCAGGTCTCGCCTACCGTTAGTGGCTCAGTGGCAATCACGCTGACCACATCGTTGGGTGTGGTTTCACGACTAAAATCCACCACCATCTCAATATCTTTGAGACGCGCGACACCAAAGGGAGCGCGTCGTGTTAGCCAGTGCAGGCGAGTGGTGCAATGGGCGTAAAGTGCTCGGCCATCGCTGAGCAAAAAATTGGCCACCCCGTGCTCATCGAGCTTAGCCGCGCACTGATCGATAAACTGCCCGAGCTGTTTTGGACTGCGCGGCCAGCTGGCAAAGTGGCTATCTATTTCACCCATCAGCCAGCAGAACGCCCACTCGCTATCGGTGCTGCCAACCGGTTGAAAACGCCTTAACGGCAATTTTTTACGCACCCCGCGCAGCTGCCCGTTGTGGGCGAAAACCCAATAGCGTCCCCAAAGTTCGCGCACGAAGGGGTGAGTATTCTCGAGGCATACTGCACCTACATTGGCCTGGCGAATATGGCTTATCACCACCTCGCTCTTAATTGGCTGAGACTTAACTAGCTCTGCCACTTGGCTTTTAACACTCGGTTGTGGATCGCGAAACTCCTGGACACCGCGACCGCGATAAAATGCGATACCCCAGCCGTCGCGATGAATATCACTGCCGCCACCGCGCTCGACTAGACCGCTAAAACTGAACCGTGCGTCGGTCGGCACATTTGCAGACATAGCCATTAGCTGACACATATTACTGCCGCCGCGCGAGGAGTTTGCGAACGAGCGCCACTACCACCAGGAACACCGAAAACAGCAGCTGAGCTATTACCGCAGCGGTGGCCAGAGGCGCACCGGCACGGACAGCGCTGCCGCCGCCTAAAAGCCCCTCAAAGAGGGCCACCATAAGTGCTGGGGCAAGAGCTGGCTCGCCGGGATAAGACTCGACAGGAAAACCAAAGATAATCAGCAGGGCAAACCCGACACTGGCATTAAACCACCACTTGGTGGCGCGCAGCAGCCAAAGTTGTGCGGCGATAACCGCCACTAAGCCGAAAAAATAGATTGCCCAAGCTGTGGTATATCCAGCCATTTGCGGCAAAGTATCACTCATAGTCGAATACCTTTAAAAAGTTAGTCGGGCACCTCTGCCCAGACGACGATACGGTCTTCCAGATCCTCGCCCTGCACATCGAGCTCACTGCTGACACGACCCTGCACGGAGGCACCCGCGCGATGGACCGCTTCTCTGTCACCGCTGACTAGGTAGTGCCAACTGGGCAGTGGACGCCCCTCAGAGAGACGCCGATAAGCGCAGCTATCGGGTAGCCATTGCAGCGTGGGCACCAGCTCGGGAGTGAGCTGCAAACAGTCATCAACGATTTTGTGACGCCCTGAATAATCACTACAGTGGCAGGTTTGCGCATCAAAAAGCTGACACGCGACATCCGTTTGATAGACCTCACCACTCTCCTCTTCTTCGAGCTTGACCAAACAGCAGCGACCACAGCCGTCGCAGAGGCTCTCCCACTCAGACTCGCTAAGCTGCTCGAGGCTCTTGCGCAACCAGAAAGGCTGATCGGCAACCATTAACTGGCCGGCCCGTCGAGTTCGCGCCCGGTCCACTGCTGGGGTTCTTCACCGTAGCGGTTGGGCGGCATCTGCAAGTAGAAAAGATTCTCCTCTATTTCCGCCAACACTTTACTGGCATCAGCGCGCGCCAATTTGCGCTGCTCAGTGATGTTGAGCACCGTCACATGACGGGCGCTACCGAACAGTGACAACAGCTGCTGCGGCAGCTCGTCTAGTTTTTGCTCGCGGCGAACATAGAGGTACATCTCTTGTTTTTTTTCGCTGGCGTAGATATCACAGAGCACTGGGCAACTCTCCCTTCGGACCAAATTCGGCGTAACAAGCGGCCAAAAGCGGCTGTAATTGGTAGTGGCGCCAACCACTGCGCAAGCGGAATGGCCACTCTATATTTCCGACAGCAACCGCATCGCTGTGCTGGCGGACTAAATGTTCTAAATCGCGTTTATTGACCAACAGTTCTTTGGCGACGTTCAGTCGCTCGGCGCACTCTTGCACGACACTGCGCAGCTGCTTAAACAGTGTGCCCTCGGCGCGAGTTAAAGGCCTCGGCGGTGCCGCTAGCGGCGGGCTCGCGCTTGCCTCCTGGTAAGCTCTGTTGAGCAACTCCACCAACTGCTCGCCAAACTTGCGCAGTGACCCTGGGTGGATCTCCGAGCAGCTGCGCAGCTCGCTGAGTGATCGGACTTCTGAGCGCACCGCATCGAGCAGCTGCGGGTCTTTAAATATACGCCCGCGAGGTATATCGCGCTGTCGCGCGAGATTTTCACGCCACTCGCAAGCGCGGTTGAGCGCGAACAGCTGCTGCTGAGAAAACTCCCAAGCGCCGGTTAGCTTTAAGTAATAGCCATCTACCACAAGGCGCTCTTTAGCCGTTGCCAGCAGATCCACCATCTCCTCATCAAACCACTCCAGGCGCCCTGCCAGATTTAACTGGTGGCTCAAATGCGTGTGCATAGCGTGTAGATATTCGACATCACAAGCGGCGTAGCTGCGTTGGGCATTGGTGAGTGGGCGCTGCAACCAATCTGATCGGGTAGCTTGCTTGTCCAGCTCGATACCGCAGAGCTGCTCTACCAATCGGGCGTAACCGAGCGAGTACCCTTGGTTGAGATAGGCTGCGGCCAGCTGCGTATCAAACAGTTTGGCCGGGACAACGCCAACTGCACTATCGAGCACTTCGAGATCTTCACCACAGGCGTGTACCAAGGTGGTTAAATCATCTCGATTGAGCAGCTGACGCAGCGGCTCGAGTTCACTAAGCGCCGGGAAATCTACCAGCCATATCGACTCGCCATCGCTGAGTTGCAGCAGTGCCAATTTGGCAAAAAATGTATCCGTACGCATGAACTCCGTATCCAGCGCCAGAAGCTCTATCGGCGTCAATACGCTGACCATTTCGGCCAGCGACTGTTGATTGTCGACCCAAATAATAGATTTTGTCACAGCACTGCCCATATCAAATCACCTTGCGGCTTTGCATCGCCAAGCTGAGCGTATTGCCGTCGATATATTCCAGCTCACCGCCGAGCGGCACTCCGTGCGCAATTCGACTGACAGCGACCCCAGCCGCTCGGGCGCGGCTAGAGATGTAGTGAGCCGTGGTCTCGCCCTCAACGGTGAGATTGGTCGCCAGTATCAACTCTTCAATTTCGCCACCCGCCAACTTCGCCTCGAGGATGGGCAGGCCAATTTCGTCCGGACCGATGCCGTCGATCGGTGAAAGATGGCCCATCAAAACAAAATAGCGACCTTGGTAACCGCCTGCCTGCTCTAACGCATAGAGGTCTGCCGGCGTTTCGACGATGCACAGTTGCGACTCCGAGCGGCGATTATCACTGCAAATAGTGCAAAGTTCTCCCTCACACAGGGTTCTGCAGCTACTGCAGTTGCCCACCTTGTCGACCGCATCGAGCAAACTCGCCGCCAGCTCGCTGGCACCATCGCGATTGCGCTCTAGCAACTGCATTGCTATGCGCTGGGCAGACTTGGCGCCGATACCAGGCATAACCCGCAGAGCATTAATCAAACGATCTATTGAGGGGCCGTACATAAGGTTTCCTTGAAATTGAAGTACTGGTTAGCTGCCAAATGGGAATTTGAAACCCGGCGGCATTTGCATCCCAGCAGTCAAATCGCCCAGCTGTGATTGCTGTAGCTTCTCTACTCGGCGCACCGCATCATTGACTGCAGCGGCGAGAAGATCCTCGAGCAGCTCCACCTCTTCCGATAAAAGAGAGGGGTCGACAACGACTTTTTTAACATCGTGGCGCCCGCTCATAGTCACTTTGACCATGCCGGCACCGGATTCGCCAACCACTTCAGCTTCAGCGGCTCGCTGTTGCGCCGCGGCCATTTCACCCTGCATCTGCTGGGCTTTTTTCATCAATTCATTAATGTCCATACCTTTCTCCCTCGACGGCTAGTTTCAGTCAGGCTCAGCTGCCTTCTTTTATCTGTTGGCTGGGCACCACAGAGCGCTCATCTAACACCGCACCCAAACGTTGCTGGGCCAGTTGCACATTCGGATCTGCATACATGGCTGCCAAGGCGGTGGCTTGTAGTGCTGCATTGGCCTCCTGAGTAGCGCTGCGCGGCGTCGCCTGTTCGGTTGCCTGTAAGTTGATCTCTACGTTAATGGCGCTGGCGCAGTGCTGATTGATCGCCGCAGCGAGCTCCGCGGGGTGTTGATCGTTGAAGAGCGCCGCCGCCGCGGGGTCCAAGGTAAACACTAATCGCTCGCCAGCGGTCTCTGAGAGTGCGCAATTGCTGGCAATTTCACCCAATGTTCCGCCCAAACTGAGCTCGCGGCGCAAATCAACCCAGCCCTCGGCATCTAACTGGCTTAATACCCGTTGAGAGGCTGGCTCTGCCACTGGCGCAGCGGCCGGTTCAACACGGGGTAGCTCAGATTGAGTGGGCTGTGCGGTTAGCGGAGACTCTGCAGTGAGCTCTTCGCGCAGCCAGGGTGGCGGCGGTTCGTCACTCTGCGAGGGAGCTTGCTCTGCCACGTCGCCAAGAGATGGCTCGCTGGGTTTAACCGCAATCGGCGGCTCAGCCTGGGTTGGCTCGGCGCCCCTGTCGGCAGCGCGCGAATCATTCGCCGGCGCTACCGGGATCGGCTTTTTTGCCGGGGCTTCTCCCGCGTCGATGGCTAGCGGTTGCTCTTTGCCAGTGGCCGGCAAAAATGCCAGACAGCGCAGTAACAGCATCTCAAAACCTGCCCGCTGATCCTCAGCAAAGGCGAGATCTTTGCGCCCCATTAAAATCATTTGGTAACAGAGCTGCACCTGCTCGCGACTGAATAGACCACTCAGGGCGACCACATCGGCAAAGTAGGTCATGCTGCGATCAACTGCTTCGGGGACTGTTTGAGCGACCGCAAGCTGGTGGAAAAGAGCCAAAAGCTCAGCCGCAGCCGCCTCAAAATCGGGTCCCTGCTCGGCCATTGCGGCTACTACCGCAAGCAATTGCGCTCCGTCATCAGCCGCGAGTGCTTTGGCCAAGTCGACTATGTAAGTGCGCTCGATGGAGCCCAGCATGGCACTGACATCGCTGCTGGTGACGCGGCCATTGCCGTGTGAAATGGCTTGATCGGTGAGGCTCAGTGCGTCGCGCATACTCCCCTGCGCAGCGCGCGCTAGTGACCACAGAGCATCCTGTTCCGCGGGAACATTCTCGCTCTCAAGCACACTGGCTAGGTGCTCGGAAATACGCTCAGGAGTAAGATTTTTAAGATTAAACTGCAGGCAGCGTGACAAGACTGTCACCGGCAACTTTTGCGGGTCTGTGGTGGCGAGCAAAAACTTAACGTGGCTGGGCGGCTCTTCGAGGGTTTTTAGCAGCGCATTGAAGCTGTGCGCCGAGAGCATATGCACCTCATCGATCAGATAGATCTTATAGCGCCCAGAGGTCGGCGCGTACTGCACGTTTTCGAGCAATTCACGGGTGTCATCAACTTTGGTGCGCGAGGCAGCATCGACCTCAATTAAGTCGACCATACGGTTGGCGGCAATATCTTTGCAGATAGAGCACTGCCCACAGGGTGTCGACGAGACACCCTGCTCGCAGTTGAGACACTTAGCTAAGATACGAGCCAAAGTGGTTTTGCCGACACCGCGAGTACCGGTAAAAAGGTAAGCGTGGTGGAGACGGTTGTTGTCCAAAGCATTGATCAGCGCTTGCAAAACATGCTCTTGGCCGACCATTTCGACAAAGTTTCGCGGCCTAAACTTGCGTGCCAGTACCTGATATTCCATGCAGTAGCCCTGCTCTATTCGGCATATCTGCCGCGCTAATTAAAGAGTTGCAACGCACCATCTTTGAGGGCGAAGAATCGAGCTACATTATAGGGGTGGTGACGGCTAAAACAAATTGCTTACTGGGGTATTTGCCAATGAGCCGGATTGGGGAAGATCGATGGAGGCGGGCTACCAGCCACACCCCGGCACACAGAGAGTCTGCTACCGTTGCTCCCTTCCGGGCCTGGCGGGGTTTGCAGGTCTCCATTGCGAGGGGACCGGCAGCCCACCATCGACGGCGCGGATTATCCGTACTTTACTGTTAAGATGCAACCAAACTGGCTGGAGCCAAGAGTATATTTGGTTATAATCGCCACAGCTTTTGACTCCGCAAGAGCGGTGAATTGAGGAACAGCCCAACATGTCGAAACCCATTTACTCGATCCGCCTGCTGCTCATATTGGCTGCGGGACTATTTATCGCGGCGTGTTCAACCGATGCCCCGACAAAAAAAGCGGATGACAGCAAGACTCTTACCATCGGCATCACTCAGTACCCCTCTACCCTGCACCCCAACATCGAGAGCATGGTCGCCAAATCCTACATCCGTGGCATGACTGCGCGGGCATTGACCATCTACAACCATGACTGGCAGTTGCAGTGCTCGCTGTGCGTCGAACTGCCCACCCTAGACAACGGCTTGGCCGTTCTTGAACAGACCCCCGATGGCAAGCCGGGTATCGCTGTCACTTACCAGATACCGGCGGGGCTAAAATGGGCAGATGGCCAACCGCTGACCTCTGCCGACTTTGAGTTTGCCTGGCAGGTTGGCCGCAATCCGGCGGCCGGGGTCAACAACCTTGAGTTCTATCGCAGCGCCTATCAATTTGATCGAGTCGACGAACAGACCTTTACGCTGCACCTCGATAGAGTGACCTTTGCCTACAATCAGCTAGGCGATATGTATCCACTGCCAATGCATCTTGAGGCAGAGCTCTACGCAGAGGATCCACTTGAGTATCGCCACCGCACCCTCTACAACAGCGACATCACCCGCCCCGGCCTCTACTACGGCCCCTACATGATCGCCTCGGTAGAGCAAGGTGCATCTCTCACTTTAGTGCGCAATCCACACTGGCACGGCCAGCCGCCCCAGTTTGACAAAATCGTCGTCAAGGCGATTCAAAACACCTCAGCACTGGAAGCCAACCTGCTCTCAGGCACCATTGACATGGTCGCCGGTGAACTCGGCTTACAGCTCGACCAAGCGCTCTCTTTTGCCAATCGACACGGTGAAAAATTTAATATTGTTTACAAGCCCGGCCTGCAGTACGAGCATATCGATCTCAATCTCGACAACCCTATTTTGGCTCAGTTAGCCGTGCGCCAAGCACTGCTTTACGCGATTGACCGCGAAGAGATCAACCAGCGCATTTTTGCCGGGCAGCAGCCGGTCGCCGACGGTCCAGTTAGCCCGCTCGACCGCGTCGCCAGTAGCGACGTGCCGCGCTACAACTATCAACCGCAAAAAGCCGCTCAACTCCTCGACAGTGCCGGCTGGGCGATGGCTGAGAACGGCCTGCGCTACAACAGCGCCGGAGAGCCGTTGCGACTTGAAATTATGTCGACTGCAGGCAATAAAACCCGCGAGCTGCTGCAGCAGGTCATTCAGGGGCAGCTGCAGCAAGTTGGCATCGATTTGCGTATTAACAATCAGGCACCGCGGGTCTTCTTTGGCCAGACTAC
Source organism: Porticoccaceae bacterium (assembly GCA_048549915.1). Taxonomy (GTDB): domain Bacteria; phylum Pseudomonadota; class Gammaproteobacteria; order Pseudomonadales; family Porticoccaceae; genus LSUCC0057. Next base: position 31,514 of record JBLYYE010000058.1, read on the forward strand.
GCGCGAGCGGCGCTACTCTGGCATGGCTCTATTCGCCTGGATCAGCGCGCCAGAGAGCGTGCCGCGCTCTACTCTGCATAGCAGCGAGATACCGACTGCCGATAACAATTTTGCCGGCCAAAATTACACCGGGTTCAGCAATGCTGAAATGGACCAATTGCTCGAGCAGTTGGAGACCACTCTGGACTTTAACCAGCGCCTGCCGCTCTGGCACCGCCTGCAAGCGATCTATGCCGAACAGCTGCCGGTACTGCCACTATTTTGGCGCCCCAATAGCTATATCTACCCACTTTGGCTACGCGGTGCAGAACCGACCGGCCACCTCGACTCGAGCACCAACTGGATTGAGGAGTGGCACCGCCAGCCATGAGCAATATACCGCTCTTGCAAGTTGAACAGCTGCAAATCTCTCTGCGCAACAGCAGCGGCTCTTTGGTGCTGGTCGATGACCTCAACTTTTCTCTACAACAAGGTGAAACACTCGCTCTAGTCGGCGAGAGTGGCTGCGGCAAATCGCTGACAGCTCTGGCGCTGCTCGGCCTACTGCCGACGGCTATTGCCGTCACTGGCGGCAGTATTAAATGGCGCGGCCGCGAACTCGCCGGGCTCGACAATCACAGCTGGCAAGCGCTGCGCGGCGAGCAGATCGGTATGATTTTCCAAGAGCCAATGTCGGCGCTCAATCCCGCCTACACCGTCGGAGCTCAGATCGCCGAGAGTTTGCGCCTGCACCGCCAGCTCAACCGCCAACAGGCGCACAGTGCCGCCGTCGAAGCGCTCGCGGCCGTGGGCATAGCCGACCCCGCTCAACGCGCCGTTCAGTTCCCTCATCAGCTTTCCGGCGGTATGCGACAGCGCGTTATGATTGCCATGGCGCTAGCTTGCCAACCACAACTGCTGATAGCCGACGAGCCAACCACTGCGCTCGATGTCACTATCCAAGCGCAGATCCTCGATCTGCTTCACGATCTGCAAGCCAGCCACAACACGGCTATTTTGTTTATCAGCCACGATCTTGCCGTGGTCGCTAAAATGGCCGATCGCATCGCCGTTATGTACGCCGGCTGTGTGATTGAGAGCGGAGCTGCACGCAGCCTACTGGATCACCCGCAACACCCCTACAGCGCCGCTTTGTTGGATACCACCCCGCGGCTCGGCGCTGATCAGGCGCGGCTGCCAACCATTGAAGGCCGCGTGCCGCCACCCCAGCAGCGCGGTGCCGGCTGCCACTTCGCCCCGCGCTGTCACTTCGCCTCGGCGCAGTGTCAAAGCCGCCCCTCACTTGAGCCTCTCAACAGTGCCCAAGTCGCCTGCTGGCATCCACTGGAGGTGGCATGACTCTTCAGCCAGAGAACATTGCCGAACTAAAACAACTCAGTGTCCGCTTTGGCAGCAAAGGCCATCAGTCGGTGACTGCGGTGAAGGGTGTTGATCTGAACATACGGCGCGGCGAGACACTCGCTTTAGTCGGCGAAAGCGGCTGCGGTAAAAGTACCCTTGGTCGCGTCCTGGCGCTGTTCCAGCCGCCCACCAGCGGCACTGTAAGACTTGGCGGCACGCCAATTGGCTCGACTATATCCAGCCAGCAGCGGCGCCAGCTCTGCGAGCGGGTGCAGATGATCTTTCAAGACCCGGTGGCAGCTCTCAACCCCCGCCAAACTGTCGGCGCTATTGTTGGTGAAGCCTTGGAGTTGTTTAAACGCGGTGACCGCCAGCAGCGACAGCACCAAGTGATTGCATTACTGGAATCTGTCGGGCTGGGCGCCGACGATCTCAACCGCTATCCACACCAGTTTTCTGGTGGCCAGCGCCAGCGCATAGCAATAGCTCGAGCACTGGCGTTGCGGCCCGAGTTGATCATTGCCGATGAGCCGGTCTCTGCGTTGGACATATCGGTGCAGAGCCAGATACTCAACCTGTTTGTTGAACTCAAACAACAGCATCAGCTCACTTATCTGTTTATCAGCCATGATATGGCCGTGGTCAAACACATGGCTGATCGAGTAGCCGTTATGTACCTCGGCGCCATTGTCGAAATTGGCAGTCGCGATCAGGTCTTTAATCAACCAGCCCACCCCTATACTGCCGCGCTGCTGGCATCCGTGCCCGATATTAACAGCCGCAAAGGTAAGTTTGGACGCACCTTGCCCGGCGATCCACCGAGCCCTGCCAGCCCGCCCAGCGGCTGCCCGTTCCACCCGCGCTGCAGCTATGCCAGCGATCGCTGCCGCAGCCAGAGTGTCAGCCATCAGCTTCTCGAAGAGGGGCATACAGTCGCCTGCCACTACCCGCTGACTGCATCGCAAGCCAGCGCTGCAGGAGAGTGTTGATGGGCCGCTTCATACTGGCGCGCAGCGCTCAAGCTCTGCTGGTACTACTGATTATGTCAGTGGTGATCTACGCATTAATTGGTTTGATGCCGGGCGATCCGATCGACTTGATGATCAGTGCCGATCCCAAGATGACCAGTGCCGATGCGGCACTGTTGCGCGAAATCTACGGCCTCGACCAGCCCCTCTATCGCCGCTATTTAGCCTGGCTAACCAGCGCACTGCAGGGTGATTTGGGTTACTCGAGGCTATTTGGTCAGCCGGTACTCGATGTTCTGCTACCCGCTCTTGGCAATACTCTCACTTTGATGGCTACGGCCTTTATTGTCGCCATCGCCATCGCCCTACCGCTGGGGACGCTGGCCGCTGCCAGGCCGCGCTCACTGTTGGACTACGGTGTCAATTTTTACGCCTTTGCTGGTATATCAATGCCCTCCTTCTGGCTGGCACTCCTACTTATTATGCTTTTTTCGGTCACTCTGGGCTGGCTACCTGCCGGCGGCATGGCGCCGGCCGAAGCTGGGCTGGGCGAAAAACTCCGCCACCTAGCGCTGCCGGTGGCGACTGTCGCCACGTTACATATTGGCGCCTATTCGCGCTATATGCGCTCGGCGATGCTGGAGGTGCTGCGCAATGACTACATCCGCACCGCGCGCGCCAAAGGGGCCAGCGAGCGCCGCGTCGTCTGGGTGCACGCCTGGCGCAATGCACTGATACCGGTTGTCACCGTGTTAGCGCTAGATTTTGGCTTTCTGTTCTCCGGAGCGCTGGTAACCGAGACCATTTTCAGCTGGCCCGGCATGGGCAAAC
>JBLYYE010000059.1:0-26835 GCA_048549915.1 Porticoccaceae bacterium
CTTTCTTGACCGGGGCTTTCTTGACCGGGGCTTTCTTGACCGGGGCTTTCTTGACCGGGGCTTTCTTGACCGGGGCTTTCTTGACCGGGGCTTTCTTCACCGGGGCTTTCTTCACCGGGGCTTTCTTGATCGGGGCTTTCTTCACCGGGGCTTTCTTGACCGGGGCTTTCTTCACCGGGGCTTTCTTGATCGGGGCTTTCTTCACCGGGGCCTTCTTCACCGGGGCTTTCTTGGCAGGTGCTTTCTTCACCGGGGCCTTCTTCACCGGGGCTTTCTTGGCAGGTGCTTTTTTCACCGGGGCTTTCTTCACCGGGGCTTTCTTAGCAGGTGCTTTCTTCACCGGCGCCTTCTTCACGGGTGCTTTCTTCACCGGCGCCTTCTTGGTTGTAGTCGTTTGGCTGTTTGTAGTTTTTTTAGTGGCCATAGTAAATCCTTTTTAATCTGTTACAGAAAACGCCCTCACTAGGAGAGGGGTTTATAGAGATAAAGTGCTTTTATTTCAAGCAATTTGTTGAGTTTTGCTGTTCATTTGTAGTCAGTCATTCGCCGCGGCATGTGGGTTGTTAATCTCGTCTAGCGCCTCCTGACGGAGATTGCGCACTGGTTCGAGTAGAGGTTGGCCGGCAGCGATGTAGGTATGCTCACGATCTTGCTCTAATAAAACGCGATCAAGTTGATCATCCATACATGGGCCACTAATACACAGGCCATCACTTATTTGAAACAGGGCACCATGTGTGGCGCACTGAAGATGGGTTTTGCTGGGGTCTAAAAAGCGGTTGGGTCCCCAGTTGAGTGGTACCGATAGGTGGGGGCAGCTGTTCCAGTAGGCAATCGCTTCCCCTTCATGTTGTATTAGGATAAGCGAGGCACCATTGACGGTGATTTCAAGCGTATTTCCTTCGCTCAACTCATCGTTGCGGCACAGCACCTGACGAACAGTGGTATTCATCGTTGTTGCAACCTGGCGATACGCTCTTCGAGAGGCGGGTGGGTGGTAAATAGCTTGCTAGCATTTTTCTTCCACCCCGGCGATATCCCAAAGGCAGTCATAGTGTCCGGCATCTGATTGGGTACATGAGCGGATACTTCACGTTGCAGCGCCTGCAGAGCCGAGACCATAGCTGCAGGTGAGCTTAACCGCGCCCCCGCTTCGTCGGCGCGAAATTCGCGTTGGCGAGAGAACCACATGACTATCGTAGAGGCCAAGATTCCCAATACTATCTCCGCTGCAATGGTAGTAATCCAGTAGCCCATGCCGAGCCCACGCTCGTTTTTGAGCAGTACGCGGTCGACAAAAAACCCGGCCAGCCGCGCTAAAAACATAACAAAAGTATTGATAACCCCTTGTGCTAGCGCCAAGGTGACCATATCGCCATTGGCTACATGGCCTATTTCATGAGCGAGAACCGCGCGAACTTGCTCGCGGTCAAAGCGCTGCAGTAACCCTTGGCTGACCGCCACTAAAGCGTTATTGCGGTTCCACCCGGTGGCAAAGGCGTTGGCTTGCTGGGCAGGAAAAATGGCCACCTGCGGCATTCCTATGTCGGCTGCCTTGGCCAGATCTGCGACAGTCTCCATCAGCCAGCGCTGCTCGCTGTCGGCAGGGCGTTCGATGATTTTTGCCCGAGTAGAAAACTTGGCCATCGGTTTTGATATAAGTAGAGAGATCAAAGCACCGATAAAGCCGAATACAGCGCAAAAGGCGAGAAGGCCCTGCAGATTTAAGTCGACGCCGTTTTCTGCGAGTATTCCATCCACACCAAGCAAGCGCAGGGTAATACTAGCCAGTAAGATGATCGCTAAATTGGTAGCTAAAAAAAGACCGATACGAAACATGATTTTCTCCAATCGCAGAGAGTGAGCAGTAAAAGTAGTCCAATGTAGAATATTATGTGGGCAAAAGAAGAAATATCAATGACAGTGGGCGGATTATTTGGTGTCTAAACAAACGGAAAACAGAGCAATAGCTACGTCCGAACAGAACTGGGTGTTGGGCAGCGGTGACGCTTTAATGGTGAGCTGTGAGGAAGTTGAACGCAACAGCGCTGTGCGGTTGCATCCCGACAGTTGGGCTGCTTTTGCTGTGCTCGCAGATCAGGCAGCCAAGGCCGGATTTGAGTTGCGCATAGCCAGTGGTTACCGCTCGTTTGAACGCCAATTGGCTATCTGGAACGGCAAGCTCGATGGAACAAGATTATTGCTGGATGAGCACAATAAACCTCTGCTGCTCTCTGATATGAGCCCTGAAGAACAAGTTGGCGCAGTGCTGCGCTTTTCTGCGCTACCAGGCGCCTCTAGGCACCATTGGGGCAGTGATGCCGATGTTTATGATGGCGCAGCTATCTCGGAGGGGGATCGCTTGAGCTTAACCCCGCAAGAGTACAGCGCAGAGGGAGTGCAAGGGCGATTCGCCTATTGGTTAAATGAGCAATTGCAGCCCGGCCAAGCTATGGCCAAACTTTTTTCTCCCCCTTATGGTCAAGATTGCGGTGGTGTAGCGGTTGAACCGTGGCACTTATCGCACCGGGCTGTCTCCGCAAAGGCAGAACAGCTGCTCACCATGAACCTTGTGCAGCGAAGACTATCAGAGTGCGATATGATTCATCGGGATTACGTTTTAGCGCATTTGCCAGAGATATGGCAGCGCTTTGTAGAGCCAGCAGGTCAAAGGTGAATCTATGAGTAACAGCCCCCGCTCTGTCGAACGCTATCTCACAGAGTTGCAGTCCGAGATGGAGCAGCTCCAAGAGCCTTTGTTGCAGCCAATAGTTGCGCGCTTTCTCTCTGTAGGCGATGTTCTTGATGGGTTGGTAGATTATCTGGCCGGGCTCATCGAAGCGCCGCAGATAAACCGTGCCGCACTGAGCGAACTATTGCTTAAACAGTATCGAGGTTGTACTACTTTGCTCGAACAGTTGGTTGCAGATAGCGCAGCGTATATCGATCGCGATCCTGCCTGCCAACGCTGGGTTGAGCCACTGTTGTTTTTTAAAGGCTTTCAATCGCTGCAGCTGCACCGAGTGGCTCACCAGTTTTATTGTGCCGATCGCTGTGATTTAGCGGCACTGCTGCAAAGCCGCTGCAGTGAGGTTTTTGCTGTGGATATCCACCCTGCAGCGCAAATAGGTCAGGGCATAATGCTCGATCACGCAACCGGCCTAGTGATTGGTGAAACCGCTGTGGTTGGCAATGATGTCTCTATTCTCCACGGAGTGACCTTGGGCGGCAGCGGTCGCAGTGGCGGCGACCGTCACCCAAAAGTCGGCAGTGGCGTGTTGATAGCCGCTGGAGCGCAGTTATTGGGCAATATCCACATTGGAGAGTGCGCCAAAATTGGTGCAGGTAGCTTGGTTCTAGAGGATGTCGCGGCGCACACTACGGTGGCGGGTGTGCCTGCACGTCGAGTCGGCGCGACTCAGGCCAGCGCTCCCGCTCTGAGTATGGATCAACGACTTGAGGGTGAATATTGATCTCTACTGCCAAGCAAATTTTTTCAACACTGATGAATCTGATTCATCGTCGCACCGTTGGGTCGTTGACCTATTCCCTCCGCGGGCTGCGCTATGTATCTGTCAATGAGGAAGCCGTGCGTGTTGAGTTGGTCTTGTTGCTGGTGTTGCTGCCTCTGGCGTTTTGGTTGGGTGAAGGGGCGGTTGAGCGGGTGCTGTTGGCCGGCAGTGCACTCATGGTGCTGCTGGTTGAAATGCTCAATACCGCGATAGAGCTGGCGCTTGACCGCTACAGCCGCGGCCATCATCCCTTGGCCGGTGCTGCTAAAGATGTAGGTTCAGCGGCGGTTTTTATCGCCATGATAATCTTTGCAGTGACTTGGTTGGCTCTGCTATGGCCTGGCTGACTCTGGGCTAGGTTCTAAGCAGATTCGGCACAGATGCTGGAACTGAGTTTGCAACAGTTCGGTGCGCTGCTGAGAAAACCCTTGCAGTAAAGCGCCGCCTTGTTCGTGGGGAACAAAGTGACCGAGTGTGGCCAACTGTTCAATGTCCATCTCTTCACTGTGGATGACAATGTCGTCGCTAGCCAGATATCGGCTGTTTAACTGCGCTTGTTCTTTGATGCGTCCCAGCTGTTGATCCTGCAGAGTTTTGCCGCCCGCTCGGATAAAACGACTGTGTATGGCGAAACTGATTGCCAGCTCAACACCGCTCTGGTGCGACAGGCGCGACAACAGTTCTCGCAGTGACCAGCTGGCCATTAAGCAGATCATTAAATGCTGTTTTGAGAACTGACTGGCGTGAAAATAACATCGCAGTTGTTGGCTGCTACCTTCAATGCGGCTGCCCCCATAAAGCTCTAAAGTGCGCAATACGCAGTAGTCGAGACGCTCAAGAATTTGCTCTCTGTTCTCTCTGCTTAACTGGCGTGAGAGTTCACTATCATTGTGTAGAGTGATGCTTATTAGGCTGGCGTAGTGGCCGTGGCTGGTATCGATGTCGCGATCGTGAAGACCTGTTAGTAGGGGCTGTAAACGCTCTTCAAGTAGGTCGAGTTCATCGCGTCCAGCGGTTCGCTGAGGGCCCGGTAGTTTACTGCTCAACAGTGTAATGCGCTGTTGCAAGCGAGTGCCGCGACGGTATTCGAAAAGGCTGGTAGCTACCGTAAAAAGTAGCCACAGTGAAGCCCAGACCCAGGCAGATTGGTATTGCCGGCGCTCTATTCTCGTGCGATCGACGCCGACAGTCAGAACGCCGGCCTCACTGTCGGCGAGAGTGATGGTCCGTTGAAATAAGCTTGCGCGGTGATCGTGATCAAGATTGCTGGCTTCGATAGTGCTCAGAGGAATGCCGTCGGGGTCATGCAGGGTCGCTGAGATAATATCTTGGCTGTCTACCAAATCTATCAAAATGGACTGTATGCTGATTAAATCGCGATTAAAGAGTGGAGTTTGAAGAAGTTTGCTGTTGGCGTCGAGAGCTGTATGGCCGCGCTGCTGGACTAAAGCTTGGCTATTTTGATGGGCAAAGTAATTTAATGTCATCGCGCTACAGGCGCCAAAAAACAGCCACATTAACAGGGTGCGCAGAGCGCAGCGATGACCGCTAGAGAGCTTGGTTAGAATGGGTTTGAGTAGCTGTAAGCCACCCTGTAGAGGTGTTTCTGAGCGCATAATCTATCCTTGTAGCAGATGTATAGTTTACCCTGTTTGCAGCTCTCGCCAAATATTTCACAGCAACACCCTGTGCGCGCCTTCGCGCTTTTATATAATGCACCTACCAAACGCTAGGATAATGCTTTGAACCAGATACTTTTGATGACGGTCAGTGGCCGTGACAAACCCGGGATAACCAGCTCTCTGGCCAAACTGTTGAGCGAGTTTGATGCCACGGTATTGGACATCGGTCAGGCGGTTATTCACGATCAGTTGTCACTGGGTTTGATGGTCACGCTGTCGGCAAAGCGCGATCAGCTGGAGCTGCGGTTGGCTGAACGTGTGGCAGAGTTGGGTATGTCTATTAGCATCATTGAAATTGCTGCCAGCGAGTACCGGGATTGGGTTGAACAACAGGGCAAGTCTCGCTATATCATTACGCTATTGGCTCGCTCAGTGGCTGCAGACCAAATTGCTGCAGTGAGCGATGTGGCCAGTAGAGCAGGTTTAAATATTGACAAAATTTCGCGCTTATCTGGTCGTTTGGCACTAGACAAAGCGAATGCGCTTGGGCGTGCCAGTGTGGAATTTTCGGCGCGCGGTGAACCTGCGGATGAGGCGGGTTTTCGCTCCGAACTCATGGAGCTGGCCAGCCACTACGATATCGATCTGGCGCTGCAGAAAGATACCATTTATCGGCGCAATCGCAGATTGGTGGTGTTTGATATGGACTCCACCCTGATCGACGCCGAGGTGATAGATGAGCTTGCCGTTGAGGCGGGAGTCGGCGAACAAGTAGCTCAAATTACTGAACGCGCTATGCGTGGTGAACTCGATTTTTCTGAGAGCTTTCGCGAGCGCTTAGGTTTATTGGCTGGGCTCGATGCCGCAGTATTGCCAAAAATAGCAGAGCGATTGCAGCTCAATGAAGGTGCTCAGCATCTGTTGAAAACGCTCAGCCAACTGGGTTACAAAACAGCCATTATCTCCGGCGGCTTTGATTACTTTGCTCGTCATTTGCAGCAGCTTTTAGGTGTAGATTACACCTACGCCAACGAGCTGCAAATTGAGGCGGGCAAAGTCACTGGCCGTGTCTCTGGGACAATTATTGATGGCGCGCGCAAGGCTGAACTGTTGCGTGAATTGGCCGCTCGCGAGGGAGTTTTGTTGGAGCAAGTCATTGCCGTTGGCGACGGTGCCAACGACCTGCCGATGCTAGCTATTGCGGGGTTGGGGATCGCCTTTAGAGCCAAACCACTGGTGGCCGCTTCTGCGCAACACTCGATATCACAACTCGGTCTTGACGCTATCCTCTATTTATTAGGTTACAGCGATAAAGACACGGCACTGCTAGCTGAGCAGTGAATTCTGAGTCGGCCCGACATAGTCGCCAGCAATATACCCTATTCCTGAGCGCCACAGCATTGGCAGGGCGTGCGCACTCCCGATGTTGTCGGCTGCTGTGGCAATGCCCAATGTATCCAAAGCGTGGGCCAAATCCAGCGCATCGCTATGGTTACTATGGTTTGTATCTAGGAGTGATTCAGTGATCTGCTGATCAAGCAGCAGCAGCGAAGGGTGCAATGCATCTAATAGCGCCAACGGATTTAATGCCACGCCAAAATGACTGACTGCCAAGTTGATTGAGAGTGCCTCGAGCTGAATGGCGGTCGCTAAGAATTTGTCGATATGACGGATAAGATCGGATTCTCTAACCGTTAGAGTAAGCCGTAGATGCTCTAGCGATTGATCGCGCAGTTGGGTTTTTAGCCACGGGATAAAGCGCGAATCGTTCGCTGATGCCGCGCTCAGAGGTAATAAAACCTCAATGTTTTGCTGTGCCGAGGTGATCTTCGCGATCTCCTTGAGAGCTGAAATACAGAGCCAGTGATCCAAGCGCTGGCGTTGATCTCCGCTCAACGAATGCAGCGATAAGTTATTAGGGGTTTCGGTGAGGGCAGGTTCCACTTGATAGAGGTGGCGCTGTTCGCCAATCAGTGTGGCAAAAGGCCGATAGCGCAGCTGCACAGTACGTTGTGCAATCCGCTCTTCAATGTCCACAATATCGTCGCCATCGGGTTTTTCCAATGCCGCCTCAATCTGCTGAGGTTGAGTATTAGCGGGTGCCTGTGTCTGTCTTGTTAATTCGAGCTCAGGGCGCAGGCGCGCCTCTACAGTTATCTGCAAAGCCTGGCTGTCTTCAAACCAAATCGCAGAGAGATTCACCCGTTTGGAGATCATCTCACCGCGACTATCGATAAACTGTAGGTGTTGGATAGGAAATTTTTGATCACTCAGTGTGCCGAGCAGAAGGGGGCGCAGCTGCTGTGCCGAGCGCCTTTCGAGACGATCCAGCAGCGGTAAGTCGAGTAGTTCACTGGTATTGCAGCGCAGCATCCGAGCCGCAGCGCTGTTGCATAGGCGCACCACTCCCTCAACAACAATAAGCAGCGGGGTTGGCCAGCTACTTAATAAATTTCGCTGCTGGTGGCCAATTTGCTGCAGTTGTTGCCGGCATTGGTTGAGCTCGCGCGCCGCTGCGGCCATATTTTGGCTGCGCTCAACAGCCAAAAGTAGGTGTTGATCGTGATCGCGCGCGACGACTTCACTGGCCCCAAGACGCAGGCCCTCAGCAATACTCTGCTGATCGCCGAGCTCACTAATAATGATCATCGGTACGTTGAGTTGGGCGCGCAATAAATTTTGTCTGACCAGTGGCGGGGTGAGCAACAGATGACTCTGCAGTGAGATCACTAGGTCCCAAGGCTTGGCTAATAAAGCCTGCAATTCGTGTTCTTGGGTGGCTAATTTGGCGTCTACGGTGTAGTTGGCACTGCGTAGAATACTGACAAAGTGATTGGCTTCATCGGCTGACGCTGCAGTTAGTAATAAGCGGAATATGGCGACGCTGGGCATGGACTATCTCGGCAGTGGTGTTGCGAAAAAATAGGGCAGCGGACTATTTCGGGCGATAAATTTATCGCGCAAGTGACGGCATCAGTTGTATTATAACGCCACTTTTAACATAGGTACGGATAACTCATGGGCACTTTTTCTACCAATGATTTCCGCTCAGGCATGAAAGTTATGCTCGACGGTGATCCCTGCAATATTATCGATAATGAGTTCGTAAAGCCCGGTAAAGGCCAAGCCTTTAATCGCGTTAAGCTGCGCAACTTAAAAACCGGACGCGTGTTGGAAAAGACCTTCAAGTCTGGCGAGAGCCTTGAGGCGGCTGATGTAATGGATACCGACATGCAGTACCTCTACGAGGATGGCGAATTTTGGTACTTCATGGAGCCCGACTCTTTTGAGCAGCATCAAGCCGATGCGACAGTCGTGGCCGACGCCAAGCTCTGGTTGCGCGAACAAGATACTTGTGTGGTGACACTCTACAACGGCGCACCACTCTCAGTGATACCCCCTAATCATGTCGAGTTAGAAATTGTTGAAACTGATCCTGGGGTGCGCGGTGATACGGCTACCGGTGGTACCAAGCCTGCCACTCTGACAACCGGTGCCGTGGTTAAAGTGCCGCTGTTTTTGGACCGCGGCGATGTGATTCGGGTAGACACCCGCACTGGCGAGTACCTCAGCCGCGCTCGCGACTAAAGCTTTGCCAAGAGATGAATGATGCCGATGCGTGGCAGCCCGGGGCGAGCATGGCGGTATTGCGCCAACGGGCTGCGCTGTTCGCCTCTATTCGACAATTTTTTGCTTCCCGCAAAGTGCTGGAAGTGGACACGCCGTTGCTTTCGGGTTGCTTTGGTAGTGACCCATGTATCGAGCCGATAGTCGCCAGCATTAACGGCGGAGTTGGTTATCTGCAATCATCGCCGGAGTTCTTCCTGAAAAGGTTGCTCGCAGCGGGCAGTGGGGATATTTACTCTCTGGGCCGCGCATTTCGTAATGAAGAGAGCGGCAGGCGCCACAACCCAGAATTTACACTATTAGAGTGGTATCGGTGTGGCTGGGACGAGTATCAACTGATGGATGAGGTGGAAGAGTTGGTGACGGTTCTGCTCGACGCCGCTCCCGCTAAAAGAGTCACCTACGCCGAGCTGTTTGAGAACGCGATCGGCCTCAATCCGCACACAGCAACCCTTGAACAGCTCTACCACTGTGCGCGCCAGTGTGGTGAGTGGGTCGCTTGCGCGCGCGCGGCAACGCTTGATCTACTTTTTGCTGAGCGCGTTGAACCGACACTCCCGGCTGGCTTAGTTTTTATCTGTGATTTTCCCTCATCGCATTCAGCACTTGCACAGATTCAGCGGCGGCCCGATGGAGAAACCGTAGCGCGTAGATTCGAACTGTACTGCGATGGTATTGAGCTGGCTAATGGTTATTTAGAGCTGGCCGATGCCAACGAGCAGCAGTATCGGTTCAATCAGGAATTAGAGCAGCGGCGCTCTTCCCAATTACCGATTGCACCTTTAGATCACGCGCTGTTGGCTGCGCTTGACCACGGTATGCCAGATTGCGCAGGAGTTGCCTTAGGGGTAGACCGCTTATTGATGGCGCAGTTAGGTGTCGGTGATATCGATAGTGTGCAGCCGTTTAGCTGGCCGCGCTGTCACTAACTGCTGCGTTGTTGGCGCTGCTCTTGAGAGACTTGAAAGTAATGCTCCATCAGCTCGGCCGGATTGTCGCTGTCACTGCGCCCCACCCATTTTGCCGGCACCCCGGCAACCACGCTGTGGGCCTCGACATCTTTGAGTACTACGGCAGCGGCGGCGACCATAGAGCCAGTACCGATGTTGATATTGCCCAATATCTTAGCCCCAGGCCCCAACAGGACATCGCGCCCTACCTTGGGATGACGATCTCCCGACTCTTTGCCGGTACCGCCCAGTGTGACGCCTTGCATAATGGAAACATTGTCTTCGACACGGGCTGTCTCGCCAATCACAACGCCTGTGGCATGATCGAGCATGATCCCGCAGCCGATTACTGCCGCGGGGTGGATGTCGACGCCAAGTTGGCAACTTATCGTGTGCTGGATGAGTAGCGCGGCATTTAATTGTCCATCCTGCCATAATTTGTGCGCAACGCGATAACCTTGTAAGGCGCAGAACCCTTTGCTAAACAAAAGAGCATGCAATGCTGATTGGCAGGCGCTATCTCGCTGGACTATCGCAGACAAATCGGCATTGGCTGCAGCGCTTTGTAGTGGATTAGAAAAACAATTGAGGGCAGCACTGTGTAGGTGATCGCGATCAAGCTGGGAAGAGTTTAGGCGCTCAGTGACTAGTGCTGCATAAAATTTTCCGCTATCGGGCAGTGCTTTTAATAGTGGGTCGATTAAGCCTGCGAGCAGGGGCTCGCTTTGGCGCATCTCTAGCGCTTCGTTTGATAGCGACTCGACATTAAATCGAGAAAGCGTGTTTGTCGGCTCAATCATCATTGAGCCATTGTCGGTGATCGCGACCTGCGATGCCAGCCGTGGCATGGATATTTACCTTAAGCGAAGCTCTTTGGGCCGGGTTGGGGGGTGCGCGATACGGCTATTAACTCGACCTGCACAGCACCCGCTGCCAACAGGGCGGCACTTGCAGCGCGCGCGGTCGCAGTGGTGGTAACAACATCGTCGACGAGCCCAACCGTTAGTCCAGCCACGCCGGTGGCAGAGAAAGCATTGCGAAGATTGTGCAACCGTTGTTTTCTTGGCAGGCCTTGCTGTGATTGTCGATAAGAGTGTCGGCGCAGCCGTGCGCTCGGAGTTATGTGATGTTGTCCTGGAAAGTGTGCGGCCAAGGCGTGGGTGAGCCTGGCAGCTTGAGAAAAGCCCCGCTCGAGAGTGCGGCGCGGATGTGCTGGCATTGCGATTAGAGTCAGTGCAGCGAAGTCTGCGGGGCGCTCTATTAATCGCTCAGCAATCAGGTGAGCCAGCAGCGGCAATGATGGGCTGTGCAGTTTGTGTTTGAGGGAATCGATGAGGCGCGCACTGAGTTCAGTATAAATCAGTGGGATATGCGCGCGGCAAAATGGCGGTGGTAAGTGTTGGCATTCAGGACAGATGCCGTTGTCGGGAAGCGGCAGTGCACATACATGGCAACCTTTCTTTATATATCTCAAATCTGCCAGACAAGACTGGCACAACGGTGCAGTGAGGCGATTGACGCTGGCGAGACAAAACCAGCAAAAATTGCGCGAGTAGCCGCTCAGATTTGACACGCCATGCTCCAAGTTGCGCACTCAAATAGTGTCTAGCTGAGCATAGCGTAGCAGAGCTAATCGATTTTAGAGTTGCCCGAGTGCATGGTGTCGGCCGCAGTCGCATTCTCTGCCTCCTCCGCTTCGAGCCCGTACTCTTCGCTCAGCACGCCACCAGGTACTTTGGGTGCGTAGTCGCGTGGCGGTTCTATATCGTCGATAGAGAGTAACGGGTTGCCGTGGCTATCGTGCAGTTGAACTGCGCCTTCAACTGAGCTCAGCAGTTTTTGAGCCACTTCTGGCCCGGCTAGGCGCACTGCGCTAGCGGCGAGATGTTCATGCATTTCGCGATAACTTTGGGCCATGGTGGCATTCAGCTGCGACAGCTGGACAAAATGGCTGGCTACTTCGTGCTGATAGGTCTGGTAGCGCTCTTCACTGTCGGCGAGACGTTGCTTTAGCTCGCGAGCTGTCGCAGTAGAGCTGCGCGCTCCGCGACTAGTCAGATGGCCTATGGCACCGCCCAACAGTAGAGCGACAGCGGCGATGATTAAAGTGGAAGTGGTAAACACGAGATCTCCTTGCACAATCGGTAACAAACTACGCGGGTAGTGTAGCAATGGGGTTATATTAACCCGATTGTGGAATTTTGTCGCCGTCGGCTCAAGGTATCCGCTTGCCTCGGCCCTGAGCAATCGGTACAGTTCTGCCCCCATAGATTGGCATGGCCAATCTAGAGACTATTTTATCTGTAAGGCCATTGCATGACACCCATTCAGCGCTATCAGCGCGACCTGCAGCGCGACGATTTTGTCGCCGACTCCGCGCAAGCTAGGGCGGTTGAGTTGCTTGAAGAGCTCTACCAGCAGTTGCTTGCAGCACGGCCTGAACGGCGCGGTTTAGCTGGTCGATTGGCGGCGCTGTTGCCCGGTGTCGGTGCGCAGCAAAGCTCTCCACTGGGGCTCTATTTTTGGGGTGGTGTAGGGCGCGGTAAAACCTATCTTATGGATAATTTCTTTGAGAGCTTGCCGTTCGAAGAGAAGCGACGCTACCACTTCCACCGATTTATGCGACGAGTTCACGCCGAGCTCAAACAGCAAGCGGGCAATAAGAACCCGCTGCTGGCAGTGGCTGACCGTCTCGCCGGCGAGGCCCGGGTGATCTGTTTTGATGAGTTCTTCGTCACCGATATTACCGATGCAATGCTACTTGGCGGGTTGATGCAGGAGTTGTTTGTGCGCGGTGTCACCTTGGTTGCTACCTCTAATATTGCGCCAGACGGGCTGTATAAGAACGGTTTGCAGCGACAGCGGTTTCTTCCCGCTATTGCGCTGCTTAAAGAGCGCTGCCAAGTAGTCAATGTTGACGGCGGCACGGATTACCGTTTGCGTACGCTCGAGCAAGCGCCGCTTTACCACACCCCATTAAATGAGGCTGCCGAGCAGGCTCTTGAATCAATGTTTGCCAAATTAGTCCCCGCCGAGGGTGAGATTCGCGAGGGGGTTAAGTTGGAGGTTGAAAACAGGCCTATTCGCTGCCGGCGAGTAGCGGAAGATATTGCCTGGTTTGACTTTGCTGCCCTGTGTGATGGCCCGCGCAGTCAGAACGACTATATTGAGTTGGCGCGAGAGTTTCACGCCATATTAATCAGCGATGTGCCGCAGCTCGGCCGCAGTAGCGATGATGCGGTGCGGCGCTTCGTCAATATGATCGACGAGTTCTATGATCGCCAAGTAAAGGTGGTGCTGGCCGCAGCAGTCCCATTGACTGAGCTCTACAGCGGCGGCAAATTAGAGTTTGAGTTCCAGCGCACCGCCAGCAGGCTGCTTGAAATGCAGAGTCACGAGTACTTGGCGCGCCCGCACCGCCCATAATTACACGGTTTTAAAAAAACTTAACAAAACAGGGTCGCAACCCCTTGTAATGCGTCGCATCGGTCATTACAATTCGCGTCCTTTTTTGGGAACCCCCAAAGCCAGGCAGGAATAAAATGAAAACATATAGCGCTAATGCAGAAACCGCCCAGCACGACTGGTATATCGTAGACGCCGAAGGCAAAACTTTGGGCCGTATGGCTACAGAGATCGCTTCGCGGTTGCGTGGTAAACACAAGCCCGAGTACACCCCCCACGTTGACACTGGTGACTTCATTGTCGTCGTCAATGCTGAGAAGGTTGCAGTCACTGGCAACAAAGCCAAGGACAAGATCTACTACTCGCACACCGGCTACCCCGGCGGCATTAAAGATATCTCATTTGAGAAGCTGATCGATAAAGCACCTGAGCGTGTTATTCAATCCGCTGTAAAAGGAATGTTGCCACGCGGCCCGCTGGGTCGTGCAATGTTCAGAAAGTTGAAAGTTTACGCTGGTACCGAGCATCCACACGAAGCTCAGCAGCCCAAAGTCCTCGAAGTTTAACGGAAACTATCATGGCCGAAAATCAATACTATGGAACTGGGCGTCGCAAAACTTCTTCTGCGCGCGTCTTCCTCAAGTCTGGCGGTGGCAACATTACTGTCAATTCTCGCACTTTGGACGTCTACTTCGGTCGTGAAGTGGCTCGAATGATCGTACGTCAGCCGCTTGAGTTGGCCGATGCGGTTGAAAAGTTCGATCTCGATATCACCGTCAAAGGCGGCGGTAGCTTTGGTCAGGCTGGAGCAATCCGCCACGGTATCGCACGCGCACTACTCGAGTATGATGAGAGCCTGCGCCCTGTTTTGCGCAAGGCGGGCTTCCTGACTCGCGATGCACGACAAGTTGAGCGCAAGAAAGTCGGCCTGCACAAAGCGCGCAAGCGCCCACAATTCTCCAAGCGGTAAGCTTTGGTTGGTTGTGCGAAAAAAAACCCGGCTCAGGCCGGGTTTTTTTGTTTTTTTGGTTTATTTTCTCTTCGTAATAGCGACTATTTAGTCGGTGTTTTGGGTGGGCTCGTGTTGCCAAAAAAACACGATTCCGTTACTATGCAGCGCCTTTTTTATCTGCGTGCTGTTTGCGCGCTATCTTACATCGCCGTAATAGGGAGAACGTCATGAGCAGTGACGGAGTCAACCATAGTCGCCGCCGTTTTTTGACCGGTGCCACCTGTGTAGTAGGTGGTGCGGGCGTAGTCGGTGCCGCTGTGCCTTTTGTATCATCTTGGAATCCAAGCGCTAAAGCTAAAGCTGCCGGTGCGCCAGTCAAGGTGAATATCGCCAATTTAGAGCCAGGCGCTCGCGTAGTTGTTGAGTGGCGCGGCAAGCCGATCTATGTGGTGCGCCGCACCGCTGAGACACTGGCCAACCTGAGCAAAGTTGAGTCTGTATTGCGAGACCCAAATTCGGAAGTGTCCAATCAGCCCAGCTATGTTGACCCGGTCAACCGCGCCTCACGCGCTGAAATTCTGGTGTTAATTGGTCTTTGTACCCATCTCGGTTGTGCGCCGATGTACCGCCCCGACGTAGGCGCTGCCGATCTTGGCGGCGACGCATGGGTCGGTGGTTTCTTCTGCCCCTGCCACGGTTCTAAGTTTGACTTGGCTGGGCGTGTTTATCAGGGCGTACCCGCGCCGACCAACTTAGAAGTTCCGCCCTACCGCTTTGAAGAAGGTGGTGATGTCTTAGTGGTTGGTCTAGATCAGGAGGTGGCGTAATGAGCCGGCTAGCAGCTTTGGGTGAATGGGTTGATTCACGCATGCCCTCCCTTAAAGAGGGTTGGAACAACCACATGGCGGAGTACTACGCGCCGAAAAACTTTAATTTCTGGTACTTCTTCGGCGTATTGTCGATGGTCGTACTGGTAATCCAGTTACTCACAGGTATCTGGCTGCTGATGAGCTTCCAAGGTTCATCTGAGATGGCCTTCGCCTCGGTTGAGTACATTATGCGCGATGTCGACTTTGGCTGGCTAATACGCTATGCCCACTCGACCGGCGCCTCGATGTTCTTTGTGGTCGTCTATCTGCACATGTTCCGCGGCTTGATTTACGGCTCTTACAAGGCGCCTCGTGAACTAGTCTGGGTCTTTGGTATGACTATTTACGTCGCTCTGATGGCTGAAGCCTTCCTCGGCTACGTTCTGCCTTGGGGTCAGATGTCTTACTGGGGTGCCCAGGTAATCATCTCGCTGTTCGGTGCCATCCCGGTGGTGGGTGACGATCTGGTGCAGTGGGTTCGCGGAGATTACTTGATCTCGGGGATTACGTTGAACCGCTTTATGTCGCTTCACGTTGTCGCTGTGCCAATTATTCTGCTGGGCTTGGTGGTGATGCACATTATTGCTTTGCACGATGTCGGCTCTAACAACCCCGATGGCGTCGATATCAAAAAACACAAAGACGAGAATGGTAAGCCGGTCGATGGGCTTAACTTCTACCCGTACTTTGTGATTCACGATCTGGTGCCAATCACGGTCTTCCTGATCGTATTTTGTTCGATCTTGTTCTTTATGCCAGAGATGGGCGGTTACTTTCTCGAGCACGCTAACTTTGAGATAGCCAACTCGTTGAAAACGCCTGCGCACATCGCCCCGGTGTGGTATTTCACCCCTTATTACTCGATGCTGCGCGCAGTACCGGATAAGCTGGGTGGGTTCATCACTATGGCCGCTGCGATTGCCATCCTCTTTGTACTGCCATGGCTGGATCGCAGCCCGGTGCGTTCAATCCGCTATAAAGGCATTATCTCGCGCATCGCTATTCTGGTGTTTGCTGCAGTATTTGTCATTTTGGGCTACCTCGGTGTCAAAGCACCGACTCCTGAGCGCACTTTCTTGGCGCAAATTTGCACCGTGCTCTACTTCAGCTACTTTATCGGCATCTATTTCTGGACCCGATGGGAGACTTGCAAGCCCGAGCCCGATCGCATCACGATGGACGGTGGTATGGGTTTCTGGCGCTCTATGGGTGCGCTGGCCATTGTCGTATTGCTTATCGTGCTGCCGCTGAAAGCCGTGGGTGCAGAGACGGCATTTGATTGTGGCACGATCCCCTGCGACAGTTTTGAAGCGGATATGAGTGATAAAGCGTCGTTGCAAAATGGCGCTGCGGTTGCCGTTGATTTCTGCATGGGCTGCCACTCGTTTCAATACTCTCGCTGGGAGCGCGTTGCCAACGACATTGGAATTCCGCACGATTTAATGTTGGAAAACCTAGTCTTGGGCGGGCAGAAAATTGGCTCGCTGATGAAAATCGCTATGCCTGCAGACAAAGCCAAACAGTGGTTTGGTGCAGCGCCACCTGATTTAACCATGGTCACCCGTGCGCGTTCGCCCGAGTGGGTCTACACCTATCTGCGCAATTTCTATGCAGACTCAACACGTCCCTACGGTGTGAACAACCGAGTCTTTAAAGATGTCGGTATGCCGCATGCGTTGATTGGTCTACAGGGTCTGCCTGAGTGCGCCCCGGGTGCTGTCCGCGCAGCGAATGGCGGAATCAAGCGCGACGTGCTGTCGGGTGCCGACATTCTCGAAGACCCCTGTGGCAGCTTTACCTATGCCGAAGAGGGCGAGTTGAGCCCAGAAGAGTTTGATAAGACGGTCTACGACCTGGTTAACTTCATGGCTTACACAGCTGAGCCAATGGCCGAGCAGCGCAAGCAGATCGGTAAATACGTGTTGTTGTTCCTCTCTGTGCTACTGGTTTTTGTGGTGCTGTTGAACCGCGAATACTGGAAAGGCATACACTAATCTTTGCGGCGCGGGCAGAATCTCTGCTCGCGCTGACTTCCATTCTAATACTGAGAGGTAACCCGTGCGTCGCTCTTCGATGACTCTTTTTTCCGACCCTATTTGCCAATATAGCCATCGCGTCAGAATCGTTCTGGCTGAGAAAGGGGTCACTGTTGATATTGAAGATATCGATAGCGGCAAAGTGACCGAAGAGATCTTCGAGGCCAATCCCTACGGTACCCTGCCAACACTGGTTGATCGTGACTTGGCACTCTATGAGTCGACTGTTGTGATGGAGTACTTGGACGAGCGATTCCCGCATCCACCCCTGTTACCGGTCTACCCCGTCACTCGCGCCCAGAGCCGCTTGTGGGTGCACCGCATACAAAATGATTGGTGTCGTCTCGCTGACGATATATTGCGCAGCCCCGAAAGTAAAAAAGCGGAGCAGGCACGCAAAGAGCTGCGTGATTCTCTCATCACCACTGCGCCCATTTTTTCTGGTCTGCCATTCTTTATGAATGAAGAATTTACTTTGGTCGATTGTTGCTTGGGCCCGCTGTTGTGGCGCTTACCTCAGTTGGGTATAGCCTTGCCCAATACCAAGCAGGTTAAGCCACTTCAAGACTATATGTTGCGCCTCTTTAGCCGCCCAGCCTTCAAGTTGAGTCTTACCGATCAGGAGATGGAAATCCGCGCGTAAGCGCAGGTTTCTGACCCTGTGTGGCTGAGATGAACTCAAACCAGCCTTATTTATTGCAAGCCTTCTACAGTTGGATTGTGGACAACGACTGCACGCCCTATGTTCTGGTTGATGCCAATTATCCGCAAACGAGTGTGCCGCAACAGCATGTCAGCGATGGTCAGATAGTGCTCAACATTGCCCCGCGCGCAGTCTCTGCATTTCATATTGATTTAGAGGGTATAGCCTTTCACGCTAGATTTGGCGGTGTTCCCACCGACATCTATCTGCCCGCGGCTGCCATTATGAGCATCTATGCGCAGGAGAATGGACAAGGTATCGTTTTTGAACGCCCCTCAGAGCCAACTCCACCACCGCGACCGACAGCGGTTAAGCGTGAATCCTCGTCGGAGCGGGTCAAAAAAACAGACCGCCCCTCTTTGCGCGTCGTTAAATAGCCTTTACAGGCGAATTTGATTCAGTCACTCCAGGAGACGACTATGAGCCAACCTATTGCCGTACTATCCGCTGCACGAACTCCGATGGGCGGTATGCTCGGAGACCTCTCTTCTGTATCTAGCCCAGAGCTTGGTGCAGTGGCTATTGCTGCCGCACTGCAGCGCTCTGGCCTTGCTGTTGACCAGATAGACGAAGTGCTGATGGGTTGTGTTTTGCAGGCAGGTCTTGGCCAGGCACCTGCGCGTCAAGCAGCACTTGCCGCGGGTTTAGATAAATCTACGCCTTGTACTACTGTACACAAAGTGTGCGGCTCGGCGATGCAAACCGTCATGATGGCAGGCAATGCGCTCCGTGCAGGGCAGGCTGGAGCGATCATTGCTGGAGGCATGGAAAGCATGAGCGGTGCCCCACATCTGCTTCCTAAAGCTCGGCAAGGCTACCGTTTTGGCGGCACTACAGTACTTGATCATATGCAGTACGATGGTCTACAGGATGCCTATCAGGGTCAAGCAATGGGTGTGTTTGCCGAACAGTGTGCGGGCAAATACAACTTCACCCGCGAACAGCAAGACGCCTATGCGATTGAGTCACTGGCGCGTGCCAATCGGGCTATCGAAAATGGTTGGTTTGCAGAGGAAATAGCGCCAGTCACAATTAACAGCCGTCGTGGAGATAGTGTGATTGATACCGACGAGCAGCCCGGTAAAGCGCGCCCAGATAAAATTCCGCAGTTGCGGCCTGCATTCGCAAAAGATGGCACCGTCACTGCAGCCAATGCCAGCTCGATCTCTGATGGCGCAGCGGCTCTCACTCTGATGATGGCGGATGAAGCTGAACGACGCGGTTTGAGTCCCATTGCGCTGATCCACAGTTACGATCAGGCGGCACACGAACCTGAATGGTTCACCACCGCACCGGTGCCGGCTATGAATAAAGTTTTACAGCGAGTTGGTTGGAGTGCCAGTGATGTTGACTTGTGGGAAGTGAACGAAGCGTTTGCAGTCGTCGCTATGGCGGCAATGCACGAGCTCAACATCGATCATGCCAAACTCAATGTTCACGGCGGTGCCTGCGCATTGGGTCACCCCATTGGCACTTCGGGTGCGCGTATCATTGTCACCCTGATTCACGCGCTTAAAACTCACGGCCTCAAGCGAGGCATTGCCAGCCTCTGTATTGGCGGTGGTGAGGGCAACGCTGTAGCGCTAGAGCTGGTATAAAACAGAAAAAAAACCGGCGCCTAAGCGCCGGTTTTTTTTCGTCTAAATTTTACTCCTCGGCGATTTCAAAGGCCTTTACAACACGCTCGACACCACGAGTATTGGCGGCCACTTTAGCGGCTAAGTCTGCAGTCTGGCGAGTGACTAAACCCATCAGAAATACGCTGTTGTCTTCAACGATAACATCGATATTAGACGATTCGACCTGCTCGTGAAAAAGTAATTTGGTGCGCACTTGGCTGGCTATTAAGCTGTCGTTTGCACGTGATACAACGGAGCTGTTCGCCGCAACAACTAGTTCGTTGTGGACCTGACGAACCCCCTGAAAGTCTCTCGCTACCTCGCCTGCTTTGTTGCGCAACGCCGAACTCTGTACTTCACCGGTGAGTAGAATGACCCCATTATAGGCGTGTACATTGATGTGTGCCTCGTTGAGGATTGGATCTGCTTTATTGATATTGACCCCGATGTAGGTGGCTATTTTGAGATCGTTAAGCCCAGTACCAATTGGTGGTTGGGTTGGGTCAGACGTTATCGGTTCATCAACAATTGTAGTGAGTACCGAAGTACAACCTGCACAGAGCAATAGCACTAGAAGTGAGAGCAGTTTGACTGATTTGTGCATTGTTATTGAGCTCCAAAAATTTGATGATCTAACAAATTAAAGAGGCATTGTAGCGCCTCAAGCTGGCTGTTGACGAGAGCTGCTGTCTCGATCTCGCCACTGTTAAGTGAGACTGTATATTGGGCTAAAGGTTCGGTGCTCACCGGACTGTTACTCAATTCAAGAGAGGCGCTGCCTGTGCGCGATGCTTCAGTGAGCAGCTCTGCTCTTTGCACAGAAGGGCTCTCAGCGGTTAAGAGCAACAAAATGTCTTGCTGGCAGGCAAATTGCCGAAACTGTTCAGTAGGATTGCGGCCTAAAGCGGTGGCTGGGAATGGTGGCCGCGGCAGCTTGTCACCAAACAACAAAAAGTCCTCAGTTGCCTCTGCTAGCCTTGAAATAGAAGGGTCTGAGTAGACGAAAACCTTACCTCCAGCGAGCAACCGCTCGCTTAGCAGCTGCACGGCTGCGGGCAACTGTTCGCTGCACAGTTCTGCCAGAGCCATGGTTGACTCTATGCGTTTTTGAAAGTGGTCGAAGATAGGTTGTTGCATAGCGTGTTCTTTAGTTGCGTTTTCAGTGGATTGCACAAGAAATATTTTTGATCCAGTTTATCTGTGTAGAGGCGTCATTAACAGCGGGCCCGTCGATGAGCAGTGCATCGATGCGAGCAGCGCTCGCGCTCTGCTTGCGCTGTTGTAAATAATGCTCCGCGGTAGAGCGCAAGCGACGGAGTTTGGACGCTGTCACCGAGCTAGAAGCGCCGCCGAAACGATTGGAGTTGCGGTAGCGAACTTCTACGAATACCCAGCCAGTGTTATCGCGCATGACTAAGTCAATTTCCCCGCAAGGGGCGTGGTAGTTGCGTTCAATCAGTTCAAGCCCGCGCTGTTGCAGCCACTTGGCCGCTAGTTGCTCAGCTTCCCGGCCGGATTCCTGTGCGCGATGCGTATTAATCCGCGCCATGGGTATTGCCGAGACTTTTCATTGCCGTTCGGTGGTCTAGTTGAGCGGCATTAATCTCGCGAGCACCGTCATCGGTAATTTTATGCCACAGGCCTTTGCGGGAGTAGCTGGATTGAGAGGCAAATAACAAACCGCTATTGGCGTATAGCGGTGCCGAGCTAGCACCGAACTGTGCCTGGCGAATTGTCACACTTAACGCGTCGGCTCCAAGTGCTTGTAACTGTTGGTGCAAGGTGGGGTCCAATGACCTCTCTGGTTGATGGTGTGAGAACGGTTGGAGTTGCCAGAGAGAGGCGGGAAATTCAATGCCGGAGAGGTCGCGAGCGTGGCGAGGATCAGCAGAATAGATGTGCGATGTAGCAAAGACCGGTAGATCGCTGGCAAAGTTGAAGTCAAGTGCCGGCCTGATTTGTCGCGCTTGCTCCGGTCCCGCCAGCAGTATCACTAAATCGATATCTTGGCGACGACGGGGTCGGCTCTCCAAAGCCAGCCCAGTTAGCCTTTGCAGATCGCGTTTGCGTTCGGCACTGTCATCTAGAGCCAGTGGTGCCTGCAATAGTGGGGTAAAATCGCGCTCGTTAGAACTGTAGTAAGCCACTTCGATGTCACCACCGCGGTTGCGCCAACGCTCTTGGAACCAGCTTGCACCTCGCGCTCCCCAACCACCATTGGGCGCTACAAGTAACAGTCGTTGGGCATTGCGCGATGCTGCTCGCTCGAGTAGCTGATCTAATTCGTGTTCGATTGCCAGCGGTAGCTGCACAAGAGGTAGAGCGCTGGTGTGTTTCTCAGTGGCGTCGGAGTGAGTGCTTTCGTTAAGTACGAGCGTTGGTAGCATGGTTTGTTGCCAACGATTATCGATGGTAGTGCTAGGCGTTGACAGCAAAGCCTCAGTCAGCGTATCCGTTTCGCTAGCCGCTTGGACGCGGTTGGGTTGTGGTGAGACAAGTTGACTCAGCAAACGGTCTAACTGTGAGCGTCGCAATGGGCCAATGACCTGCTCGGCACCGTCTCTGCGCAAGCGCTGATAGAGGCTTACATAATCGGTTTCATCATCCAAGCTGTAAAACTTTAGAGGGGGCATTTTCTGCTGGCTGGCCAGCTGATAATAGTGGCGCAAAAGACCATGGGTAAGTGCGGCGCTGGCATGCACAGAATCGTCATCTTGACTCAAAATGACAGCAATAGTGCCACTATTGTCAGTGATTGATTGCAGTTTTTCTAAATAGGTGGACGGGTTGCGGTTGATCGGGTGGCGCGGATAACGTTCGCGCCACGCCTCGCTCACGTCGAGTTGTTTTGCATAGTCATCTTTATAGCTGCGCAGATCGCTTATGAGTGCAGCTAGTTGGCCGAGCGCTGTCCCGGCTCTGCTCTCAAGGTTATACAGTTGTTGTGCGGAGAGCTGGTTGAGGATAGACCAAATAGTATCGGCATCAGACCGATCGAGTTTGTCACCATTGTCGAGGAGCATTTCCAAACCGTTAGCGTGCTCGCCAATGGCAATAAAATAGCGAGCTTCAAGCTCATCTAGCTGCGCTGATTGTTTCGCAGTGAGCTCGTTTCGCCATTGCCACCATAGAGAACGTTGTCGCAATTGAGTGATGGCTGCGTGCTGCCGGTGTTTAAGCCCGCGCTGGAAGAGATTAACCAGTAATTGTTGGCGACGGTCTTTATCCAATTGTGTGGGATCGAGTGAGGCGAGCAGTGTTAACAACTGGCGCTGGCGTTGTGGGGATATGCCCATCGCGTCACCATCACTTGTATACTGAGCCTCTACCAAGTCAAACAGAGCGATAGTCTCATCGCGACTGCGCTCAGTCGATGGCAAATTTGTAGTATCTGCCGTGTCGGGTATCGGCGGGCTAGTTTGCCGCACCGGTGCACAGCTTGCGCCAAACGCAACGACAACTATTAGCGTCCAAATTCGCACGGCGGTTAAGTTTAAGACAGACAAAGAAGGTACCCCATTTTGTTCACACAACGCTCAACGCTCTACGTGGTTGCAACACCGATAGGCAACCTCAATGATATCTCCCAGCGCGCCGCTGCAGTACTGGCCGATGTTGACCTAATAGCCTGCGAGGATACCCGTCACAGCCAGCGCTTGCTCGACCATTTGCAAATTAAAAAACCACTTCGCCCCTACCATGAACACAGTGAGGGAAATGCTGAGCAGAGCTTGTTAGAAAGTTTAGCAGCTGGGCAATCAATTGCACTGATTTCTGATGCGGGTACCCCGTTAATTGCCGATCCTGGCTTCAGGCTGGTGCAGCGCGCTCGCGCGGAAGGATTTGACGTGGTCACCGTGCCGGGGCCGTGCGCGGCGATTGCGGCGCTTTCAGTCGCGGGTCTGCCGAGCGATCAGTTTCGCTTTTGCGGTTTCTTGCCCGCGCGAGGTTCAGCGCGACAAAAAATCCTCGAACAGCTCGCCGACGACCGCGCCACACTAATATTTTACGAGGCACCACACCGTATCGTTGAATCGCTGCAGGCAATGGCAGCGGTCTGGGGAGGTGACCGCCGCGCGGCCATTGGCCGCGAGTTGACTAAAACATTCGAGACGCTGCTCGACGGCAGCCTGGCAGAGTTGGCAGTGCGTGTTGAAAGTGACCGCGATCAGCAGCGCGGAGAGATAGTGGTTGTGGTGGCGGGTAAGCCTGAACAGCAGAGTGACAGTGTCGAGCAGCAGCGGGTGCTGACTATACTGCTGCGCGAGCTGCCGCTAAAACGGGCTGCGGCAGTCGCCGCGCAACTGCTGGGTGGAGATAAGCGCAGCTACTACCAGCTGGGGTTGAACCTGCGCCAAGAGCAGGACTAGCCTCGCCAGTGCCCGGCGTGTTGAATGCCGTTTGCTTGGGCATCAAAACTTATAGGCTGTTGGTTTTTGCGTTGCTTTTCGTAGTCGCGCAGAGCCAGTAAGGCGGGTTTTTGCAGCAACAGTATGGCTATGATGTTCAGCCACGCCATCATGCCTAAACCGATATCTCCCAGCGCCCACGCCGAAGTCGAACTTTTCACACCGCCCCAGTAGACCGCGGCTAAAATGAGCACTTTGAGTGCGCTGAACAACCACGGTGAATGCATTTTTCGGTTGATAAACGCGACGTTGGTCTCGGCGATGTAGTAGTAGGCTACGATGGTTGTGAAGGCAAAAAACAGCAGTGCGAGTGCGGTCATACTGCTGCCAAAGCCAGGCAGGGCGCTCTCTAAAGCGGCCTGAACATAGCCGGGGCCGGCCGCAACACCCGCCAGACCGCTGTAAATTGCCGAGTTGCCGTCGAACACTTCATAGAGCCCTGATACCAGTATCATCAGCGCGGTCGCTGTGCAAATTAGTAGCGTATCGATATAAACCGAGAAAGCTTGCACCAAGCCCTGTTGTGCGGGGTGGGCAACTTCAGCCGCCGCAGCGTGGTGCGGGCCAGTACCTTGGCCCGCCTCGTTGGAGTAGACGCCGCGTTTCACGCCCCACTGAACCGCTGCGCCAGCAATGGCACCAAAGCCAGCGTGCAAGCCAAAAGCGCTATCGAAAATCAATTTAAATGCTGCAGGTACTTTATCGGCATTGATAGCCAGTACAAAAATGGCCATTAGGATGTAAATAAAAGCCATAACAGGGACTACTAACTGAGCAAATGCAGCGATACGTCTGACGCCGCCAATAACAATAGTCGCCAACATTACTGTCAGTGCCAGTGACACCAGCGCTTTATCCAATCCCCAGGCGTTATTGAGCCCCTCGACAATCGCATTGGCCTGCAACCCGGGCATAAAGAAGCCCATGGCAATAATGGTAGCTATTGCAAACAGCCAGGCAAACCAGCTGACCCCAAGAGCCTTGTCGATAAAATAAGCGGGGCCACCGCGATAGAGGCCATTGTCGTCGGTCTCTTTATAAATTTGCGCCAGTGTGGCTTCGATAAATGCGGTTGCAGCGCCGAGAAATGCGACTACCCACATCCAGAATATGGCGCCCGGTCCACCGAAAGCGATAGCGGTGGCGACGCCGGCAATATTGCCCGTGCCAACACGGCCAGAGAGTGACATAGCCAACGCCTGAAACGAGGAGACACCTGCTTCAGACTTGCCGCCGGTGCGCAGCAGTCGGATCATCTCGCCAAAATGACGCACCTGTAAAAAACGGCTGCGCAGAGAGAACCACAGGCCCGCACCCAGGCAGAGGTAGACCAGTGCTGGGCTCCAGATAACGCTGTTAACGGCATTGATAACACTGTCTATCGAAATGGATTGGCTGGTCATGAAAACTCGCAGAGTGATTTAAATAGATGCGCATTGTTCCGGCCATGGCGATGAATATCAACCACTCTGATCAAAACCAGTGGTTTAGTGGGGGATTTTTGTCGGCACAACAGTTAAAATGATGCATTAATTTAACAATAACATGACGCCTTGTAGTTACTCGGCCCCTAAGAGATTTTTATGACTGATTCATTCAAAGAAGCCGCACTGCGCTACCACACTGATCCGCGCCCGGGGAAGCTCGAAATTCGTCCCACTAAGCCACTGGCCAACAAGCGCGATTTATCGCTCGCTTACTCGCCGGGTGTCGCTTTTGCTTGCGAGCTGATCGAGGAAAACCCTGCGGCTGCTGCTGATGTCACCTCGCGCGGCAATTTGGTGGCGGTCATCAGCAACGGCACGGCGGTGCTGGGATTGGGCAATATTGGCGCTCTCGCATCCAAGCCAGTGATGGAAGGGAAGGCGGTGCTGTTTAAAAAATTCGCCAACATTGATGTTTTTGATATCGAGGTCGATGAGACCGATGTCGATAAGTTGGTCGATATTATTGCCTCGCTGGAGCCGACCTTTGGCGGTGTGAATCTTGAGGATATCAAGGCGCCGGAGTGCTTCTTGGTCGAGCAAAAACTGCGTGAGCGAATGAAGATCCCGGTCTTTCACGACGACCAACACGGCACTGCCATCGTCGCTGCGGCCGCGGTCTATAACGGCCTTAAAGTGGTAGAAAAGAATATTGCAGAGATTAAGTTAGTTGTCTCTGGCGCCGGTGCGGCCAGTATTGCCTGTGTCGATCTGCTGATCGCTATGGGACTGCAGCGCAAAAATGTGCGCATGCTGGACCGCAACGGAGTGATTTATGCCGGCCGCGAGGCGGGAATGAACCCTTGGAAGGCGGAATTTGCAGTTGAGACAGACGATCGCGATTTGAATGATGCCATTGTTGATGCCGATCTTTTCCTGGGGCTCTCCGGCCCCGGCATTTTGACTGCAGAGATGGTCGCCAAGATGGCGCCGCGACCCATGATTTTGGCGATGTCCAACCCCGTCCCGGAAATTATGCCCGAAGAGGCCATAGCGGCGCGCCCCGATGCGATCATCGCCACCGGTCGCTCCGATTACCCCAACCAAGTTAACAATGTTCTCTGTTTTCCATTCATCTTCCGCGGCGCACTCGACTGCGGCGCCTCGACTATTAATGAAGAGATGAAAATGGCTGCGGTGCGAGCCATAGCCGGCCTGGCGATGAAGGAGACCTCCGATGTGGTCGCCGCCGCTTATGCCGATGAGCGCCTCAAGTTTGGGCCAGAGTATCTGATTCCAAAACCGTTTGATCCGCGTCTTATCGAAGATGTGCCAGTCGCTGTCGTCCAAGCTGCGATGGAGAGTGGTGTCGCCACACGACCAATTGCCGATCTCGAGGCCTATCGCCAATCTCTGCACGAGTTCGTCAATCAGGCGGGTCTTTTCATGCAGCCGACTATTGAGCGTGCAAAGCGGCGCACTGCCCGAATCGTCTACGCTGAGGGTGAAAATGACGATGTGCTGATTGCCACGCAGGCGGTGGTTGATGAGAAAATTGCCACGCCAGTACTGATTGGTCGGCGCCAGCGCATCGAGCAGGCTGCAGACCGCCTCGGCTTGCGCTTCGACTTGGACCGCGATGTGGAGATCTTCAACCCACAAGAGGACGATCGCCACGAAGAGTACTCAGCCTTCTACCAGTCGGTA
>JBLYYE010000060.1:0-18929 GCA_048549915.1 Porticoccaceae bacterium
CACCTGTAATCGCCCCAGCGGATCGCCTGCGAAGATATCCACTCCGGCATCGTAAAGCACTAATTGTGGTTGGTGCTTGTCGAGTAACTTTTTTAGTGTCTGCTCGACGGCCAGTAAATAAGCCTCATCGGCAGTGCCATCATCCAGCGCCACATCGACATCACTGATCGACTTGGTAAACGGGAAGTTATTACCGGCATGGATTGAGCAGGTAATAGCGTGCGGCTCATCTGCCAGTAGCATGGCAGTACCATCACCCTGATGGACATCGCAGTCGAAGATCAGCACACGGTCTAAGCCGTTTTCTTCTAAGAGTAATTTGGCGGTAATTGCCAAATCGTTGAAGACACAAAAACCCGACGCATAGTCATAGTGGGCGTGATGCGTGCCCCCCGCTAAATGGCAAGCTATACCGGTACTTAGCGCCAGCTGTGCAGTGAGCACTGTACCCGCCGGCGAGATTAAGCTGCGCTCAACTAAACCTTCAGACCAGGGCAGGTTGCAACGTTTAATTTCGCGCGCACTCCAGCTATTCTCAATAAAACGCTCGATATAATCAGCACAATGCACCCGCTCAAGCCAAGAGAGCTTGGCGCGGCTGGGGTGAAATAAGTTCTCACCAGTCAGCAGACCGGTCTCGCGCAGGTAGTCGGCCAGCAAGGCAAACTTCTCCATAGCAAAACGGTGATTGGGCGGGAAACCATAGCTATAGCTTGGGTGGGTAACTAGCGGCAACATCGGCCGTCAAACTACCAGTTGGTCTAGCGCCCAACCGACCAGCCCCTGCGGCATTTCTGCTGTTCGGTAATCCAACTGCGGGTGTGCCCACTCCTGTAAAAAGTGCCCTCCCACCTCAAGCAGCAATGGCTCTGGACAGCCATTTATCACCTTGGCGAGTGCGCGCATGGTGGGCGGCCCTAACACTGGGTCAGCTGCTCCAATTGCCATGGCAGACCGGCCGCGCCACTGGTTCTTCCAAAACTGTATAGCCTCACGCGAAATAGCTGCACCATCGGCATCGGGGCTATCCATCACCATCTCTGGAAAACGGCGAATGGCGGCGCGATATTCATCACTGGGGAAAGGTGCAGCATAGGCCGCTGCTTCGGCCGCGCTCAAATGTGTCACTGAGCGCTGAAACAAACCCGCCATAGAAAAAGAAGGTTTATCTCGATTGAACTGTCGCCACGCAATAAAGCCATCACTCAAATCGCGATCGCCAGTGGCCAGCGCTGTATTCATAACCAGCAGCGCTGCGTAACGCTGGGGCGCCGCCATGGGCAGCGTCAGACCAAACAGCCCACCCCAATCCTGGACGGCCATATGGATGTTGCTCAAGTCGAGCCGCTCGACCAGCTCCAGCAATACATTGCGGTGGTAGTCATAATGGTGAAATGACTCTTCAAGCGGCTTGTCACTTTTGCCAAAGCCAATCAAGTCTGGCGCCACAACCCGATGGCCCTGCGCTACCAATGCTGGCACCCAATGCCGCCACAAATAACTCCAGGCAGGGTTGCCATGCAATAGCAGCCAGACTACTTCAGCATCCTGCGGGCCCTCATCTAGGTAATGCATCTGCATCCCCGCTAGCGAAGGCAGGTCGTCGAGGTAATGCCCGGCAAAAGGGTAATCCGGCAGATCAGCAAATGCCTCATCAGGGGTTCTCAGTTTAAATGAAGAGTCAGCCATAACAGTTTTCCAGTAATGAGCATGCCCGCAGATTAGCACGCGCCAAGGGCGAGTGTGAACTCACTGAAAAACAGTACTCATTTCTACTGTGATCGGAGCAGATGGGACAATCAAAAAACTTAACCTTAATGATAACGATTATCATTTACATTTAGATGCTTTTTAACTACTATGCCGGCATGAGCCAATCATTGAGGAACTCTTCATGAGCAATATCAGCATTACATTTAGTAGCCATCTATCCGTCTGTTTTGCACTAGCAATAAGCTTTGCACCCAAGGCAATAGCCGCTAAAGACACTCCATCCATAGTGGAAGAGGTGATCATTACTGCGCTAAGGGCCGACCGTAAAAGCCATGGTGCGACTGGCCTCGACTTGAGCCTCTATCAAACACCGCAAGGGATAACAATTATCGATGCGCAACGCGCGTCCAACTTCGCTCTAGACGATATCAATGCGTTATTAACTATGACTACCGGTGTCAATGTTGATGCAACAGAAACCGACCGCACCTATTACAGTGCGAGAGGATTCGATATCACTAGCAAACACATAGACGGTATCGGCATGCCATTCGGAACATTACTTGTCGGCGATCTAGATACCGTGGTTTACCAGCAAGTTGAGGTTATTCGGGGCTCTAACGGTTTAATCACTGGGCTGGGCAACCCTTCTGGAACTATTAATGCGGTCCGCAAACGTCCCACTAACGAGTTCACTGCCGCAATTAATTTCAGTACTGGAAGCTGGCAGCACCAGCGCAGTGAAATTGACGTCTCTACCCCGCTTACAGACTCTAGAAGTTGGGCAGCTCGCGCAGTAATTGCCACACAAGATCAGCACAGCTGGCTTGACCATTACGAAAACAACCGGCTTGTTGGCAGCGTCACCATTGACGGTCAAATCAACGAGAGGATTACCTTAGCTGCCGGTTATAGCTTGCAAGACAACAATAGTGACGGCGTTCTTTGGGGTGCCGTGCCGGTTATTTACGCCAACGGTAATCCTGCACATTACTCGGTTAACACCTCCACCGCTATGCAATGGACTTATTGGGATACCCAAACCGAAGAACAATTTGTCGAAGTCGGCATGCAGCTCGCTCAAGAGTGGCAACTGCGATTAAGCGCAGTAAAGAACGATTATCAAGAAGACTCTGAGTTATTTTATATCTACACAAATACCGGCTTTGATCAAGAGAGCGGGCTCGGCTTGGAGAGCTTTCCGGGCAAATACTCAGTCAACAAAAAAAATCTACTGTTGGATGCCAACCTAAATGGCGAGTTATCTATCTTCGGACGTGAACACCAACTCCAACTAGGTATCAGCACGGCAAAAAGTGATAGCGAGTCTTTCGAGCATGCTGCCCTCACAGGCTTTACAAGCATGCCCACTTTTCCAGGCTGGAACGGCACCGAAGTCTCACGGCCCAGTTGGGATGACCCCAGCCAATCGGCGCATGAGGATATCGATTTAGACCGTTTTTACGCTGCCGTCCAGCTCAACGTATCTGACCAGTTACAGTTAATTGTAGGTGTGAATGCCCTCGAGTACACCAACCAAGGCGTCAGCTATGGCGTCTCCACCGACGCCGACGAAGATGGCAGTTCGCCCTACTACGGGGTGACATATGAACTGAGCCCGGGAATAAATTTCTACGCTAGCTACAGCGATATCTATCAACCGCAATATGTACTTGGCGAAAACCTACAGTCTTTGGGCTCTGCACAAGGGCAGAGTTACGAAATTGGTATCAAGCGTCAATTACACAATGGTGCGCTATTCAACCTCGCGTTATTTCGAACCGAACAGTCCAACTTGCAGGAGTTTAAAGAGTACGGGGATGGTGATGGTATCGACGACACTGATTACAGCGATGATTTTGATTTCTCGATCTATCGCGGTGTAGATGTCGAATCGTCAGGTATTGAGGTAGAGCTCAGCGGGCAACTCAATCCACAGGTTTCTTTGCAAGCCGGTTTCACGCATCTACAAATGGAAGATCAGGACGGAGAAAAAGCACGGAGTTTTGTACCCCGCAATAGCTTTAAGTTACTTCTTGAATATACCCCCTCGGCGCTACCCGATTGGAAATTTGGTCTATCTTCGCGGTGGCAAGATGATATTTATTTTGACTCTAGCTATGGCCGTATCAGCCAACCCAGCTACTCAGTTATTGGTGGATATGCTCGCTATCAATTCAGCCCGAGGCTCACATTCAGCGCCAATGTCGATAACCTCACTGACAAACAATATTTTAGCTCAGTTAAATTTGAGCAAGCCTACTATGCGGCGCCACGCAATTGGCAGCTGTCAGTGAATTGGCAGTACTAAGAGACGTGATTGAAAAAGTCAGAGTTGCAGGGGCTCGAACCCCTGCTATGAGGATAAAGTGAACAAATTTTTATTCAAACTGCATAGCTGGACAGCACTTTTAGCGGTTATTCCCCTACTAGTTATCTGTCTAACTGGATCACTATTAGTATTTAAGCACGAGATAGATCGATTGCTGATGCACGACAATGTTGTCGTCCCTGACTACAGCTCACAGCGGCTGCCAATGGACGATTTATTGGCCGAGATCAATACAAAATACGCTGATCACCAAGTGACCGGTTGGCTATTTCATGAT
Organism: Porticoccaceae bacterium; assembly: GCA_048549915.1. Classification (GTDB taxonomy): domain Bacteria; phylum Pseudomonadota; class Gammaproteobacteria; order Pseudomonadales; family Porticoccaceae; genus LSUCC0057. Next base: position 4,323 of record JBLYYE010000060.1, read on the forward strand.
GATCCGCAGCGCGCTGATCTAGTTTATGTAATAGCCAACGGCACCGACACCTGGAACTACTTATTTCTTGATAGCTATAGCGGCACTGTATTAGCTGAGCCAGTTCCTCTAGACCACTACCTGACCGACTGGTTGCTCGAACTTCATTACACACTGTTGCTTGGCGATGCTGGGTTACTTGTGGCTGGGCTGTTCTCTATTGCACTACTTGGTCTTGGCATAAGCGGTATTATTTTGCACCGCAAATTCTGGAAAAAATTTTTTACTTTGCGCTGGAAAAAAAGATTAGTTATCTATTTTTCAGACCTTCATAAAATGGTTGGGGTAATCGCTTCACCAGTTTTACTAATTCTTGGCTTTACCGGAAGCTGGTGGAATATCGACAATTTTATCCATGAACTGCAAGAACACGCAGATGGCCATACCCATTATCTAATGACCGAGCGACTTTATAACGACCAGCTTTCCCTAGACACACTCTTAGAAACTTCAAGCAAAGAATTAGATGGCTTTACTACTAACTACCTGTCATTCCCCTGGGAACCGGGCACAGCGATCACTGCATGGGGATCAGTGCCATCTAAAAGTCCGCTTTCAAGCGGCTATTCGAGTACCGTTAGCTTTGACTCACAAACCGGTGAGCTACTAGGTACCACTGATATCCGCAATACTGGGTTTGGACCAGCCATAGTTGATTCGTTTGAAGAACTGCACTACGGAACCTTTGGTGGCTTAACGACAAGAGTACTCTGGGCAATTTTAGGGCTTGCACCGCTGATCCTGTCGGTAACGGGCATTACACTATGGTTTAAGCGGAGCAGACAGCGCAGATTAAAGAGACAGAAAAAGTTGGCTCAATTACCAGAGTAACCATCGTTAACTGAGCTAGCTATATATTGGCAACCTTAGAAAACCATGGCTGCGCCTGCTCGAGCTGCCCGGCCAACTGCAGCAATAGTTCTTCATGGCCATAATCGCCAGAAAACATGACACCTATCGGCAGCCCCTGTGCGCTCCAATGTAAAGGCACCGACATCGCCGGCGCTCCGGTGGCATTAGCGAGCATAGTAAATGCGGAGTAACTGAGTACATCCATCAGATAGCCTTGATCCAAACGGGTCAGTGCCAGACGCCCAATTTCAAGTGGCGGGTTAGCGAGAGTAGGAGACAAGAGCAGGTCGTACTGGTTGTGTAGGAGACTCATTTGACGGCCGATACGATGAACAGTATTTACTGCTGCATGATAATCGGCGGCAGTATTGTTCAATGCTTTGAGGTATCGCTGGTAAATCAACGGCTCTAAATCCTCTTCGGTCACCTCGCGGCCAAGCTCTTTTTCACGCAGTTGCACCCGCGCCACATTGCCGGCAGCCATAATAATCCCTGTTGCATGGAAAAACTCGCCTGCATCTATAGGGAGTTCTATCGGCTCGACGCGGTGTCCAAGCGACTCGCACAGTACCGCTGCATGGTTGGCTGCATCTAGACAGTCACTGTGCACTGGTGAGCGAGTGATCGGAGTGAGGAGCAATCCTATGCGCAGTTTTTTGGGAGGGGTTTGGCTGGCTTGCAAGAAACTACCGATTGGCGGATTGGGGCCACCGGCAGCTCCGGGCTCCATACCCGCAGTGGCATCAAGCAAGGCTGCGCTATCACGCACCGAGCGCGATACGCAGTGGTTGGCACTCATGAGGCTGGTTAATGAGCTAGGGCCATGAGGTGTTCTGCCGCGGCTTGGTTTTAGGCCAAATAAACCGCAACAAGAGGCGGGTATACGAATAGAGCCTCCGCCATCTGTAGCATTAGCCATAGGTAAAATACCTGCGGCAACGGCTGCCGCCGCACCGCCAGAAGACCCCCCCGTAGTTTTGCTTAAATCCCATGGGTTGCGTGTAGCACCATAAAGAGTCGATTCTGTAGTGGTAGTACCGCCAAACTCTGGGCTTGCGCTCTTACCCATCATCATCAAACCGGCATCCAAATAGCGCTGCACTAGCGTGCTATTTTGTTTGGCAATACGGCCTGCGTAAAACTGCGAACCTTCACTAGTAATAGTCCCTCGCAAATGCATACCCAAGTCTTTCAGTAAAAAAGGCACACCGGCAAAAGGTCCGTCACCAACCCCTGCAGCTAGCTGTTGTCGCGCATAGTCGTAATCTGGGATTACAATGGCATTGATCGCCGGATTGATAGCACTTGCTCTGGCAATAGCCGTCTCTAACACCTCTGCGGCGGTGAACTGTCCGAGCCTAATCGCCTCAGCCAAACCGAGCGCATCAAACTGGCGATAATCGCTAAAGCTCAACCTCCCTTGCGCACCCACAGCCAAACTGAGTGGCAGTGCTGAGGCAACGGCAGCAGAAGCCGATAGCGCGATAAAATTACGTCGAGAAATAGTCATAAATCAATCCTTATGAATTTTTAGACTTAACATGCCTGATAAGCGACAGACACAAAACCTCTAAACGGCCTATACCAAATCAAACAGATGAAAATACCATCGAGCTATACCCCCGGGCACAGACCGCGTTATGCTAGGAAACTTGAACCCAGCGATTGGAGCAAAAAATGACTAAAAACAATCTCACAAACGCACGCGAATGGCACCTCCTTCAGCGCCCTACTGCACTTCCCAGCAGCGAACACTTTGCCCTTGTCGAGCACACGCTACCGCAGCTCAAAACTAATCAAGTACTGGTCGATAACTTGTTTCTCTCAGTTGACCCTTACATGCGCGGTCGTATGCGTGAGAACGCTGTCTACGCTGAGGCGTACGAGCTCGGCGAAGCGATGACTGGCGGCGCCGTCGGCCGTGTCCGCGCATCACAACACAGTGATTTTATCCCCGGGGATATTGTGCTCAGCCTCAACGGCTGGCGAGATCGATTTATCTGCGATGCAGCGGAGCTGCAAAAATTGCCGGCTGTGGCTGAACAACACCCGTCACTATTTTTAGGCACGCTCGGCATGCCGGGGCTCACAGCTTATGTTGGTCTCTTGCAAATCGCCCAACCTAAAGCCGGCGAGACTGTCTTTGTCTCAGCAGCCTCTGGCGCGGTGGGCGCCAATGTCTGTCAAATTGCCAAGCTCAAAGGTTGCCGCGTGATAGGCAGTGTCGGCAGCGATGAAAAAGCCGACTGGCTGCGCAATGAGTGCGGCGTAGACGAGGTGATCAACTATAAAACCTGCGGTGATTTAACCAAGGCGCTGCTAGCAGCCGCCCCCGAAGGGATTGACGTCTATTTTGAAAACGTCGGCGGCGAACATCTACAGGCAGCTATTAATGCTATGAACCCATACGGGCGCATTGCCGCCTGCGGAATGATCAGTGGTTACAACGATGCCGACAGTCAGGGCGAGGTCAATAACCTAATGTTAATAGTGGGTAAAAAAATTCGCATGCAGGGGTTTATTATCTCCGACCACTTCGACCAACAAGAGACTTTTCTCAGCGAAATGGTACCGTGGGTACAAAGCGGCGCCATAAAAAGCCAAGAGACTGTTTTCGAGGGTGTAGAGCAAACCTTGGAGGCATTTTTATCGCTGTTCAATGGCGAGCACTTTGGCAAAGCGGTTGTCAAAATCAGCTAAAATTTGCACCGAAATTAGTGAGGCAATAGGCTTACCAGCGCTGCGTAAAGCGGCTGAAGGCGCCCATACTGGCGCTGGTATACCTGCTTGTAGAGTTGTTCGTAGAGTGCACTGTTGACACTGTTCGGCTCAAAGCGCGCGCTCACAGAGGTCATTGCCGGCACAGCTGCAGAATAATCTGGGTAGTAACCCAAGCTCACTGCTGCAATTATTGCCGCACCCAAACCGCTGGCCTCGTATGTGGATGGACGCTCGGTAGGCAGCTGCATAACATCGGCTAATATCTGCATAACCGCATCGCTCTGCGAACCGCCACCGGCTATCCGCAGCCGTTGAATAGGAATTTTGCTGCGCCGCTCCAATTGCTCTTTTCCCTCGCGCAAGGCGTATGCTAGCCCTTCCAGCAGTGCGCGATACAGGTGGGCACGGCCGTGCTTGTCGGTAAAACCGATCACGCTGCCGCGCGCCTCTGGACCCGGCTGGCCAAGCCCGGGATTCCAGTAAGGCTGCAACATTAAACCTTCGGCGCCTGGCGGCGTAGCGACAACGAGCTCGTCGAGTAACATCTCAACAGACCTGTTGTCGTTGGCTACACGGCTTTGCTCCGGGCTGCCAAACTGCTGCACAAACCACTCGACCATCCAGAAGCCCCTAAATACTTGGATCTCGCCGTTAAAGTGGCCCGGCAGAGCTGCCGGATACGGTGGTATAAATGGGCGCGGTTCAATGTAGCGATTTTGGCATACGTTGATTGTCGCGGTCGTGCCACACGAAATACTGCCAATAGTCTCTTCGATACAGCCAGAGCCCAGTACTTCGCAAGCTTTGTCTGCGGCGCCAGCAATGACTGGAGTGCCGGGCAGTAAGCCGGTTGCCCTGGCGGCAGCGGCGGTAATAGTCCCGATGGTGTCCCCTACCGCCACTAATTTGGGCAGTTGCGATCTGGCCACTGGCATACAGGACCATTTCCAGTCTCTTTGGCCAGACCAGCACTGGCGCTTGTAATCAAAGGGGATATAACCCACTTGGCTACCAATGCTGTCTTTTACCTCACCAGTAAGCCGGTAGTTAAGAAAGCCCGACAGCAACAGAAAATGCGCTGTATTCGCCCAAATCTCGGGTTGATTTTGGGCAATCCAATTAATTTCTGCTTCGCACTCCAGCGCGTCGATAGTGGGTTTGAGCCTGAGCAGGCGGAACGCCAGCCGCCATAGCCACGGCCGTTTAGAGCGTATCTCTGCCTTGCGCTGGTCGGTCCAGATGATCGCTGGGCGAAGCGGCTGGCCCTTAGCATCAAGATTAATTACCGTAGCACGCTGGGTCGTCACCACGACGGCTTTTATCTGCTCTGGCGTCTGCTCACTGTCTGCAAACAGTTGCTGACAAGTGGCGGCCATCTGCTGATAAAAAGATTCGGCGTCGTGCTCTTGCCAGCCATCACGCTGACTGGTGTAGTCGGTTAGCGGCGTCTGCGCCTTGGCAACCAACTCGCCACTGCGATTAAATAGCAGCGCACGCACGCTCTGCGTACCGTTATCTATGGCTAGAATTAGCGGCTCTTGGCTCTCCATCACGGCAGCAACCTCTTGTTGTTAGGGGCAAAGACACTCAGTCGGGAAGTAAATTGCCGGGGTTCATCATAGTGTTTGGATCTATCGCTCGCTTAATGGTGCGCAACAGTTCGATACCGCCGCTACCCAGGTCGTGATGCAAGTAGTTCTTGCGCAGACGTCCGGACCCGTGGTGATGCGCGATACCGCCACCGGCGGCAGCCGTGGCCTCAAGCACTTTATCCCAACAGGTAAAGTAGAGCGCTTCCATTTGTGCTTTATCGGCCGGTTGGCAAGCAAAGGTAAAATACAAATTTATCCCGGAGCGATAGACATGCGAGCTGTGTGCCGACGCATTGACGATACTCGGCACCGTGTTCAATGCGCCAATGGCGTCCTGGTAGACCTGCACAATTTTATTCCACGGTGCAGAAATTTCGATGGTATCGGCTATCCAGCCCTGTTCGAGCAGGTCGCGCCACTGCGGCACATGGTTGCGGCGCTCCATCCATAGTTCGCCGACGCGACTATCAGCCTCTATAAGACCTAACTCTGAGGCAATTTCTGCTACAGCGTCCAATTCGGCACTGACCCGTGTTTGCGGTCCCTCATGAACCATGAGCAACATCGCTTGGCCTTGTTGATCAAAATCGGGGAACAGTCGCGCCACCTCAGAAGCATCGTATTGACGCATGACCGGCGGTTTCCAATCGGCTTGAACTATCTGCCGTTGAGCATTAAAACCCTGCGCCATGTCGGCGGCGTAATAGGCAGAGTAGCGGCGGCAGGGCGCTACCCGGCGCAGTGATAAAGTGACCTGAGTGATCACTCCCAAGGTGCCCTCGGCGCCCATTAATAGGTGGCGCAAATCAGGCCCGCTCGCTGCGCGCGGGGCTTTGCCCAGCGTGACTAACTCGCCATTGGGTAGCACCACCTGCAATGAATAAATCATATCCTCAATATTGCCGTAGGCGGTAGAAAACTGCCCGGAAGCGCGAGTCGACACCCAGCCGCCCACGCTACTAATGCCAATAGACTGCGGCCAGTGGCCAATGGTCAAACCGTGGGCAGCGACGGCTTCTTCGGCCTCTAAACCGTTCATACCGGCCTCGAAGGTAGCGAGCAGGTTCTCTTCGTCCAGCGCCAGCAGCGTATTCATCTGGCCCATATCTAAGAGCAGCTGTGAGGATTGCGGCTCTATTCCACCGCACACACCACTGCCTAAACCAAAGGGCACAATCGCCACACCGTGTGCAGCAGCGGTCTTTACGACAACTTGCACATCGGCGGCACTGCGCGGTTTAACCACACAACCAGCGGCCTCGATGCTTTGGCCCATCCAGTCGCGATAGTGTTTGATGCACCAATGATCGTAGCGATAAGCTTGCCGATCACTGGCGTTCACTAACAGATGTTCGCTGCCAATATGTTGCGCCAGTTCGGCTAAAAATGCGTTGTTCATAATGAAGTCCGGTGGTGAGTGATTGAGCAATAACTGATTAAATTTTGCTAGTGAGTGTTAACTAAATTCTTGTCTACTGTGGGCATCTATCGCCTCGCAATGAGCAATCTCCAGTGCTTGGCGCGCTTCATCCCAGTCTAATAATCTAGCCATAATCGCAGCAGCAGGTCGCAAACTAGCAACGCCACCGGCATGCTCAAACCAGGCCCGGCTGCTGCGGCGCGCCCAATAGTCTTCTAGCCGCAGCGCTCCTTCGCAGCGCACCGCAAAGGTCACTTCGGCCTCAAGATCGCCACCCATCGACAACACTATTTCCGCTTCACTGCCGTACAAGCTTTGCAACCTCTGTAGGAGTTGCTCTGGCACCGCCGTTAGTGGCGCCGTCAATGCACCCCCACCTGGCAGCCGTTCTTGATGGGTTTTGCAGGGTGAGGCGTCAAAATGCTCAGCAGCCACGAGCTTGTCTACCAGCCGCTCAGCCATAGCCCTGTAGGCCGATAACTTGCCACCACCGACCGACCACATACCCAATGTCCCATGCCATACCTCGTCTTTGCGTGAGAGCTCTTTGGCCGCGACACCTTCGCCCTCGGCGACCAACGGACGGATCCCCGACCAAGCTGAGACAATATCTGCCGGGACCAATAGATTCTCGGGGAAATAACCCGCGGTGATAGCCAAGAGGTAACTGATGTCGGCAGTAGTCACGGGGGGCCAGTATTCAGTGTCGGGGTAAAAGTCGTCGGTAGTGCCCAGATAGGTAAAGTCGCCAACCGGTACCGCAAACACTCGGCGCCCATCAGCGCTGGCCATCACAACAGTGTGCAGAACAGGTAATTTGACGTGCTCCACCACTAGATGAATACCGCGACTGAGTGCTAACCGTTTAGGTTGTGCGGGGTTTTCCAGCTGCGCCACCGCATCCACCCAAGGCCCGGCGGCATTGACCACTGCCCTCGCGCCAATACTAAAGGTGTGGTTTTCGCCCGGCAGCTGCGCTTGACAATTAACCGTGAAATGCTCTTCGTGCGCCACCCCCACTACTTTGCAGTAGTTGGCCACCTGTGCGCGGTGCGCATAGGCCGAACGGATGTTCGCCAGCGTCAGCCGCGCGTCGTCGGTGAGATATTCGGGATAGACGACCGCAGCATAATAGTTCTCGGCAGCTAATGTCGGCTCATTGGCGCGCAGCTGTTCGCGGCTCCAGCGCTGATGACGGTCACTCGCGGCCACTCGCCCCAACCGCTCGTAGACGGTAAGCGCCACGCGCATAATGAACTGCTCCAGACGGTGGCGAGTGCCGACAATATAAGGCATTTTTCGCGCCAGATGCGGCGCAATATGGTGCAGCGTTTCACGCTCACTGACAGATTCCCGCACGACCGCGATGTCTCCTTTAATAAGATAACGCAGACCGCCATGGATCATCTTCGAGCTGCGGCTACTGGTACCGCTGGCGAAGTCTTGCGCTTCCAGTAAAGCCACACGGAGACCGCGCATAGCCGCATCGCGGGCAATACCGGCGCCGGTAATGCCGCCACCAATCACCAGCAGATCAAAGGTCTCACTCTGTAGCCCAGTAAACAGTGCGGCGCGATCGCGCAAGTCCAGATTGCTGACGGATTGGGGTGAGTCTGCTGTGGATGCGCTAATTTGCATGGTGGCTGCCGCTCAGTGAGGGGTTTCTATACCCCTACTGTAGCGCTTGCAGGACAGTTAAAATGTCTAAATTTAGACTTTATAGGTTACTATGCGGCATGATCAAACTGCTCACGACACAAGGCTTGGAACCGTTTTTGCAAAAATTGACGGTATTCAATCAGTTAACCGCCGAACAACAGCAGAGGCTGCTCGAACACTCTCAATTGTTAAGTTTTAGCCAGCGCAGTGTGTTGCAGCGCAGCGGCTCTGCCCACCACCATCTCTATATTGTCGTCACTGGCCAGCTGGAGATGTGCACCACTACTGCGGATGGCGATGAGTTAGTTTTGGCGGTATTTGGGCCCGGCGCCATGAGCAGCTGGGTGGCCCTATTCAATGATGAACCGGCCTCGCGGGAGCTGTTCGCCACCGCTGACAGCCGCGTATTGGCCTGCCCCGCTAACACCATTAAACAGCTACTTAACAACTCGCCTGAGCTCTACCCTGAAGTACTCAAAATGGAGGGCTTACGTTTTAGAGCGGCATTAAATAGACAACAACTATCGATTTTACCCGATCGAAGCAAGCGTATAGCGGCACTTCTCTTAATGTTTATAGATATCAGCGGTGATCGCAGTGCGATACCCACGGTACGGCTGACTTCTCAACGGCTAGCAAAAGCAGCCCAATGTTCGCGGCAGATGCTCTATATCTCGATCAAAGAACTACAGCAACGCGGTTGGATAGAACAACAATACGGGCAGATCCAAATCCGCAATCGCAAAGCACTCGAGCAATATGTAAAAATCTAAAATTTTAATTGATTTTCACAGCGGCTCGATCAGATCAATAAACAGCCAGCGGTCTCTGCTAACCTGACTAGAGTTCAACAAGGGGAACCCTATGGAGATAAACACTATTACCGAATTTCTGGGCTGGAGCAGCGCTATTAATATCGGCATGTTAGCTTTTTCAACACTGATGCTATGCGCTATGGGAAAACCGATCACGTCTATACACAGCCGGTTAAGTGGCGTTGCAGAAACTGAGCTGCCCGGTTACTACTTCAGTTTTTTGGCTAACTATAAGATCGCCATACTGGTTTTAAACGTGGCGCCCTATCTAGCACTGCGAATAATCAGCTAATTTATCAAGCCCTAGCGGCTAAATCTCTGGGCTGATGGAAGATTAATATTTAGAAACCGCTTAATGGGTATTACCCAGTTGGCGCTGCGATGAACTGGGCAGTTGGCTTGATATCATGGCTGTTGCAGTCAACATTAATGCCGAAGCAGCCAGGCAGGCCATTAGCCCAGCAACTCCCTGCCCCATACTGGCAAACAACACGCCCGAGAGCAGCGTACCCAGCAACCGTCCCATAGCGTTGGCCATGTAATAAAAACCGACATCCAGCGATACTGCATCGCGGCTGGCATAGTCGACAATTAAGAAACTGTGCACTGCTGAGTTGAGTGCAAACAGCAGTGCAAAAAGTATTAAGCCGGCCACTACAACTGCGCTGGCCGACAGCCCACCATATAAACCCAAAACCATTAGCGCCGGCACTAGCGCGACTGCCGCTGCCAACCAACTTGCACTGCGGCCATTGGGTGGCGCGCTGCTTGTATTGCGGGTTAAAACGGGCGCAGCCGCTTGCGCAATCCCATAAAAGATAATCCACGCAGCCATAAAACTGCCGGTGGCGGTGTGGCTCCAACCTAGGCTTTGCGACAAAAACACCGGCAGTGCGATCACAAACCAGACATCGCGCGCACCAAACAGCAGCAACCGCGCCGCAGATAAAATATTGATAGATCGGCTTTTTGAAAACAGCTCTTTAAATGCGGGCTTATGACTGGCGCGACCGAGCTCTTTTTGTAACAGCAGCATGCTGGCCAGCCACACCAAAGCCAGCGCCACCGCCATCGACGCCACGGCATTAGCAAAGCCCAGCGCTGCCAGCAGTGCGCCACCCATAAAAAAACCGGCACCTTTGAGCGCATTTTTAGAGCCAGTCAGCAGCGCCACCCAGTGGTAGAGCCGCCCTTGGTGGCCGGCGGGTATCAGCAATTTAATAGCGCTTTTTGCGCTCATTTTATTGAGATCTTTAGCGATACCTGACAGCGCTTGTGCCGCCATAACCCAAGGCACTGTTAGCGCAGCGGCTGGCACCATCAGCATAGCGAGCCCCGCCACTTGCAGGCCTAAGCCGATATTCATAATACGGTTGAGGCCAATTCTCGCCCCCAGCCAGCCGCCGATTAAATTGGTGATAACCCCAAACAACTCGTAAAACAAAAACAGCAGCGCCAGTTGCCACGGGGTATAACCGAGGGTGTGAAAATGCAGCAGCACCAACATACGCAGTGCGCCGTCGGTAAGAGTAAAGCTCCAGTAATTACCCGTAATTAACAGATACTGACGCAGGGCCTGCCGACTATCGTTCATGCCCCTAACTGCCTGCGACTTTCCGCACTAGCTCAACAGCACGGTTGGCATAGCCCCACTCGTTGTCGTACCACACGTACAACTTAAGTTGTGTACCGTTAATGACCATGGTGGAGAGCGCATCGACAATCCCTGAGCGCGGGTCGCCCTGGTAATCCACAGACACCAGCGGGCGCTGCTCTACCCCCAATATGCCTGCCAACTCGCCATCGGCAGCCATTGTTAGCAGTTGGTTAGCCTCTGCTGCAGTAGTGGCACGCTCTAGCTCAAATACGCAGTCGGTCAGTGAAGCATTAGCAAGGGGCACACGCACAGCATGGCCGTTGAGCCTGCCTTTGAGCTCGGGGAAAATTTCTGCAATTGCGGCGGCCGAACCGGTGGTAGTGGGTATTAGATTCATGCCACAGGCACGCGCACGACGCAGATCTTTGTGCGGGGCATCTAAAATAGTTTGCGTATTGGTGATGTCGTGAATAGTGGTGATGCTACCGTGGCGGATGCCCAGCTGCTCATGCACCACTTTCACTACCGGAGCAATACAGTTGGTAGTGCACGAGGCGGCTGTAACAATACGGTGCTCGGTTGGCTGATAAAGCGCATCGTTAACGCCCATCACCACATTGAGCACGCCGGGCTCTTTGACTGGGGCGGTAACCACTACACGGCCAACACCCTGTTCTAAATAGGCGTTGAGCTGCGCTGTGGTTCTAAATTTACCGCTCGCTTCAATAACAATGTCGCAACCAGACCAGTCTGTTTCATTAATCTGGCGATTGCGGCTAAAGTGCAGAGCCTGCTCACCAATAACAATAGCGTCTTCTGTAGCAGTAGCCTCACAATCCCAGCGACCCTGCACCGAGTCAAAATTTAACAGGTGGGCGAAGGTCTGCGCATCGCCAGCCGGGTCGTTAATCTGCACGAACTCGAAATCGGGCCACTGCCAAGCGGCGCGCAGCGCCAAACGCCCGATGCGGCCAAAGCCATTAATGCCTACTTTTACTGTCACAAGCTGCCCTCTTTTAAGTCGAGGGCATAATAATAACCAACTATGACAAGATTAAGTTAGCCGCACCGGTCCGTTCTTACTATTTACTGGCCTCACCTAACAAATCGCGCGGCGACAGTGGCGTGGTCAGAATCTGGTAAAAGTGCTGCCAAGACTCCGGTGTGCCTATTTCGCCTTTGCTCTTTAGGTAGTTGGCGATCATCGTGCGGCCAAAGTTGTAGGTGACCACGTAGCTGCGCTGTGCATCAATCACGTTGAGCCGGGTGGCTGCAGTGCCTGCGGTCTCTAAACCAAACTCCATCAACCACTCAATTGCCTGTTGGCGGGGCATGCCCTCAAACAGGTACTTGCGAGCCACTTCGTTGCGGGCGTAGTTTAGCTGCTCGATCAGATCGACATAGTGGTAGTAGGTCTCCAGTCCTTCATCGGAGAGACCGGCCAGCGGCAGCAGCACATCGCGCTCAAACTGCATGCGCTCTAGGCGAGTAAAGGCTAGCTCCATAGCGAAGCTTGCAGCACCCTCTGCGACCACAGCGAGTGGACCGACTAATGAAATATAGTTGTACTCAACCCAGCCGCGGCCGTTGATCAAACGATCTTGTATTAACGAGGCATGCACATGGTGACCGGGATAACCCTCATGGCAACCGAGCTCAATAGCGCGCTCTATATGCACCGGCACATCGTGGTTGAGATGGACAACACTGTGGCTGTCGCCTTTGTACTCGGTAAAACCGACCCACGGCATATCGCCGGTTAGATTGAGCTTTACCGCCTCATCGGCGGGCAAATCAAATTGCTCGAGCGTGCGTGCGCGACACTCCTGCATTGCGCGGCCGATTACCCGATCTAACTTGTCGCGCGGAATGATAAATCGATCGCGGAAAGTCGCCACACGCTCTACTAGCGGCTGGCTGCCTGGGAGCAACCGGTCTAACTCAGCCACTAACTCGCGAAAATGTGCTTCGCTATAGTGTGGCGCCTGTACGCCAAACAGTTTTTGCGTCTCTTCATCAAAACTGGCGGGTGTTTGGCCATTGAGGATCTCGCCGCGAGTTTGCACTGCCAACAAGCGCTCGCCTAAGTCGCGCCGACGGCGCTGCTCAAGTGCGTCATCACTAGCCAGCAGGGCGTCTAACCGTGCTCGCAGGGCACGGATGTCGGCCAGGGTTTCTTCTAACGTTTGCGGGTTGGCCTTAGCCGTTGCGCGCCACTCTGCCGGGCCTAAAAAAATATAGGGCAGCGGATCGTGGTTTTGAAACTGCAGCCCAACTTCTACAAACTGCTTAGCTACTGCATCAATAGAATCTGCACTGGCAGCCCAAGGGGAACATACGGCCGTTGCCAAAACAAAAAACCAGCGCATTACGCACTGGTTTTTTGTAGGCTGGCCGATATTAGGGGTTAACCATAATCGAACCATTGTTGACTCCTGGGTTTAGTTACCAAAACGGTAGTTAAAGGTGACACCCCAAGTGCGTGGTGCTGCAGGCAGAGCCAGCTCAGCAAGATCAGGAATCACAGAATTGTGCGCTAGATACTCTTCATCCAGGGCGTTTTTCATCCATGCAGCCACCTCCCACTCTTCACTAGCTGGGGTGTAAGCGACACGCAGGTTGAGCACTTCGTACTCAGGCATCGCTGCAACGACTAGATTTTCCGGATCTTGGAAAGCCTCATCTTTGCTGGTGTAATCAGCACGTGCATTCAGGTTACCTGAGGCTACCGGGTAATCAAAGACAGCACTTAAAGAGTAGGCATTTTTGGGGGCATTTCTCAGAGAATTACCTTCATTATCCTCATCACCTTGCAGCTCAGTGTACTCGGTATCCAGGTAGGCATAGGTTGCCATCAACTGGAAGTTGTCACTCACCAGCCACTGCCCTTCTAGCTCAACACCTTGGATCTCAGCTTCACCAGCATTATCAATGACTTGGTTGAGATCTACGATGCGAAGGATCTGCAGGTCACTGTAATCAGAACGGAAGGCCGCTGCGCTAAAACGCAAAGTCTCAGCGAGTGTACCTTTTACGCCCACTTCATAACTGATGACGTTTTCTTCATCAAAGGCTGTCGAGGCTGCTACGCCGTTGGGCGCCATACCTTGGTAACCGCCACTTTTGAAGCCGGTAGTGACAGATGCATAACTAGAGATGTCGTCGTTAATTGCGTAGTTAACAGCCAGCTTCGGCGTCAACGCACTCCAGTCTTCACTCATTGCTACATCATAGGGTGCCACTACGTTCAAACCGTTGGCTGCGCCGACATTTGTGGCATCTTTCTCTTCGTAGGTGTAACGCGCGCCGAAAGTCACATCGGTACGGTCGTTGACACTCCAGATACCCTGGGCAAACAAACCATAGCTATCGGTTTCGTTGGCTTGGGTAGTTGAGCCAACTGGCAATGCAAATGCTATTGGAGAAGAACAGGCAAAGGAACAGACAATGATACTACTCTCAAACCGTTCAACTTGTTCATTAAGGTAGAACAAACCGGTCTGCAAGAAGATGTCGTCATTCAAATCAAAGGCATAACGGAATTCTTGAGTAAATTGTTCACTATTTTCAACAACAGGATTATCCAATGTAGCAACACCAGCAAAGCCTGAACCCGCGAATGCAGTTTGGTATTCGAATGCGGCTGATACCGCAACATCAACAGCATCTGCGTCAGTTTCGCGATATGCAGTGATTGAAGTAAAAGTACCTTCACCTACTTGCCAATCAGCTTTAAGCGAAAAACCCCAAGTTTCAATTTGTGAGCGTGGCTCGCCATCAATCAAATTTTGATAAAAGCCTGGAGATGGGTTACTTGAGCCTGTAAATAAAACTGTGTAAACCGCCTATCATTGAACCCTAAATAGGATAAGGATAGGCAATATGAACAAGAAAGAACTGGAAGCCTTCGCC
>JBLYYE010000061.1:0-7088 GCA_048549915.1 Porticoccaceae bacterium
GCGCAAGCGCCTCAGCGAGCTCGGCACTACTGTTTATCAGTGCGAAGTCTGCCGTGGCGACACCTAGATTTTGACACAACTTTTTTTCCTCACCGCGATCTCGCGCAGCTTGCAAAGCTGCAACCGGGGGGTAGACGGGCAACTGTTTAGACAGCGACTCGACCAGCTCTAGAGGGACATTCTCGGATTCATAAGTGATTACATCAGCCCACTCAACTAACTCGGCAATGGCATTTTGATCATCGAATGATGCTTGCCAATGACGTCCATAAGGCGCTGCGCAGGCATCGGCCTCCGGCGCCAAGAAACCACACTCCAGTTCTAACCCTGGGGCAGCCTGAGCCATCATTTGTGCCAGCTGACCGGCACCTAATATACCGATACGCATTAAACCATCTCGCGCGGATCAGGACGCTCTAGGACAGCCTCTGTTTGCGAGGCGCGGTAGGCGTGCAGCTGCTCTGCAACAGCCGGGTAATGGTTGGCTAAAATACTGGCCGCCAGAAGTGCTGCGTTGGTAGCACCGGCGCGACCAATAGCCAGTGTTCCAACAGGAATCCCGGCCGGCATCTGGGCGATGGAAAGCAGTGAATCGATACCATTCAAGGTTTTAGATTGAACCGGCACACCGAGAACGGGCAGGGCAGTTTTGGCTGCGACCATGCCGGGCAGATGGGCAGCGCCGCCAGCACCGGCGATAATCACTTCAATACCGCGACCTGATGCATTTTGTGCGAAATCAAAAAGTTTGTCGGGTGTGCGGTGAGCTGAAACCACCTCGACTTCGTGAGCAATGCCAAATTTTTCAAGGATAGCCACCCCGTGCTGCATCGTCTCCCAATCTGAAGTTGAGCCCATAATAACGGCAACGAGGGGTTTGTCAGTTGATTTAACCATGATAGGGAGATGTCCTGTTGGCAATTGCCGTTAAGTGCAATCGAGTGCGGTGAAAATTCTGTTGTAAATGTGAGCGATGGTCGGAGTGAGAGGATTTGAACCTCCGGCCCCTGCCTCCCGAAGACAGTGCTCTACCAAGCTGAGCTACACTCCGATATAAATTGTGAGGCTGAGCAAACATCCTATATAGGCTACTAACCTCAATAAGGTTGGCGATTATAGCCACAGTGCGCGCTATTGTGTAGCCCTTGCACCGCCTGCCAACTCAGCCTTTAGTATCCTTTATAGCTTGCTCAATTTGATCTAGACGCTGATGGAGCAGTTCAATTTGATCGACGATGTGCTGCTGCTCTAGAAGCACCAACTCTTCGACCTCTTGCTCTTTTTTCTCCATAAAAAATGCGACAAATGCCCCGGTTATAAGACTGAAAAGCCCCAAGCCGAGCAGCATGATCACACTGGCCATTAATCGTCCTGCGGTCGAGATCGGCACTAAGTCCCCATAGCCAACAGTAGAGACTGTTACCCAGGCCCACCAGATGCCATCCGCCGGAGTCTCTATCGCCGGGTCTAAAGCAGCCATCATGATGCCACTCATCACCACAACGATAGTGGATGCAATTAACGTCGGCAGTAACTGATTGCGCTTCAACATCCGACCGACTCGGCTGCCGACATGAATCGATATAGAGGCCAGTGCAATTAATCGCACCAAACGCAGCGCACCTAAGTCGCTGTCTACACCAAACAGCAGAGGCAGCCCGGCAACGATAACAACGGCGTTCAACCAGTTGTTGCGCAGATATCGGCGTCTGTCTTGGCAGAGTGCGCCGACAACCAGCGCTTCAACAACAAATAAAAGCCACAGCGGTAAGTCGTATCGATCAATCTGCAAAAGTGCGGAGGGGGTATTGCGCAAGGCCCACCAGTTGAGCGCAACCCACAGCGCGGCCAACAACATCGGCAGTTCAAAGAAAAGTGCAACCTGTTGAGCGCGGCGACTTTCGCGAGGATCAACACCGGCGCAGCCCAATAGCTTTGGAAGAAGGGTAGGCTTGTGCAATGCAGGCTCCTTGTATTGCGATGAATAAATGGTTAAATGGTTGACTAATGGTCTTTTATTGACCACCATCAACTTATTGTACTCCACTAGTTATGCAAGGTAGCCACACACTTATGGGCAATCAGCTCTCTAGCTCAGACCGAATTCGCGAAAAGAAAAAACTCTTTCTCGAACGCGAACAGCGCATTATCGACGCCTCTTTAGAACTCTTTTTGAGTGAGGGGATAGATAAAGTGACTGTTGCAAACATCGCCCAGCGCGCAGGCATTGGCAAAGGCACGGTGTACAAACACTTTCTGACTAAAAACGAAATTCTTGTACGCATCATGCTCGACTATGAGCGCAGTATCACTACCAACCTTGCAAAAGGTATTGCCAGCACAGAAGAGGGCGACCCTGGAGCTGCGGCAAAAGCCTACTTTAACTCGCGACTTGAACGCCCTGAGCTGGATCGCCTTGTGCAGCATCTTGAAGTGCGCCTCGATGAAGCTGAGGATATCCGCGAACAGATGCTGCAACTCCACGAGTTGCGCCGCTCTAACGAGCAAGCTCTTGAGGATATGATTCAGCGTCAGATAGATCGCGGTGTATTGGAAGATGTCCCGCCGCGCTATCACTATCTCGCAGCGTGGGCGCTGACCCAAGGTGCCGTTGAGTTGTGCTTCAACAAGAGCTGGAACTACCACCCGGATTCGGACGGCCTAGTAGATTTCATCACCGCCATCGGTGTCACCATGGGTAACCGCGGGCAATACCGCAAGTCGTGAACACCACACCTGTTGACTCTCTGGCTCAACGGCTGCCACAGCAACTGGACCTCAGCCAGCGCCACACCTGGAAGCCCGCCATATCCGGCGATATTGATATCGTTATTGACCGCAACAGCCGTTGGTTTCACTGCGGTGACCCCTTTACGCGGGAAAAAATAGAACGGCTCTTCTGCCAGCTGCTGCGCCGAGAGGAAGGCGACGAGTATTTTTTAGTCACCCCGGTAGAGAAATGGCGAATAACAGTTGAAGCCGCGCCACTGCGTGTCATAGCAATGGAGATCGGGCAAGGGCAGATCCAGTTTGCATGCAATGACGGCAGCGATTTCTTGCTCGGCCCTGACCACTCTATACAAGCGCTCGCACACTCCACAGGCGCACTTCCAGTCATTGCTGTTCGAGACGGACTCTGTGCACTGATTGAAAGACACCACTATTACCGGTTAGCCGAAGAGGCTAGCTGGGAGAGTGAACAAGCTTGGATCGGAACCGTTGGGGCCAAACAACTGCTCCCGACTCTAGAATAAAAAAACGCCCCGAGGGGCGTTTTTTTATTCCTACATGTTGGGGTAGTTGGGTCCGCCGGCACCCTCGGGCGTCACCCAGTTAATATTCTGTGAGGGGTCTTTGATATCACAGGTTTTACAGTGCACGCAGTTTTGGCTGTTTATTTGGAAGCGTTTGTCGCCTTCCGCACTCTCGACAATCTCGTAAACACCAGCGGGGCAGTAGCGCTGCGCAGGCTCATCATACATTGGAAGGTTGACTGCCAAAGGTATCGAGGAGTCCGTCAGTCGCAGATGGCAGGGTTGGTCTTCTTCATGGTTGGTGTTAGATAAGAATACTGATGAGGGTTTGTCAAAGCTTAATTTGCCATCCGGCTTGCGGTAGCTGATCGGTTTTGCGTCGGCGGCCTTGACCAGAGTTTCATGGTCGGGCTTCATATCCTTTAAGGTCCAAGGTAACTTTCCATTGAAGATATTGATATCGACAAAAGCGTAAGCAGAGCCGATGATATTGCCCCACTTATGCTGGGCCGGGCCAAAGTTACGCTGCATGTACAACTCTTTATATGCCCAGGAGTTTTTGAAATTAGTGTCCATTTCTTCTAGCAGATCATTGCTGCGATCTGCATTGAGGGCCGCTGCGACAGTCTCTGCGGCAACTAGACCGCTCTTCATGGCAGTGTGAGATCCCTTGATCTTGGCGAAGTTTAGTGTGCCAGCGTCACAGCCGATGATCAGGCCGCCTGGAAAGGCCATTTTTGGCAGTGCCTGAATGCCACCTTTAACCAGCGCGCGAGCACCGTAAGAGAGTCGCTCGCCACCCTCTAGGTATTGAGCAAATTTTGGGTGGTGCTTGAGGCGCTGGAATTCATCGAACGGGCTGACATGCGGATTGGTATAGGAGAGATCCGTAATCAAGCCGACAACCACCTGGTTATCTTCAATGTGGTAGAGGAAACTACCGCCTGAAGAACCGCTTTCACTCAGCGGCCAGCCAGCGGAGTGGACGACCAAACCAGGCTGATGTTGCTCGGCAGGAATACTCCACAACTCTTTGATACCAATACCGTAGTGCTGTGGAGTGCAGCCCTCGTCGAGCTTGTAGTTGGCAATTAAAGACTTACCGAGATGACCGCGACAACCTTCAGAGAATATCGTGTAACGGCCAATCAACTCCATAGACGGCACGTAGCTATCTTTTTGCTCGCCGTTAACGCCGACGCCCATTTCGCCGGTGATAATGCCACGCACTTCGCCGCCATCACCATAAAGTACCTCAGCAGCAGTAAAGCCCGGGAAAATCTCGACGCCTAACTGCTCAGCTTGTTCAGCGAGCCAACGGCAGAGGTTGCCCAAGCTAATTATGTAGTTGCCGTCGTTGTGCATGGTTTTGGGTGCAAATAAACCCGGCACCTTGATGCCTTTCTCGGCACCCGTCAGTACAAAAATGTCGTCATGTACAACTGGGGTATTGAGTGGTGCGCCGAGCTCTTTCCAATCCGGAAACAATTCATCTAGTGCGGTTGTTTCAAAAACGGCGCCAGAGAGGATGTGCGCTCCCACTTCCGAACCCTTCTCAACCACCACAACGGATGTATCTGGGCGCTCTTGTTTAATTTTGCAAGCTGCCGATAGCCCTGCAGGGCCGGCACCGACGATGACAACATCGTACTCCATTGAATCTCTTTCCACGCTGATCTCCTTTGGTCTAATAGCGTGATTTTACCGCTTTATATTAGCTGCGTGTCAATTATCGCGGCCTTATACACCTGTATCTTACTAGCTTTAATCGACTGCATAGTCGCATTTTTAGGCGGCATATAGGCTAATTGCGTGAACCATTGGCCACCAACTGTGTTGATTTTTCAGCGGTCAGGCGGCATCATTCCGCATCAATTTAAAGGCCATACGGCTTTATTACTTGCGCTGGTTTAACCGCCGCTTTTGTTCAATAAAAGAAGGAATAGCCATGAAAGTGTTAGTCGCGGTAAAACGTGTAGTCGACTACAACGTTAAAGTGCGGGCCAAATCTGACGGTTCTGATGTCGAGCTGAACAACGTCAAAATGTCCATCAACCCATTCTGCGAAATCGCAGTGGAAGAGGCTGTGCGCTTAAAGGAAAAGGGCGTAGTGACGGAGATAATCGCTGTCTCTGTTGGTGCGACTCAATGCCAAGAGCAAATTCGCACTGCATTAGCACTGGGCGCAGATCGTGGCATATTGGTTGAAGCTGAAGGCCGTTTAGAGCCATTGGCAATCGCCAAGTGCTTGAAGGCTGTGGTTGATAAAGAACAGCCACAACTTGTGCTGCTCGGCAAGCAAGCCATTGACGGCGACAACAACCAAACTGGCCAAATGCTGGCTGCATTAATGGGTGCAGGCCAGGCAACTTTTGCTTCTGAACTGACTTTAGATGCCGAAGGCGCCAAAGTCACTCGCGAGGTAGATGGCGGCCTACAAACTCTAGCGCTAACCTTGCCAGCGGTTGTCACCACTGACTTGCGTCTTAATGAGCCGCGCTACGCTTCGCTGCCCAATATTATGAAAGCTAAGAAGAAACCTCTTGATGTAACAAACGCAGCCGAGCTTGGTGTCGATGTCGCCCCGCGCACCGAGCAGCTCAGTGTAGAGCCGCCAGCCGAACGTGCGGCAGGCATCAAAGTAGCAGACGTTGGTGAGCTGCTAGACAAACTCAAAAATGAAGCGAAGGTGATCTAAATGAGCGTACTAGTTTTAGCTGAACACAATAACCAAAGCCTAAACGCAGCCACTCTCAACGCTGTTACCGCAGCGCAACAGATCGATGCCAGCGTAGATATCCTTGTCGCTGGTAACGGCTGTCAAGCTGTTGCCGATGCAGCCGCCCAGGTTGCCGGCATTGGCAAAGTACTGCTAGCCGACAACGTTGCTTATGAGAACGCTCTAGCAGAGAGTATCGCACCGTTGCTGGCCGAACTTGCCGCCAATTACAGCCATGTTTTGGCAGCTGCAACCACTACCGGTAAAAATGTCTTGCCACGAGTAGGTGCATTGCTTGATGTGCAGCCTATCTCAGATATTTCTGCTGTGATCGATGCCAGCACCTACAAGCGTCCGATCTATGCGGGCAACGTCATAGCAACAGTTAAAAGCAATGACAGCATCAAAGTTATGACTGTGCGCGGCACAGCCTTCGATGCTGCAGCAGCATCCGGTGGCACTGCAACCGTTGAGGCTGTAGGCTCTGCTCACGCCAGCACCACCAGCAGCTTTGTCGGTGAAGAAGTAGCAAAATCTGATCGCCCAGATCTTACCGCTGCCTCTATTGTTGTCTCGGGTGGCCGCGGTATGGGTAATGGCGAAAACTTCGATATGCTATATAGCATTGCCGACAAGCTCGGTGCTGCTGTGGGCGCCTCGCGCGCAGCCGTCGATGCAGGCTTTGTTCCCAATGATATGCAAGTCGGTCAAACCGGCAAGATTGTTGCACCCGAACTCTACATCGCTGTAGGCATCTCCGGTGCAATCCAACATTTAGCCGGCATGAAAGACAGCAAGGTCATCGCCGCCATCAACAAAGACGAAGAGGCACCGATCTTCTCGGTAGCCGATTACGGCTTAGTCGCTGATCTGTTCCAAGCCTTACCCGAGTTTGAAGGCGGCCTGTAAACCGCTTACTGCAAACTCAGTAGATAAAAAGCCCGGCAGTGCCGGGCTTTTTTTTGTTCTGCCCTAAGCTACTCGCCGTAAACCAGCCACTGATAATGGTCTAAATCACCATAAAGCTCTAGTGGATTGTCCTCCCAGACGAACAGCTGCTGGGGTTCAGCTGGGTTTTGATCCAAGCCCGAATATCCCAGCGGCAACATAACCGC
>JBLYYE010000062.1:0-2616 GCA_048549915.1 Porticoccaceae bacterium
GTCGCACATCGGCGCCGAGCAAAACCATTTGTGGCCGGTAATTTCGTAGGTAGGCACCTCACCATCACTGCCGATAGGTTCTGCGCGGGTTGTATTAGCGCGGACATCAGAGCCACCCTGCTTTTCAGTCATTGCCATACCGATGGTAAGACCCTGCTTTTCGAAAAAAGGGATATTGCGCGGATCGTAGTGGGGCGCGCGAATCTTATCGCCCCATGTTTTTAGCAACTGAGGTTGATGGCGCAGAGCAGGGATTGCTGCAAATGTCATAGTTAGCGGGCAGCCGCTGCCGGGGTCGGCTTGCGTATGCATAAATTCCATCGCCGCACGCGCCACATGCGCGCCTGAGCGGGGCTGGTTCCACGGAAGTGCGTGCAAACCGGCCTCTATTGCATGGGCCATAAGCTGGTGATAACTGGGGTGGTATTCCACCAAATCAACACGCTCACCGAAGCGGTTGTGGGGTGAAAACTCCGGTTTGTGCTTGTTGGCCAGAAAGCCCGCAACCAACAGATCGCCACCGGTGCGCGCACCAAACTGCTCCAGTTGTGCAGCTGCCCAGTCGCCACCGTAGTAGCTCGTCCAGTGTTGAAGTAGCAAATCACTCAGCCAGCTGTTGTGATTTTCCAGCGGTGTTGGTTGATTAAACACAACGTGGGTATCGATCGGCTGTTTACTCATTGCGGCACCTAAAATTGTCCAGAACTTTAACTCTCTCTGTTCCCAAGGTTACTCGTCAACAGGTTAGAATGAAGCCGTGAGTGTGACTATTGAGTCGCTTGCTATAGCCCGACAGTCTATGAGAATTCTATGAGTGAGAGCAGTAAAGTGACGATTTACTTAACGGCGGAGGGCGCCCAAAAACTGCGTGAAGAGTTGCGTCAATTGTGGAAAGTAGAGCGCCCCAAAGTCACCCGAGTCGTACATGAAGCAGCCAAAAATGGCGATCGTTCCGAGAACGGCGACTATATCTACGGCAAACGCCGATTGCGTGAAATAGACCGTCGCGTGCGCTATCTAGATAAGCGGCTGCAACTGGCGACTATAGTCGAGCGTCCACCGCGAGACAGAGACCGCATCTACTTTGGCGCCTGGGTTACTCTTGAAGACGAGGATGGCGAACAGCGCTGCCTGCGCATTGTTGGCAGCGACGAAATAGACCCCGCGCAGCAGTGGATTAGCATCGATTCACCGGTTGCGCGAGCGCTGATTGGCAAGCGGGTAGACGATGACATTAGCGTGACTACCCCAAGCGGCAATGTCCACTGGACAGTGGTTAGCCTCCATTATCAAAGTTGAGTAGTGCTATGGCGCCAGCCGATTGATCTGCCACTGCTTGTCTTCATCTAGTCGGTAGTTAAAGCGATCGTGGAGACGGTGCTCGCCGCCCTGCCAAAACTCAAATTCGTGCGGTACCACCCGAAAGCCACCCCAAAAGTCGGGTACCGGCACCTCGCCGTCGGCAAATTTTTCTTTTAACTGCAGATATTGAGTCTCTAGAGCTTGGCGAGAATTGATTCGGCTACTCTGGCGCGATGCCCAAGCGGCAAGCCGGCTTTGCATGGGGCGCTTGAGAAAGTATTTAACCACCTCTGTTACCGACAATTTTTCTGCGCGGCCGCCGACTATGACTTGCCGATCTAACGCCAACCAAGGGAACTGCAGTGACACTTGGGGGTTGGCCGCAATCTCAGCTGCTTTGCGACTGCCCAGATTGGTGTAAAAAATAAGCCCCTGGCGATCAAACCCCTTCAGCAAGACCATGCGCTGCCAGGGTCTACCGCCCTCGCCGACCGTTGCTAGCGTCATTGCCGTGGGGTCAACTAACTGCGCTTGCAGAGCATCGTCCATCCACTGTGAGAACTGCGTAAAAGGGGACGCATCTAACGATTCGCGCCGCAGCCGGGCAAATTTAAAGTCGCGGCGATTATCTTGGAGTTGATTATTATCCAGAGTACTCACCTCACAGCCCTCCCAGCAGGTGGCCGCCATCAACCGGCAGCGCAACGCCATTGATGAATGCTCCTGCATCACTGGCGAGCAACATAAACGGTGCGGTCATTTCATCCATTTGGCCGGTACGTCTTGCCGGTGTTGTTTTTATATAAGCCTGGCCTTTTTCTGAAGCAAAGAAAGCCTGGTTCATTTCGGTAACAAAATAGCCTGGGCAGATGGCGTTAACACGAATATTGGCGCGACTAAACTCTAGAGCCAAAGCTTTGGTCAACTGTACAACGCCGGCTTTAGAGATTGCGTAGGTACTCAGTCCCGGGCCGACCGCCAAACCTAAAATAGAAGCAATATTGACTATAGAACCGCTAGTGCGGGCAGCAACCATGCGCTGAGCCGCAGTTTGCGCCACACTCCAAACCGCTTTGAGGTTGGCATCCATCACATAGTCCCAACCGGCCTCGTCTATCTCCAGCGCCGCTTTAGTTTCTGCAACACCGGCGTTATTGGCAACTACCGTGACCGTGCCAAAAGCCTGCTCTGCGGCATCAAAGCCAGCCTCTACCGAGGCTCTATCAGTTACATCCATAGCCGCCGCCGTGGCGCGGCCACCCGCGGCTTCAATCTCGGTTACTAGCGCATCGAGACGATCTACGCGTCGCGCAC